>CAKUGR010000007.1 GCA_934654775.1 uncultured Collinsella sp.
AATGGTTCGATGTCTGCCCGGATGCGACACTCGGAAGTGTCCATCCTCGCAGTATCCGGTTCTCAAGGTGCACGCCTGGCGGCTCATCCGGTTCGACCGGGCCGCGCGGCAAGGAGATATATTGCCAGACCGCGAAGCCGTGTGGGACGTCAATTCCACTCTTCACAAGTCCTACACAATCTATGGCTTTCTATATAGGGAGTAGAAAGTCGAGTGCAGCAAGACCGCACGTATCAGATGATGACCCTTCGGTTAAGAGACATATAAAGATCGGTCACCTGTAAGTGTTTATCTACCCGCGCTTTTTGCTATGTAAACCAGCGCTTTCGATAAAAAAGAGGGAGTGTCGCGCACAGTGCGACACTCCCCTAGCGATTCAACAGAATCTATTAGGCCTCGAGAGCCTTCTTGGCAATGGCAGCCAGCTCGTTGAAGGACTCGATGTCCTCGTAAGCCATCTGAGCCAGGACCTTGCGGTCGAGCTCGATGCCGGCAACCTTCAGGCCGTGCATGAACTGAGAGTAAGAGATGTCGTTCAGGCGAGCGGCAGCGTTGATGCGGGTGATCCAGAGAGAGCGAATCTCGCGCTTCTTGTTGCGGCGATCACGATACTGATACTGCAGGGAGTGCTGGACCTGCTCTTTAGCATGCTTGTAAGTACGCGAAGCGGCACCGTAGTAACCCTTCGCACGGTGCATAACGGTACGGCGCTTCTTCTTGGCGGCAACAGCGCGCTTAATACGTGCCATGTTCTATCAACTCCTAGACGGTAAAACGAAAAACGGGAACGCGAACTTAGGCGAGACGCGACTTGATGACCTTGCGGTCGGCAGCGGCGATCTCGGTCTCCTGACGGAAGCCACGCTTACGCTTGGTGGACTTCTTGCTCAGGATGTGGCTCTTGAAAGCCTTGGCGCGCATAAGCTTGCCGGTACCAGTCTTGCGGAAACGCTTCTTGGTGCCGCTGTGGGACTTCATCTTAGGCATGAAATACTCCTTAATCGGTTACAGAACACTAGTTACTTGGTATCGCTTGCCGCTTTATCCTCATCAAAGGCACCCTTAATCGGGGCGAGCAGCATAAGCATGTTACGGCCTTCCATCTTAGGCTTGGACTCGACCGTAGCGTAAGGCTTGAGATCCTCGGCGAGACGCTCGAGAACGTTAAGACCCTGCTCCGGGTGAGCCATCTCACGGCCGCGGAACATTATGGTGATCTTAACGCGTGCGCCCTTTTTGAGGAAACGCAGAACGTGGCCCTTCTTGGTCTCGTAGTCGCCAACGTCGATCTTGGGTCGGAACTTCATTTCCTTAACCTCGACCTTGGACTGGTTCTTACGAGCAGCCTTGGCCTTCATGGCCTGCTGGTACTTGAACTTACCGTAGTCCATGACCTTGCAGACCGGCGGCTCGGCGTTGGGAGCGATCTCGACCAGGTCGAGACCCTGATCGTCGGCGACGCGCTGGGCATCGCGGATGGCGAACAGGCCGAGCTGAGAGCCATCGACGCCAATCAAACGGCACGAAGATGCAGTGATCTCGTCGTTGATGCGGGTGTCATCAGACTTAGCTATTTTCCCTACCTCCATTCATAAAAAAATAACCCGGCGCTTCTCAGCAACCAGGTCGTACACATAGACATCCTCACTATGAGGAAGGGAATCTAAGTTGTATGACCAGTCAGCTGCTCATTGGCGCCAAAAGGTGGGAACCCTCGGGTTCCTCTTTAGGGCATTGCGGGAACAATGCCTTGGCGATAATAACACGTACCGCGCGTTATCACATTACGTACACGAAAAATGGGGCTTTGACCCCCTTGAACGTCCACTTGCATGTATGGTGACCGAGGCGAGACTCGAAGGGCCTTCGCTTCGCGAAGCCCCGGGCTTCGGGCGCACGGCGCCCTCGCCACGCTCCGCTACAAACAGGCCACAGGCCTGTTTGCTTAACGCTCCGCGCGCTCACGCGAGTTCGGCACGAAAAAGGGGGCCTTGACCCCCTTGAACGCTCACTTGCATGTATGGTGCCCGAGGCGAGACTCGAACTCGCACGTTGTTGCCAACGGTGGATTTTGAGTCCACTGCGTCTGCCAATTCCGCCACTCGGGCACGTAATGCGTGAGTTAGTTTATCACAGCTTTCTGTTGATTAGTCCGAAAATGGAACTTCGAGCATTTCGATGAGTTCGACCGAGTGGAGCATCTCGCGCCGGCGGCACCCGCGTCCGTTAACCGAGGCTTCGCCCATCTGGTTGTCATAGGGATCCTCGCGCATGCCATCAAAAGCAGGCACGAATTCAGCCTGGAATCGATTGTTGGCCACCATACGCCACGGGTCGAGATTGCCAAAGTAGTGACGACGACGCCACTCCTCCCCCATCCTGCGTGCCGAGGAACCAAACGATACGTCGGCGTTAAGCCAACCGGTCTGTGGCGTATAGAACTCAGCCCAATCGTGCGGCCCCACCGAATCGGGCGCAACATACAGGCCGCTCTGCCAACGGGCAGGAACGCCCGCAATGCGACACATGGTGATAAACGTGAGCGCCATAACGCCACAATCGCCGCGGAGCGAGTGTGCACAATCATCGGCAATAGATCCCAAAAGCAGGTACGGCGGCTGATAGCGATAGTCGATATGCAGCGTCAGGTAATCATAGATGGCTCGGGCGCGATCGAGCGGATCCTCGAGCCCGTCAATAACACGCTCCGTCAGCTGCTGCAGGTACGGCGTAAACGCAATGTGCGGACGGTCCTCGGAAGCATCCTCGGGCAGCGGCGTGTCCATGCACGGATGAGACGGAAGCGTACCCCCATAGACGTCGCAATAGGCGGCATCGATGTGATAGCGATAGGTCACCGAGAATGAACGCTCAGTCGAAGATGTCCACGAGGCAGTACGAGCCGAAACGTCTTCAGAAGCAACGGTGCCCTTCGGCGTGATGTCGAGAATCTCAACTTGAGACTGCTGACGGCAGGCGGCGGCAACGGGAAGCCACGCGCGAACGGTCTCCCCCTCCAAAGCCCCAGGGACAGATACGGACGCCTTAAGCGTGATGACGCGAGTCAACCCGTTTTGCGACTCCATCTCCTTGAGCATCTGGTTGCGCAGCGCTATGCCGTCCGTAGGATCGGGACGCAAGCCCGGAACCTCCTTGGGATACACGCGAAGCGAATCGAGGAAGTTGTCGAGAACAAACAGCTCGCCATCGATGAAGCGCCAGTCAATACGCTTACGATTAATCAGATCATCAAACTGCTCTTCGGTAAACTCAGGCCACTCCTCGCGAATCATCGCAATAGCCTGATTGCGCGACACCGAAAAATGAAGCGGCGTCTCAAGCATGCGGTACCGCTCGGCACGAACACAAGCAGCCAGAGAAGGATCGGGATTCTGCTCCAAGAGGCAATCACAAGCTTCAACAGCCTGCTTCAGATACCCAGCATCCTTGAGACGAAGAATCTCAGGCGGCAATCCAATATCGAGATGACGAAAATCATCACAGCAAACATCAACAGAACACCCAACAGGCCCCTCGACAACAACCTTCCCGTCCGAAGGCAACACATCAACAACAGCCATAACCACTCCCACATCAAACGACAAACTGAACCCATTGTACCGACACAAAAACAAAAGCCCCAACCAAGGAGCCCCCAACACCGATAAACGGTAGCTATTAAATTATCTCAGCCCCGTAACCCTGCGGCGGAAAACGAAGGAAGCCCCGTCCCCCGGAGCTGTTTCCTCGGCGCGACTTCTGGCGAAGCCAGGTGAGCGCAAAGGAAACAGTGTAGGGGGACGGGGCTTCCGGCGGGAAGTTTAGCGACGCTTACGCCTTGTTGACGGAGCCAAACTCCTCCATGAGCTCCTTGGTGCGGGCAACGATGTTGTCGCGACCAGGCTTGAGGAGCTTGCGGGGGTCAAAGCCCTTGCCCTGCTGATCCTTGCCAGCCTCGATGTACTCGCGGACGCCCTTGGCGAAGACGAGCTGCAGGTCGGTGTTGACGTTGATCTTGGAGATACCCAGGGAGATGGCCTTCTTGATCTGATCCTCGGGGATGCCGGTGCCACCGTGCAGAACGAGGGGCAGGTCGCCGGTCTGAGCCTTGATCTCGCCCAGACGCTCGAAGGAAAGGCCGGCCCAGTCGGCGGGATACACGCCGTGGATGTTGCCGATGCCGCAGGCGAGGAAGTCAACGCCCAGGTCGGCAATCTGCTTGCACTCAGCAGGGTCAGCGAGCTCGCCGTTGGAGGTCACGCCGTCCTCGGTGCCGCCGATGCCGCCGACCTCGGCCTCGATGGACATGCCCTTGGAGTGGGCAAGCTCAACGAGCTCCTTGGTGCGGTCGAGGTTAAGCTGGAAGGTCTCCTCGTGAGAGCCGTCATACATGATGGACGTGAAGCCGGCCTCGATGCACTTGAAGCAGTCCTCGTAAGAACCGTGATCGAGGTGAAGGGCGACGGGAACGGTAACGCCCGTAGCCTCGACGGCAGCCTTAACCATGTCGGCGCAGACCTTGAAACCGCCCATCCACTTAGCGGCACCAGCGGTGCACTGAAGGATCAGCGGAGACTTGGCCTCCTCGGCGGCCTGGAGAATAGCCAGGGTCCACTCGAGGTTGTTGGTGTTGAAGGCACCGAGAGCGTACTTGCCGGCCTCGGCCTTCTTGAGCATGTCTGCTGCGTTGACGAGCATAAAAGAAACCTCCTGTAAGGTTGCTCCGATAACGCCTGTGATTTTACCACGGCATACCGCAGCATAAACGTTCGTTTGTTCACGAATATCATCCGATTGGGCAAATTTTGACCGTTTGCCCCACAGAATCGACCCGTTGGGGAAAATTACTTGACGATTGAACGTTCTTCGTGATTCGAAAGACGGCCTCTAAGCTACATCTGCATGAATGGGTTCTGCATGAGCTCGCGTGCAACGGTGGTCGAATCGCCGTGACCCGTCAGGCAAACGGTATCGGGCGGAAGAATCTTGGCAAGTTTGACGAGCGAGTGCATAATCGCCACCTCGTCACCGCCGGATAGATCGGTGCGACCATGGCTGCCCGGGAAAAGCGTGTCGCCCACGAAGGCGATGTTTCCCTGCTTGGTCGCAGCAAACAAGACGATGCCGCCCGGTGTATGCCCTGGGGTCTCGATTACCTGCAGGCAGACGTCGCCCACCTCAATCGTATCGCCCTCGGCGAGCAGGCGCGTCGGCTCACCCGGATCGGGTGTCTCGATGCCCCACATGGCGCGTTGCTCCTCGATATTTGCGCGAGGTACCATCACGTCCTTAGCGCACAACTCATATAGTGCGCCGTCGCCAACGGCAGTTCGCACCCCGGCAACCCCACCAACATGGTCGGCATGACCGTGCGTGCAGACGGCGCCGAGCACGCGTACCCCAGGATGTTCGGTGCGAATATGCTCCACAAGACGCTCACCCTCCCACGCCGGATCGACGATTAAGCACTCGTCATCCGAAATCACGGCGTAACTGTTGGTCTGAATCGGGCCGTTGACCAGCGTCTCAATCGAAGCCGCTCCCCGAGGTGTCAGGTCCAAAGTCATATCGTCCATACGTATGCTCTCCTTCTAAATACGTCGAGGCACCAAAGATGCCTCGACGTAACCAAATATCTATGATGCTGCGGGACTCTCGCACCTACACACGGCGCTTGAGTTGCGCTCCGCCCTCGCCGGGCATGAGGCGGCGGGCGTCGTAGACCGAGTCGACGCTGCTGATAGAGGCCAGCAGCGGATCCAGGCCACTCGCATCCGAAATCTCGACCATGAAGCGCAGCGTTGCGATGCCCTCGCGGTTGGTCGACGTGGCGGCCGAAAGGATGTTGCCGCCCGCATCGCCGATGGCGATGGTGACGTCCTTGAGCAGACCCATACGGTCCAGGCACTCGACCACGATCTCAACCTGGAAGAGGGTGTCGGCGGCGCCGTCCCACTCCACGTCGATCATGCGCTCGGGATGCTCCATAAGACCCTTGACGTTGGGGCAGTTGGCACGGTGCACCGAGACGCCGCGACCGCGCGTGATGAAGCCGACGATATCGTCACCCGTCACGGGATTGCAGCAATGCGCCAGACGCACCAGCAGGCCGCTGTTGCTCTCGCCCTTGACGATGATGCCGTTGCTCGCGCTCTTGCCGCGCTTTTGCGGCTTGCGGTTGGAGCCACGGGCAGGCTGTTTCACGACCTCGGCGATGGCCTCGGCCTTGGTGAGCTGCTCCTCGGGCTTGGGATCCAAGATTTGCTCGACCTTGTTGGCCACAGCGCGCGGAGCGACCTTGCCGGCACCAACTGCCGCGAACAGGTCCTCGAGCTGTTTGTAGTTAAACTGCTCCGCAACGGCATTGAGTGCGCGCGTCGAGCGCGGCGTGGAAATACCGTACCCGCGCTTGCGAAGATCTTTGGCCAGAATATCGCGACCGGCGGCGGCGTCATCGTCCTTAGTCGCGGCGGCAAAATAGCGGCGGATCTTTGACTTGGCGGAAGGTGTCTTAACGATCTTGAGCCAATCGCGCGACGGCTTGGAACTCTTGTTGGTCAGGATTTCAACGCGGTCGCCCGTCTTGATCTCGTGCGTGAGCGGGGCCACCGCACCGTTGATCTTAGCGCCGACGCAGTGGTTTCCAACCTCGGTGTGAACGGCGTAGGCAAAGTCGAGCGGGGTGGAGCCGGCACGGAGCGCCATGACCTCGCCCTTGGGCGTAAAGACAAAGATCTCCTGGTCGAACAGGTCGACCTTCAGCGAATGCAGGTATTCCTTGGCGTCGGTGATCTCATCAGACGCAGCCCAATCGAGCGAATGTTTGAGCCAGTTAATCTGGTCGTCCAGACGCTGGGCATCATTGGTCTTAGACGCAGACGATCCGCCCGACTTCTTATAGAGCCAGTGGGCGGCAATGCCGTACTCGGCCTGCTCATGCATCTCATAGGTTCGAATCTGAATCTCGAGCGGGCGGGCCGTGGGGCCGATAACTGTCGTATGGAGCGACTGGTAGTTATTGACCTTGGGCATGGCGATATAGTCTTTAAAGCGACCGGGCATGGGGTGCCACAGCGTATGCACCGCGCCGAGCGTGGAGTAGCAATCGCGCACCGAATGTGTGATGACGCGCAGCGCCACCAGGTCGTAGATCTCGGAGAATTCCTTGCCCTTGCGCTTCATCTTTTGATAGATGGACCAATAGTGCTTGGAACGGCCGTTAATCTGGAAGTCCTCCAGGCCAATGCGGTTGAGCTCGTCGGTGAGCGTCTTGATGGTCTCGGCCAGATAGCGCTCGCGAACCTCGCGTGACTCCGCCACCATGCGCGCGATGCGCTGATAGGCGTCGGGCTCCAGATAGAAGAAGGACAGGTCCTCGAGCTCCCACTTAATGGAACTCATGCCCAGACGGTCGGCCAGGGGCGCATACACGTCCATGGTCTCGCGCGCCTTAAACAGGCGACGGTCCTCGCGAAGCGCCGCCAGCGTACGCATGTTGTGCAGGCGGTCGGCGAGTTTGACGATGATGACGCGGATGTCCTTGGACATGGCGAGGAACATCTTGCGCAGCGTGAGCGCCTGCTTCTCGTCCATGCTATCGACTTCGATGTTGGTGAGCTTGGTCACGCCGTCGACAAGCTCGGCCACCGTATCGCCAAACAGGCCCGAGACATCGGCAAGCGAGGTCTCGGTGTCCTCGACAGTATCGTGCAGCAGCGCGGCGCACACCACGTCGCAGTCCATCTTGAGGTCGGCCAAAATGATGGCCACCTCGACGGGATGGTTGATGTACATCTCACCCGAGCGGCGCTTTTGGTTGCAGTGCTTCTCGGCGGCAAAACAGTAGGCCTGCTCCACCTTAGAGAAGTCGTCCTCATTCATATATTTGAGGCACAGGCGCTCCAGCTTGTCGTAGCTGTCCGCCATAATCTCGGGCGGCAGCTCATCGGCATGCTTATAGTGCTCCATCTCCGAGAACGGCTGGAGGGTGGAATCATGGGCGGTACGGGCTGCGGCATCCATCGAGGTCCCCTTCCCCTAGGCCCGCGGTACGATCGGGCGGTTAACTTTGGCTAGCATATCAGAAGCGCACGAATCGAGCGCCCAGCTCCGGAAAGCCGAGAACTCCATGCGCGAGCGCAGGCCCTCCAAATAGCGGATTGACCTGCTCAATTGCACGCGGCCGGGGTTTTCGGCCATCGCGATGCGACGTGTGTCGTCAAACCCCGAAACGCGGCAGAAACCAAGCTCTTCGAAGATTCCCAGTCCGCTTTCCACCGAGCGCTCATCAACTGGCGTGCGGGCATCGATGGCAAGGCACATCTGCGCGATATCGATATCACTCGCGCTAAACGAATCGTCTCCGGTCTTGCCGCGGTTGGAGCGCCACATCGTCTGCAGCGCGCGATAGAGCGTGACGAGCTCGTCGCGCTCGGGCGCATAGCAATCGAGCAGGCGCTCGTTGATGCGGGCGTCGCGTGACGAATAGAGCAGGTGAATCACGGCAGGCCGCCCATCGCGGCCGGCGCGTCCGCTCATCTGGTTGAACTCGATGGCGCCAAACGGCATGTGGTAGAGCACGACATGGCGGATATCGGGCAGGTTCACGCCCTCGCCAAAGGCCGATGTCGAAACGATGCAGCTGAGGCTTCCGTCTCGGAATGCTTCCTCCACGCGGCGGCGATCGGAGCGCGCAAGTCCGGCGTTATAGAACGCGATACGGGTCGCGCAATCGGGCACGCGCTTGCGCAGCGTCTTGGCGAGCGCCACGGACTGGTCGCGCGAGTTGACGTAGATGACGGTCTTCTCCCCCGTCGCCACGATGGACACCAGGCGGTTCTCGCGGCTCGCAAGATCGCGGTCGTCCTCGAGCTGCAGGTTCTCGCGCACCGTCTCGTCGACCACTGTGCGGGTAATCGGCAGCACGCGGGCGAGCTCGGCCACGACCGGAGCCGTCGCGGTGGCCGTCGCCGCCATAACGACCGGATCGCCCAGGGCCTTGAGGATATCGGGCATGTCGAGATAGGCGCTGCGGTCGCCGCCCTTGGCAAGACCGGCATGATGCGCCTCATCGATAACGACGAAACCGATGCGCCCCGAACGCGCAAACCGGTCGCGGTGAATGGACAGGAACTCGGGCGTCGTGAGCACGATGCCGGTGCGGCCCGAAGCCAAGCCGGCAAACACGTCATCGCGCGCCGCCTCCACGGTCTCGCCAGTCAGTACGCCTACGCCAATACCGAGCGCGGCCATCGTCGACGAGAGGTGATAGGCCTGGTCGGCAACGAGCGCACGCAGCGGATAGACAAAGATGCTCGCACGCCCACGAAGGACCGCCTCGCGCGCGGCGTGCACATGAAAGATAAGAGACTTTCCGCGGCCCGTTCCCATAACGGCCAGAACACTTTGGTGATCGGCCAGGGCATCGAGCGCCTCGACCTGCGCGCGGTGCGGCTGGTTCGAGCCGATAAAGCTATGGATAAGCGAGCGCGTCAGCTCGGTATAGGAAAGCTGGGCGAGCGTTTGGCGCTTGCGGGACTCCAGACGAAGACCAGCGTCCGCAGGCTCCACGCCGCGACGAAGCTGACATGCCGGATCGTCGATATTGGGCGCCGCGGTATCACGGACCAAGACATCCTTGATCATGAGCTTGGGCTTTACGCGACCTTGCCAATGCTCGGCCACGGCCTCGAACACCAAATCGACAGCGCTATCGCAATTGATGAGCCTATCGATCTGCGGCACGCGGAACATAATGGCCGGCACGCTCGCGGCGCCATCCGTCGCCACAAAGCGCATGTGCTCGCCGGTCTTGCCCACCACGGCGCGATCGCACATCGTCACGCCCTCGGCGGCCAACAGCGGCACCTTGTTGCCCTGGCCAAACGGCTCAAGGCGAGAAATCTGTTCGATGGTCTCGATATTCAGTTCGGAAAGGTCGACAGTAGCAGCAACCTCGTCGGTGTCTTCAAAGTCCTCGGCAGGAAGCTCGGACAGTACGGCGGAAAGACGGCGGCGGAACTCATCGAGCTTGGATGCCTCGATAGTCACGCCCACCGCGCCCGCATGCCCGCCGCGACGAATCAGCAGATCGGAGCAGCGTTCTACGGCGTCGAACAGGTTGACCTTGCCCACCGAGCGACCCGAACCGCGAGCGATACCGTCTTCGATCGAGAAGAGCAGCGCCGGCACGTGATAACGGTTGGTCAGGCGGCTCGCTACGATACCCTTGACGCCCTCGTGCCAGCCCTCGCCACCCACGACGATTGCGCGACCGCCATCATAGGTCTCCTCGACCTTTGCCATGGCGTCGCGTGTGAGCTCAGCCTCGATCTCGCGGCGCTGACGGTTGATCTCCTCGAGCTCGGCCGCCAGCGCGCTTGCCTCGATGGGATCGCGGGCAAGCAGCAGGTCGAGCGCCAGCTTGGGATCGGCCATGCGGCCGGCGGCGTTCAAGCGAGGAATGAGCGAAAACGACAGGCCATCGGCCGTAATGCTAGAGAGGTCGGCCTTGGCGAGCGCGGCCAGCGCGATATAGCCGGGGCGGGCGGTCACGCGCATCTGCTGGATGCCCTCGGCGACCAGTGCGCGATTCTCGGGCGTGAGCGGCATCATGTCGGACACGGTACCAAGCGCCGCAACCTCGATCAGCGAACGCCAATACGACGGCTTGCCCAGACGCTCGCCCAAAACCTGCACCAGCTTGAGTGCCACGCCGGCACCGGCAAGCTCGCGCGAGGGACCCTCGTCCTCGAGCTTAGGGTCGGTCAGGGGCACGCCCTGCGGCACCTGGTCGGAGGGCTCGTGATGGTCCGTGACCACCAAATCGATCCCCAGGCTCTCCAGATAGGAAACCTCTTCCTTGACGGCGATGCCGTTATCGACGGTCACGATCAGCTGGGGGCGAGCGAGCTCGTTAACGCGGTCGAGCGCCGCGCGCGAAAGACCGTAGCCCTCGTCAAAGCGATGCGGAATAAACGGCGTGACATCGGCGCCAAACGTATGCAGTGCCTCGGTCAGCAGGCAGGTCGACGTAATGCCGTCGACATCAAAATCGCCGAAGACGGCGATGTGCTCGTGGTTGCGAATGGCACGCTCGACGCGGTCGGCAACGACCGACATACCCGGAATAATGAGTGGGTCGGCCCAGTCGCGGTCGAGCGAAGGCGTCAAAAACAGCTGGCCCTCCTCGATGGAGCCAATGCCGTGCGCGACCATAATGCGCGCCACCAGCCCGGGAATGCCCAGACCGGCCGAAAGCTCCTTTTCGAGCTCGGGATTTTGCTGGGCGACCGCCCAGCGATGCGTCGTCTTAAGCGATGACATAGGCGCCCACCCCCGATAGGGGCAGGTCGCCGCGATACCTCTCACGGTTCATAGCGATGAGTCCTCTGTGTATGCCCGCTTCGGCAGGCAGATCTGTTGAACGGATTTATTATACCGTGCAGCACGGACGCAAAACGCCGCAGTACGCCCCGGTTTCGGCAAACGAAGACGGCAACATCCTCGAAATATTCGAGCGTTTCTGCCGCACGAACGCATGCAAGCGTCTAGCATATCCATTCATATGCATTCATGGGCAAAGGGAGTCGCAGGGATATATGAAGCAATGGATTGGACTGGGTAAGTTCCTCGCGGGGCACATGCAGGTCATCGTCCCGATTTGCGTGGCGCTCGGTGTGCTCTTTCCCCAGCAGATCGGCGTGCTCAAGCCCATCGTTCCCGCCCTGTTTGCTTTTATGACGTTCCAAGGTGCGCTCAGCAACACCTTTCACCAGGTGGCCGAGGTATTCCGTCGTCCGCTACACCTGATTCTGGCGCTGTTGGTCTCGGCAGTGCTCATCCCCATCGCCGCCTATGCCATGGGATCGTTGTTCTTTGGTTCCAACCCCAACCTTGTCTGCGGCATCGTGCTCGAATACAGCGTGCCCGTAGCCGTCACCGCCTTTATGTGGATTAGCATGTTCGGCGGCAACGGCCCGCTCGCGCTCACCATCATCCTGACGTCCTCGGTCATCTCACCTGTGACGATTCCTCTTACGCTCAAGCTCCTGCTGGGCGCCACCGTCTCGATCGATGTGCCGAGCATGATGCAGAACATGGCCTTTATGATCGCCATCCCCGCCGTGCTCGGTATCGTCATCAACGAGCTCACGCGCGGCTGGGGTCACGAGAAGCTCTCCCCCGCGCTCTCGCCCGCCTGCAAGTTCATGATGATGGGCGTCATCGCATCCAACTCCACCGCCATGAGCGAGTACGTGCTGCGCATGAATGTTGAGCGCTTGGAAGTCGCCCTCTTTATCCTGGTGTTCGCCATCAGCGGCTTTATCATCGGCATTCTGGTCGCACGCGCCCTGCACCTGCCGTATAGCGAGACGACCACCATGTGCTTTACCTGCGGCATGCGCAATATCTCTTCGGGTGCCGTCATCGCCACGCAGTATTTTCCCGGCGAGGTCGTGTTCCCCGTCATGTGCGGCACACTGTTTCAGCAGGTGCTGGCCTCGATTATCGGGCATCTCTTTGAGCGCCTGACCGGCGAGGAGCGCGCCAAACAGCGCAAGCGGGTCAAGGCCGGCCGCGACGCGATGGCACGCTAGACTGTCCGCATTACGCGGGTGTCAGTCTTGCTATACGAGCGTTTCCAGATGCGCGCGTAGGCGCTCAGCATCGATATCGAGCGTGGTCTCGGCATTGACCTGGGCCAGACGATAGCCCACAAAGTAGGGCGAAACCACCCAACGCGGCAGCGCCTTGGCGATGGTTCGGCCGTCCGTGTGGTAGAAGAACAGGTTGTACGACTCCGCGCGACCGCCGTGGTGCTCGTGCAGGATATAGCGCAGGGCAACCTGAATCGCATCGGCAAATAGATCGGCCTCGGCTTGATCGTGCGCGTCGTCGCTGGTGGCGATTCCCTGTGGGGCCGAGACATTGACCTCAAAGAACCCCATGATCGGCTGGGTTGAGATGTTGACCGAGATTCTCCCCTGCTCCCAGACATTGATGCCTTCGAAATTGGCGGAAGTCAGCGAAGCATAGCCGTCCTCCTGTTCCAAGCCCACAATCTGCATGTGTGGATGAACCAGACTGCCGCCCGAAAGCGGGCCCTTGTTCTTGTACATGAGCACACTGAGGTACTGTTGGGAATCGATCATCTGCTGCCAACAGCCCAGGGCAAACCGCATCACATGATGCAGCTCATCCGGTTCATAGGTCACCAGGTCGGCGTCGTGATTGGCCGACTCGATCAATACGGTCTGACGGGTGGCCCGCAAAGTCTTGAACTTATTCTCGAGCCAGATGCAGTCACCGTCGCGCTGGATGATGTTGGCGAGCCCCTCCGTGTCGCAAAAGGGGCACGCGGTGCCAGGGCGACGATTATCGTCGGGCTTACCGTTCGCCTGCTGAACGTCAAATACCAGCGCCACGGGTTATACCTCCATCGGCACGATCTTGGTGCCATGGAGCTCGGAGACGCCGAGCGCCGCCGCGACCACATCGCGATTGGCCATGGTGATGCCGCCGCCGGGGAGGATGGTCAGGCGATCACCCGCATACTCGATAAGACGTGACAGGCGCTCCAAGTTGTCCTCGATCGGCGTGCCAGAAGCACCACCGTGCGTCAGAATGCGCGTAACGCCACAGTCAGCAAGCGTGTCAATCGCATCGAGCTGAGCCTCCGGCGAGAGCTGGTCAAACGCCATGTGGAAGGTGATGTCGATGGGTTCGCGCTTGCACTCCTCGGTCGCACAGCCCGCAGCCATCACGAGGGCGCCGAGCGCGAGCTCGTCGAGCGCCCAGCCGCCGGCACAGGGCTTGCAGCATCCAAAGACTAGGCCGTCAACGCCGGCGCTCACAGCAAGGCCCAGGTCCATCTCCATCATGCGCAGCTCGTCCTGGTTGTAATGAAAGTCGCCACCACGCGGACGAATCATGCACATCACTCGCGCGTCATGCTCGTGAGCGTAGCTGACCGTAGCGCTAATAACGCCGGCGGAAGGCGTGGTGCCACCGACGGCGAGGTTGTCACACAGCTCAATGCGCCTTGCACCGGCATCGATGGCCGCCGACACCCGCTCAAAGTTCTCGGCACAAAACTCGTACAGCATAGATAGACCCCCAAAGACAGCAGATGTTTTCCGACGGGCATTGTCACACATCCCCATGAAGTTGCGGTGGAATAGGGACTGTTTTGGCCTCTGGAGCCCGTATTCAGTCCCTATTTCACCGCAACTTAGAATGATTCCTTGGGAACGGCGCGGCTTGCCGAAAAAAGGTTGCCGATGGTGAATGTTGCGCAACAAGATTTTCGAATCCCGATTAACCATGGCAGTATCGACATTCATATTTAGAGGAAAGGATTGCCATGTTTAAGAGCATCCAAAAGAGTGGAAGGATCGCAGCAGTCGCCATCGGCCTGATCGCGGCCTTGTCTCCGCTCGCAGCCCCTCCCGCAGCATTAGCCGGCGGTAGCGTACCGACGCCCGAGCTGGAGAAGTCATACAGTTTTAAGGCCAGCGGCGACATCTCTCGTATCGGCACAAGCGATGATACACAATTCGGCTATCTGTACGATTACGATGATGATTTCAACTACAAGAGGATGACTCTCATCAATTTCAATGACGGCAGTTCAAGCCCCATTGCTATCCCAGATAAAAGTCTTGATTCCGTGGGCTTCACCGGCATCGACCAACTTTACTGGGCTGACGGTAACAATTTGGTCATATTCTCACCAAGCAACCAAACTCAAGCAGTACATCCCATCATTTCAGCCAAATATGCCTACGCAAAAGCAACCGTCTCCGATGACGGTAAGAGAGCGGCCGTGGAACACTATGACCATGAAGATAATCCTAAAAAAGTTGAAATCTATGACCTTGGATCCGACGAACTAATCCAAACGTATCAATCAAATAAAGATGACTCTTCGTACTACTACTCAAAAGATATGAGCCGCCTATATGCCCAACAGGACAATACCAAAGACGGCGTTTTCGCACTTAGGGTCTTCAATTGTGATACGGGATCAACAGAATTAAAAACAGTTAACGTGAAAACAGACGATAAGTCTCTGGACTTCTACTATATAATTAACGATTATGACTCGGACACTATTTTTTTCGAAAGCAACATCGCGTTAATGAAAGTCGACCGCGAAGGAAATATGAGCGTTCTTTTTAACGATGTTGAGCACGCCCCTGGAGATTTATATTCATCCTCATCGGAAGAGTTCTTTTCCATCTACACAAAGAAGGGGTCGGACGATCTTTTTGATGACGATGAAGGCTACTACTATTTGAATACAGAGAATGCCAACCTCGCCGTTTACGATTTGAAAAGTAATGAAATAATCAGCTCGATTGCTTTCCCCTTTGGCGATGGAGGCCTCGATGATATTTCGCATGATGGCGGCATCTTGCTTGGGACGTACTCAGACGATGACAAGTCTGCGGCATGCCTAGTCGATGCAAAAACCGGGGCAAAGAGCGAGTTTGACTCTCATTGGTGCGACCAACTTTCGTTCATAAATGGCGATCGCAAGATTTTGGCAGCTTATGTCGACGAAGACGACTCTGCAACGGTCCACGTGAACATCTATAAGTCCAATATCCCCCATTCACTACCCGAGGATGTGCTGTACTTTGTCCAAACTCATCTGCCGTTTGTTATTGGCGGTGGCGTGGCAATCGTCCTCATCATCGGTGGCGCGATTGTTGTCCTTTGTATCCGCAAGAAGCGCGCGAAGACCGCGAACGGTACGACAGACGCAGCCCCCAAGCCTCAGCGCAAGCAGCGTCGCCGAAAGAAGCGCACCCATCCCAACGTCGCAGTGCCCACAGCACCGGGAATGCCAGCAAACCCGGCCGAGCCTGCCCGCTTCTGCCGTCACTGCGGGACCCCGCTCGTGCCCGAAGCTCAGTTCTGCCCCACATGCGGACAAAAAGTAGACTAGCGAACAAAACCCAATAGACCCCAACCACCAAGGCCCCGTTCCGAAACACTCCAGAACGGGGCCCTATTTTGAAGCAAGGGGGTCAGGTTTATTCAAAGTAGTCGTTGGGGACGTTCTTAAACGACTAGTCATTCAAGAACGTCCCCAACGAATACTCCGGCAACCTCGATGTTTTGGCAACGGCAGCGAAAACCCGCCAGAGCGAGCAAGGTGCCTTGAAACGAGGCGGCATTGACCTTCCGGTCATGCCGCCGAAGTTGAAAGGCAGATTGCCGCTCTGGCGGGCTTGCAGCGTCAAGCCGTTACGCGGTTTGGTAAAACCGCGTAACTAGTTAGCCACCAAGATATGCTTTGCGCACGTTGTCGTCGTGCAGGAGCTCTTGGCCGGTGCCGGTCATGGTGATCTTGCCGGTCTCGAGCACGTAGCCGCGCGTGGCGATGGAAAGCGCCATCTGCGCGTTCTGCTCGACCAGAAGCACCGTGGTTCCGGCCTTGTGCAAGTCCTCGACAATCTGGAAGATCTGCTCAATCAGAATCGGTGCCAAGCCCATAGAGGGCTCATCGAGCATGAGCAGCTTGGGGTTGCTCATAAGGGCGCGGCCCATAACGAGCATCTGCTGTTCGCCGCCCGAAAGGGTGCCGGCGACCTGGCGACGGCGCTCCTTAAGGCGCGGGAACTGCTCATAGACGCGCTCAAGGCCCGGAGCCACCGTGGACTTGGGCTGCGTGTAGGCGCCCATCTCCAGGTTCTCCTCGACCGTCATCTGCAAAAACGCGCGACGGCCCTCGGGCACCTGGGCCAGGCCCTTGCCCACCAGCTTGTCGGCAGGCGTATGGGTAATGTCCTCGCCCATAAACTTGATGGAGCCGGTCTTGGAACGCAGCAGGCCCGAGACGGTCTTAAGCGTCGTGGACTTGCCGGCGCCGTTGGCACCGATCAGAGCCACGATCTCGCCCTCGTTGACGTTAAAGGAGATGTCCTTGATGGCGTGGATCGCGCCGTACCAGACGTTGATGTTGTAGACGGAAAGCATCGGCTCTGCCATTTAGTTCTCCCCCTTATCTTGCTTGCCCAGATATGCCTCAATTACGGCATCGTTGTTCTGGATCTCCTCGGCCGTGCCCTTGGCGATGACCTTACCAAAGTTGAGCACGCAGATACCCTCGCAGATGTTCATAACGAGCGACATATCATGCTCGATAAGCATGATGGCGATACCAAAGGTGTCGCGAATCTTGACGATGTTCTCCATGAGCTCCGCAGTCTCGGACGGGTTCATGCCGGCGGCAGGCTCATCGAGCAGCAGTAGCTTGGGGTTGGTTGCAAGCGCGCGGACGATCTCCAGACGACGCTGAGCACCATAAGGCAGCGAGCCGGCCTGCTCGTTTGCCAGGTGTTCCATATCAAAGATGGACAGCAGCTCCATGGCGCGCTCGTGAGCAGCCTTCTCGTGCTTCCAGTACGTCGGCAGGCGCAGCACGCCCTCAAAACCGGAATAGCGCTCCTGATTGTGCAGACCGACCTTGACGTTGTCCTCCACCGTCATGGTGTTGAACAGGCGGATGTTCTGGAAGGTACGGGCAATACCCATGCGGTTGACCTGGTAGACCGACTTGCCCGAGGTGTCCTCACCGTCGAGCAGGATGGTGCCGTGCGTGGGCTGGTACACCTTGGTGAGCAGGTTGAAGACCGTGGTCTTACCGGCACCGTTGGGGCCGATCAGACCGGCGATCTCGGTCTTGCCGATAGTCAGGCTAAAGTCGTCGACTGCCTTAAGGCCACCGAACTCAATGCCCAGGTGGATGCACTCAAGTGCCGGGCGCTCGCCCAGGTCGCGGTCGGGAACGATGGCGCCAGAAGGATACGGAACCATCTTGCCCTTGTTGAACTCAAATTTACTGGGCATCGGCTGCCACCTCCTTCTTGGAAGCAAAACGGTCCTTGACGCGACCGAAGAACGCCTTGAGCTGCGGGTTGTTGGTAAAGATCATGACCAGGATCAGCACGATGGCGTAGATGAGCATGCGGTAGTCCGAGAACTGACGGAGCAGCTCGGGAAGCACCGTGAGCAACGCCGCCGCGATGACGGAGCCGCGCATATTGCCCAGACCACCCAGGACCACGAACACCAGGATGAGGATGGACGTGTTGAAGTCGAACTTGGTAGCGGAAAGCTGCGAGAAGTTACCGCCGAAGAGGGCTCCGGCAGCGCCGGCGAGAGCGGCGGAAACCACGAAGGCGATCATGCGGTACTCGGTGACGGAGATGCCCACGGACTCGGCAGCGATCTTGTTGTCGCGCACGGCCATAATGGCACGGCCAGTACGGCTGCGGACCAGGTTGAGCACAATTACGAGCGCGACCATGACCAGGATGGCACCGGCGAGGAAGGTCGAGTACGTCGACACGCCCGAGGCACCCTGGGCGCCCTTGATGATGGCGGTTCCGTCCTCGAGCAGGTGAAGGTCGTCAATCGTTGAGTTACCCGTGATATTGAAGATCACGTGCAGGCCACGCGAGTCGACGCCCACGATAAGGCAGGTGACGATCTCTTTGATGATCTCGCCAAAAGCCAGGGTCACGATGGCCAGATAGTCGCCGCTCAGGCGCAGGACCGGGATACCGATCAAGAAGCCCAGGATGGCAGCAGCGATGGCGCCGACCACGATGCTGACGATGAGGCGCACAGGATCGGAGGGAACGGCGCTCTCGAGGGCGACCGCGGTGACGATGCCCGTATAGGCACCGACACTCATAAAGCCTGCATGGCCCAGCGACAGGTCGCCCGCGATGCCGACGACGAGGTTAAGGGAGATGGCCATGACGATATAGGCCGTGATGGGAACCAGCTGACCGGCGATCATGCGCGGAATCATGTGGTTGGACTGCATAAAGAACACGATGGCGAACGCCACAAGGCACATGGCGTACGTAACAAAGTCGTGACGCGTCTGCTTGTCTTTAAGAAACTTCATAACGCTCACCTACACCTTCTCGGGGACGTACTTGCCCAAGAGGCCGGCAGGCTTGACGAGCAGGACGATGATCAAAACACCAAAGACGATGGAGTTGGCAAGGCTCGTGGAAATATAGGCCTGCGCCATCGCCTCGATGATGCCGATGAGGATGCCACCGACAAAGGCACCGGGGATGGAGCCGATGCCACCGAAAACGGCAGCGTCGAAGGCCTTGATGCCAGGCATGGCGCCCGTGGTGGGCTGCAGCACCGGCGAGTAGGAGCACAGCAGCACGCCGGCGATGGCGGCAAGGGCAGAACCGATGGCAAACGTCATCGAGATGGTGCGGTTGACGTTGATGCCCATGAGCTGAGCGGCGGCCTTGTCCTCGGACACGGCGCGCATGGCCTTACCCATCTTGGTCTTACCCGTAAAGAACACCAGGCCGGCCATGATAACCAGGCAGGCGACGATGGTGACGAGCGAGACGGCGCTCACGTTGTACTTGGCCAAGAACTCCGGCACCGGGAAGGTGACGAGCGAAGTAAAGTTCTTGGGCGTGGCGCCCCACAGGAGCTGGGCGGCGTTCTGCAGGAAGTAGGACACGCCGATAGCCGTGATCAGAACGGCCAGCGGGCCCGCCTGACGCAGCGGCTTATAGGCCAGGCCCTCGATGAGAACACCGAGAACCGTGCAGACCGCACAAGAGAGAATTACAGAAGCCCAGCCCGGGAGGCCGAGATACGACGTGGCGCAGAACGAGACATAGGCACCGACCATGATGACGTCGCCGTGAGCGAAGTTCAGCATCTTGGCGATACCGTAGACCATGGTGTAGCCCAACGCGATGATGGCGTAGACGCTGCCCATGGACAGGCCGTTGACCAGGTATTGGATAAAGACCGTCATGTTCCACATCCCCCTTTCGAATAGGTTTCCAGTTGATGTACGAAACAGGGACGTTACACTGTCCCCAGATACCAAGCAAGCAGGGAAGGCCAGAACCTCCCCTGCTTGGGATCAAAACCGCTCTATATAAGGCGGCCTATTAGGCCTGTACGTACTTGCCGTCGGTGATGACGTACGCCGTCGGGTCCTTCTGAACCTGGCCCTTGTCGTTCCAGGAAAGCTTGCCGGTCAGACCGTCAACGGTGATCTTGAGCATAGCCTCGGGCAGCTTCTCGGCGACCTCGGTGGGGTCGGCGTCGACACCCAGACCGGCCTCCTTGAGAGCCTCGACCACAGCATGCACGCCGTCGTAGGCGTCGGCGGCAAACTGGTCGGGGGTATCGCCATACTTATCCTTGTAAGCGTTGACGAAATCGGCGTTCTTCTCGTCGTCGGCGGAGAACGGGGTCATGAGCAGCAGCCCCTCGGCAAGGGAGGTGTCGAAGCCCTCCACGCCCAAGATGCCGTCCATGCCGTCGCAGCCCATCATCTTGACGTCGTAGCCCATGTCCTTAGCGTTCTTGAGCAGGACGGACGCCGGCGTGTAATAGATCGGCGCGAAGATCATGGTGGCGCCGGCCTGCTTGGCCTTGGTCAGCTGGTTGGTAAAGCTCGTGGAGGAGTCGTCCTTAAAGGTCTCCTCGTCGACGATCTCGAGCTTGGACTCAGCGGCCTGGGCCTTAAAGGCATCGGCAATACCCGAAGAATAGGCATCGCCAGAGTTATAGAACAGAACGAACTTCTCGTCCGCATACTTCTCGGCCAGGAACTTGGCAGCGTTGACGCCCTGGTTGGGGTCGGTAAAGCAAACCTGGAAGACGCAATCCTTGCCCTTGGTGACGTCCTCGGAAGACGCGGACGGGGTGATCATGAACGTCTCGGGGTCCTTGCCGCACTCGGCTGCAACGGCAACCGATGCGCCCGTGGTGGTCGGGCCGACGAGGGCCTGCATACCCCAGTCCAGAAGATTATTAAAGGCGTTGACGGCCTTCTCGCCGTCGGCCTGATCGTCCTCGGCCTTGCTGGCAAGCGGAAGCTCCTTGGTGGAGAAATCCTTGCAGCCAAGCTCAACGGCCTGAGTAACGGACTTGCCATAGGAGGCATTTGCACCGGTCAGCGGGCCGATGGTACCGATCTTAAACGAAGCGTCGCTCGAAGCGGAACCGCTATCGCCGCCGTTGGAGGAGCAGCCAGCTAGAATAGACATCGCCCCCAGACCTGCTGCGCTCGCGATAACGCTCCTGCGATTCATAACAGGGTTCAATGACTTACCGGTGAGGCTCGACATGCGGCTCTCCTCTCAAATCTCGTCGGGTTTCGATTACCCGACAGGCCATCCTTCGCCGTGTTCGGCGTTCGCAAAATAGTAGACGCTTTAGTTAAGAAAAGTGGCGATTATTTCAACTTTTCTTTCGGTTTGTCCTTTTATCCATATTTCTGCGTATTTTTACCGCTTTATGCAGGTCTGCCACTTTATTGTGTAAAAGTAATGTTTCCATTCTGTTACAAGCATCCTCGCCCTGATTAAAAGAGTCTCACCGGTTGCGTTTTATACGCTCTTAGGCGGCGATGTACTTGCCGTCCTGAATCACATAGGCCGTAGCAGGTTTCTCGACCTGGCCCTCGTCGTTCCAGGTAAGCTCGCCGGTCAGGCCATCAATCTTGATCTTGCGCATGGCCTTGGCAAGGTCGGCGGCAATGTCGGCACCGTCTGCCGTCGTGTCGATGCCGGCCTTGTCGATAGCCTCGACAATCGCGTGGACGCAGTCGTAGGCGTCGGCGGCAAACTGGTTGGGGGTCTCGTCGTAGGCATCCTTGTAGGCCTTGACGAAGTCGGCATTCTTCTCGTCGTCGGCAGAGAACGGGGTCATGAGCAGCACGCCCTCGGCAAGGGAGGTATCGAAGCCCTCAACGGAGAGCAGACCGTCCATGCCGTCGGTGCCCATGAGCGTCATGTCGTAGCCCATGTCCTTGGCGTTCTTGAGCAGGACGGACGCCGGCGTGTAATAGATCGGGGCAAAGATAAGCGTGGCGCCGGCCTCCTTGGCCTTGGTGAGCTGGTTGGTAAAGCTCGTGGAAGAGTCGTCCTTAAAGGTCTCGACATCGACGATGTCGAGCTTGGATGCCTTGGCCTGCTCGGCAAAGGCGTCGGCAACGCCCGAGCTGTACGTATCGCCGGAGTTATAGAACAGGGCGATCTTGGCGTCCGCATACTTCTCGGCCAAGAACTTCGCGGCGCTCGTGCCCATAGTGGGATCGGTGAAGCAGACCTGGAAGACCGTGGTCTTGTCCTTGGTGACGTCGAGCGACGAGGCAGAAGGCGTGACCATGAGCATGTCGTCGACAATCTCGCCCGAGACGGCGACGGCGGCACCGGTGGTGACGGGGCCGACGAGCGCCTGCATGCCCCAGTCGCACAGGGTATTGAAGGCGTTGATGGCCTTCTCGCCGTCGGCGACGTCGTCCTCGGACTTAAGCGAGAGCTTGAGGTCCTTGGTCGAGAAATCCTTGATGGCGAGCTTGGCACCCTTCTCGACCGAGACGCCATAGGTTGCCGCGGCACCGGTCAGAGGGCCGATGACACCGATCTTGAATGCGCCGTCTTCATCGGCGGAGCCGCCATCCGAGCCACCCGACGAACAACCGGCAAGCGCAACGGTGCTACCGAGCGCGGCGGCGCCGGCGAGGAAGTTCCTACGGCTGAGCGTGCTGTTGATGTTGAACATGGTGTCCCCCTTTTCGCTGGCCGCGGTGCGGCCGTCTTGCGGTACAGGGCAAACCTTATGGTTCAAACGTTGACAGTTTGTTACGGAACTTCGTTTGTAGCGAGCGTGTTTCCAATGTTTCCGCAGCGTTTCGGGGGTAGCGTTTTGTGCGGCTCCTGTTGCCTTGCAAGCACGCGCCCTCGGTTCACGCTAGAATGCACTCAACCTTAACTGGTCAATCATCCATACAGATGCACGAAGGAGCTATCTATGAGCGAACCCCTGCGCACCGTGAACGTCGGCCTGATCGGTCTGGGAACCGTCGGCGGCGGCGTGGCTCGTCTGATCAAGAGCCACCACGATGAGTACCTGGCCGCCTACGGCATCGACCTTAAGCTGACCCGCGCCTGCGCGCTTGCCTGGGAGCAGGCCGAAGCCGCCGGTATTGAGCGCGAGGCCTTTACGAGCGACTGGCACGATGTCGTCACCGACCCCGCCGTCGACATCGTCGTCGAGCTGATCGGCGGCGAGCACCCCGCGACCGAGATTTTCACCACGGCCTTTGAGAACGGCAAGCACGTCGTCTCCGCCAACAAGGCCCTGCTCGGCCGCCATGTCGAGACGCTTGCCGAGAAGGCGCGTGAGTGCGGCGTGCAGATCAAATGCGAGGCCAGCTGCGGCGGCGGTATCCCCATCGTCAGCACGCTCGAGCACGACCTGGTGGGCAACAAGATCCTGACCATCGCCGGCATTCTCAACGGCACCACCAACTATATCCTGTCGCGCATGGACGCCGAGGGCGCCGATTACGCCAACGTGCTCGCCGACGCCCAGGCCAAGGGCTATGCCGAGGCCGACCCGTCCGCCGACGTCGACGGCTTCGACGCCGCCAGCAAGACGGCCATCCTCGCCTCCATCGGCTTTGGCACCCGTGTGACCACCGACGATGTGTACCAGCAGGGTATCCGTACCATCGGCGCCGAGGACATCGCCCAGGCCCGCGAGCTCGGCTACACCATTAAGCTGCTGGGCATCGCCCGCAACACCGACGCCGGCGTCGACGTCCGCGTGCACCCCACGCTGATCCCTGCCGACCACATGCTCGCCAAGGTCAACGGCGCCATGAACGCTGTCTACGTGGTAGGCGACGCCGTGGGCGAGACCATGTTCTACGGTGCCGGCGCAGGCTCCTTCCCCACCGCGAGCGCCGTCGTGGGCGATATCCTGTCGCTCTCCGAGCAGATCAGCCGCGGCGTGGCTCCGCTGCCCGAAATCGAGCCCTACGGCCACAACCTCGCCTTTAAGCCCATGGACGAGCTCCAGACCAAGTACTATGTGCGCCTGAAGGTCGCCGACCGCGTGGGCGCCCTGTCCGAGACGGTCGATATCTTCGCCAAGCACAACATCTCGATCTCGCTTATCAACCAGGTCGAGGACGGCAAGTCGGGCGTCACCGACACCTGCTCGGTCATCTTCCTGACGCACCGCGCGCTCGAGAAGGACGTCCAGGCTGCCGCCGCCGAGCTTGCAGGCGTCGACTGCGTGGCCGAGGTTGCAAACGTCCTGCGCATTGAGGACGTCGAGGCCTGGACCGAAGGCGTTATGGCCAACTAGTTCGGTTCTCGCCATACGACATATATGTTGAGGGGCTCCCGTCCGATCTTGGTGGGAGCCCTTTTGTTTGCGCGCTCGGGGCGCATCGGCGTGGCTTACGTTTGAACAACTCAACCGCTCATTGACAACCGGGGGTACCGTTCACCGATAAGAGAACACGCTCGTTTTTGGCCGCCACTATGCTGTGCTGCGTATGTTCACACCCCCGAAGAATGGAGGCACCATGTTGCTCGAGGGCAAGAAAGCAATCATCACCGGAGGCACGCGCGGTATCGGCTACGCCATCGCTTGCCGCTTTATTGAGGAAGGCGCTGCCGTCACCGTCTTTGGCTCTCGCCAGGAGACCGCCGACGCCGCCGTCGAGAAGCTGACCGCAGCCTATCCCGAGGCCAAGATCTGGGGCCGTTCCTGCGACCTCACCTCGCTCGAGGCCGTAACCGAGGCCTTTACCCAGGCAGCCGCCGACATGGGCGGCCTGGACACGGTCGTCAACAACGCCGGCATCTCCCAGCGCTCGCCGCTCCTTAACTATACGGCCGAGGAGTTCGCAAAGGTCATGGACCTTAACGTCGTCGCCGTCTTTAACGGTCACCAGGCTGCCGCCAAGATCATGACCGAGGCCGGCCACGGCGGCACCATCACTACCACAAGCTCGATGGTCGCCAAGTACGGCCAGCCCTCCGGCGTCGGCTATCCCACGTCCAAGTTTGCCGTCAACGGCATGGTCCAGTCGCTCTCGCGCGAGCTCGCCCCCATGGGCATTCGCGTCAATGCCGTAGCACCTGGTGTAACCAAAACCGACATGGTCGCCAACCTGCCCGAAGAGGTCATCAAGCCCATCATCGCCACTATTCCACTGGGACGCATGGGCGAGCCCGAGGACGTTGCCAACGCCTTCGTCTACCTGGCGAGCGACATGGCCTCCTATGTCACGGGCGCCATCCTCCCCGTCGACGGAGCAGCCCGCTCCTAAGGGATGCAGGCTTCAGCCTCAAACCTCAGCAAGGCCTTATGCAAAAGGCGCGCTGCCTGCGATTGATGCAGGCAGCGCGCCTTCTTCTGTTTGTAAGGGAAACTGCGTCCCAGTATTCCGCCCCAGAGTGGGACGCCGTTCCCCCCCCCAGAGCCCTCTTTGGGAAAGCATATCCCGTTTTGGACGCCGATTCTGGAATGCAGTTTCCCAAAGGGGCCTGTTTGGGAAACTGCATCCCAGAATCAAGCCAAAGAATGGGACACAGTTTCCGGTTGAGCTTTCTGCGGAAACTGTGTCCCATTTCAAGGCTCTAAACCGGGATGCACCTTCCCGCAGATTTTGAAGTGGAAACCGTATCCCATTCTGAACGTCTATTCCGGGATGCAGCTTCCCAAAGGGCTTGCTTCGGAAAATGCATCCCATTTCGAGCCCTCAAACTGGGACGCGCTTTCCCGTAGAGGCCGATGCGGAAAGCGCGTCCCATTCTGAGCCCTGAAAGCGGGATGCAGTTTCCGCACGGTCATCCACTATTTGCCGTCGTCGTCCTCGGCTTCTTCTCGTGCGTAGAGCTCCAGCATGCGGCGGCGGTATTCGTGCACGGCAAGCTTGGCGCGCTCAAGGCGGCGGCGCTCGCGCGGGGTGAGCTTGGACGGGTCGATCTCGTCGCCATAGGTCTTCTCGGCCAGCAAATGGGCGGCGTCCACGATACGGGCATCGATATGCCCGCTTGCCGCCTCGACCGAGAGGCTGTCGGCAATGGAATCAAGGGTAGGTATGCCGTCGAGCGTGCGACCATGGCCATGCGAGGTCAGCAGCTCGTGCTCGCGTGCGAGCAGGCTCGCCAGGTCGTGATGGGCGCGCAGAATATCGAACGCATCGGAAGGATGCTCGGCAACTTCTGCCACGGCGGCAACCGGCGCGGCGTCGACCACGCGATAGAAGAGCTGCGCGAGCAGCGGCATCAAGAATACCGTGATGGCGCCGGCGGCAACCATGACCGATGCAATATCTTGCGACAGCGCACCCGCGTTGACGGCCACGCTCGTCACGGCAACGATGATCGGCAGCGCCGTGGTGCAGTACAGGGCCACGGTAATGCGGCCATACGCCGACACATCGCGCGTCGCAGGACAAATGCTCATAGAAATAAGAATAGGTACGGCACGAATAATCAACAACGCCACGATAAAGCCCGCGAGCAGCCCGGGGCGCGACACCACGGCCGTCAGATCGATCTTTGCGCCCGACACGGTAAAGAACACCGGGATCAAAAAGCCGTAGGCCAGGCCGTCGAGCTTGGTCTCGAGCGTATGGTTGCCCTCGGGGATGATATAGCGCAGGACGAAGCCGGCGGCAAAAGCGCCCAACACGATATCAAGGCTAAAGATGGCCGAGAACGCCACGAGCGTGACCAAAATAAGCACCGTCAGGCGCACGAAGGTCTGCGACGTGGTGTCGGCGCGCTCCTCGACAAACGCAAAGAAGCGGCTGCCGACGCGTTTGGAGCGGCTGGGAACCACGGCAAGCAGCACACACACCACGGCGAACAGGCCCAAGATCAGCAGCGTCTCGATACCCGTACGGGCAGACAGCAGCACCGACATGGCGAGCACGGGGCCGAGCTCGCCCCACGTACCATAGGCGAGAATCGAATCACCGACGCGCGTTCCGGCAAGCAACCGCTCGCGCAAGATGGGCATGAGCGCTCCAAGCGCCGTCGAGGTCAAGGCGAGCGTCACGGCGATACCGTCGAAATGGCTGACCGAGAACCACGGGGTAAAGCGCACGGCAAGCCAGGCGATACAAAATGTGACAACCCACGTGGCCATACCGTAGCGCCCCTCGACGCCCGTGATGTTCTTTGGGTCGATCTCAAAGCCGGCAAGCAGGAACAAAAATGCCAGACCGAGCTCTGACACAAGCGAGACCTCGGCATCCACATGGATGACGTCAAGCATATGAGGGCCCAGCACCGCGCCGAACACGAGCAAAAAGACCGTCTCGGGTACGGGCTTTCCGGGAATCGCCGAGGCGATAAAGGGGCTCGCAAAGGCCACGAGCGCAATGATGGCGAGCGAAACGAATGCCATGTGATGCCTTTCTCTTGTTTGCGCTTCACTGTAGCACCCTCGCCGTCCTCAACGCGCCGCGAGCTGTCGTATCATAGTGAGGTTTACAAACATGTGGCTCAAGGCGACCGCGAGGCTTGCCCCGCAAACCGACCGCTGCCGCATACCGTACCGTACGCCCAACCGATCAGGAAGGCAGGAACCAATGGTCTCTCGTATCTACGTGGAGAAGAAACCCGGGTTCGACGTCGAGGCTCAGCAGCTCAAGGGCGAGCTGACCGAGATTCTCGGCATTCAGGGCATCGAGGCCCTGAGGATCATCAACCGCTACGACGTCGAGGGCATCGACGAGGAGCTCTTCCGCTCCTGCGTGCCGACCGTTTTTAGCGAGCCCCAGGTCGATGTGACCTATGACGAGCTCCCCGCAAGCGACGGCGCCGTCTTTGCCGTCGAATTCCTGCCTGGCCAGTTTGACCAGCGCGCCGACTCCGCCAGCGAGTGCGTGCAACTAATCAGCCAGGGCGAGCGCCCCGCCGTGCGCTCCGCCAAGGTCTATATGATCTCGGGCGACCTGGACGAGGCTGCCATCGAGGCCATCAAGCACTACGTGGTGAACCCCGTCGAGGCCCGCATCGCCTCGCTCGATCTGCCCGAGACGCTGCACATGGAGACCCCCGAGCCCCAGCCCGTCGAGGTGCTCGACGGCTTCCGCGAGCTCGATGAGGCCGGCCTCGCCGCCTTTATCACCGAGCGCGGCCTTGCCATGGACGAGGCGGACATCGCCTTCTGCCAGCAGTACTTCCGCGATGAGGATCGCGACCCCACCATCACCGAGATCCGCGTGATCGACACCTACTGGTCCGACCACTGCCGCCACACCACCTTCGGCACCGTCCTGGACGACGTGACGATTGACGACGCCGTGGTGCAGCAGGCCTTCGATCGCTACATGGAGATGCGCCACGAGCTCGGTCGCGACGCCAAGCCCGTCTGCCTTATGGACATGGGCACCATCGGCGCCAAGTACCTTAAGAAGACCGGTGTCATGACCGATGTCGACGAGTCCGAGGAGATCAACGCCTGCACCGTCAAGGTGAAGGTCGACGTCGACGGCGAGGACCAGGATTGGCTGTTCCTGTTTAAGAACGAGACCCACAACCACCCGACCGAGATCGAGCCCTTCGGCGGTGCCGCCACCTGCGTGGGCGGCGCCATCCGCGACCCGCTCTCGGGCCGCAGCTATGTGTACCAGGCCATGCGCGTCACCGGCGCCGGCGACCCCACCGTCCCTGTTTCCGAGACGCTCGAGGGCAAGCTGCCGCAGCGCAAGCTCGTGACCACCGCTGCCGCCGGCTACTCCAGCTACGGCAACCAGATCGGCCTTGCCACCGGCCAGGTCAACGAGCTCTATCACCCCGGCTACGTGGCCAAGCGCATGGAGGTCGGCGCCGTCGTGGGCGCTACCCCGGCAAACCATGTGCGCCGCGAGTGCCCCGCCCCCACCGACAAGATCATCCTGCTGGGCGGCCGCACCGGCCGTGACGGCATCGGTGGTGCCACCGGCTCCTCCAAGACCCAAAACACCGAGTCCATCGAGACCTCGGGCGCCGAGGTCCAGAAGGGCAACGCCCCGGTCGAGCGCAAGCTGCAGCGCCTCTTCCGCCGCGGCGACGCCTGCCGCCTGATCAAGCGCTGCAACGACTTTGGCGCCGGCGGCGTCTCGGTCGCCGTGGGCGAGCTTGCCGACGGCCTGTATGTCGACCTGGACACCGTGACCAAGAAGTACGACGGCCTGGACGGCACCGAGCTCGCAATCTCCGAGTCCCAGGAGCGTATGGCCTGCGCCGTCGCCGACGGTGACGTCGAGGAGTTCATGGGCTACGCCGCCGAGGAGAACCTCGAGGCGACCGTTATCGCCGAGGTTACCGCCGAGCCGCGTATGCGCATGGCCTGGAACGGTGTCGCCATCGTCGACCTGTCCCGTGAGTTCCTCAACTCCAACGGTGCACCCAAGCACCAGGTCGCCCACGTCTGTGCCCGCAGCGTGTGGCAGCCCAGCTGGGCCGGCACCACGCTTGCCGAGCGCATGACCTCGCTTGTCACTGACCTCAACGTCGCCTCCAACAAGGGCCTGTCCGAGCGCTTCGACTCCACCATCGGTGCCGCGACCGTGCTCATGCCCTTTGGCGGCAAGACGCAGCTCACCCCGAGCTCGGCCATGGTTGCCAAGTTCCCCGTGGACGGCGAGACCACCACGGCGAGCGCCATGGCATGGGGCTTCAACCCCTACCTGATGGAGGCCGACCAGTTTGCTGGCGCCTACCTGTCCGTGGTCGAGTCCATCGCCAAGCTCGTGGCCGCCGGCTTTGAGCACAAGCGCGCCTACCTCTCCTTCCAGGAGTACTTCGAGCGCCTGCGCACCGAGGCCGAGCGCTGGGGCAAGCCCATGGCTGCAGTACTCGGCGCCCTCATGGCCCAGGTCGACCTGGGTGCCGGCGCCATCGGCGGCAAGGATTCCATGAGCGGCTCGTTTGAGGACGAGGCCGGCGAGCTCAACGTTCCGCCGACCCTGATCAGCTTCGCTGTTGCCGTGGGTAAGGCCGCCCGTGCCGTCTCGCCCGAGTTCAAGGGTCTGACGCATCGCGTCGTGCGCATCGCCCCCGCCACCTACGGCGAGGACTACCGCCCCGACGCTCAGCAGCTGCTCGCCGCGTTTGACGCCGTCGAGGCGCTCACCGCCAACGGCAACGCTCTGGCCGTCTCCACGCCCGGCTACGGCTGCGGCGCCGAGAGCCTCTTTAAGATGTGCGTCGGCAACCAGATCGGCATCGAGCTTGCCGAGGATGTGGACGTGGAGAGCCTCTTCACCCCGCTCTACGGCAGCTTTATCGTCGAGCTCGCCGAGGACGCCGAGCTGCCCGAGGTCGCCGACGGCGTTGTCGTCGAGCCCCTGGGTACCACCGTCGAGGGTTATGTCATCGACACCGGCTCCGAGGTCATCGAGCTCTCCGAGCTCCAGGAGGCCTGGGAGAGCGGTATCGAGGGTGTCTTCGCCTACCGCAGCGCCGGCGAGACCGCCGAGGTCGAGACCATCGACTTCCGTGCCAAGGATATCCACGTGTACGGCGGCGCCAAGATCGCCCGCCCGCGCGTGATCATCCCCGTGTTCCCCGGCAACAACTGCGAGTACGACAGCGCCCGCGCCTTCCGTGCCGCCGGTGCCGAGGCCGACACCTTCGTGATCAACAACCTCACGCCCGAGGCCGTCGCCGAGAGCACCCACGAGCTCGCCCGCCGCATCCGCCAAAGCCAGATCGTCATGATCCCCGGCGGCTTCTCGGGCGGTGACGAGCCCGACGGCTCCGCCAAGTTCATCACGGCGTTCTTCCGCGCTCCCGAGGTCACCGAGGCAGTCCGCGACCTGCTCAAGGCCCGCGATGGCCTGATGCTGGGCATCTGCAACGGCTTCCAGGCCCTGGTCAAGCTCGGTCTGGTGCCATACGGTGACATCGTCGACGCCACGCCCGATGCGCCCACGCTGACGTTCAACACCATCGGCCGCCACCAGAGCCGTCTGGTGCGCACCCGCATCTCGTCCAACCTGTCCCCGTGGCTGTCGCAGTGCAGCCTCGACGACCCCTACACCGTCGCCATCAGCCACGGCGAGGGCCGCTTTGTCGCCAACGACGAGGTGCTCGCCCAGCTCATCGCCAACGGTCAGGTCGCCACGCAGTACGTGGGCGAGGACGGCAAGCCCAGCATGGATCTTTCCGTCAACCCCAACGGCTCGGCGCTCGCCATCGAGGGCATCACGAGCCCCGACGGCCGTGTCCTGGGCAAGATGGGCCACGCCGAGCGTCGCGGCGACAACCTGTACCGCAACGTGCCCGAGCATGTCCCCGGCGATAAGTTCATGCCGATCTTTGAGAGCGGCGTGGCCTACTTCGCTTAATGCGTCCCATCGGGTACAATCCCCTCGGGTAACAACACCCGCCACCGGCACGCCCGGTGGCGGGTTCTTTTTTGCTTCGCGCATACAGGAAGGACATCATGGAAAGCCGCAAGCCGTATCTCGCCACCCTGCCCGGACTCATCCTGGGCTGCCTCGTCTGCTGCGCGCTCTGGGGGTCGGCTTTTCCCTGCATCAAGATCGGCTACAGCCTCTTTGGCATTCCCGCGCACGACAGCGCCTCGCAGCTGCTCTTCGCGGGTCTGCGCTTCACCCTTGCCGGCATGCTGGTCATTGTCGGCATGAGCGTGGCCCAGCGCCGTCCGCTCGTTCCGCAAGCGCGCGATATCAAGTCCATCCTCACGTTGTCGCTCTTCCAGACCATCGGCCAGTACTTCTTTTTCTACCTTGGCCTCTCCCGGGCAAGCGCCATGTCGAGCTCCATCATCGAGGCCAGCGCCAACTTCTTGGCCATCCTCTTTGCCGCCCTGGCATTCCGCACCGAAAAGCTCGATGCGGCCAAGGTGCTCGGCTGCGTGCTGGGCTTTGCCGGTGTCGCACTCGTCAACCTTTCTGGCGCAGATGGCACCTTTGGCTTTACGCTCGACGGCGAGGGCTTTATCCTGGCCTCCACCGTCGCGGGCGCCCTTTCGACCTGCTTGATCGGCGTCTTCTCGCGCGAGCACGACGGCGTGTTGCTTGCCGGCTGGCAGTTCTTGGTCGGCGGCCTCGTCCTCACCATGATCGGCTTTTTGATGGGCGGTGTGCTCTCCCCCACGGCAATCGCCCCCGCCATCGCGCTCATCATCTACATGGCGCTTATCTCCGCGGTCGCCTACTCGCTGTGGTCGCGCCTGCTTGCCGTCAACCCCGTCAGCCGCGTTTCGGTCTTTGGCTTTATGAACCCGGTCTTTGGCGTGCTGCTGAGCGCGCTGCTGCTCGGCGAGGGCGCTGGCACGAGCCCCGTTACCGTCATCGTTGCCCTGCTGTTGGTCTGCGGCGGCATCATCATCGTCAACAAACCAAAAAAGGCCTAACGAACTGCCCTTATTTAGCAGAGGAGATTCACATACTTTAGTTTAATGGGGCACATCGATGAGCTGAGGGGCGCCACGCACGCCAGCGTTCGCCCCTATTTCTAGCGTATCTGGACGCCGGCTTTCTTTTTCTCGGCCTTGACACGGTAGAGCTCCGCATCGGCAGCGCGAAGCAAGTCTTGCCAGGTATCAACACTATCGCCGGCCCGCGCGTAACCGATGGACATCCGCAATGCATACGGCACCTCGGCACGAGCGAGCTCGTCGTTAATCGCCGAACACAGGTCTATGATGTCCTGCTCCGCTGCTGCCTTTTGAAGCACCACGAACTCATCGCCGCCATAACGTGCGATAAAGCCACCAGACGCCGAGCAGACCTCTTTGAGCGTAGCAGATACGACCTGGAGGGCATGGTCGCCCTCCACATGTCCATAGCGATCGTTAATCTGCTTAAAGCCGTCGGCGTCCATCATAAGCAGATACACATCTTCGGCCTGATCCACATTTGAGAACAGCGACAGCATATAGGTCTCAAAACGGTTGCGATTGTTGAGGCCAGTCAACGGGTCGGTCGAGATCAGCTGCTCCTGGTAGATGATGTAGAGCAGCAGGATGCTCAGCGTTATACCGACGCAAAGGCCCGGTACCGAAAACAAAATCTGGAAGGTACCGCCCACCAGAGCGGGAACCGCAAAAAAGGCGAGGGTGCGATAAATGGCCTTCTTTTGCAGGCTTTCGACTTTTCGAGCCTGAATAAAGGCATGCAAGGACGTATATATGACGTAGCAGTAGCTCACGATAGGCTGAATCATATAAAGCGCTCCGCGACGATATACGCCCTGCGCATCGATATAGAACATAGTGTGCGTCCAGTAGCTGGTAAATGCCAGCACGACCACCAATGCGGTTGGCAACGTTAAAAGTACCACCCTGTAGGGCGTGGTCAGGAGCCGTGAGCCCTGCATCGTCTCGGAATAGAAAAACCAAATGAGGCACGCGATGGCGAACAGCGAAAACGAAACCGCGTTGGAAATCCAGTTGGCCGTGATGCCTACAGGAGTGCTCACGCCGTCCGAGAGCGTCCAAATCATATCGAAGAAAATGTAGGCAGCAGACGTATAGCCCAGCATGCTAAACAATAGTTGCTGGGTGCTCGAGAACAAGGAGCGGCGGCTTCGTGCGGCAAGCCCGATAAGAATAATCATGCACAGCAGGAATATCTCGATCTTGAGTGCCTTAACCACTAGACGCCATCCCTTCAATATCCAAGTGGTCAGAATCGCCCGAATCGTGTCTGGGCAACAAACACCCCCTACTCCGCAGGGGTAATGGGAATAATAGCAGAGCGCCCGAACGTTACTGCAAGATAGCTTTCGTTCGGACGCTCGAACGGCGCGAATTGCACGCCGGAATCTATTATCGGCAACGGCCGTTACTCACCGGCGATATCGGTTGCGACAGCCTCCTCGATGGCCTCGACACCGGCGGGCGACAGATCCTCTTTGCCGTGGCAGAACTTCTTATCGACCCAGCCGGTCAGAATCGGGGCCATGATTGCCGTGATGATGACGGCGGTGGCGATCTGCGCATACGCGGTGGGCGCAAGCTCGGCATAGCGCGGGGCGACCTCGGCGAGGGCGACCGGCGTGGTCATAGCCGTGCCGGCAATGGTGGAGCATGCCACGGCAGCCTTGCCGTTACCACCGCACAGGCGCTCGAACGCAAAGGTGATGGGACCGACGACAAACAGCGTGACAAGGCCCAGCAAGATGCCGGAAATGCCGCCGGTGATAAAGCTCGAAAGGCTCATGGACGCACCGAGCTGAAAACCGATGACAGCGATCGCGGGATTGGCACCGGGGACCAGCAGGTTCTTGATAAACGGGAACAAGTTGCCCAGAACCATACCGACAACAAGCGGCAGGATAGATCCGATGATGGTGCCGACGGGGATGTTGGCGAGGCCCGAGACACCGAGGATGATCATGGTGACGGCGGGGCCGGCCGTAAAGAACAGGATACCGACGGCGCCCTGCTCGGACTCATCGCCGAACTCGCCCATGATGCCCGTATAGAGCGCCATGTTGCAAAACGTGATGCCGCCGATGATGGACACGGAGCTCAGGCCCAGGAAGTTGTCGTTAAAGAAATACGCGACGCCCAGGCCCAACGCGGCTGCCACCACAAGCTTAGGGACCAGCACGACGATACCGGTCTTGATGGCGCCCGGCGTGGACTTAAAGCTAATGCCGGCGCCCACGAAGAGCAGGATCGCAGCGACGATGGTATTGGAGCCACCGCGGCAGGCAGCCGTAAAGAAGCCGCCGATCTCAAAGACCTGCGGACAGAAAGTGTTGAGCAAAAGGCCAACGATCATGGGATAGATCATGATGTCGCCCGGGATACGCGGTACCTTGAATTTCTTTTGCTCGTTGGCGGTTGCTTCCTGTGCCATGAAACCCCCATTTCCGTTGACGAGGCACAAAAGCCCACGTCACACTTTGCTACAGTAAAGTCTGAACATGGTACCAGAAGAAGCAGACCGGCTCGGTGAGAAATTCAATTCGTTGGGCCGGAACGCCAAACGTGCCCAGCTCTTATATGAGGCTCAAGACGATATAGAGCACGATGCCCGAGACGCAGCACCACAACATCGACTTTGTCTTAATTGCCACCGCCACGACGCCGGCGGCCGCAATCCAGGGAACCAAGGCAGGCCAGAGTCCCGCGTCGAACGCGCCGGGGCTCACCAAGTCGTTGGCGACCAGCGCGGCAAAGGCAGCGGGCGGGATATAACCCAGGGCCTCGGTAATGCGGGGCGACAGCGTTCTCCCGCGCAAGGCAAACGCCGGCGCGATGCGAAAGAACGCGATAGCAGCCCACGACGACAGCCACAGAACCAAGAACTCGTTAACGGGCATCGCGGGCACCTCTTCCGTCAAATACAGCATCGCACGCCAGCGCAATGGCAATGCCGACTACGACGCTTGCCGGCACGGCAATATTCGTGAGGCCCAAGAACTTGCATACGGCGACGGACACCGCGCCCGAAACAGCCGCGACAACGTTGCCGCGCGACAGCCGCTGCGAAAAGAGTAGACAGATAAAGAGCGACGTGCAGACGAAACTCGCAATAGCGGTGGGAACATCGACAACGGCACCGACGATGGCACCCATCGTGCACGAAGCGCCCCATGTCGCGATGAGGATCACGTTGAGCACGAAGGATTCGCGCGGGCCCCAATCCTCCCCTTCAACCAGCTTGGCAAGCGAGATGCCGTATGCCTCCTCGGTGAGCGTCGCGGCAACAGCCAGCGTCTGACGCTTCGAGGCGCCCGCCAGATGGGGTGCGATCGATGCCGAATAAAGTGCAAAGCGCGAGGAGATGGCGGCGACGCTCGCGATAATCGAAGGTGCCGGTACGCCCGCCAGCCACAGATTGCAGATCATAAACTGGCCGCTGCCCGTCACAAACGTGCTGCTCAGAGCAAAGACCATCCAGGGCTCCATTCCCGTCTGCCCCATGATCATTCCGCACGGCGCGCCTATCGCAACATAGGTAAGCATCACCGGCCAGACGATTTTAACGATTTTGAGCACCATAGCGTTCCTCGTCCCGACAAGCTTTCCGAATCGCATTCAACGACGTGGCAGAATCATCGCCCGGCAGCAACCGAGTTCACCTACAATTGCCACCGGATCGAAAGACACAGAAAGACACAACTTTTTAGGAAGTCATTATGACAGCTATCGATCGAACGCGGGCAGCCACGGCCTTCAAAAGCTACACCGATGCCTACGACGCCACCAACCCACGCATCGCGCTCAAAATCGAGCATACGTACCACGTGGCCGAGGCATGCGATGCCGTAGCGCGCGAGCAGGGCTGGTCGTCAGAAGATATTGACTTGGCGTGGCTTTGCGGACTGCTGCACGATATGGGCCGCTTCGAGCAGCTGCGACGCTGGGACACCTTTAAGGATGCCGAGAGCATGAGCCATGCGGCGTTGGGCGTCGGGGTCCTCTTTGGCGAGAACCCCGACGACGCGCCTGCCACAACAAGCATCCGAGACTTTATCGAGACCGACGAGTACGACGAGCTCATTCGCGCAAGCATTGCCTATCACAGCGATTTCCGTCTACCCGCACAACTCGACGAGCGTACACGGTGCTTCTGCGATATTGTGCGCGATGGCGACAAGATCGACATCATGCGCACCATCGCCGACAGCACCGTCGATACCATCCTCAAAGTGGATGAGGACGCATTTCTTGCCAGCCGCTTCTCGACACCGGCGCTCGCCGCCTTTGACGAGCACCGCTGCGTCGCACGTGATGAACGCGACGAGCCTGCGGACTACCTGGTAGGACTCATCTGCTTTATGTTTGAGCTCGTCTATCCGGCGAGCCGCGCGCTGGCGCGCGAGCAGGGCGATATCTACCGCCTGCTCGACGCGCCCTTTGGCATTACGCGCCCCTTTACCGATCCCGCCACACAGGCGACTTGGGAGCGCCTAAAGGACGAGATGCGCGACTGGCTGGCGCGCGCCTAGCGCTCAAGCTGGGCCAGCAGCTCCTCGACGACCTCGATGGCGTCGCCGACAACCTTGTACTGGGCGGCGCCAAAGATGGGGGCATCCGGGTCCTCGTTGATGGCGATAATGCACTCCGCTCCACCGATGCCGGCAAGATGCTGAATGGCGCCCGAGACACCGATGCTCACGAGAAGCTTGGGCGAAACGGATACGCCCGTCTGGCCAATCTGATGGCGATACTCCAACCAGCCGGCCTCCACGACAGGTCGCGTGCAGCCAAGCTCGGCCCCCAGGGCCTCGGCGAGCCTTCGCATCAGCGGCAGGTTTTTCTTGGAACCAATGCCACGACCCACCACGACCAGGCGCTCGGCATCGGCAATCGAGGCCTGCTGCCCCCACTCCTCAGCGGGAATCGAGATCTCGACGCGGGCTTTAACGTCTTCTGCAAGCGCTACCTGGGCGATCGCGCCGGAACGACCGTAGTCGAAGTCGGGCGCCTTAAAGATGCCGGGACGCACCGTTGCCATCTGGGGACGATGATTGGGGCAGACGATGGTGGCCATCAGGTTGCCGCCAAACGCCGGACGCGTCTGTTGCAGCAGGCCCGTCTCCGTATCCATCGAAAGTACGGTGCAGTCAGCCGTAAGGCCCGTCTGCAGGCGCACGGCAACGCCGGGTGCCAGTTCGCGGCCAAAGGCGGTCGCACCGTACAGAATGGCCTCGGGCTTGCGCTCTGCCACCAGATCGCAGATCAGACGAGCATAGACCTCCGCATCGTTTTGGCGCAGGCGCTCGTCGCGACAGACCATAACTTCATCAGCACCGGCGCAAACCAGATGCTCCAGATCACCGAGAGAACCCTCGGGGCCCATACCGACCAGCGCCACCAGACGGCAGCCGCGAGCATCGGCAAGCTCGCGGCCCTTGCCCATGAGCTCGTAGGCCACCGGCGCCACGACATCGTACTCGTCGGTCTGCACGAATACCCAGATATCTCGATACGCATCGAGGTCAACCGCGCCGGCGGCCTCGTCGCGCTCGATCGAAATGGCATTGACGGGGCAAGCGTCGACGCACCCGCCGCATAGGATGCAGCCGTCGGTTACGTGGGCACAACGGCTGGGCCGCTCGCCTTCCACTACGATGCCGCCCGAGGCACAGGCGCGAACGCAGCGACCGCAGCCGATACAGGCTTCGCTATCGATAATCAGTCCGCTCATCTATGCCATCCCCTCGATAATCTTGGCAAGTTTCGCCGCCTGCTCGGACGCCGTTCCGTCAACGGCCTCGCACGTTTGGTCGCGGTCGGGCACAAACGATCGCACGACCTGTGTCGGCGAGCCGGCAAGGCCGCAGCGCGCGGGGTCGGCGTTCACGTCGGCAGCGTTGACCACGCGCACGTCCGCCTCCTCGGCCGCACGAATACCGGCAATGCTCGGCATACGCAGTTGGCCAATCTCCTTGGCGGTCGTCATCGCACACGGCATCTCCAGATAGACCGTCTCCTCGCCGGCATCGCAGCCGTGAACAAGCGCCAGTGAACCACAGGTCGTAAAGCCCGCGCTCTGCACGCAGCTCACGTCGGTCACGCAGGGAATCTCAAAGGCACCGGCAAGCTCGGGACCAATCTGGGCCGTATCGCCGTCAACCGCCATCTTGCCGCAGATGAGCAGGTCGAAGTCCTCGTCGAGTGCCTCGATGCCGCACTTGAGGGCATAGGTGGTTGCCAGGGTATCGGCACCTGCAAAGGCGCGGTCGGTCAGCAGCAGTGCGTCATCGGCGCCGCGGGCGATACAGTCACGCAGCAGCGATTCGGTCGCGGGAATACCCATCGACACTACCGTCACGCGCACATCCATGCCAAAGCCGATAAAGTCGTCCTTCAGCGCCAACGCGCATTCCAGAGCGCTTGCATCGAACGGGTTAATGACCGCCTGCTTGCCATCGCGCACGATGGTATTGGTCTTGGGGTCCATCTTGACCTCGGTGCTGCCCGGCACCGCCTTGACGCACACCACCATATGGAAATCGCTCATCTTCACGCGCCCCCTTTCTGGACGAGTTCATCCAAGAGCTTCTCCGAAAACAGGTTACCGCGACCCAGCTGCCCGGCAGGATCGAGCTGGAGCTTGAGCCGCGCCGACTCGACCATGGCCTCGTGACCGTACATCGTCTCCAAGAAGCCCGCCTTGATCTTGCCGACGCCGTGTTCGGCGGAGACGGCACCGCCCATGGCCGTGACCTCGGAAGCCCACTGGGCAAAGAGTTCTCCGCCGCGGCGGTAATCCTGCGCATCGCGCGGCAGAATGTTTACATGCAGATGGTTGTTACCAATGTGCCCCCAGGCGGCAGACTCAAGCCCGCTTTCGGCCAACGTGCGGCGATAGAGGGCGATGACATCGGCCAAGCGTGCGTTGGGCACCGACATGTCCGAGCCCAGTTTGGTGATGGTAGGATCCGTGCGGCGACGCTCGTCGATGAGCATGTTGACGCTCTCGGGCACCGCATGACGGAAGAATCGCTGACACTCGCGATCGACCTCGGTGCGCGCCACCCATGTCGCATCGTCGCTGCCGCCCGCAAGCTCCAGTACCCACCCCAAGTGATACAGCTCCTCAGTCGCCTGGGCTTCATCGTCGCAGTCGAGCTCCACGTAGACACAGACCTTGGCGTCTTTGTCGAGCGCCGGCAGCGAGGCGAACGCGGTCGACTGCTCACGCTGACGACGCAGGATATCCAGGGCGCCCGCATCGAAATATTCGATGGCAGCCGCGTGGGACAGGACGGGACGCACAGAATCGGTGAAGGACACGGCCTTGTCTTCGCTGTCAAAGAAGCAGCTCACGCCCCAAACGACCGCAGGCGCCGCCTGCAGGGCAATCTCGAGCTCGGTGATGACGCCGAGCGTGCCACACGCACCGATAAACAGATCGATGGCATCCATATCGTCAGCAACGAAATAGCCCGAAGCATTTTTAGTCTTGGGCATGGTGTAGTCGGGAAGGTCGAGCTCGAGCGTGCGGCCCTGCACCGTGACGAGCGAAAGGCGACGACCCTGTGCAAAAACCTCGCCACGGTGAAGCTCGAGCAGGTCGCCATCGGTCAGCGCGACATGAAGGCCCGTGACGTGAGGGCGCATGGGGCCGTAAGCGTAGCTACGGGCGCCGGAAGCGTTGCATGCCGCCATACCGCCCAAGCAGGCAGATGCCTCGGTGGGATCGGTAGGAAAGAATTGCTCGGGAGCTTCCTGGAACTCCTCGTAGGCCTCAAGCGATGCCTGGTCCCAGCCGGCAGTCGGCAGCACTTTCTTGCCCAGTTGCTTGCGCAGTTCAGACAGCACGACGCCGGGCGCCACGCGCAAAAGAAAGCGGCCCTGCTCATCGCGGCGAATGCCTAGGTAGCGATTCATACGGGAAGTATTGAGAATGTGACCGCCATGAGGCACGGCGCCGGCGGCAAGACCGGTCCGGGCACCCTGAACCGTCACCGGGACACGCTCGGCATGGAGCTTTTTCAAAATGGCGCGGACCTCGTCCTCCGTTGTCGGAAACGAGATGCTCGAGGCCTCGCCCGATGTGCGAGACTCATCGCGGCCATACTCCTCGAACTCGTCGGTGAAGGGTTTGATGGTTGCAGACACGCGAACTCCCCCTTTAGCTAACTACAGTGTTTGCAGGGAGATGTTACCGCATCGTTTCGTCGACGTGTTCGAGACCGTCTCCATAATTGGCGATTTTTACGTTCGTGCAATTCGGCGAGCGGCAAGGTTTCCTCGGCAGACGATGCTTTTGACACATGCCGCTTTACCGCCAGCGACCACACAATTGGCGCTCAAAAAAAGTTGAAGTAATTTTTACCATCTTTTACCTGCGGAGATGTCAATCCGTCAAGCATTTGGTCAGAAATTGGTCAAGTAGTGACTGATACGGTCGGCATCAACAGCCAAAACCAATGGAAGTTTTGGCCCCAGAAGCAGGGAGGTTCCCATGGCATATTACTGGCCCCAGTACGGCGTCGCCATCGAGGTCGACGACGATCCCTATCTCCTGCCTTTCGACGAAGAGGCGTTCCCCGATACGGCGGTCTACCACGTCACCACCGATGTTATCTGCGACCCCGAGTCGTTCTCGGCGCTCGCCCACCACATCGCGCGTATCCACAACATCGAGCTCCCTCACGACTTCGACGAGCTCATCTACTCGCGCCGTCTGATGCTTCATATGCTCTTTGGAGCGGACCCGTCCACGTTCGCGCGTGTCTACACCACCAAGGACGCCGCATGAGTGCGAAGAAGCCGCCCCGCTTTGCAGGACTGGGGCGTCGCAAGAAACTCGTCGTTGCCTGCCTGGCTATCGTCTGTGCCCTCATCGCCGTAGGGTTATACGCCTGGCAGTCGCAGCCCGTGCCCGAAGCAGGCGCCTCAGTCACGTCGGCAGAGGGTAAATCGCGCCAAGAAATCCAGGATGAGCTCGACGCCATCGTCCGCGACAACATGATGACGATCTCGGTCGCGCCGGTCGCACAGTTGCAGGAAGGCGGCAAGTTGCGCGTCAACGTGCAAAACGTCCAAGATAACAAGTTTCCCCAGCGCTTCCGCGTGATTCAAAACGACGAGACCATCTATGAGTCCGGTGTGGTCGAAACCGGCAAGACGGTTGAGACCTGCCCCGCCGGCGATATCCAAGAAGGCGAGGCATATATCGAGATTCAGGCACTCGATACCAAGACCTACGACACCCACGGCAATCCGACGCGCGTCAAAGTGCGGGTGGCCCAGGCAGAAGGCTAGTGGCAGACGCGCTCGCAGGGGCAGCACCCTGCCCCCCCATTCGTCCAACCATCACGGAAACGGTCCGTGACGAGCAGAAAGGATCGATTATGGACACACCTATGAACCTGAACGGAGCCAGAGCGCTCGCCGTGGGCGCAGGGCTTGCGTTCGCGCTTGCGATGGGCGCCGCGCCGACGGCGGCCATGGCAGAGGTGCGTGTTGGAACCACCGATGTGACGGTGAAGGCCGACATTAGCAATGTTTCGTTTAAGGCGCCGACGGTCATCCCCTTTGCCGCCAAAGCCGACGGAACGCTTGTGGGCCCCTCCGACAATACGATTACCATCGACAACCTCTCGGCATATGGCATCCACGTCACCAATATGAAGGTCACGGCCAAGAACGACTGGGCAATCGTTGCAGACGCAAAGGCGGGCTCGGCCCAGAACTCCATCGATTTTAAGGTTGGCCCCGATAAGGCAGAAAAGGATGCCAGCTCCGCGACTCAGACTACGGGCCTTGATCTTTCCAAAGACGAAAGCTTCGACATGAAGTACAAGGGCATTGCTGACGGAACGGACAAGATCAAACTCAGCGTGGGCGGGCATGTCGCCCGCGTCACGCGTGACATCTACCACGCCACCGGTACGGGAGATCAAGTGGCAAGCATCACCTGGACGGTCGAGCCCGGTGCGCACGCCACGTCCTAAGGCGATTGCACTGGCCGCCATCGTCGGCATCTTGGCGTCCGCACCTGCCACGGCCTTTGCTCAACAAGAGCAAGCGCAGGCGGCCACAGAAGTGACCGTCGACCTTTCGGGCCTTAATCGCGACAGCCGTCACGAGCCGCTCGCTCAGACGAGCGACACCCGGCAACTCATTGCGGTAGGCTTCGCCACGGCGGGAGCAGGGCTGACGTGCCTTGGCCTGCACATCAAACGCAACCAATAGCCAAGCACGACCGGAGCACGCGGAATAGATAGGAGAACCATGGCACCCAAAAACCTTTTGCCCGTTGCCGCGCTCTGCAGCGCACTGGCGAGCGGCACGCCTCTCGCCGCTTGGGCAACGCCCGCCACGGCAAACTCTTTACCGCAAGCTCTGAACCCCGTGGCGAATTCGTCGGGTATCGTCGCCTGCCAACGTTTTTCGCTCGCACATGCCACGGTCCGAACCTCGGGATGCCTTCACCGCAATACGGCCGACTCGATAGTCGTGGATATCAAGCGACCGGACAAGGAGAACGACCCCCAGACAGGCTGTGCCATCTGCACATGGAAATCGGCCGCAGTCGACGCCGATGGCGACCCATGCGACTTAGAGCTGCGCATCGATATTGACTCGGTCGATGACTCGGCGAACGGGGCGAAGGTCGTCTTCGACAGCGCGGCCTATGAAGAAGAAGGAGGGGGTGTATGCCTGGGCTGCGTTCCCTCGAATGTCGATGGCGCGCAGCCCATCATCTCCTTTACGGCATCGCTGCGACTGACCAAGGCGGACACCGAAGCCATCGCAACGGGAGATGCGCCTTTGCTGTTCTACGCCGGCGACGCGGACGACCAAGAGACTCAAAGCAATAGACAGAAGGGCTCGCTTAACCTCACGCGCGGATCAGAACCCGCCCCCATCAATATCGATACCCAGGCGCAAGGCGTGCAGCGCATTCTCGCCAATCCGGCGCTGCTCCAAATGACATGGCACGGAGCGGGGTCCGTCGGGATTGCCGCTCCTACATCTAGCGATAATGGCAAATCCCCCAAAGACGAGGTCGCAGACGCACCGGCACATGTTGACGATGCAGACGATGCATCATCAGAAGACAACGCTGCGGCTCCTCTCGAGAAGCCAGACGGCACCGCCACCGAATTAGGCGATTCCCAACCGAAAGACGGCCTAGACTTTGCCGCTCCCCCAGATGTCGACGAAGGTAACTGCTGCATGATGGTCGCGCTCGACCACACGGAAACCGTCGATGCCGCAAGCATTGAGTCAGTCGCTGCCGATGCGCCCCGCCGCAAAAATATCCTCATCGCATTCCCCAATACCGTCGAGCTCGTCTTTTTGCCTTCGGGTGAAGTCGTCGCGCCTACGGCACTTACAGCAATGGGAGCAAGGAGTGCATCGAACGATATCCAAGCTATCTCGGCACTTGATGCCACAACGACCGCCAAGTTACACCTTTATTCCGTTGCGGCAGACGGAACTCGAACCGAAGAATTCGACGGAACCAAGCTTTTGGTCCCGCGGCGCATCGGTGTCCAAGAGGACTTCCCCTATCAAATGGAACTTGAAGGGTTCGATCGTGCACGAGATGCCGACATCATTGCCGCAGCCATCGAATCCCCGCAGCACCTCATGACGTTGCGCTTCGACTTTAGCCCCGTCCTGTCCTAGACCGCTAACCGCCGCTTGGCTCGGATACTGAGCGCTCCCCTCCCCGTTCTGCTACGATTGCCGCGTTGGCATCAATTGCAGGAGGGTTCATGCCGGGTTTAGGAACGATTATCAACGTCGCGCTTTTGATCGCGGGCGGTCTGCTGGGCCTCATGGGCGGGCGCTTCATTACGCCCCGCATCCAAGACACACTCATGAAGGCGTCGGGGTTGTGCGTTCTGTTTATCGGTCTGGGCGGCACCATGCAAAAGATGCTCGTTATCGATGGAGAGGCGTTGGCGACCACCGGTACCACCATGCTTATCGTCTCATTTGCCCTCGGTTCGCTCATCGGCGAGGCCATCAACCTGGAGGCCGCCATCGAGAACCTCGGCGAATGGCTCAAGCGCAAAACCGGCAGCGAAGGCGACAACGAGTTCACCAACGCCTTTGTCTCGGCATCGCTCACTGTGTGTATCGGCGCCATGGCCATCGTAGGATCGATTCAGGACGGCCTGCTCGGCGACTGGTCCACGCTCGCTTTGAAGGGCGCACTGGACTGCATCATCGTCTGCACCATGACCGCCTCGCTCGGCCGCGGCTGCATTTTCTCGGCCCTGCCCGTCGCCGTGTTCCAGGGGACGATCACGCTGTTTGCCGGCGCGCTCTCCCCCATCATGACTACCGCAGCCCTCGACAGCCTCTCGCTCGTGGGCTCCATGCTCATCTTCTGTGTCGGCGTCAACCTTATCCGACCTCAGACCTTCCGCACGGCCAACATGCTTCCCTCCGTCGTCGTGGCGGTCATCTACGCCCTCCTGGTCTAAATCTATCTACGCAGCGGTATCTCGAACATCTGTTTGATGCTGTGCTATGATATGAGGTCACCGACACCATATAGGGAGAGGAGAGGGCGGTGGCCGACCAGGACGTCAAGATGCTCATCGAGCGCATTATGGCCGAGGCCCGGACCCATCAGTCCGCCCGCTTCTCAAACGAGATCTATGCTGACGAGCCGATTCTCAAGACCGGTCGACAGATGCAGAACTTCCTCCCCGACCAGTACCGCAAGATGCGCGAGATATCACGCTGGCAAGATGATCCCAAAGGCGGCGCAGGGCGCTGGTTATCGGAGGCGGAGCTCTTTTACCGCCAAGGCCTGCTGATGGCCGACTTCGAGGACGACTGCCCCTACAACGGCACCTTTAAGTCGTACTTTCCCACCTACAACGCCATGAGCGACCGACAGCTGCGCGGCTACTTTACCTGGCGTGCCCAAGTGCGCCGCGGCAATATCGAGGGGACATCGGCCTCGTTTGCTTTCCTGTATCTCTACGAATTGATCTGCGGCATTGGCGTCGACAATCCGCGTGACGGCTATGACAAGATCAAGGCATTTTGGGATGCCTATCGCGCCTTTGAGCCCGGCATCGACCGGTTCGCGCGCGTGTGGCTGCAGGACTACGCCGTATTCCATGAGCTCGATCCCAAGCTGCTTCGCGACTCCAAAACCGTCGCATTCGACAACGCCCTCATCGAGCTTCGCCGCGCAGCGCGAGACCTTGCGCCGGCGCCGTCAACCCAAGCTCCCAAACGTCGCAAAGCCTCCGAGCCCGCGCTCCCCCTTCCGCCCGATGAGGCGCGTGAGGAGCAGCTCATGGCCGCCATCAACGCGCTCTCCACGTATAGCCTGAATAACTCACGGCTCGACCGTTCCCACCATCGCGACCTGCGTCACGTGGCATGCGCCGTGTATGTCCGCATGGCTCGCTACTATGACACGCACCGAAAGGCCAGCATCGTAGCGAGCTTGTTTGGGGAGGAGACGGCCATGCCCTACACCATGTTTGCCTCGGCCGTGTTCTTTGCGCCCGAGCGCCACGAGGACTGCGAATATCGCTTGGACCCCATCCATATCTATCGTTGCCAAAACGGCTTTTGGGAGTGCATGCGCATCCACGGCAGCAGACAAAAGAGCAGCAAGCTCGGTGAGATGATGCGCGCTTGCGACCAGCGCCTGCGCCTTGCGTTGGACCCCACTCATCCCCTTAAGGAAGAGAAGGTCCCCAAATATCTGGCCAAGATCATCGACGACGAGATCGCGGCATGGCTTTCGTGGGATGCCGCACACCAGCCCGTTAAGATCGATATCGACCTGAGCCAGCTGGGGCATATCCGAAGTGCCGCCGCACAGACGCGCGAGGCGCTTTTGATCGACGAGGAACGCGAGGACGGCGCGCTTGCGGATGCCGAGGTGGCAGTTGCCGAACGACGGGAAGCAGAACCCGTGGCCGACACGATCGCCGAACCCGTCGCGACGACCATGCAGCAGAACGAGGCTAGCGAGCCGACCATCTCCACCGAGCAGTTTGGCGTCGTAGCCCCGCTCCTCGCACCAGCGCCCACGCCCGCCGACACCGCGTCCACACTCGATCCCGCCGCAGACGCCTATCTTCGAGCACTACTCGAGCAAAACGCAGCGCAGACGGCATCGGCGGTGGCACAGTCGGGCAAGAGTGAAGACATGCTCGTCGATAGCATCAACGAAGCGCTCTTTGACCTGGTGGGCGACACCGTTATTGAATTTGGCCCAGCAGGACCGCAAATTATCGAGGACTACGAAGCAGACGTGAGAGGATACTTAGACCATGAGTGATACCGCATCCGCAGCACCCCGTGTGCCCAAGCGCGTCGCCGCCGTCATTCTCAACTCGCTCAAGGGCGGCGTCGTCCCGCGCATCGGCCTTCCCTACATCACCGTGGGACGCGAGGTCGAGATCCGCGCCCTGCTCACCGACCTCAGCCTCATCGCCGATGGCGGCGCAAGTTTTCGCTTCCTAGTCGGTCGCTACGGCGCCGGCAAGAGCTTTTTGCTCCAAACCATTCGCACGCATGCCATGGGCGAGGGTTTCGTCGTCGCCGATGCCGACCTTTCGCCTGAACGCCGCCTACAGGGCGGACAGGGACAGGGTCTGGCCACCTATCGCGAACTCATCCGCAACATATCGACCAAGACGCGTCCCGAGGGCGGTGCGCTCAACCTCATCTTGGATCGCTGGGTCGCCTCGTGTGCCGACGCCGACGAGTCTGCCGTTAATGCCCAACTCGCCCCACTCGAAGAGATGGTCCACGGCTTTGACTTTGTCCGCATGCTCCGCCGTTATCGCACGGCCGTCTCGGAGGGCGACGAAGAGAGCATGAGCCGCGTGACCAAATGGATTCGCGGCGAGTACCGCACCAAGAGCGAGGCGCGCGCCGAGCTGGGCTCCTCGACCATCATCAGCGACGACGACTGGTACGACTACGTCAAGCTCATCGCACGCTTTTTGGTCTGCAGCGGCTACAAGGGCATGCTGGTGCTCATCGACGAACTTGTAAACCTGTACAAGATTCCCAACGCTATCACGCGCCAGTACAACTACGAGAAGATCCTGACCATGTACAACGACACGCTGCAAGGCAAGGCGCAGTACTTGGGCATGATCATGGGCGGCACGCCGACCTCTATCGAAGACCGACGCCGCGGCGTCTTTTCCTACGAGGCTCTGCGCAGCCGTCTCGCTCAGGGCCGTTTTGCGCGCGAGGACCTCAAAGACATGCTCGCGCCCATCATCCGCCTGCAGCCGCTCACCTACGAGGAGCTGCTGGTACTGATCGAAAAGCTCATGCAGATCCATGCCGGCTACTTTGGCTGGACGCCTACGCTTACCGAGAACGACTTGGTGGACTTCCTCAAGATTGAGTTTGGCCGCGTGGGGGCCGACACGCATCTGACGCCCCGCGAGGTCATCCGCGACTTTATCGAACTGCTCGATATCCTGTGTCAAAACCCCGATGCTAACGTGGCCGAGTTACTGCAAAGCGTCGGTGGCGACGCGCTGGCGCCGGCAGCCGCAACAGACGACACCGGCACCGCAGGCGGCGACCGCAACTTCGCCGAGTTCACCATCTAACCTGCCAAAAAGGGACAGGTTTATTTTGGCAGGTTTTATCTGGGCAAACGCCGATATTGCAAGATATCGAGCCGTTGCCCGTTGCGTTGATCAGCCCGTTGATGAGAGGAGGTTCCATGAACGCTTTTGACCGCTATGCCCCGTTTATCCAGGATTTCATTTACTCCCACGATTGGGAGAGCCTGCGCTCCATTCAGGTTGCGGCAGCAGATGCCATCTTCAACACGCAAGACAATGTGCTCCTGACGGCATCCACGGCATCTGGCAAAACTGAGGCGGCCTTCTTTCCCATCCTGACCGAGTTTTGGGAGAACCCGCCCGCGAGCGTGGGCGCCCTCTACATTGGCCCCCTCAAAGCACTCATCAACGACCAGTTCGTTCGCCTCAACGATCTGTGCGAAGAGGCCGATATCCCCGTCTGGCACTGGCACGGAGATGTCTCGCAGTCGCACAAGGCAAAGCTCATCAAAAAGCCGAGCGGTATCCTACAGATTACGCCCGAATCACTCGAGGCACTCCTGATCCACAAGCACATGGCAATCCCGCGTATGTTCTGCGACCTGCGCTATGTGGTCATCGACGAGGTCCACTCGCTCATGCGCGGTGACCGCGGCGGGCAGACACTCTGCCTTATCGAGCGCCTCTCGCGCATGGCAGGCGTTCAGCCCCGCCGCATTGGCCTTTCGGCCACCATCGGGGACCCGGAACGCACGGGTGCCTTCCTGTCGCAGGGGACGGGACGCGACTGCGTTATCCCCCGTTTTGAAGAGCCGCGCCGCGTGTGGCGTATCTCCATGGAGCACTTCTACAACTCAGGTCCCCAGGCGCAGCAGCGAGGATTTGAGGGCATGGGTCCTCAAGAGGCCGAAGTGCTTGCGTGCGAGCGCATCGAGGCGGCACCACCAGCGGCACTGCCCGTCAGCACCCAAGACATGCGTCATAGCGGGCAACTCACACAGGAGGAACGGCGCCAACGTCGCGAGCAGGCACGGGGCAAGGCTGCCCACAAGGGCCGTCGCACTTCCTCGGCCCCCGAGGGCGAAGTCGACATCCCACAGGCAACCGAACAGGCGCTGCTCAACCCCACCGACACCGCACCCGACAACGCCGACCCCGGCATGGGTTATATCTTTGAGCACACGCGCAGCCGCAAGTGCCTGGTCTTTGCCAACTCGCGCGAGGAGGCAGAGGCCGTGTGCTCCATGTTGCGCAGCTACTGTGAAAACCGGCACGAGCCAGACCGCTTCCTCATCCATCATGGCAACCTCTCGGCATCGCTACGCGAGACGGCCGAGGAGCTCATGCGCGACGAGGAACAGGCACAGACGACCGTCACCACCTCTACGCTGGAACTCGGTATTGATATCGGCCGCTTGGAGCGTGCCTTTCAGATCGATGCGCCGTTTACCGTCAGCTCCTTTCTGCAGCGAATGGGCCGCACCGGACGCCGCGACCTGCCGCCCGAAATGTGGTTTGTCATGCGCGAGGAAGAGCCCGAGCCGCGCACGATGATGCCCGAAACGATACCCTGGAAGCTCCTGCAGGGCATCGCGCTCGTACAACTCTATCGCGAAGAAAAGTGGGTCGAGCCACCCGAGCTCGATCGACTCCCCTACAGTTTGCTCTATCACCAGACCATGTCGACGCTCGCCAGCACCGGCGAGCTCACGCCGGCCGAGCTTGCTCAGCGTGTGCTCACGCTCAGCTATTTCCACCGCGTCTCGGCCGATGACTATCGCGTACTGCTGCGCCACCTCATCAAGATCGACCACATCCAGGTCACCGAGGGCGGCGGGCTCATCGTGGGCCTCGCGGGCGAGCGCATCATCAACAACTTTAAGTTCTACGCCGTGTTCCAGGAAAACGAGGAGTTTACCGTTCGCAGCGAATCGGCTGAGCTGGGCACGATCGTCAATCCCCCACCGCCCGGTGAGCGCATCGCTATCGCCGGACACTGCTGGATTGTCGAGGAAGTGGACTGGAAGCGTCATACCGTCTTTGCCACGCAGGTCAAGGGCCGTGTGCCGGCCTACTTTGGCGACTGCCCCGGCGACATCAATACACACGTACTCGAGCGCATGCGCAAGGCGCTCAACGAGCACGCGGCATATCCGTACCTCATGGGCAACGCACGGGCACGCCTTGCACAGGCTCGTCATACCGCCGAGATTTCGGGCGCGGGAACTAAACCGCTCATTAACCTGGGCGGCGACACCTGGGTGCTCTTCCCCTGGTTGGGAAGCTACGCCTTTTTGGCGCTCGAGCGCATGCTCAAGATCAAGTGTGCCGCGGAGCTTGGCCTTCGCGGGCTCGACCCTTCACGCCCGTACTTTATGCAGTTTAAGATGAAGGCAGACGAGGAGACGTTCTTTGAGGTGCTCGCCGCCGAGGCCGAGAAGGACTTCGACCCCATCGAGCTCGTCTATCCCGGCGAGGTGCCTTACTTTGACCGCTACGACGAGTACGTTCCCGAGGAACTCGTGCGCAAAGGCTTTGCCGAAGGCGTGCTCGACATCAAGGGCATGAAGCAACGCGTCCTCAGCTGGCGCGACCACGCCTAAGACCTGTCTTTTTTGGGACTGGGCTCAATGAGTTAGTCGTGGAGCGGAATGCCGAGAAAGTCGATGTCGAAGGGCACGGCTTCGGTGAAGGTGTAGTCACCGTCGCTGGCGGTGAGCAGATAGTTCTCCTCACCGCCAAACTCTGTATCGCCACAGGGAATCACCCAAGCGTGGTCGAACACCTCGAGCGCCGTGGCGACGCAATCGCGCAGGAACGTTACATCGCTCCCCTCGTTCGCACTCACAATGTTGGCCGCGTAGATGCCGCCCGGGTTCAGGCTACCCCGCACCAAACGGAGTGCCTCAACGGTTGCCAGCTCGCGCACGGGCTCGGAACCGCCAAAGCAATCGCTCACAACCACGTCGTAGCGACGATGCCCTACGCTCGTTACGCCCAGATACGAACGCGCCTCGGCGGTAATCACCCGCAAGCGATCGCCAACCGTACGTTCCAGCTCGTCCAAATAGAACCAGCGGCGCGCCAGACGCGTAATCTCGGCATCATACTCAATGACGTCCATGCGCAAGCCCTCATGCGACATCAACGCAAACTTGGGATAGGCAAACCCGCCCCCGCCCAGCATAAGCATACGGTCGATACCATGCCCGCAAGCATCACGCATTGCGTCCTCAGCCTCAAACACATCGTCAAATGCGCGATAGTACGCAAAGACGGGTTCCGCCCAACGCTCGCCAACGTAGCTCGCGCTTTGGTAGACGCCTCCCTGCACGAGCACACGGACCTCGGCACCGCTCTCATCGTGCACACGCTTCACGCGCGCCAACCCGTTGCGGGTCCGTGCGACCTGCAAACAGGCAGCGCGAACAGCGACGGCAGCCGCACCCAGCGCCGCGGCTCCCAGGGCAACGCCGGCAACGACGCCAGCAGAAACACTCGGCTTGTTCATCTAGAGCTCCTTCTGCAGATAAAGGTCATGGTCGCAAAAACCCAGGTGGCGGTAATACTCGCGCGTGCCAATCGCGCTGATCACATTGATGTGTGTATATCCCGCATCCTGAGTAATCTGGCACGCACGTTCCACGAGCGAACGTCCCAGACCGTGATGCTGAGCCGCCTGGCCCTGATCGCCCACACGCGCCGCCATGCCATAGACGTGCACCTCGCGAATCATCGCCTCGTCCGGCAACGTCGGCAACTCGTCCGCATGCGCGGCAACAAACGCGCGATCGGGCAGTGACAGGCGCAAAAAGCCGGCGATCTTGCCCTCGGGCGTCACCCACTGCAAAAAACGTTCGTTCGTCACCGGCGTCTCGTACGCGACCTCATCAAGAGACAGCTCATCCAGGTCGGCGCCCGCGGTACTGATCTCGCGATAGCGAATCTCGCGCACCTTCGCACCCTCGCCACGGGCTGCCAAGCGGTTCTCGACGAGCTGACGCAGGTTGGGCTTCTTATTGCCCACCATGATGTCGTCGGAGCTAAAGTCGCGAATCATACGGCTGATACGGCAAAACGCCGGCGTCACCACGATGTCGTCGGCCAGCACGTCGAGCAGTTCCTCCTCGGTATAGGGGCGCCACTCGCCACGCTCGTAGCAGCCCACCAGACGCGAGCCCTCAATGAGCGCGCACGGGTAGACCTTGACCTCGTCAGGCATAAAGGCGCCCTCGGTCATAAAGCGCTCGTAGTCGCGTTTGTCCCCCTCGGGCATAGCGCCCAGCAAGTTGAGCATAAAATGCGCGTGGATCTTAAAGCCAAACAGTCTTGCAAGCGAAAACGCACGCTCAATCTGAGCCACCGTAATGCGACGCTCGTTAATGTCGAGCAGGTGCTGGTCGAGACTCTGAATACCCATCTGGATCTTGGTGCAGCCCAGGCGGCGAATGAGCGTAAGCGCCTGCGGCGTCACGGCATCGGGGCGGGTCTCGATAACGAGCCCCACCACGCGATGCTTCGCCGTCTCGTTAATGCGCTGCTGACGTTCGAGCTCCTCCATCGAAGCCGTCTGCCACTCGGCGACCTCGCCCCACGGCGTGCCGGGGCCGTACAGCCGACGCACCGCACGGTTGTAGCCGCCCACGGCAGCGTCCACGCGCTCCTGTTCGCCAGCAACACCAGCTGCAAGCTCACGCTCATCGGTCGCAATGCCCGCTGTCCGATAGCGCTCGCGACGCTCCGCCACCACCGGCGGCAGCGCATCGGCGGGAGCGTCATTGAGCAGACGCCCCGCCTCGGCACGGCTGATGCCCGGACGCGCCAGCATGGGATTGGCCGCCACGCCGGCCACGGCGTCGTCATTGAGCGCGCGGAAGAGCTCCGACATAAACCAGGTCTGATAGCCTTCCGGATAATCACTCCAGGTGCCACCGAGCACGATGAGCTCAATCTTATCGGTCGCATGCCCCATCTGCGAAAGCGCCGTCAAACGGGCACTCACCTGCAGATACGGATCGAAGCAGTTTTGCTCTGCACGGGCGCACGCCGGCTCAGCGTGCAGATAGCTTTTGGGCATGCGCAGGTCGTTGGGACAAAACAGGCAATCGCCCGAGCACGGCCACGGCTTGGTAATAACGGTAATGGTCGCCACGCCCGAAGCCGTGCGGCGCGGCTTCATGCGCAGCACCTGCAGCAGCTGACGCTCCAGCTCGGCATCGACATTCCACGATGACCAGCGCGCCGGTTCCTCGCGCTTCACCCGCTGGTAAAACGGCAGCAAACGCCGCTTGGCCAAATCGCGTTTGTCAGCACCCTCGCGGCGCGCCTCGACATGTATCAGTTTGACGAGCGCCTTGTCGTCCACGGTCTCGCCGCGACGCAAGGCGTCGAGTATGTTCAAGATAATCTGTTCCATGCCCCCATTGTAAAGGCAAAGGCGCCGGAGCCCGTCACGGCTCCGGCGCCTTCATCAAAGAGCGCGTCTATATCTTCGCCTAGGCTTTCGTCCGCCTCACTACTCCGAATCAAACGACATGTCGCCCGAACCGACCTCAAAACGATACGTGGCAGACTTGTCACCGTTATCGAATTCAAGATTCAAAATGGTCTCGCCGTCGTAGCCAAGCGGAAGGAAATCGCTCTCGAAGTCGCCGCTGCCCAAGGTGAGGCTCGCCTTAAAGCCCGTCGAGTTCGGAACCGTCATCTCCACATCGCCCGAGCCCACGCTCACGTCCATCGACTTCGCGGGGGCCTGGTAAAGCTCGAACGTCACATCGCCCGAACCGACCTCAGCGCTGAGCGCATCAGTCACGCTGCCCGTAAACTCTACATCTCCCGCACCCAGGAAAAGGTCGAAACCATCACAGATGACACCGGCAATCTGCAGATCACCCGAGCCCACGTGCGCGTTGACTCCCTTCAGATGTTCGGCAACACGGCGCGGCAGCTCGACCGTAACTGAGCGATCGATTGCCTTGCCGTCATCACTTCCAAACTGGGAAACCTTGAGCGTCGAGTCCTCGACGGATGCGATGTTTTGCGTCGCGGCCTTGGAGGCATCCATACCCTCGGCAACGCGCCCCCGCTCGATAACGCGAGCCTTGTTGCCATCAACAACCTTGACGTCCACCGAAGCCGCATTGATATCGAAATCGAGGTAGCGGAACTCATCGGCATCAAAAGTCGTGCTCGAAAGCTGCTGAGGCCGAGCGGAATAGTCACCGCTATTCAAGGAATCGTCCTCGTCAAACATATCGTCAAAATCAGACAAATGGCCAGATAGAATACCGGTCGTACGCACCATATCAGAATGAGCCAATAGCCGCGAAGTGCCAAAGACAAGCCCGATGATAAGCACGAACGCTCCGATGCCGACGCCCAGACGCAGCTTGGATTCATGCGAAAGCTTCATCATTCGTCACCCTCTTTGGCACACGGCTCAGCGGTGGCCGCGGTAGCCACGTCAGCATCAGGTTCCGCAGAAGTATCCTTCCCCTGGGCCTTGACCGCCACCGACACCGGACCAACCTGAATATCCCCGCGTGCCCAATCGCCATCGAGCGCACGCGCCACCCAGTGATAGATGGGAATCGTAAAGAAGATCAGTGCGGGAAAGGGGCTGACACCAACCAGGAGCATCAGTAAAAAGAACAGTAGCCAGCACACGGCCCAATACGGGAACGACTGGAAGGGGCCCTTCACCGGAGTCGAGCCAACTGCGCTGCCACTCGTCGCCTGCGCCGTAGCAGCATTGGCGGCCTGCGCACTCCAGCTTGCCGCTTGTGCAGCCTTAGCCGCAGCATCACTCGCCTGCGTTGCCGCTTCGGTGGCGCGCGCCGCCGCCTCATGGGTACGAGCACGCTCTGCCGCCTCGGCCTCGCGCTGGCGGGCGCGGTCCTCGTTCTCAAACTCGATATCGTCCTCGATCTCATCGCTCGGATTGAGCAGCTCGTCCAGACTCACGCCATAGAGCTTGGCGAGCGAGATCAGGTTCTCGGTATCGGGCGAGCTCTCCGCGCGCTCCCATTTACTGACCGCCTGGCGCGACAGCCCCAGCTTTCGTGCCAGCCCTTCTTGGCTAAAGCCCTTGCTGCGGCGAAGGTCGGCGAGCCGCTGCGCAGTTTCTACATTCATGGTTCCTCCTATGCTTTTGCCAGCTGTGCCGCCGGACCGTTTATTTCTTAAGGCGCCTTGCACAGTTAAAAATCTATCCGCCACCGCCAAAATCATGCCACCTATTCTAGTGAGATTTTTGACAACCGGCGGTTGCGGGCGCATATGAGCTGCGGAAATGTGTCCAAACAAAGCAATGATCCGCCGCTTGGTTGTCCCCGTTGCGGCGTTAACGGTAGTATGGTCGTACTGTTTATTCCGCACCGCCAACGGAGGGAGTCCCGCGCCGTGAACCGCGATTTCGCCTCATCGCTCATCCAGCTCAACAATACGTTCTATCGCGAGCACTCCGCCTCCTTTTCCGATACGCGCCAGGCCCCGTGGCCCGGCTGGGTGCGCACCATGGATATCGCGCTCGGGCAGCTCGACGTGGCAACCATCGAGCATCCCGTCCGTGTCTTCGATCTTGCCTGCGGCAATATGCGCTTCGAGAACTTTGCCGCCGGCGGCACGCTTGCTGCCAAAGGCGTGGACGGTACAAGTCCCTCGGCGGATGCCAGCTGCCCCTTTGAGTTCTACGGTGTCGACTCATGCCAGGATTTGGCCATCGATGCACGCGGCCACGCCTTGCGCATCCCCAACCTGCACTTCCAAGAACTCGACGTGCTCGATGCTCTCATGAAACTCAACCCCGCCGAGACGCCCGACGTGCTTTTCGACGCCCCGCTCGCCGACATCTCGGTCTGCTTTGGCTTTATGCACCACGTGCCGTCGTGCGAGTACCGCGTACGCGTGCTCGACGCCTTGGTGCGTCAGACGCGCCCGGGTGGCATCATCGCCATCAGCTTTTGGGAGTTTATGAACGACGAGCGCATGGCGCGCAAGGCCGTTCGCGCCGAGGCCCGTGCCGAGCTCACCCCGCCGTTTGAGGGTTACGATTCAACGCAGTTTGAAGCCGGCGACCACCTCATTGGCTGGCAAAACGACCGCCACGCCTACCGCTATTGCCATCACTTTGACGATCAGCAGATCACCGACCTGGTGCGCGGAGTCCGTACGTTCTACAAGAGCGGCGAGGTCCCCGTGCGCGAGCTTGAGCGTTTTCACGCCGACGGTCGCAGCGGCGATCTCAACCGCTATGTGATTCTCAAGCGCCTGTAGACACCGACGACTCGCCGCTGAGCCGCTTCGAAAATTTCGGGCAAGTTATGCCCACCCTTTTTCAACCCATTGACGGAACGCGCAGCTATGCGTTCCATACTTATGACCTAGGAGCCTCATGGGAGCCGTCCACGTTCGTACGCCTAAGAACTTTGTGCTCGAGGAGCGCCTGGAGCGCTACGCCGATGCGCTTGAGACGAAACCCGAGGCCTATGCCGGAGAGTGGCGCAAGGTCTGTGCACCCGCAGGCAGCAAGCCCTTCGAGCGCCTTCACCTGGATCTTGGCTGCGGCAAGGGAACGTACCTTGTAGAGCGCGCGGCCCACGAGCCAAACGCCCTCTTTATCGGTATGGACCAGGAGCCCATCTGCATTGCCTATGCCGCCCAGAAGATTTGCGAGCAGGAGCTGCCCAATGCGCTTGTGCTGCCCCGAGGCGCCGCCTCGCTGCCGCAGCTGTTTGCCGCAGGCGAGCTCGATGCCATCTCCATCAACTTTCCCACGCCGCAGCCCAAGGCCAAGTACGCCAAAAAACGACTCGTCCATGTCGACCATCTAATGCTCTATCGCCCGCTCTTTTCAGCCGGCGCCACCGTCACACTGCGAACCGACAGTAAGCCATTGCGCGACTACGCCCTGGGGCAGTTTGCCGCGGCCGGCTACGACACGCTTTGGGTAAGCGACGACGTCCGCCGCGACCATCCCGAGCATCCCGAGACCGAATACGAATGCCGCACGCGCGAGATGGGTGCCGCCGTCTATGGCATTTGCGCCACACCCGGCGCGCAACCCAGCGATGAACAGCTCGCGGCGGGCCGCGCGCAGGAGCAAAGCCTTGCCTGCTACCTGCCCGAAAACCTCGATGAGCTCACCTATGTACCTCTGGGCATGGAGGAGGCCGTCGAGAACTTTAGAAACCGCGCCCGCAAGGGCAAGAAGCGCTTACCGCAGGAGTCCTAGGGGCTTCTGATGGTCGCGACGTCGGCAAACAAGCGCAAATTGGCGCCGACGAACGGCCCTCAAACCTAAGTGAGTAGACTTTTTGCAATAGCCAACCACAACCCGCATAGCGAAAAATAAAACCGCAGGTAGAGCCCTTGCGCAAAAGCCATGTGCTCGCGATATTGCAAAAAGTCTACTCACTTAGCTGGCGGCTGCGCCAAAGGGCTGGGCAGAACGCCCATTTCCTGCATTTTCTCGCGCGCTGGCGCCCCACGCCGCCGCTACGCCATAATGGATGGCGGACAAACGCGAGAGAAAGCAAACCACATGGCACAGACCACGACAGATACTTCCGCCAGCACCGTCTCCGGCGCCGGCGCCGCCAGCTCGTTCTCGGGCGGCACGGGCACCGAGGCCGAGTTCGGCTCGCTCGGTGCGCTCTCCCCCACCTGGTGGGAGCCCGAGGACGGCAGCGAGCCCGAACCATGGCTCACGCCCGATCAGGCCTTCGAGCGCTTCTTTGAATGGACGAGCGACCGCGGCATCGAGCTGTGGGACCACCAAGAAGAGGCCCTCATGGACCTGGCAGCTGGCGATCATGTCATTTTGGGCACGCCGACCGGCTCGGGCAAGTCGCTTGTCGCGCTGGGCATGCTCTTTATGGGCATGGCTCAGGGAAAGCGCTGCTATTACACCGCCCCCATCAAAGCTCTAGTCAGCGAGAAGTTTTTTGACCTGGTGCAGGTGCTCGGCCGCGATAACGTCGGTATGATCACCGGCGACACGCATATCAACACCAAGGCGCCCGTCATCTGCTGCACGGCCGAGATCCTTGCCAACGACGCGCTGCGCGAGGGCGAAGATGCCGACGTTGGCTGCGTCGCCATGGACGAGTTCCACTACTTTGCCGACCCCGACCGCGGCTGGGCATGGCAGGTACCGCTGCTCACCCTGCCCCACACACAATTCATGCTCATGAGCGCCACGCTCGGCGATGTCACCGCTATCGCCGCCTCACTCGAGGAGCACACCGGCGCCACCTGCGACCTGGTCGTCGACGCCCCGCGCCCCGTGCCGCTGAGCTACGACTACGTGACGACCTCGCTCGAGGGCACCGTCGAGCTCGCGATGCGCCGCGGCGAGGCTCCGCTCTACATCGTGCACTTTAGCCAGGATGCTGCACTCGCGACGGCACAGTCACTCGCCAACTTCGGCATTGCCAGCAAGGAGCAGCGCGAGGCCATCAAGGAAGCTGCCAAGGGCACGAGTTTCTCGACCGCCTTCGGAAAGATCCTCAAACGCCTGCTCGGCTGCGGCGTCGGCGTACACCACGCCGGCATGCTGCCGCGCTATCGTCTACTGGTCGAACGCTTGGCGCAGCAGGGTCTGCTGCCCGTCATCTGTGGCACCGATACGCTCGGCGTCGGCATCAACGTGCCCATCCACACCGTGGTGCTCACCGCGCTCACCAAGTTCGATGGCTACAAGATGCGCCGCCTACGCGCCCGCGAGTTCCATCAGATCGCCGGTCGCGCCGGCCGCTCGGGCTTCGACACCGAGGGCATGGTCATCGCCGAGGCCCCGGAACACGAGATCGAGAACGCCAAGCTCATGGCCAAGGCGGGCGACGACCCCAAAAAGCTCCGCAAGATTAAAAAGAAGAAAGCTCCCGAGGGCTTTGTCACCTGGAACAAGCAGACCTTTGAGCGCCTGATCGAGACGCAGCCCGAGACGCTCAAACCGCGCCTGCGCATCACGCACTCCATGGTGATTAGCGTGGTCGAGCAGGGTGGCGACGCTCGCGCCCGCGTGCATGACCTCATCGAGACAAGTCTGCAGACCCCCGAAGAAAAGGCCAAGCTCGAGGTTCGTGCCGACGAGATCTTCGCCACGCTCATCGACTCCGGCGTCGTCGTGCGCACCGAGGTGCCGCCCGCACCCGACGCTCCGGCTGACGCCGCGCCCGACATCGACTACGCGCTGACGGTCGACCTGCCCGAAGACTTTGCGCTCGATCAGCCGCTATCGCCGTTCCTTCTCGCCGCGCTGGAGCTGCTCGACCCCGAGAGCGAGACCTACACCATGGACCTCATCTCGATGGTTGAGGCTACACTCGAGGACCCCAAGCAGGTGCTGCGCGCGCAGGAGCGCGCCGCGCGCGACCGCGCCATGGCCGAGATGAAGGCCGACGGCGTCGAGTACGAGGAGCGCTTGGAACGCATCCAAGATGTAACCTACGAAAAGCCGCTCGAGGACTTGCTCGACGCCGCCTTCGACAAGTACTGTCAGGAGGTACCCTGGGCCAATGACTACCAGCTCTCACCCAAAAGTGTCCTGCGCGACATGCTGGAGAGCGCGAGCGACTTTAAGGGCTATATCCAAAAGCTCGGCATCGCCCGCTCCGAGGGTATTCTGCTGCGCTACCTGGCCGAGGCCTACCGCTCGCTCGACCGCACCGTACCGATCGAAAAGCGCGACGAGCGCTTGCGCGACATCATCTCGTGGCTGGGCTTCGTGGTGCGCTCGGTGGACTCGAGCCTGGTGGACGAGTGGGAGAACGCCGGCAACCCGGCCGCCCTCGACGCCGCGCCGCCCCAGGGTATCGACGAGGTTGTAGCAGACCGCCGCGGCTGCACCCTGCTGGTGCGCAACGCGCTCTTCCGCCGCGTGTCCCTTGCGGCCCGCGGACACGTCCGCGACCTGGGCGAGCTCGACGAGGACTGGGGCATGAGCGAGGTCCGCTGGCAAAAGGCGCTCGACGTCTACCATGAGCAGCACGAGGAGATCCTCACCGACGGCGACGCCCGTAGCTCGGCGATGTTTACCATCGACGAGAGCGATGAGAAGACCGATCACGTGTGGCACGTGCACCAGATTTTTGCCGACGAGGATGGCGACCACGACTTTGGCATCATGGGCGATGTCGATCTGGACGCCACGCAAGACGGCGGCGAGGTCATCTTCACCCACTACCGCATCGGCTTTATCGAGGACCTGCTCGAAGACTAGCCCAGCGTGGCGGAACGAAACAAAGCGGGGCCGCCGGCAATATCGCCAGCGGCCCCGCTTTTGCACTATCCGCTATGCCTTACTCGGCATCCTCGACCTCATACGAATCCGCCTCGGCTGGCTCATCGTTTGTCTCTGCCGCAGCCCCACGTGCCTCGTCAAACGCCGCCTTCATGGTCTTGTTGCCCCAAGTGAGCTTGCGGATTGTAAGCTCATCAGCCTTGTTGTGGGCCAGACGCAGATTCTCGGTACTGCGACGCAGGTCGTCCTTGGTCTTCTCGAGCTGCTTGATGGCAGCATCGATCTCCTTGATCGCCGACTCGAACTGCTTGCTCGCCAAGTTGTAGTTACGCGAGAAGCCATCCTTGAACTTTTCCATCTTGGCTTCGAAGTTCGTGACATCGATGTTCTGCTGCTTGTACTCTGCCAGCTCCTGCTTATAACGGAGCGAGCCCATGGCGGCGTTGCGCAGCAGCGTGATCATCGGGATGAAGAACTGCGGGCGAATCACGTACATCTTCTCGTAGCGATAGCTCACGTCCACGATGCCGGCGTTATAGAGCTCGCTCTCAGGCTCGAGCAGCGTGCAGAGCACTGCATACTCACAGCCCTTCTGGCGACGATCGTGGTCAAGCTTCTTAAAGAAGTCCTCGTTCTTGTGCTTGGTCGCGGTTTCGTCGTTCTCGTTTTTCATCTCAAACATAATCGAGATGATCTCGTTGCCGCTCGCGTCGCACTCACGGAAAATGAAATCGCCCTTGGTGCCCTCGGATGCATCGTTGTCTTTCTCGAAGTACGCGTTGGGAAACGCCGTCATACGCAGACGGTTGAACTCAGTCTCGCAGTGCTGCTCCAGCGACTCGCCCACCATCTTGGTGGATAGGCGGACCTTCATGTCCTTAAGGCGCTCAATTTCTTCGTCCTTATAGCGAATCAGCTCATCGCTCGCGCGCTTGGCCTGTGCAAGCTCGAGCTCATGCGCCGCCTTGGCCTGTTCCTCGCGCGAATCGCGCACTGCCAGCTCGCTCGTCAGTTTCGCACGCGCCTCGTCACGCTCACGCTCCGCCGCGGCAACTGCCTCAGACAAGTTCATCTTTGCCGTCAGCTCCTGCTCGCGCAGCTGAGCACGCAGGCCCTCGGCCTCCTGCTCAGACTGAGCCTTCGCGGCAGAGAACTTCTCCTGCACTTTCGCCTGGTAGTCGGCAAGCGTGCGCTCGGCCTCGCTGCGAGCGGCATCAAGCTCACGCTGGGACTCGGCCGCAGCGGCGGCAAGCGCCATCTCCTGGGCCTTGTCTGCAGCGGAAAGCTTCGCCTGTAGCTCGGCAATCTGAGCGTCGCGGGCGGACAGATCGTTTTGAGCGGCATTGCGCACTGCGGCCTCAGCAAGCCTGGCTTCGTCATCCTTGCGCCCCAGCTGCGCACGCAGGTTGTCAATCTCACGCTGGAGCTCGGCGTTCTCCTTTTGCGCATCGGCACGGGCTTCAACCGCCGCACGTTGGCTTGCACTCTCGCGCTCCGCAGCGGCACCCTCGAGCTTGGCGCGCAGCTCGGCAAGCTCGGCATCGCGCTTGGCAACCTCTTGCGCCAACTCCTGAGCCGCAGCATTCTTCTGCTCGACAAGCTGAGCGTTGCGCTGGGACTCCGCCTCCTGCAAGGCAGACGCCGAACGCGAACGCTCAAGCTCCAACGCCTGCTCGCCTTCGCGCTGGACAGCCTTCACACGTTCGTCAAGATCATGCGAAAATTCAGCATCGCGCACCTGTTTGACGATGTCCGCATAGCCGGACGCATCGACCTTAAAGACTTCGCCGCAATGCGGGCACTTGATCTCGTTCATAGCAGCTCCTCGATGGACGCAAATTTCAACCTTCTACACTCTACCGCGCCACGCGGACAAAAAAGCGCCGCAGCCATAATGGCAACGGCGCCAGATCCACCGCGAGGGTGCCTATCCCCTTTGTGGTGGCTTGGGTCCTTACAGGTCGCGATAGTCGATCAGACGCAGGTCGTCCTGAGCCTCGAGCCACGCCCGCAGCTCGGGGTCGACCAGCGCATCGACCTCCTTGGTACGATTAGTCGTAAGCGAGCTATTCTCTAGGATAAAGCGATCGAGATAGCCCGGGTGGCACACGAAGACGACCGTCTCGCCATCGGCCATCTCGCGAACCGTCTGCATGATTGCTTCCTTGGGCTCGTAGCCCGGCTCCATCGAGCGCATCACCATACGCAGGTCGGTATCTCCGCAGTGCACCACGGCCGTGGGGTCGAAGCTCGCCTTTTGCTCCTTAAGGCCCAGCTCCTGCGCCACCGCCGAGATCGCTCGATTGAGGTTTTTGCTCATAACGGCGTGGGCCTCAAAGTAATCGGGTTCGCGGCCCACGATCTCGACAAAGCGGTCATGCTGCGCGCGGATCTCGATGCAGGCCTCGTCGAAGTCTATCAACTCCTCGCCGCGCTTAAAATGCTCGCGGAAGGTACGGCTGCTATGAAACTCACCGTTCTCGCTGAGCATGCTCGGAATGAGCTCCGGGGCGGCACACGGCTTGCCCAGACACACGTTGGTATGTTGGCCCACCGCAATGCCGGCATCCGCCACGAGCGACCAGCCGCGCTCAGCCTCGGGCATATTGGGCATCAAGCCCGCCGAGCGCACCAGACCCTCGTTGACACTACGGGCAATCCCCAGGTTAACGGCATACGAATAACCGATATCATCGGCACGAATCAACAACTGCTTCATAGCGACTCCAATCTAAGGAAAAACCACCACAAAGGTGCCTGTCCCCATCGTGGTGGTTTGAGTGCTACAGCCCAAAGAAGCTCAAGATCTGGTCTCGGCTTACAGGCTTGTAGTTGTTGGCGTCGAGGCCGACATCGTAGCGGCAAACGGGGCGCTCGCGATCACGGTTGCGTGCGTTGGTGCGGTCTCCCCTGCTGTGGATATGACCATGCAGCATAATGGCGCCACGCGCCTTGCCGTTCCAGCTGAGCATGGGGTAGTGGCTCAGAACCAGGCGATGTCCCTTGGCATAGCCGGGGGCAATCTCCAGGTAATCGCGCACGTCATCCCAAATTTGCGGCGCGTCCGGATCTTCCCAATCGCCGTCATGGTTGCCCCGTATGAGCGTGACGTTTTGGCAGGCAATGCGCTCGCGCAGGCGCACGGCCTCCGCCATGGGCAGGCGATACGTAAAGTCTCCCAGGATATAGAGACGGTCATCCGCAGCCACGCACCCGTTGACGGCATCGATGACCTTGCGGTTCATCTCCTCAACGGAGGCGAACGGCCGATCCATATCGTGCAAAATATTCGTATCGCCCAGGTGCAGGTCGGCGGTAAACCACATCATCGTCTGTATCCTCATTTCGCAACGCGTCTAACACGTGCCTAGTATACAGACGCATCGGACAGAGGTTATCCAAAGAGCCCGCCAAACAGGCCGCGCCGACGTTTGTCCTTCTTCTTTGATGCGTCGACTTGCGCGTTCTTGTCCTTCCGCTTTTTGCGATCCTGCTCCAGCTCATCGTCATCAAGCAGCAAGTCCCACTCAAACGGATCATCCGTCAGATCGAACAGGTCGTCGTCATCAAACATGACAGTCTCCCCTAACGGCTAGCGGGCATCCGCCACATAAAGGCCAACGCGCACCTGATGCCAGGGACTGCGCTCGGGCGCAACCTGCTGCACGCGGGCCTCAAATACGTCTTCGTGCCCGTAATACATCATCACGGACAGCGGGCCGACCTCGTTTCCCGGAACATAGCCGAGCTTGGTCTTGCCAAAGAAGATTGCAACCGCCTCAGGATCATGGGGATTATCGCGCTCGGCACACAGCGTCAGCCTATCGCCCGCTTTTAGATCGCCCAGGACTAATGCGCCATCGGCATACTGAAATCCCGCGATATGAAATGACAGAAGAACGCGTGAAGGCTCGTACATAACAGCTCCTCTAACGGCCGGAATAACCGGCGCTTAACCTTATAGAGAAGTCTACGAACTCGTGCGGACACAAATTTACTTGTCTCGGGTCTCGTGTCTTTTCGACCGTTTGTCGCAACGCTTGCAGATAAGATAGGGGCACGGATGGCACCCGTGGCAGCGGGTCTTGCCAACTCCGATACACGTTTACATCGTGAGAAGTGGCCGTCTTCGCTTACGCGGGGGCGGCCACTCTGTTTGTCCCCTATCTGCTGTCTTTTTCTAATGCACAAACATGCGCACGAATTTGTGCTTCCAGCTTGCGTAGGGGGCGTAGCGGAACGGTACATCCAGCCATGTTGCCTTGTTCACGATGCTCTTCTTGTGGCTAAACGTATCGAAGCTCTCGCGACCATGGTACTGCCCCATGCCACTCGCGCCCATGCCGCCAAAGCCCATATGGCTCGTAGCCAGATGCATGATCGTATCGTTAACGCAGCCGCCGCCAAAGGGCACGTAGCGCACAAAGCGCTGCTGCACCGCGCGATCCCGACTAAAGATATACAGGGCCAGCGGCGTCGGACGATCCGTGATAAACGTCTCGGCCTCGTCCAGGCTCTCAAACGTCAGCACCGGCAAGATGGGACCGAAAATCTCCTCCTGCATCACGGCATCCTCGGGCGTCACGCCGTCCAGGATCGTCGGCTCAATCTTGAGCGACGCCTCGCGCGCCGCACCTCCTAGCACAACTTTATCGGGGTCGATCAGCCCGCGCACGCGCGCGAAATGCTTGGCGTTGACGATATGGCCGTAGTCCTCGTTGTCGAGCGGGTGCTCGCCAAACATGCGGCGGACCTCTTCCTTGATGAGGCCCAACAGCTCATCGTGCACGCGCGCATCGACCAGCAGATAGTCGGGCGCTACACAGGTCTGGCCCACGTTGAGCCACTTACCAAAGGCGATGCGGCGTGCCGCCACCTTCAAGTTTGCGGAGGCATCCACGATGCAGGGGCTCTTGCCGCCCAGCTCAAGTGTCACGGGCGTGAGGTTTTTGCTCGCGCGCTCCATGACGAGCTTGCCGACCGGAACGCTGCCGGTAAAGAAAATCTTATCCCAGCACTCATCGAGCAGTGCCTCGTTCTCGGCACGACCGCCCTCGACGACTGTCACCAGGCGCGGATCGAACGCTTCCTCGCAAATCTGTTTGAGCACGGCGCTCGACGCCGGCGCATAGGCGCTCGGCTTGATGACCACCGTGTTGCCCGCAGCGAGTGCGCCGGCAAGCGGCTCCAGCGTCAACAAAAACGGATAGTTCCAAGGCGCCATGATCAGCGTCACGCCATAGGGAACCGGCTGCGTTTTGCACACGCTAATGGCGTTGGCAAGGTCACAGGGACGCAGGTGTGCACGGCTCCATCGGACCACGTGCGCAATCTGATGGCGAATCTCGGAAAGCGACGTGCCGATCTCGCACATATACGCCTCGTCATGCGACTTGCCCAAATCGGTCTTGAGCGCATGGGCGATATCGTCCTCGTGCGCCCGAACCGCATCACGCAGGCGCATGAGCGCGCGGCGGCGAGCATCGACATCAAACGTGGCATGCGTCTTAAAATAGGCGCGCTGGCTACTAACGATGCGCGCGATTTCCTCGGTGTTCATGGACCCTCCTAGTTCTCGTCCTCAAACATACCACCCGCGACGACCTCGTACATATGCTCGAGCTCCAAACGGTCCATCAAAAGCGGAACGGGGTACAGCGGATTAGCCTCGGCATCGGCATGGGCCGCCATTTGCGGAATATCGGAGCGGCGAATACCCGAGACGTATTTAGGAATTCCCAAGGCATCGTTCATGCGATCGACCCAATCGATAAAGGCCTCGGCAGCCAAGCCGTCCTGCGCGTTAGCCGGCGCAATGCCCGCCATGCGAGCAAGATCGGCAAGCTTGGGAGCGGCAGCTTCGCCATAAGCGCGAAGCATGTGCGGCAGGATAATGGCGTTGGCCAAACCGTGCGGAATGCCGTATCGGCCACCCAGACTGTGCGCGATGGCATGCACATATCCAACATAGGAGCGAGTAAATGCGACGCCCGCCTTATACGCCGCCGAAAGCATATTGCGACGCGCACGCATGTTGTCGCCATGCTCATAGGCCTCGAGCAAATTGTCGTGGATGAGCTGAACCGCCTGGCGCGCCATCTTGCGCGTGTAGGGCGTGGTGCTACGGCCGATAAAAGCCTCGACGGCATGCGTCAGAGCATCCATACCCGTCTGCCCTGTAATGGACGCCGGCAACCCACGCGTAGACTCGGGATCGTGCACCGCAAAGCGCGGAATGAGCACAAAGTCATTGATGGGGTACTTATAGTGCGTCTCGTCGTCGGTAATCACCGCCGCGAGCGTGACTTCGCTTCCCGTCCCGGCGGTAGTGGGAACGGCGATGAGTAACGGCAGGAGACGGTGGACACGCAACAGGCCGCGCATCTTGTTGATGGGTTTGTTGGGCTGCGCGATACGCGCGCCCACGCCCTTGGCGCAGTCCATGGCCGAACCGCCACCAAAGCCGATAATGGCCTGGCAGTCGTTCTCGCGATACAGCGCCGCCGCTTCCTCCACATTCGAGACCGTGGGGTTCGCACGCGTTTCGGCATAGACCGTAACGCCAATCCCCTTGGACGCGAGCGCGCGCTCGAGCGGCGCCGTAAGCCCCAGACGAGCAATGCCAGGATCCGTCACGATAAGGACCTGCTGTATCGAGCGCTTTTGAAGCACCGCGGGCACATCCTCGGCATGCTCCAAAATGCGCGGCTCGGTATAGGGCAGAATCGGCAATGCGATACGAAAAACCGTCTGATATGTTCGGCACCAGGCACGACGGGCTAGATGCATAAAGGAAACTCCTTCATTTGTTGATGGGTCAACATTTGCTCGACCGATTGTACTCATCGAGGGACGCAGACTGCCCTGCAATCGTTAATCAATCAACATCTTCATATTGTTCGGGGCCATCGCGCTCATCTGCCGGTGTTAATCTTTCAGAGTCCATCAGACGCGCATCTACCGCAAAGGAGGAATAAAGGTGCATGACATCTGGAACCCCTGGCATGGCTGCACGCGCGTCAGCGAGGGATGCGACAACTGCTACATGTATTACATGGACGGAGAACGCGGTATCGACCCCTCCGTGATTAGCAAAAGCAAGTCGGGCTTTACCTATCCCCTCCAACGTCGACGAGACGGCAGCTACAAAGTTCGCGCCGGCGAGCTTATCCGCATCTGCATGACAAGCGATTTCCTATTGCCCGAGGCTGATCCCTGGCGACCAGAAGTATGGGGCATCATCCGCCAGAGGCCCGACGTAAAGTTTTTCATTCTGACCAAACGTCCCGAGCGCTTTAACGAGTGTCTTCCCGGCGACTGGGGCGATGGCTGGCAAAACGTCATGCTCAACGTAACCTGCGAGAACCAGCGCCGGGCAAATGAGCGGATCCCCCTGCTGCTCGCCACGCCCGCAGCACATCGCGGCATCATGTGTGCGCCGTTTATCGGAAGCGTGTCGGTCGAGAAAGCCGCCCCCGGTAGCCTTGGAAAACCCGATGGGATCGAGCAGGTCATCGCAGGCGGAGAAAACTACGCGGGAGCGCGTCCCTGCCATCACGAATGGGTGCGCCAGCTGTATGCCGAATGCGTAGCGGCAAATGCGACGTTCGCTTTCATCGAAACCGGAAGCACCTTCGTTAAGGACGGGCGAACATATCACCTTCGTGGCAAAAACCTGCAAAGCGAACAGGCATGGAAATCAGGTCTCCAGCACCGCGGCCGCCAAATCGAGTGGGACCTAAGGGACCCGCTCGGCCTGGAAATCCCCAGCTCGGAGCTTTGGGATCCACCGTATTTTGAGTGGTGTGAAACCTGCGGAAGCAAGCTTATCTGCAACGGCTGCGTGCGCTGCGGACTATGTGGGCGCTGTTAGACGGCAGCGTCAAAATTGTTTTATTAAAAATCATTCCTAATAGGCTTCACATTCAGTCTCATTTATGGATAATAGAACTCGTCAAGACGCGCGTCCGGAGAGGGCCCTTACGGGACCGGACAAGCGCCCCATCGCCATCGATCGAAAGGATCGAATCATGAAGTTTGTTTGCCCCGTTTGCGGTTATGTGGAAGAGTTCGACGGCGACCAGCTGCCCGAGGACTTCAAGTGCCCCCAGTGCGGCGTTCCCGGTTCTCGTTTCCTGAAGCAGGAGGAGGGCCAGCTCGAGTGGGCTGCCGAGCACGTCGTGGGCGTCGCCAAGATGGAGGGCGTCTCCGAGGACATCGTTGCCGACCTGCGCGCCAACTTTGAGGGTGAGTGCTCCGAGGTCGGTATGTACCTGGCCATGGCTCGCGTCGCTCATCGCGAGGGCTATCCCGAGATCGGCCTGTACTGGGAGAAGGCTGCCTACGAGGAGGCCGAGCATGCCGCCAAGTTCGCTGAGCTCCTGGGCGAGGTCGTGACCGACTCCACCAAGAAGAACCTCGAGATGCGCGTTGAGGCCGAGAATGGCGCCACCGCCGGCAAGACCGATCTTGCCAAGCGCGCCAAGGCCGCTGGCCTCGATGCCATCCACGACACCGTGCACGAGATGGCTCGCGACGAGGCTCGTCACGGCAAGGCTTTCGCCGGTCTGCTCAAGCGCTACTTTGGCTAAGCCAGCCGCCTGAGAGATAATCTTTAGCTCGATAAGGCCCGGACCGCATGGTTCGGGCCTTTTTGTGTCTCGAGGACTCGTTAACGCCCTGAAATAGGACCGCCTTAGGCATTGGCATCTCGTCAAAAACTAAGTGAGTAGACTTTTTTGAACTTGCCGAGCACACCATCCATATTGCTTTATAAAGCCGCAGGTAAATGACTTGTTGCAAAACGGTCTGGTCGCCAAAGTGCCAAAAGTCTACTCACTTAGAACCGCAGCCGTCCACGATCGAGCTGTTTTGTGTCTAACGGGCATCTTTCCGTCAATTACTCCCAATTTTGTCCAGTCAACGAATAGTTCAGACCGAAGTAATGTCTCAGCCCTTTGCTCATCTGAGCTTTTATCACGATATTCAGCATCGAGCATCCTGCATACGGCCTTAACGATCGCGCGGAATCTATCCTCATCGGATATCTGTCTGTGTGTCAGGAGCAGTACATCGTAGCCCATGGCCTGAAGGGCTGTCATGCGGTCAGCGTCACGCAAGCCATCCCCTGCGCGTCCGTGCGTGGCCTTCCCCTGACATTCAATGGCCACCTGTCGCCTGCCGTCCGGCGAAGAAAGAAGTAGGTCGATATATACACGGGACTTTCCCACAATCGCTCGAGCACTTGTGCTTAGCGTCACTTCGACATTGAGCTCTATGCCGCCGAACCCTTCGCCTCCCAGGGCTCGCGGCAGTCCAAGCAACAAATACGCCTCGACCTCAAAAGGCGACGCGGCACCCAATGGAACGAGTTGCGATACCGCCATAAATCTATTGCCGTAACGCATCCCGCAAACATCTGAACAAAAATGGTCAAGGTCTCTGCCCAAAACCAAAGCGTCTCGACGCCATAAATTTGAGGCAGCGCCGTCCTCGGACGGGCAGCGCACCCAACCGAACGTTGTCGAAATCGCGCCCGAATCAATTGCGCGCGTAAGCTCCGCCTCAAGCGCCGCCGGCAGAGCGCACACCGCAAACAAGCCACACATCTCCGCCAATACCAAAAGAAGCTGAAGATCCGTCAGATGCCGCGACATGATGAATGCCGTCAGTAGAGGAGACGTAACCAAAAACCCATGCTCCGTTTCCAGCACGGATTCCCTGGGGAGCTCACCGAGGAACAGCCGCTGCCTAATGCTGGCAGGACAAGTCCGCTTGTTTCTCGTCCGAACCAATGTATACAACGGAAAGCCGAGCGCAACCGCAGCCGTCGGGTTACGGGCGAGATCATATCGCTGCCGGTCTTCTTCCGGCCGTGGAAGCGGCGGACACAAAGCGCGGACCTGAGGGGGCAAACGCCAGTACCTAAAAGCCGATATGTCACAAAGCAAATCCTTCATAAGCACAGGAAAACACGAATTTCAACCCAATCGGTCTCGCATTGGCGCGAACGCACCAAAAAATGGCGTCGAACGGACTGCTAAGTTTTCAACAGCCCTCCCCAACTGACCAAAAGCTTGCCGAGAACTGGACGAAGCCCTGTTGAAAACTCCTTTTATTTCTCACGCCGAAGCTTTGCACGGCAAGTGAGTAGACTATTTGGAACACCCCGAGCAGACCGGTTATTCTGCTTCTCAAAACCACAGGTAGATAGCTTGTTACAAAACTGCCTGGTCGCCAAAGTGCCAAAAGCCTACTCACTTAGGTTGCAGAGTGTCCCCATTAGCTGCAATTCCAAGGTATTAAGCACTTTCGGGCTCAGATCGTCATACTGGACAAGAATTTGAGTTGAGTTTTCAGGGACAGATGCGCCATCGGTACACCAGAAACAGTCACTGATATCGATAAAAGGGATACTCGAATGCATGAGGGCCCGTGCAAAAGAGCTTCCGCCCGCTTCGCACTCCGCAACCACGGTGCAGTAAAGGCCCGCGTCTGCATGCTCGATCGACACCTCCCCTGTCGGAAACGCCTTGCGCACAAGCGCCGCCAGGCCATCGCGCGCCTCACGAGCGCGAACGCGGACCCGGTTTACATGGCGCTCGTAATCGCCTGATTCCAGTAAACGAGCCAAAGCGACCTGGTCAACAGAACTCACCGACGAGGCGTAAAAACCAAGGTTGCGCCTAAACCGTTCCATCAGCTCATCAGGCAGGACCATATACGCCAAACGCAGGGCCGACGACAGACTTTTTGAAAAGGTGTTGGTGTAGATGACCGATTGGGCGGCATCGATCGACGCGAGCGCGGGAATCGGCTTGCCGGCAAGGCGAAACTCACAATCAAAGTCATCTTCGATGAGATACCGGTCCGACTGCTCGGCAGCCCAGCTCAGCAGGGCATAGCGACGCGCAATGCTCGTCACAAGGCCGGTCGGATACTGATGGGACGGCATCAGGTGAAGGACATCGGCCCCGGTATTCAGCAGGTCACTCAGGATCACGCCCTCATCATCCAGCGGAATATGCCGCACTTTGCAGCCCATGGCCTGATAGATGCGCGTCAGACGCAAGTAGCCCGGATCCTCGACGGCGTATGTCTTGTCCGCGCCAAGCAGCTGAACCAACATGGTATCGAGCAGCTGGGCGCCCGCACCGATAACAATGTTGTTGGGGTCGACATTCATACCCCTCGTCCCGCGTAGATGGTACGCAATCGCACGTCGCAGCCGAGCGGTGCCCTGCGCCGGCGCGGGCGAAAAGATTTCGCGTTCGTCTTCAGATGTCAGCGTCGCCCGTAGCGCGCTTTGCCAAAGCCGCGCCGCCTCCAAGGCGGAAGGAGAAAGCACATCAAATCGCTCGACCTGTCCGTTGACATCATGCGCGCTGGGGCCCACGGAGGCGGCATCTCGATCGATGCCCTCCGCAGCCGAAGCCAAAACCGGCGCATCCGGAAGCTCGCACGCGTAGTAGCCACGACGCGGCTTTGAGCAAATATAACCCTCGGCGAGCAACTGGCTATATGCATTTTCGATCGTAATGACACTGATTCCCAGATGACTGGCAAAGGCACGCTTGGACGGCAGGTGCTCCCCCGCCGCAATGCGTCCAGCTACGATATCATCTCGAATTTGCTGGTAAACATACTCATAGAGCGATGCTTCGCCGCGTTGTTCCAAATTGTAGTCAAGCATGAGTTTGCCACCTGACCTTATCGTGTCATTCAATCTGGTATTAGTCTGACCTTGTTATTATCTCGAAAACTGAGTATTCCGCCATACCCAGCCCCCCTATAGGATGTTCCGTCAAGCAATACACATGCCAACCAAGGGAGCAACCATGGCAGAACAGACCAGCAAGGCCGATCGCGTCAAACTCAACCGCGAGCTCGCGCAGATGCTCAAGGGCGGCGTCATCATGGACGTCACCACACCCGAGCAGGCACGCATCGCCGAGGAGGCGGGCGCCTGCGCCGTCATGGCACTCGAGCGCATTCCGGCCGATATCCGCGCCGCCGGCGGCGTGTCGCGCATGAGTGACCCCAAGATGATCAAGGGCATTCAAGAGGCCGTCTCCATCCCCGTCATGGCCAAGTGCCGCATCGGCCACATCGTCGAGGCCCAGGTCCTGCAGGCTATCGAGATCGACTACATCGATGAGTCCGAGGTCCTCTCCCCTGCCGATGATGTCTATCACATCGACAAAACCCAGTTTGACGTCCCGTTTGTCTGCGGTGCTCGCGACCTGGGAGAGGCGCTGCGCCGCGTTGCCGAGGGCGCCACGATGATCCGCACAAAGGGCGAGCCGGGCACGGGCGACGTTGTCCAGGCCGTGCGCCACATGCGCAAGATCCAAAAGCAGATCCGCGACGTTGTTGCCCTGCACGACGACGAGCTCTTTGAGGCAGCCAAGCAGCTGCAGGTTCCGGTCGAGCTAGTGCGCGAGGTCCACGCCACGGGCAAGCTCCCTGTCGTGAACTTTGCCGCCGGCGGCGTGGCGACTCCTGCCGACGCCGCACTGATGATGCAGCTGGGTGCCGAGGGCGTCTTTGTGGGCTCGGGCATCTTTAAGAGCGGCGACCCTGCCAAGCGCGCCGCCGCCATCGTCAAGGCCGTGGCCAACTTCACCGATGCCAAGCTCATTGCCGAGCTTTCGGAGGACCTGGGCGAGGCCATGGTGGGCATCAACGCCGACGAGATCGAGATCATCATGGAGGAGCGCGGACGCTAGTCCGGCAGAAAGGATCGCACATGAGCGATTACGCAGACCAGACGGTCGCCGTGCTGGCGGTCCAAGGTGCTTTTGCCGAGCACGAGGCAAGGCTGTCCGAGCTAGGCGCACATTGTATTGAGCTGAGGCAGGCAGCCGATTTGAAGCTGGACTTTGACCGTCTGGTGCTTCCTGGCGGCGAGTCCACCGTTCAAGGAAAGCTGCTTGATGAGTTGGGCATGCTCGACGAGCTTCGCACCCGCATTACTGAGGGCATGCCCGTGCTAGGCACCTGCGCCGGCCTGATTCTGCTGGCGCACGACCTTGCCGCCCATGACGATAAGGGTACCCCGCGCCTGGCGACCATGGATGTACTTGTCGAGCGCAATGCCTACGGCCGTCAACTCGGCAGCTTTCGAACCAAGGGGCAAGTGACCGGAATCGATGGCGAGGTACCGCTGACGTTTATCCGTGCACCCCGCATCGTCGAGGTCCACGGTGACGCCAAAGCCTTAGCGAAAGTCGACGGCCGCATCGTCGTAGCCCGTCAGGGCAACCAACTAGGCGTAACCTTCCACCCAGAACTCGACGAAGACACCCGCCTGCACGAACTATTCCTGCAGATGTAGGCAGATAAAACGAAAGTGGATTTTCGGACACATAGAAATTGAGAGTGGATAATCTCCCACTTTGAGCCAACATTCAGGCCAAAACCGGGAGATTATCCACTCTCATTCTGACTAGTCATTGGGGACGTTCTTAAACGACTAGTCAAACAAGAACGTCCCCAACGACTAGTCATTTAAGAACGTCCCCAATGAATACCCAATGACTAGGTACCTTTTTGGCAGGTATGGATCAAGGCAACGCCGATGTCTTGGTACCGACAGCGAAAACCCGCCAGAGCGAGCAAGGTGCCTTGAAACGAGGCGGCATTGACCTTTTGGTCATGCCGCCGAAGTTGAAAGGCAGATTGCCGCTCTGGCGGGTTTGCAGCGTCAACTAGTTACGCGGTTTGGTAAAACCGCGTAACCCAATTAGAAGCGGTTGCCGCGGAAGCCGCCGCCGTTACGGCCGCCACGGTCGCCACCGCGACCGCCACGGTCGTTACCGCGGTTGCCGCCGAAGCCGCCACGGTTGCCACCGCGGTCACCATAGCCACCACGGTTGCCGCCGAAGCCGCCACGACCGCCACGGTCGCCGCCACGGTCACCAAAGCCGCCACGGCCGCCACGATCGCCACCGCGACCACCGCGGTCGCCACCACGGCCACCGCGATCGCCAAAGCCGCCACGACCGCCACGGTCGCCGCCACGGCCGCCACGATCGTCACGACCGCCGCGAGGACCGCGGTCCTCGTCCAGGCCCATGGCGACGAGCGGAGCGATAACCTTATCGAGGGCAGCCATCAGCTCGGTGGCCTGCTCGTAAGAAAGCTCGGGCAGGAGCTTCTCCTTCTTGTTGGCAAGCTCGGTCAGGCCCTCGGCAGCATCCTCAGCAGCGAAGACGACGATCTTACGCATATCGCCCTCGGCATCGTCGATACGACCGACCAGGTCGGCAGCCTCGGCCTCGGCCATCAGGCCGTCGAGCTCACGAAGGCGCATGCCCAGCAGGTCGGACATCTCCTTCTGCTCCATCTTGGGCTTGAGGTCAAGAAGCTTGATGGCGCGCTCAATGTTCGCCATGCGCTCGGCCTTGGCCTCCTCCTCCTTGGAAATAGCAAAGCGACGGCTACGCAGCAGGCGGGCGGCCTTCTGCATCTTGTCCATCAGCTCTTCGTCATCGTAATCAACGGCGGCCTCGACAACCTCGGCCTCCTCCTCGGCGGAAACCTCGTCAGCAGCCTCAACCTCGGCAGCTTCGGTCTCCACGGTCTCGACTGCCTCAACCTCGGCAGCCATGGTCTCGTTCTCGGTCTCGTTCATGATCTCTTCGTTCTCAGACATGAGACTCCTTCTTGGCCCTCTCGGGCATCATCGCCCCATTCGCGGGGCCCGTCGCGCACTCTTTGCGCTTTAAACATTCATGCCTCTCGGCAAAACGTCCATTAGTTTATGGTGTCGCCCGCCAATCTAGCTGCAGAATCTATGTGCACACATTAATGCGACATGTCGCGGTATCATGGCCTGAACCAAACGTGTCCACCCTAAGGAGCCCGCCATGATCAAGCCCATCATGAAATCCGAGTTCTTTTTGCGCCTGCCTTCCGAAGACGCCGGCCCAGAAGATGCCGCGACCGGACAGGATCTTCTGGATACGCTCCACGAGCATGAGCACGAGTGCGTGGGCCTCGCCGCCAACATGATCGGCGTGCGCAAACGCATCATCTGCGTAAAGGACGGCAGCAAGTCGCTGCTTATGTACAACCCGCAGATTCTTGAGCAGGTCAATGCCTACCAAACGAGCGAAGGATGTCTTTCTCTCGTCGGCGAGCGTCCTTGTACCCGCTATCGCCGCATTAAGGTTGAGTATTTGGACGAAAACTTCGTCCACCGCATCAAAAACTTCTCGGGCTACACCGCCGAAATCATCCAACACGAAATCGACCACTGCCAAGGAATAGTTATATAGTTGCGCCAATTCAAGAAAGCTCCCTGCAGCCAAGCAACTGCAGGGAGCTCTTCATAGTGCGGAACTTCTATCCCCTACGCCTGGCGGTAGTGATCGAAGAAGTCGGCGAGGTCTTCAAGCGACTCTTTGAGCACTTCCATGCGCGGCAGGTACACGATGCGGAAGTGGTCGGGCTCGGCCCAATTAAAGCCGCCGCCGCGCGTGATCAGGATCTTCTTCTCGTGCAGCAGGTCGAGGGCAAACTGCTCGTCATCGGTGATGTTGAACTTCTTCACATCCATCTTGGGGAAGATGTAGAACGCCGCACGCGGCTTGACCACTGAGATGCCGTCGATCTTGCTGAGCGCCTCATACACATAATTGCGCTGCTCGTAGACACGACCGCCGGGGCGAATGTAGTCGTTGACCGATTGATGTCCACCGAGCGCCGTCTGAACGATGGACTGAGCCGGCACGTTAGAGCACAGGCGCATGTTCGAAAGCATGTTGATGCCCATAATAAAGTCGCTCATGCAACGCTGGTTGCCCGAAAGCACCATCCAGCCAATACGGTAGCCCGCGATCATGTGCGACTTGGAAAGGCCGCTAAAGGTGACGCAGGGCAGATCGGGCGCGAGCGAAGCAATCGAGACGTGCTCGTAGCCGTCCATGCACAGGCGGTCGTAGATCTCGTCGGCAAAGATCATCAGCTGGTGCCTGCGCGCGATCTCGACGATACCTTCGAGCACCTCGCGCGGATAGACCGAGCCCGTGGGGTTGTTGGGGTTGATGATGACGAGTGCCTTGGTCGCGCTCGTGATCTTGGACTCCATATCCTCCAGGTCGGGATACCAATCGGCCTGCTCGTCGCACAGATAGTGCACGGGATGACCGCCGGCAAGGGTTGCGCACGCCGTCCACAGCGGATAGTCGGGGCTGGGGATCAGGATCTCGTCGCCATTGTCGAGCAGCGCGTTCATCGAAAGCTGAATGAGCTCGGACACGCCGTTGCCCGTATAGATATGCTCCATCTGGACATTGGGCAGGCCCTTGATCTGCGAGTACTGCATGATCGCCTTGCGAGCGGAGAACAGGCCGCGCGAGTTGGAATAGCCCTCGCAGTCGGGCAGCTGCTGACGCATGTCCTTGATGACCTCATCGGGGGTGCGGAAACCGAAAGGCGCCGGGTTGCCGATATTGAGCTTGAGGATGCGCTCGCCCTCGTCCTCCATACGGGCAGCCTCGTCGACGACGGGGCCGCGCACGTCATACAGGACGTTATCGAGCTTGGTGGATTTAGAGAAAGTACGCATGGTGGCGCTCCTTGCAATTTGAGCCGTGGGGCTAGGTTCGGATTTGGCAACGTTGTGGGACGAGGGCGTCTCGCCTTGGTCGGCGTCGCTGGCGAGCAGCCAGGTAACATCGACCTCCAAAATACGGGCGAGCAGCTCTGCCACATCGCGCCGCGGGACCGTCTTGCCGCTCACATATTGGCTCATCTGACTCTTGCCGAGTTTTTTGCCGAGCATCTCCGATGCACGAATCACGTCCGACTGTCGAACGTCGCGATCGGACATAGCCTGTCGCAGGCGATCGCTAAACGTCTCTTGGGCCACTAGAACCTCCTTGCTGGCAAAGTTCAATTTATAGAACACGAATTGAACCAAGGTTCAATTTAGCAAGCAGTATAGCGCGGCGCATTATCCGGAAGTTCAATTTCACAAGAAAATGTGCCGAGCCCCGAGAATTGTCCAAAAGTGGACAACAGGTACGCGCTTTTAGAGGTATTCAAGGAATCGAGCGGCGGCAAGCGAAACGTCAGCCGTGCGATATATCGCGTTGATCTGCCGATGGGGATGTCCCTCGAGCGGGCGCACGGCAACATCGAACTGGCAGCGACGCAAGATGAGCGCCGGAAGAATGCTCGCGCCCAGACCGTCCTCGACCATGGCCATAATTGCATAGTCATCCCAGGTCGACAGCTTGGAGCGCACCGTCAGCCCCGCACGGCGAAACAGCGGCGTAATCTCGTCGTCGCTACCGCGCTCCAGCAGAATGAATTGCTCGTTGACCAAATCGGCAAGAGAAACGGCCTTTGCGACGGCAAGCGGAGAGCCTGCCGGCACCACGGCCATCAGCTCGTCTTGCACCAACGGCCGCGACGCCATGCCGGCGCCGCGGGGCTCGCGCGGGATAAAGCCCAGGTCGCAGCGGCCTTCCGCCACCCATTGCTCAATCTCGGAGTAATCACCCATCAGCAGCTCGTAATCGACATCCGGGTGATCGGCGCGAAACCGCGCGATGACCGGCGGCAGCACATGGGTCGCCACGCTCGAAAACGTACCGATGCAGATCTTGCCGCGCATGAGCCCCCGCATCTCGTCCACGCATCGCTGCAGGCGGCCAAACTCCTCGCATAACGCCTCGACCGCCGGCATGATCTGCCGCCCGTCGGCAGAAAGCACCACGCCCTCGCGGCTGCGGTCGAGCACCTTAAAGCCCCAGTCGGCCTCAAGATCGCCCACCATGCGGCTCACGCCCGACTGCGAATAGCTCAGTCGCTCGGCAGCTCGCGTAAAGCTACCGGCACGTACCGTCTCGAGCAGCACTTGCATCTTTTGGATATTGGTCTCCACGGTACGTCCCTCTCTTTGCATGAGTATTTGTCATGTCATCCATGCATTATATTCGCTTTTCTTCTATAGCCCGCTACCCCATAGTGAACATGCAAGATATGGAGGGGACGGCAGCGCATGAACAACGGATTGATTACATACCTGGCAGCATTGCTGTTGTTTGGCTCTAACGGCATCATCGCCGCCGCTATCGCGCTGCCGAGCTCTGATATCGTGCTCCTGCGCACGTTTTTGGGTGCGCTCTCGCTCATCATCATCCTCGTCACTACGCAACGCCATAAGTTGCAGGCGCCGTCTCGTCCCCGCGAAGCCGCGGCCCTTATCCTCTCGGGCGCTGCGTTGGGTGCCAGCTGGATATTCCTGTTCCGCGCCTACCAGACCATTGGCGTCGGCATCTCCTCGCTGCTGTATTACTGCGGCCCCATCATCGTTATGGCGCTCTCCCCGCTCATTTTTGGCGAAAAGCTGACCGGTGGTAAAATCACCGGCTTCATAGCCGTCGCCTGCGGCGCCTTCCTCATCGCGGCACAGGGCCTCGGCGGCAATCTACCCATCGCGGGCATCGCGTGCGGCATCGCCTCGGCCTTCTGCTACGCGTTGATGGTCATCGCCAGCAAGGGGGCGCCGCATATCGAAGGACTCGAGAACTCCGCGCTCCAGGTGAGCGCCGCCTTCGTAACCGCGCTGGTCCTCACGCTTGCCACGCAGGGCGTGCCCTCGTTCCTGTCTGCAAACATTGCCGCCGGTATCGATTGGCACGCCGTCGCTATGCTCGGCGTCGTCAACACCGGCCTGGGTTGTCTGCTCTACTTTGGCGCCGTCGCCAAACTGCCCGTGCAGACCGTCGCCGTCGTCGGCTACCTCGAGCCGCTTTCGGCCGTCGTCTTCTCCGTCGTCCTTTTGGGCGAGGCCGTGACGCCCATCCGCCTGATGGGAGCCGCGCTGATCATCGGCGGCGCGGTCTTCTGCGAGCTCGCCGGCAAACGCGCAAGTGCCAAAGCCGGTATTGCCCAGGCAGCGCGCGCCTAACAGCCCCTCTTCGGTTTCAAAACAGGGGCGCGCCCGCGGTTATTACGTTGCAGCAAACCACACAGCGAATACGCCCCTGTTTTGAAATGTCGCCCGCGCAGGCAGCTACTCCCCAGCTGGGGATTATTGTCTAAAGCACCCCGATGTGCCAAACTGCTCTTATATATAAAGACGGCATAAAAGATTTCTGTCCCGACAGAAATTAGATGTCTAAGGGAGTCCACGTGGCACACAACAAACTGGAGGCAAGCCTCCAAGACCAGCACAGTCAGGGCGGGCACGGAGCTATCCCGCTCTCCGCTGGTATGCTGCTCGTTACGCTCGGCGTCGTCTACGGCGACATCGGCACGAGCCCCATGTACACCATGAAATCAATCGTCGCCAACAACGGCGGCATCGGCACCGTCAGCGAGGACATGATCCTGGGCGCGCTTTCGCTCGTCATCTGGACCATGACGCTCGTGACCACGGTCAAGTACGTGCTGATCGCCATGAAGGCCGACAACCATAACGAAGGTGGTATCTTCGCCCTGTTCAGTCTCGTGCGCAAGGTGGCGCCGTGGCTGATCCTCCCCGCCATGATCGGCGGCGCGGCATTGCTCGCTGACGGCATCCTCACCCCCGCGGTCACGGTCACCACGGCCATCGAGGGCTTGCGCACCATCGAGTGGGGCCACGCGTTGCTAGGCGACGGCCAGACCAACGTCATCATCATTACCATCATCATTATCTGCGGCCTGTTTGCCATGCAGCGTGCCGGCACCTCATCGATCGGCAAGCTGTTCGGCCCGCTCATGACGCTATGGTTCTTGTTCCTGGCTGGTGCCGGTCTGTTCAACATGCTCGGCAACCTGTCCATCCTGCGCGCGCTCAACCCCATCCGCGGCATCATGTTCCTGTTCTCGCCCATCAACCACTCGGGCATCATGGTGCTCGGCTTTGTCTTCCTGTCGACGACCGGCGCCGAGGCGCTCTATTCGGACATGGGTCACGTGGGCAAGGCTAACATTTACGCATCCTGGCCGTTCGTAAAGGCGGCCCTCATCCTTAACTATCTGGGTCAGGGCGCTTGGCTGCTCGCCAATAACTCCAATCCCCAGATGCTCGCGATGGATATCGTCAACCCGTTCTACATGATGCTTCCCGAGCCTCTGCGCCCCTTTGCCATCGTGCTTTCGGCCGTCGCAGCCATCATCGCCTCGCAGGCACTTATCACCGGCTCGTTCTCGCTGGTATCCGAGGCAACCCGCCTCAACCTTATGCCGCATCTGCGCATTCACTACCCCAGCGACACTAAGGGTCAGCTCTATATTCCGCTCGTCAACAACATCATGTGGGTCGGCTGCATCTTTATTGTGCTGCTGTTCCAAAACTCCGAGCGCATGGAGAGCGCCTATGGCCTCGCCATTACCGTGACCATGCTCATGACCACGACGCTTTTGACGAGCTACATCGCCGGCATCCTCAAGCACAAGCTGGGCGCTTGCGTCTTCGCCCTGCTTTTTGGCGCCATCGAGCTCTGCTTCTTCGCCTCGTGCCTCACCATGTTCTTTGACGGCGGCTACGTCATGATCTTCTTGGCCTCGCTGCTGTTTGGTCTTATGTACGTGTGGCGCCGCGGCACCGCCATCGAGCGCACGCAGACGATCCTGCTGCCCGTCTCCAAGTACATTGATCAGCTCAACCGCCTGCGCAACGACGAGACCTACCCCGTGCTCGCCGACAATCTGGTGTTCCTCACCAACAGCCCCGACCCGCTCACGCTCGACCGCGACGTGCTCTATTCCATCCTGGACAAACATCCCAAGCGCGCCAAGGCATATTGGTTCATCAACGTGCACGTTACCGACGAGCCCTATACGCACGAGTATTCCGTCGAGACCTTTGGCACGGACTTCCTGTTCCGCGTGCGCCTGGACCTGGGCTTTAAGGTCAACCAACGCATCAACGCCTATCTGCGTCAGATCGTCGGCGACTTGATGACATCGGGTGAGCTGCCGCCGCAGCATCACACCTACTCCATCTACGAGACCCGCGGCAACGTGGGCGACTTCCGTTTTTGCATGCTGCGCAAGATGCTTGCCCCCGAAACGGACATCAACCGCAACGACCACCGCGTGATGGCCATCAAGTACGCCGTCCGCCGCGCCTGCGGAAGCCCGGCACGTTGGTATGGTCTCGAGAACTCGGCCATCATCATCGAGTACGTGCCGCTCTTTGCCCGCATGCGCCCGGCAGTCAAGCTGGTACGCACCCAGGTTCCGCTCGAGGTTCAGGTCGAAGAGGCCGAGGAAATGGAAGTCGATATCTTCTCGGACGACCTGGTCAACGGCAACGAGGCCGGTAGAAACATGAACTTCGATCCCACCGAGCTGCTCGAGAGCGTCGCAGATACGCCCGAGCAGCAACAGCTCGACGGCCTCGAGAACGAACAACTCAACGACGCCAACTTCTAGCGACGCCGCGAATTGACGACAGCGGCCCTGCACCTCACGAGAGATGCAGGGCCGCTTTGTATCGCGACGGACTTCTCACCTACGAACGACGCGGCTCGGGAACCACAAGCCTATCGGGGCTCGCGCCCTCGGCATCCATCAGGCTCACGTAGCGAATCGACGGATCCTCATACATCGCGTAGTAATAATTGCCCGTGCGCGCGCTAAAGCATCCGGTATAGATAGTCTTCTCGAACTTGCCATCGCCCATCCTGGATGCCCCCTCAATCATCACCACGCCCTCGAGTGAACGGAACATGCGGACGACGTTTTCGGTCTCGCTGTCTTTTTGCGGGTAATTGGCGTTGAGGTACGCTGCCTTTACAAAACGGCTCGGCGAATAGCAGTCGCCGGGAATGCCGCGCATGCCGGCACCGGCTCCATAGGGCTTAAGCTCGGCGCCACGCCACGTCGCCGTCTGCGGAAAATCGCTTGTGGCGGTGATATAAGTGCGTAGGTTTTCCATATGCCACGGGAAGGTGGGCTGATTGGCAAGGGTGTCGACCGGATCGTCGTATACATGCAGGCCGTCAGCCATCATCTCGACCACGATGCTACGCTGGCTGTCGCCGATAATCCAATGGAGCAGCGACACGCCCAGCCCCTCTCCGGCAGATTTGGCGACAATCACCGTGTCGCGCAGCGCGGCCTCGACCTCATCGACCGTCGAGAACGTCGCTGCCACCCACAGGGGAAACTCATAGGCCGCGATATTGGTCTTGCCGTCGACAGGGTCCTCGGCATACTCGGCATAACCCGGGAAATTGAGACCCGCCACGGCGAGGCCCGCATCGTTGCCGCAGTCGAAGAACATAGGGTAGTTCTTGTAATCGATGCACATACCGATCACCGCGTGTGCCGCTGTCGTGTCGTCGATAAACGAATACGGAATGTGAAACCCGCGCGGCATCACGCGAACCTGTTGGCCGTAGTCAAAGCTCCAGTCGAGGTTGCGGCCCAGATACATGTTGCCGGAATTATCGGTAAATCGAATGCTCGTACACATAGCGCCTCCTAGCTTTACGTTCTTGCTAAGTTCATTGTCACCAAACAAAAAGGCGCTAAACACAAAAGCCCGGACATGACAACAATGTCACGCCCGGACTATTCAAGCAGGATAAAGTCAACCAAGTTAACCCCGCAGGTCGTCTAAGGGGTCAAAGTGCCGCAGATTGCCACGAAAGAGGAGCGAAGCGTACTTAAGGTACGCGAGCGACGATTGAGCGGCAAGGTGCGGTGCTTTGGTCCCCTTAGACCAACTTTCCTAGACAGTGGTCAATCATGTGTTGAATCATTTGCGCCTCGAAGCCCACAAAGTCCTGCTTGCGCTCGCGCATCTTGCCGTCGACGATCTGGTCAAAGGCAACCTTGCACTTGATATAGCGCGTGGACTTGGTGATCTCCTCGTGCGTCAGGCAGCTCTCCTCCATCTTGCTGGCGCCCAGGCCAAACACCAGACGGGGGTTGTAGAGCACGTGGGGCTCGCCGGCATCGTCCAGGTAGACGCAAACCTTCTTGGTGACGCCGATCTGGTTGGCGGCAAGGCAGCCAGCATCGTCGAGCGACTTGATGGTATCGATCAGGTCCTGAGCAACCGACTCGTCCTCGACGGTCGCAACCTCGCAACGCTGGGACAGAATAGCCTCGTCGTGGCAGAGCTCTTTAATCATACGTTCCTCCATAGGGGTCGTTGTAACTGCTTAAGTATACGGTACCCACACATTTTCATACGGAAAATACCGCCCGTCTGCTACATTGCGCCGAACATCAACATGTGGGGAACAGCAAGGTCGTAAAGGCGATATAGTGAGTAAGTTCGTGTCAATCGGCCTAAACTCGGGGCCGAACAAGGAAAGGGTATGCATGGACGAACTATTTCACGTCAGCGAGCGCAAGTCCACAATCGGGACCGAACTTCGCGCTGGACTGACAACGTTCCTGGCAATGGCCTACATCATTGCCGTCAACCCCGCGGTGCTCTCGGGCGCTGGCATCGATGCGGGGGCGCTCGCCTGCGCCACCTGCCTGGGCGCTGGCATCATGACCATCTGCATGGGCATCTTCGCTAACCGCCCGCTCGCCTGCGCGTCGGGCCTGGGCATCAACGCCATGATTGCGGGCATCGCCACCACCATGTGCGGCGGCGACTGGCACGTGGCCATGAGCGTTATCTTCCTCGAGGGTGTCGTCATTCTGTTGCTCGTCCTTTGCGGCCTGCGCGAGGCCATTATGGATGCCATTCCCGTGGTCCTGCGCCACGCCATCTCGGTGGGCCTGGGCCTGTTCATCGCCATGATCGGCCTGTGCGACGCCGGTATCATCACCGCTGGCGCCGGTACGCTCGTCGGCCTGGGCGACATCACCTCCCCCACCTTTATCGTCGGCATCATCTCCATCGTCGTGACGGTTGCCCTGGCTTCCCGCAACGTGCCGGGCTCGCTGCTCATCGGCATCATCGTCGCCGTTATCGCCGGTATCCCGCTGGGCGTCACCCATGCGCCCGAGGGCCTCATCGCACCGCTCGATTTCTCGACCTTTGGCGCCCCGTTTGCCAGCACCGCCGATGGCAACATGGCCATCGTGAAGGTTCTGACCGACCCGATGCTGCTCGTCGTTGCCTTCTCGCTGCTCATGAGTGACTTCTTCGACACCATGGGCACCGCGATGGCCGTCGCCAAGCAGGGCGAGTTCCTGACCGAGGACGGCAATGTCGAGGATATCCGTCCCATCCTGGTCGTTGACTCTGTGGCCGCCGCTGCCGGTGGCTTTATGGGCGTCTCCTCCATCACCACCTTCGTCGAGTCTACCTCTGGCGCTGCCGACGGTGGCCGCACGGGCCTCACCTCCGTCACCACCGGCGTGCTGTTCATTCTCGCCGCGTTCTTCTCCCCCATCGTCACCATCGTTTCCAGTGCCGCCACCTGCGGTGCTCTGGTCTACGTCGGCTACCTCATGATGAGCGAGGCCTCCGAGATCGACTGGTCCGACGTGTCGCAGGGTTTCCCGGCGTTCATGATTATCGCCGGTGTGCCCTTCACCTACTCCATCTCTGCCGGCATTGGTCTGGGCTTTATCGCCTACGTGGTCGTCGCGCTCGTTAAGGGCGAGGCCTCCAAGATCAAGCCGCTCATGTGGATCGCAGCCCTTGCCTTCCTCGTCTACTTCTTTGTAGCGTAACGGCAAAGCTGCCAAAGCAGAACACCAAAGCGCGAAGTCGCAACGAGCGGCTCCGCGCTTTTCTTTTAAAGACGGGCAGAGCACGGGCGCGCGATATATTGCTTCCCAAATTTTGGACATTTTGCCCTCCAAACGGCACTACCGCCGGCTACATCCTGCAGATATGCTGGGCGTAATCGCATAGGCCCTATGAGGATGGGAGTAACCATGGCCGCCTTGTTCACGACCCCCAAGCGCAATGACAAAACCTCTGGAGCCCATTTTGTCGAGCCCGACGTGCGCCGTCGCACGCTGCTCGCACACGGCAGCTGGCGCCGCGTGACGCGCCGCATCGTCGTGGGCGCCGTATGCGCGCTTACGGTGAGCTCGCTGCTCATGCCGAGCGTCTCGCTCGCGGCCGAGTGGGTGGACGTCGATGGCGTTCGCCACGAAGCGGCCGCGGGTCCCACGGGAGACGCCGCCGGCACCTGGTCGTGGAACGGCGCCGACGACATGAAGCTCAACGGCTATAACGGCGGCGCGATTACGGCTGCAGGCAAGCTCAACATTGCCTACGAGGGTACCAACACCGTGGAAACAGAGCCCGATTACACCGGTGCCGCCATCAAGGCGAAGGACGGCACTAACCAGAAAGCAGAGTTGAACATAACGAGCTCGAATAGCACGGATGAGCTCAATGTGACAGCCGAGGCAGACGCGATTAAATCCACGGGCGATCTCTCCATTTCAGGCCCAGGCACCGTTAACACCACAAGTACCACTTCCGACGGAATTGAGGCAAAGGGTGATCTCTCTATCACGGGCTCGGGCACCGTGAATTCAACGGGCGGTACCGAAGGCATCCAATCCAAGGGCAAGACCACCATCGATTCCTCTGGCACAGTGTTAGCTAAAGGAGGCGAAGGCTACGGCATCGCCGCGGGCAGCGACCTGATCGTCAAAGGCGGCGGCAAGGTAGAGGCAAGCTCTAACGAGGACGTGGCGATTTGGGCAGACGGCAACATCGACATCTCGGGCGGCAGTCAGGTCGAGGCGAGCTCCCAGGAAGACCTTGCCGTCGACGCTGAGGGCAGTCTCGCAATCACGAATGCCTCCCTTAACGCAGCCGGTGTTGAGTATGGCGTCTATGGCCGCAAGGGCATCACGCTCGACCACGCGACCGTGACGGTCCGTGCAAGCACGGGCGGCGGCTGGCAAACTATCGCTCTCATCACTGACGAGGACGACATCGTCATCAAGAATGGTTCCATCGTGGACGCGCTCGCGGAAGGCGGGTTCTCGGCTGCTATCGCCAGCAGAAACTACAACCCTGGCGAGTCAGGCGGCCACATCTACATTAGTGACTCCGTTATCAAGGCTATAGCCCGCTATGCTGAGGACGGTGGCGACGGCCCCGACCACTACAGCAACGACCAAAGCGGCGTGGTCATCCCTGAGCCTAGGGGTCTGAACATCGGTATCTTCGCCCAGACCAGCGAGGGCATCACGCCCGCGACTATTTCGATCGTCCGCAGCAAGATCACGGCCGAAGGAGACACGGCGGCGATCTTCGCGCTTGCTATGAGCGAAGATGGCAAGGCGATCGGCACCATCAAGATCGAAGGCGCTCCCATCCAGGCGCCCGCAGGCGGCAAGATCATTAACTATCGCTACGAAGAAGAGTACGGCCCCAGCATCTCCTACGAGGCAGGTCAAACCATCGGCACGGGTGACGCCACGATCGACTCCCCCTATGACGCCGCTGTCGCCAAGAGCACGGTCATCGTGCCTCCCGAAGAGATCAAACCCGAGGAAAAGCCCGGCGAGACCAAACCCGAGGGACCCAAGTCTGAGGGCACGAAGATGACCAAGACCGTCGCGGTTGCAACTACGGGCGTCAAAGCCACCGGCAAGCTCACGGCAACCGGCGACACCTCGAGCGCAGCCATTGTGGCGACCGCCCTTGCGGGAACAGCCGCCATCGCTGCCGGCGCTGTGGTGAGCCGCAAGCGCTCATAGCACCTTTCATGCACGGGGCGTCACCCGCGAATATGCCTAATCCACACACCGTTTAGCAGCGCCACCGCCAAGCTCCCATCCGGCGGTGGCGTTTCCTGTTTGCGGCCGCCGGGCACGTACGCGAACGGAGTCGCATTGGACGGCTCCGCGCTTGTCTATTTAAAGCCGAGCCACGTGTAGGCGCGCGATTTAATTCTTCCCAGGTTTTTGGACATTTTGCCCTCTAAACGGCACTACCGCCCGCCGCATCCTGCAGATACGCTGGATGCAGTCGCATAGGCCCTATGAGAACGGGAGCAACCATGGCAGCCTTGTTCACGACCCCCAAACGCAATGACACTACTGCCGGAACCCATGTTGCCGAACCCGACGTTCGCCGTCGCATAGGACTCGCGCACGGCAGCTGGCGCCGCGCGACGCGCCGCATCGTCGTGGGAGCCGTATGCGCGCTCACAGTAAGCTCGCTTCTCATGCCGAGCGTCTCGCTCGCAGCGGAATGGGTCAAGGTCGGCGGCAACAAGTACAACACCGCGGCGAGCGACGAGGCCGGTACCTGGTCGTGGGACGGCGCCGACGACTTGAAGCTCAACAACTATAACGGCGGCGAGATCCAGGCCGCAGGCAAGCTCAACGTGAATTACTCGGGAACCAACATCGTCACTGCCGAATGGATCGAAAGCATCAACGTTTCTCATGGCACTAACGAGAATGCCGAGCTCAATATCCAAGGCGACGCGGGCAGCACGCTCAGCGTGACATCTACTGAGGACGCTATCCTCTCCACGGGTAATATCAACATCGACGGAGCCGGATCCGTCAACGCCACGAGCACTGGGTTTGATGCCATCAATGCCGGGGGTGATCTCGCTATCAAAGGTTCGGGCAACGTCAACGCCACGGGTGCATCGGATGGCATCAGGGCAAACGGCAATATCACGATTGACGACAGCGGAGCCGTCACCGCCAGGGCTACCAAGGACAAGGGTATTGGAACCGACAAGAACCTCACCATCAAGGGTGGCGGCAAGGTAGAGGCAAGCTCTATAGAAAAAGCGGCGATTTGGGCTGACGGCGGCATTACCATCTCGGGCGGCAGCCAGGTCAAGGCGAGCTCTGAGAAAGACGCCGCCGTCGAGGCCAAGGGCAGCCTCGCAGCCACAAACGCCTCCCTCAACGCAAACGGTGTTGAATATGGCGTCTATGCCCACAAGGGCATCACCCTCGATCATGCAAACGTGACAGTCCGCGCAAGTAAAGGCAGATACGGTGGCGCCATTGCCCTCTTCACCTACCAAGACGATATCGTCGTCAAGAACGGCTCCACCGTGGACGCGTTTGCGGAAGGCGAGGTTTCGGCTGCATTCTCCACCAGAAACGATCGACCCAACGAGGAGGGTGGCCACATCTACATCAGCGACTCCGTTGTCAAGGCCATAGCCCGCTATGTCGAGAACGGCGACGGCCCCATCCCCTACAGCGAAAACCAAGATGGTGAGACGAGCCCCGAGCCCCAAGGCGAGAACATCGGCATCATCGCCCAGACCAGCGAGGGCGTCACACCCGCAGTCATCTCGATCATCCGCAGCAAGGTAACGGCCGAAGGAGATACAGCGGCAATCTTTGCCCGTGCCATGAGCGCTGACGGCAAGACAATCGGCACCATCAAGATTGAGAACGCCGCCATCCAGACGCCCGAAGGCGGCAAGGTCATTGACTATCGCAAGCTCCATGACGGCATCTACGAGGCAGGCCAAGCCATCGGCACGGGCGACGCCACGGTCGACTCCCTCTATATCAAAGCAGTCGCCAAAAGCACGACCACCGCACCTCCCGAGGTAGCCAAGCCGGAAGACCCCAAGCCCGACGAGACCAAGCCCGCAGAAAGCAAGCCCGCGGAGTCCAAGCAGAACCCCAAGCCTGAGGGCTCAAAGCCGACCAAGGTCGTTGCGGCTTCAACCACGAAAGCCAAGACTACCGGCGTGCTCGCGGCAACCGGCGACATCTCGGGTGCGGCCATCGTGGCAACCGCCCTTGCGGGAACAGCCGCTATCGCCGCAGGCACCATGGTGAGCCGCAAGCGCTCATAGACAGCTTTGACCTTTAACGCACGGGACGGCACCCACAGAAGTGCTAGCCTGCACACCGTTTAGCAACGCCACCGCCAAGCTCCCCTCCGGCGGTGGCGTTTCCTGTTTGCGCCCGCGCGGCGCACGCGAATGTTCTTGATGCTGTCCAACCGGCATACGCTGGCGTGCGACAATTGAGGCTGCCGATATCACAACACTGAGAGAAGCCCGTCATGGAAGCGCATCAAAAGCAGATAACCGTTTATTCGAATCATACGGAAAGCGCGCCTGTCATCTACCTTCCTGTGGTCGTGGGCGACGGCAGCGAGGTTTATGAGTGTTGCCGAGAACTCGACTGTCCGCCATTCACCCTCGTCACCATTGGCGGGCTCGATTGGAATCGCGAGCTGAGCCCCTGGGCATGCGACGGGACCGTACGCGATGCCGAGCCTTTCGGCGGCCAAGCCGCCGGCTTTCTTGACGAACTGCTGAACCAGATAATCCCAGAGGTCGAGTCGTCGCTTCCCCAGCCGCCCACCTGGCGTGGCATTGCCGGCTACTCGCTGGCAGGCCTCTTTGCACTTTGGTCCCTCTGGCAAACCGATGCCTTTGGCCGCGCCGCGAGTGTATCGGGGTCGCTATGGTTCCCGGGCTTTATCGACTATGCACGCGAGCACACGATGTCGAATACGCCCGATGCCGTCTACCTGTCGCTCGGCAAAAAGGAGACCAAGACGCCCAACCGCATGATGAGGCACGTGCTCGACGATACGCGCGCGATGGAAGAGCTACTCATCAATCGTGGCATTCCAACAACACTGGAGCTCAACCCCGGCAATCACTTTGCCCAAACCGATCTGCGCATGGCGCGTGGCATTCACTGGATACTGACGCATTAAAAATGGCGCCCACGCGTACGCATGGGCACCATATCTTGTTTTAGCTAAACGCAGCCGCTACTCAGCTGCCTCCTCAAGATCGGAAACATCGAACTCAAAGTCGTTACCGGGCAGAATGGCGTTGAGCACGATGCCCACCAGCGAACCCACGGCAAGGCCCGAAAGCGAAATCGTCACGCCGCCCAGCTCCAACACGATGGCGCCGGCGGTGCTGTACGCAATGCCGAGCGAGAGCACGAGCACCAGCGCGGCAACGAGCACGTTGCGGTTGTTCTGGAAATCGACCTGGTTCTCGATGAGGTTGCGGACGCCCACAGCGCTGATCATGCCATAGAGCACGAGCGACACGCCGCCGATGACGCACGCCGGCATGGCGGCGATGACTGCAGCGAACTTGGGGCAGAACGAAAGCACGATGGCGCAGCACGCGGCAATGCGGATCACGCGCGGGTCGAACACGCGCGTCAGGGCGAGCACGCCAGTGTTCTCGCCATAGGTGGTGTTTGCCGGAGCACCAAAGAGCGAGGCCAGGATCGTGGCAAGGCCATCACCGAGCAGCGTGCGATGCAGGCCAGGATCGGCGATGTAGTTGCGCTCGCAGGTAGAGCCAATAGCCGAGATGTCGCCAATATGCTCGATCATGGTCGCAAAGGCCAGCGGCATGATGGTGATGATGGCCGTCGTGGCAAGGCCGCTATTGAGCTGCGGACCAAAGAGTGAAAACACGGTGTTGTCCCACACGATGGGCAGACCGACCCACGGAGCGGCGGCAACGCCCGAAAAATCGACCTCGCCGAGCGCAGCGGCAACGGCATAGCTCACCACGACGCCCAGCAGAATCGGCACGATCTTGACCATGCCGCGGCCCCAAATGTTGCAGATGACGATGACGGCCACAGCGACAACGGCAACAAGCCAATTGGTCTGGCAGTTGGCAATGGCGGAGCTTGCCAAGATCAGACCGATGGAAATGACGATGGGTCCAGTCACCACCGGCGGAAAGAAGCGCATGACGCGCTTGGCGCCAAACGCACGGAAGAGTGCCGCCAGCACCGGATAGAGCAGGCCGGCGCAGGCTACGCCCAGGCAGGCGTAGGGCAAAAGCTCAGCCTCGCCGTTGGGCGCGATTGCGGCATAACCGGCAATAAAGGCAAACGACGAGCCCAAGAAGGCCGGCACCTTGCCGCGCGACAGGAAGTGGAAGAGCAGTGTGCCCAGGCCGGCAAACAAAAGCGTTGCCGAAACCGAGAGACCGGTGAGCACGGGTACGAGCACCGTGGCACCGAACATCGCGAATAGATGCTGCAGACCGAGCAGGAACATGCGCGGGCGGCCGAGCGACGATGCATCGTAGATGGCATCGGTGACGGCGGGCGTCGAGGACTGGGACATGGATGTCCTTTCGAATGGAAGGGCAATCGGGCATATCGGATAACCTGCCCGAACGATACGATCCGAAACATTGTACGCGATACGCCATGCCTCGCACGCGCCGTCACCTGCGAACGTTACCGCTATTTCCAAACGCGCTCGGCAATGCGCTTAACCAGAGCGACCTTTGCCCACTGCTCCTCTTCGGTCAGCTTGTTGCCAATCTCGCAGCTCGCAAAGCCGCACTGGGGCGACAGGTACAGATTCTCGAGCGGCACATACTTTGCAGCCTCGTGAATACGCTCGATGATGACATCCTCGTCCTCGAGCTCGGCGACCTTGGTGGTCACCAGGCCCAACACGACCTTCTTGCCGGGAGCAACGTACCTGAGAGGCTCAAAACCACCGGCGCGGGGCGTATCGAACTCCAGGTAGAATGCGTCGACATCCTCGTTTGCGAACAGGAACGGTGCGATGGGATCATAGCCGCCCTCGAAAGCATAGGTAGAGTGGTAGTTACCACGGCACACGTGTGTGTTAATGACAAGGTCATCGGGCTTACCCTCGATAGCCGCATTGTTGAGTACCACGCCCAGCTCGCTCACCTTTTGCAGGTCGACCGGGCTCATGCCGGTTTTGGCGACAAAATCGGTATCGCAGTAGATACCCCAGGTGCAGTCATCGAACTGGATGTTGCGGCAACCCGCAGCGTACAGGTCGGCAATCACGGTGCGATAGGCAGCCGCGATGGCATCGGCAAGTTCCTCATCGGTCTTATAGACAGCGCGCAGGCTCTCCTGCTGGCCGTCGCAGCGATCGAGCGTGACCTCAGAGAACGTCTGGATCGGCGCCGGGATGGTCTGGCGCGCGACCTGGCCTTCGCCCTCAAGCGCCTTGACAAATTTGAAGTGCTCGACGAACGGATGGTTCTCGCCGCTAATGGGACCGGTTACCACGGCGGTGTCGGCGGTAGTCTCCTCATCGTGGAACATATAGCCCGTACGCGAGGTACGGCGTTCAATGCCGTTGAGCCCCCACATAAAGTCGAGGTGCCAATAGCTGCGACGGAACTCGCCGTCGGTAATTACCTGCAGACCGGCAGCCTTCTGCTTGGCCACCAAGTCGCGAATGGCCTCGTCCTCGACAGCCTTAAGGCCGGCATCGTCGAGCGTGTCCGTGGCATAGGCCGCACGGGCGTCCTTCACGGCCTGAGGACGAAGAAAACTGCCGACAATATCGGCGCGAAACGGCGCGTTCAGCTGGGTCGAAGTGCTCATAGGTTTCTCCCTTTGCAATTGGTTGCTTTAACGAGACAGAGTATGAGCGCCAAAATTGCTATCGTAAAATATGCGTTTTAATTGGTTTGATATAGGATTTTCCTATCTTACTATCAACAGACCAATGTCCCCAATCCCCATACTGCCCGCCAGTGCAAATAGCCATTTTCGTGTCCATATGGCACTAGCAGCTTTGTCCTATCGCCCATACGCTTAGTGGTGACCGCCAAGGCCACGCGAGAGATTGGAGCGACCATGACCACGTTTACGACCCCCACGCGCCACACCGATCGTGTTGCAGGGCTTCATTACGCCGAGGCCCCCGTGCGCCAGCGCGCCGTTCTCACCTGTGGCAGCTGGCGCCGCGTAACCCGCCGCATTGTTTGCGGCCTGACCTGCGCACTTACCGTGAGCTCGCTGCTTATGCCAAGCATCTCGTTTGCGGCCGAGTGGGTCGAGGTCGACGGCGCCCACTATACCGCCGGTGCCGCAGCTGGCGACGGCAGCACGTGGACCTGGGACGGCGCCGACGACATGACGCTCAATGGTTATAACGGCGGAGGCATCGCTGCCGGCGGCAAGCTCAATGTGAGCTACGAGGGCAACAATACGGTTGCCAACGAGTCCGGCAGCGGCATTTCCGTCGAAAGCGTCACCAGCGAGGGCGCCGAGCTCAACATCTCCGGAACGGGCACCCTGACGGCAACAGCAGAAGGCAACGCCTTGTATTCCGAGGGCGATATGACGATCGGCGGAGCAGGCACCGTCAACGCTACGGGCGACGCCAGCGGCATATATGCCGAAAATGACCTTTCGATCAATACGAGCGGAACCGTTACCGCCAAGGGCGCACGTGCCGAGGGCATCCTTGCCGACGGCGACATAACCATAGCCGGTGGCGGCACAGTCGACACAATTTCCGAGCAGGACTTCGGCATCATCGCCAAAGAAGTTCTCACGGTATCCAACAGTACGCTAACCGCCCAAGGATCCAGGGGCGGCATATGCGCCTTCGAAGGTCTGACTATTGATGCGGCGACGGTTCGAGCGTACGCATACGACACGTACGTCGAGGATCCCGTCGCCATCCTCACCGACGAGGGCGACATCAACATTAAAAATGGCTCGTTTGTTCACGCCTACGCCGAAGGCGAAAACGCCATAGGAATCTACTCGTACAACCACGGTGCCGGTGGACCTGGCGGGCGCATCTTTATCAGCGACTCGACCGTCGAAGCCATTGCCCACTACATCAACTACGATGGAGGCAACCAGCCCCTGCCGCCTATCATCAATGGCGGCTTTGTCGAAGTCAACCCAGACGTGAATGCCCGCACATTCGGCATCTTGGCCTTCACCGAACACGGCCTAACGCCTGCGACCATCTCCATCACGCGCAGCCGCGTGACGGCAGAGGGCGACACTGCCGCCATTATGGCCGTCGTGAATAGCGCGGACGGCAGCATTTCCGGCACGATCAATATCGTCGACAGCATTATCGAAACCCCCAACGGCGGACGCATTTGCGACGTGCGTTTCGACGATACCGGCATTGATGGCGCTCCGTATCAGCGTGGCCAGACCATCGGCACCGCAAACGACGTCATCACGGATCTGGACAGCAACGCCATCGCCAAGCGCGCCGTCATCGTTCCGGTGGATACGCCCCAGGCGAAGCCCGAGTCGAAGCCTAAGATAACGACCGCCGCTGCGACCATCAAGCATGTCGACACCAAGGACGCGCTTGCGGCCACGGGTGACGCTTCCGTTATGGGTGCCGTCGCTGCCGCCATTACGGGCATGGCAGCCGTCATCGCTGGCATCTTTACCAGCCGCAAGCGCTCGTAACTCCAAGCCTCGTGACGCTCGATTAATTCGGGCGTGCACCGTCCCATGGTAAGCGGCCGCCGGACCTCCCACCGGCGGCCGCGCCTCGTTTGAACGACCCCGATTCAATTATTCGTCCAAAACAGGCGCACCCGCCCAGTCGCCTACAGCAATACAAACTGTTTCAGGGCGGCGCGACTCGATACCCCCAGCTTAGCGTAGGTGTTCGACAGGCGATTCTTAACCGTGCCACGCGAGATACCCATGTGAGCGGCAATCTCATCGTTGGTCCAGCCGCGACAGGCCAGCATAGCGATGGCAAACTCCGTCGTGGTCAGGCTTTCGGCAACAGTGGCGCCCGCACCCGGATTTTGCACGCGACGCCAGCCGCAGCTAAAGCGCCTGGTGACCTTAATGATCTCCGCGAACTCCTGCGGGTGGTCCTTCTTTAGGCATGACTCCAACACGCCCTGCAAAAGCCCATGGTGCTCTCCAACGATCTCAATCAGGCCATCGGGCTGCGCAATCTGCCATGCGCGCATAAAGTGAGCGTTCGCGCGGTCAGCTTCGCGCTGGTTAATCCACCCAACGGCGGCAATCAGGTGCAAGAAGACCTCAGGGACGGGATAGCTCTCCTGCTTCATCGACAAGGCGTTCTCTGCCATGCCCACGCAGCGTCCGTAATCGCCGTCGAGGTAGGCACGGTGCGCCAGCGCATAGGTTGCAAACAGGCGCAGCCCCTCGGGCAGCAGAGATGCATATAAATCGAATTCGCCGCGTGACACCGACGAGGGAAAATGCAGCAGCACACAGGCGCTCGCCGCAAGCAGCATATATGAAGCCTGGACGCGTGGATCCTTTGTCGTCCTTTGACCCTTCCCTGTTTCCTTGAGATACGCAAGGCAGCGGCGCGCCGCCAATGCGCGATTCAGCGACAGATTTGCATAGGCGCACAACAGGCATGCCGAAAGACGGAGCGAAAGGTCATCCGATAGTAAGTACGGCTCTGCTAGGCGTTGTGCCTCATCGGGGCAACCGCGATAGTAGTGCGCCTCGGCACGCGCGATAACGCCATAGTCATCTTTGAGCATCACGTCGAGGGTTTTGTCGAGCGTTCCGGGCTCAAACGCCGCACACATAAGCGGCATGGGGAAACGCCAGCTATCGGTATATATCCGATCCATGGCGACCTCCCCTCGCATAGCGGCTCACTTTGATGGTAATGCGAGGGGGCAACGGTTAATGGGACATGTGGCTCTAAATACGGCCTCATCCTGGGACGTTCGCGGTAAATCGAACGGCGCCAAGTCTAAATAGGGCGCCGCTCAAAAGGCTAAATATGCTGACGAATCGCGTCGATATAGGCCTGTCCGTAGCGCGTGAGCGTCGTGTTCTTGCGCGTGATGATGCCGATCTCCATGTACTCGTCTACATCGAGTGGAATCGAAATGATGCCGGGACCGTTGAGTTCGTGGCTGATCACGCCCGAACACACCGTGTAGCCGTTGAGTCCCATAGCCAGGTTGAACAGCGTCGCACGGTCGCGCACGCGGATATTCTTGCGACGCTCAAACGTCGAGGTCAGTTCCTCGGAATAGTAAAACGAGTTGTAGCTGCCCTGCTCGTAGGACAGGAAGGGGTAGTCTTCCAGGTCCTCGAGCGTCACGCTGGAGCGGCCCGCCAGCGGATGGTCGGCACAAACAAACACATGCGGCGAGGCGCAGAAGAGCCCTTCGAACACGAGCTCGTTGGCCGCCAGCATACGCTCGATAACCTCGCGATTGTGCTCGGACAGGTACAGGATGCCCAGCTCGCTTTTCATATGCGCGACATCCTCGATAATCTCGTGGGTCTGTTCCTCGCGCAAGGTAAAGTCGTAGCGCGTGGCATCGAACTCGCGAATCACATCGACAAACGCGTTGACAGCAAATGAATAGTGTTGGCAGCTCACGCTAAAATGCGGCACCTGCTCGGACGCGCCTTTGTACTTGTCCTCGAGCAGGTCGGCCTGATCGAGCACCTGGCGCGCGTAGCCCAAGAAGGTTTCGCCTTCCTCGGACACAATGACGCCCTTGTTGGTGCGCTCAAAAATATGCACGCCCATCTCATTTTCGAGGTCGCGGATCGACGCGGTAATCGAAGGCTGCGACACAAAGAGTCGGCGCGAGGCCTCGGTGATGCTGCCGCATTCGGCAACCTTTACAACATATCTGAGCTGTTGAAGCTTCATAACGCCCTCCCTAGATGTTCGTGACGTCGAAACCCGTCGCATCCATCTGACGCATAAACGGCGGCATCTCCCCCGTCGCAGCACAGGCGGCAATCTGATGCAGAGCCTCGGCGACCGCGTCGTCTGCCGCGGCACCGATATGCCAGCGCGCGGCAGCCGTGACGGCCTCGTTGGCATTGGCGACCGCCACGGAGTTGAAAACGGCATCGATCATGGGCAGGTCGTTATCGGAATCGCCGAACACGGCCACCTCGTCGGGCGTCAGGCCCAAAGCGCGTGCCAGCTCGAGCGCGGCGCAGCCCTTGTCCCAACCGGCCGGAAGGATGTCGAACAGGCGCACACGATTGTTGGGGAACACGAGCGAGAGCTCCGGCACCTCGGCGGCAACGCGCTCGCGCAGCTCGGCGAGCTCCTCACGCGAGCGAGCGCTCCAGATATTGGCCTTGTATACCGGGGCATCGTCGACAACGGGGCGGCACGGGGCCTCTTCGCCCTTGAGCCACGCGTTGCCGCCCGACTCCATGGCGCGACGAACGCGCTCGGGATCGCTCGTCACGCAATAGGCGTCGTTGTCCCAAAAGTCATCGCCCAGGCTGTAGACCTTGAGATACGTATCGTCGGTCTCTTGCTCAAGGTAGTCGGCCAGACGCATCAGGGCATCGTTGTCGGTTGCACGCGAAGCGACTACCTCGCCGTCGACAAACATCACCTGGCCGTTGCAGAAGGCACCGGTCGAAAAGCACTCGGAACGATTGCGGAACATCCAGCCCATCGCGGACGGCTGGCGGCCTGAAACCGGGCCAAAGTGCAGACCCGCCGCCTGCATGGCATGAATGCCCTCGATGGCGTAGTCGCTGGCGCCGTCATGCCCAGCCGGAATCAGCGTATCGTCCATATCGGTCAGCACAAGTTTGATCATAGAGTCCCCCAGTCATTTTCACCGTAACCATTGTAACGACCTGCCAATAAGGGACAGGTTTATTTTGGCAGGTTTTATCTGGGAAAATGCAGCGCCCCTGTTGCCGCCTGCCAAAATAAATCTGTCCCTTTTTGGCAGGTGCGTTAGTATAGGGAGCAACAGATTCGATGCGGGAGTGCCGGCGGTGCAAACCACAAGGCTGAGAGGGCATAGGGCCCAATCCTTTGAACCTGTCAGTTAATGCTGGCGTAGGGAGCATGCCGCCTTTACAGGGGCGCTGTCTATGCACAGCGCCCCTTTTCTATGCCAAGGAGGCATGTGCAGTGATTGATTCGGAACAGCTTAAGCAAAATGTGATCAAGGCCGTAGAGGAGATTCGAGCCACCAATCCGATGGCGGGCTCCATCACCAACACGGTGACGATCGACTTTGTCGCCAACGCACAGCTCGCCGTGGGCGGTTCGGCCGCCATGGTCTATCTGCCCGACGAGGGCGAGGCACTCGTTGCCGGCGGCGGCGCCATCTATCTCAATATGGGCACGCTCTTCCCCATCTACGAGCAGACGATCCCCCGCGCGGCCAAGGCGGCACACGACGCCGGCAAGCCCTGGGTGCTCGATCCGGTGGGTCTGGGCATCGGTAGCCTGCGCACCCAGCTGGTAAACGAGCTCAAGCAGTACAAGCCCGCCATCGTGCGCGGCAACGCCTCCGAGATTATCGCGCTCGCCGGCCTGTGGGGTCTTGAGGGCGAGGCGGCCGATCTGAGCCGCGTACGCGGTGTCGATACCACCGACACGGTCGACGCCGCCCGCGATGCCGCCGTGGCGCTCGCCCGCTACACCGGCGGCGCCGTAGTGGTCTCGGGCGAAGTCGACCTGATCACCGACGGCACGACCGTGGCCAAGTCCCACGGCGGCAGCCCGCTCATGTCCAAGATCACCGGCTGCGGCTGCTCGCAGGGCGGCGTGCTGGCCGTGTACGCCTGCGCTGCCGACCCGTTTACGGCAGCCATCTGCGGCACCGCCGTCTACAACGTCGCCGGCACGCGTGCCGCCGCTGTCGCCGATGCCCCGGCAAGCTTTAAGGTCACCTTTATCGACGAGCTCTACCGCGCAACCGCCCAAGACATCGCCGATAACCGACTCGAGCTCGAGGAGGCATAAGCCATGTCCGAGTCCACAACCAACGCCGGCATGAACACGCTCGTCGCCGTGGCCATCGCCCCGTGTGGTACGGGTGACGAGCTATCCGCCGAGGTCGCCGAGGTCGTGCGCGTCATTCGCGAGAGCGGCCTTCCCAACCGCACCACCTCGATGTTCACCGAGATCGAGGGCGACTGGGACGAGGTCATGCAGGTCGTGCGCGACGCAACCTTTGTGTTAGCGAGCAAGGGCATCCGCACCGAAGTCGTGCTCAAAGCCGATATTCGACCCGGATTTACCGACACCATGACCGGCAAACTCGAGCGCATGGAAGCACAGATCAAGAAACAGGAGGAAGCACGATGAGCATCCGCGACAACCTTGATATCTCGGCCTATCTGGTACTCGGCCCCGAAAACACGCTGGGCCGCCCTGTGGGCGATGTAGTGGCCCAGGCACTCGACGCCGGCTTTACCTGCATCCAGGTGCGCTCCAAGGTGGCAAGTGCCCGCGAGATCATCGCGCTGACCGACGACGCCGCGCAGGCTATCGCTCAGGCCGGCAAGACCGGTCAGGTCGCCTTGCTGATCGACGACCGCCTTGACTGCGTGCTCGCCGCGCGCGAGCAGGGTATTGCTGTCGACGGCGTGCACGTGGGTCAGAGCGATATTCCCGTCGAGGTCTGTCGCAAGCTGCTGGGCCCCGATGCCATCGTGGGCCTTTCCGCCCGTTGCGAGGAGATGCTCGAGTACGTCAAGACCGCCGACATGAGCCTGGTCGACTACCTGGGCATCGGCCCGCTCCACGAGACCGAGACCAAGCGCGATTGCGGACGCGCGGCCGACGGCTCCATCATCACCAAGAGCTTTGAGGACCTGGCCGCACTCCACGCGGCAAGCCCCGTGCCCATCGTGGTGGGCGGCGGCGTCAAGACGGCCGACCTGCCGCAGCTCAAGGCCACCGGCGTCGACGGCTTCTTTGTGGTGAGCGCCGTCTGCAGCGCCAGCGACCCCTACGCTGCGGCCAAAGAGCTCGTCGACACCTGGCAGCAGGCATAAGCGCAAACCGAGCAGCTGCTCCGCAGCCTCATATCTTCAAGAGCGGAAAGCGCATCCCGGAATGGACGTCCAAACTGGGATGCGCTTTCCGTATAGAGACTCAACGGGAAACTGCATCCCATTCCAGACGCAAATTCCGGGCCACAGTTTCCCAAAGGCCCTTGTTTCGGAAACTGCATCCCATTCCGAAGGCAAATTCCGGGACGTGCTTTCCGCTGAGCCTGCGGCTGTTGCTCTACCCTGCCAGATATGCCTCCAACGCCGGCAAAGTCGCCTCTGCATCGCGACGGCCGATCTGATAGATACGCTCAAGCTCATCGGGCTCGCGACAGAGCGACGGCACCTTTACCGATTCGCTCGGCCGCACCACAAAGATCTCGCCGGCGGCCTCACGACGCACCAGATCCTCGAGCGTGGCATTGTAGACCTCATGCCGATGCTCAAGCGCTGAAACAAATGCAGGGTAGTGACGGAACACGCGCCGCAGCATGGGCATCACGCTGTTGGGCTGCTTTACAAAGCCCGCCGGCTGCGTCAGCACCACCACGTTGCGGTCATAGCCCTGCGCAAACAGCCAAGCACTGGGAATGGAATCGGCAACGCCGCCATCCAGATATTTATGCCCCTCAATAGCGACAGGACGCGTCGCCACAGGAATCGCAGACGACGCCCGAATCCACTCGATATCGCGCTCATCGCCATAGGGCAGATCATGATAGATCGCCTCACCCGTCTCGATATCGGTGCATACACACGTAAACCGCATGGGGCAAGCGCGATACGTCTCCAAGTCGATGGGGTCGCGCTCAAGCGGCACCTCGTGATAGGCAAAATCGGCATTGAACATGTCACCGGTTCGCAACCAGCTCGTCACGCTCGCGTAGCGCTTATCGGCACAATAGGCTTTGTTGTAGCGAATGGCGCGCCCAATCTGCCGCGATTTAAAGTTGTAGCCAAACGCCGCGCCCGCCGAGACGCCCACCATATGGTCGCAGGTCAAACCGTGCTCCATCCAAACGTCGAGCACGCCCGCCGTATACATGCCGCGGTAGCCGCCTCCCTCGAGCGCAAGCCCCACCGTGCGCGTCATATCTGGCTGTGCCATGCGACCATCTCCATCCCCGCAAATTCAAACGGGAAAAGTATACCCGTCAACATATATCGTCTCAGTCGCATTTTCATCGAACATCGCATCGTCGTGTTACCGCTTGGCAAATAATTGTCACCCATAGTATGGGCACCCCTATATAATTTTGTACTGTTGTTTATACTACTCAGCAGTTATCAACAGCGAACATTAGCCGGCAAAGTAACCCAACAACGCAGCAAGGCGGAGGCCTGGATACACGCAATACGCTGAGCAACGACGCGTGTACACAACGAGCTCGCCCGACGCAATCCGCCCCGACCTCAGAAAGCCGCTTAGAACATGGATACTGTCAGCAATTACACCGAAACGCTCGAAAAGACCATCCGTGACCTTCTCGAGCGTCAGGATGATCTGATTAGGACCGCCTTTACCGACCAGCTTACCGGACTTGGCAACCGCGGCGGCTTTGCCCGTTCCCTCGAGGAGCTCTGGGAGCAGGAACTGCCCGTGACCATGGCTTTTATCGATATTGACAACCTCAAGCACTGCAACGACGTCTTTGGGCATGACGAGGGCAACCGCTACATCTTGCAGGTAGGCCTTTATCTCAAACTGTATATGAAAGTGGACGAGGCGGCGTTTCGCATAGGCGGCGACGAGTTTGCCATCCTATCTACGATTGCGACCGAGGACGACCTCGCCGAACGTCTGGAACACTGCCGAACGGTCCTGCTCAAAAACAACGATTCCGAGATGCCTCATTCGTTTAGCTACGGAGTGGCACACGCCGACCCCGCCCTGGGCGAAGCCTCCAATCGCATGACACTCGATGCCGACCATCGCATGTACGACTACAAGCTGCGCCATGCCATGCACCTTGATCGACGCAATATCGCGCAAGTCCACGCCGACGACTTTGAAATAAGCGACCGCGTTTTCGATGCCTTTTCGATGCTCAACGAAGGCCGTTATTGCTTTATCGAGAACTTGGACAAGCATCGCACCCTTTGGTCACAAGGCGCCTTGCGCGACCTCGCTCTTCCTTCGGAGCATATCGACAACTGCCGCGATTACTGGAAAACGCGTGTCCATCCCGATGACCTTGAGGCCTATACCAGCGATATCGACCAAATCTACAACGGCTCCAAACACCGCCGCGTCATGCAGTACCGTATGCGCAATGCCGCGGGCGACTACGTCCTTTGCCGCGCTCGCGGGTTTCGTATCGACGGCGACGGAAATACCCCCTCGCTCTATGTCGGCGAGCTCGTCAACCACTCGCTTGCCGAAACCGTCGACGCCGCTACGGGCCTCGGAACGCAGCGTATGCTGATCAACGCTATCGATGCCTGCCGTCGCGACCGTTGCGAGACGGGGCTTATAGCGGTCCGCGTTCGCGGCACGGCAAAGTTCAACGAGCTCTATGGGGCCGAGGCTGTCGACAACATGCTCGCCGAATACGCAGGCCGCATGTTGTCGATCACCCGCGGCAGGAGCCGCGTCTTCCGCTCACGAAACGCCCAGTTCGTCGTTCTTAGCAACGAGTTGGACCACGAGGCATTCGAGCAACTGACCCATCATCTTAAAGAGGCCGTTTTCGCTCCTGTTCAAATCGCGGGCGATACCATTACCCCCGTCTGCCTCGTCGTTCCGGCCTTTTACGAGCGCTTAATCAATCAAGCGACCGCCGTTTTAGGCGAACTCGACCGTCGCCTTCGCACGGCCGGCGGGCTTGTTCCCAACGACAGCCTCCCCATACCCGAGGCGGAGCGCAAAAGCGCCATCGCCGAACGTATCGACTCGCTCACGGGACTCTATCGACCCAGCGAGTTTATGCGGCGCGCCAACGCATTTCTCGAGGCAAGGCGCGACGGCACCTGGTGCATCGCCACGGTCGACATGGGCCACATGCGCCTGTTTAATGAATGGCACGGCCAGGCCGAAGGCGACCGCGTACTCGCCGATGTGGGCACGGTCCTCAAGGACATCGAGAATGCCGATATAGGCGTCGCAGGGTACTGGGGCCAAGATGACTTTTGCGTACTCATCCCCTTTGAGCACATCACCGTCCATCAAATCTACAACCGCGTTCGCGAGGCCGTAGCCAGGCATGATGACGGCGTAGGTTTTTGGCCGTCCATGGGCGTTTACCCCATCGACTCCAATGAGGAAATTACCATCGATGCGCAGGCTAAGGCAATGTTTACCAATCGACGCGCCAAAAACGACTTTAAGGAGCGCATTGCCATTTTCCGCCCCGAGGAGTACAGGCGCGAAGTTGCGTTTCACCGCACCCTCACCGAGTTCCAGTATGCGCTCTCAAACGGCCGCATTACCTACTACCTGCAGCCCCAGGTTGACATGGAAACCGGCGAGATCATTGGCGCCGAGGCGCTCACGCGCTGGATTGACAAAGATGGATCATTGATTCCACCTGCGTCCTTTATCCCCGCGCTCGAGGAAAGCGGCTTTGTGGTGACGCTCGACAAGTACATTTGGCAGGGTGTCGCCTCGTGGCTGCGCGGGCGCATCGATCGAGGACTTCGCGTGGTTCCGATCTCGCTTAATGTGTCGCGCGTGGATATCCTTGCCTGCGACGTTGCCGAACATATGGGGGCGCTCGCCGCCCAATACAACCTACCGCCCGAGCTCATGCGTATCGAGATCACCGAGACGGCTTATACGGGGGAGTCCGAGGCCGTGGACAAACTGACAGCCGACCTGCACACCCGCGGCTTCTCGACCTATATGGACGATTTTGGCACCGGCCAGTCCACGCTCGCGATGCTCAAGAACGTCAACGTCGACGTCATCAAGCTCGACCGCACCTTTGTGCCCACCGACCGCGATCAAGGCCGCAGCGCGCAGATCGTGTCATCGATGCTCGGCATGGCACAGTCGCTCCATCTGCCCGTTGTGGTCGAAGGCGTCGAGACGGAAGCGCAGGCCCAGCTGCTGCGTCAGATGGGCGCCCGCTATGCGCAGGGCTTCCTCTACTATCGTCCCATGCCGGCGGCGGATTTTGAGGCATTGCTCGACGGATGCGACAATGCCTGATACGTTCGCGCGCAAAACACTACCGTTTGAGGACGCGTTTGTCCCCACTGGCTAACTTATATCCCCAATCCAAACCGAATTGGGGATATGATACAGACCATTGTTTCGCCCGAGGAGGTTATCCATCATGAACGAGTCGTATCGCCTGGGCGAGCAATCGATTGTCGCCTATCTGCAGCGACTTGCAAACGGCGTCTCGACCGCCGAACTCGACGTTGACGCCCTGCCCACCGAGCTGCGCGCTATTGGCGAGCAGGTGCAAAAGACGCACGCCATTCTGCATCAGGAGCGCGAGCTGCTTGAGCGCAGCGCCCATATCGACCCGCTCACCAATCTGGGCAACCGTGGCGGACTCGACCGCCACGTCGATCAGCTCTGGCTCAAAGGCGAGCCTTTCACCTGCGCCTATATTGACATTGACCACCTCAAGCACTGCAACGATGTGTTTGGCCATGCCGAGGGCAATCGCTATATCCTGCGCATCTGCCGCGCGCTCTCCGAAACCATGGAGCACGACGAGCTGCTGTTCCGCATTGGCGGAGACGAGTTTGTGCTTATCGCGCCTGCGGCGAGCGAGGCGGAGCTCGAGCAGCGCTTGGAGCAGACACGCGCTGGCCTGATCGAGGCAACCTCGGACGGCAAGGCGCCCATGATCGCCAGCTTTAGCTTTGGCTGTTCGCGCGTCGACCCGCTTGCTGGCGACACGCGCCGCCAGATGACGATGGATGCCGACCGCAAAATGTATCGCTACAAGCTCATGCATCGCGTGCAGCAGCCCGAAGGCGACGGCGCGCCGCAACGTCCCGTTGCCGACCATCTTCCCTGCAACGACCGCGTGTTCCAGGCGATCTCCATGAGCTCCGAGACACGTTATCCGTTCATCCTCAATCTCGACACCGGCGAATCGCAGTGGTCGGTCAACGCCGTGCGCGATTTTGGCCTGCCTTCCCAGCACCCCTTTAACTCGGTCGACATGTGGCTCGCTCGTGTCCACCCCGAGGACCGCGATAACGTGCGCTCCGAGCTCGACATGGTGGTAAATGGATCGTGGCACTTCCATTACATGCAGTATCGCGTGATGGATGCCACCGGAACGTACGTGCTTTGCGACTGCACGGGCTACCGTCTGGACGGCACCGATACCGAGCCTAACATGTACGTGGGCATTATCGTCAACCGAAGCCTAGCGGATACGACCGATTCCGTGACTGGCTTGGGCGATGTCCACGCTCTGGTCAACGCCATCGGTGAGATGCGTCGCGTACCGCACGAGGCAGGCTTTATTGTCATTAAGGTTGACGATATCGCCGAGGTCAATGCCCGCTTTGGCTTTGATGCGGGCGACCGCGTTTTGGCGGAGAGCGCCGCCTGCCTCATGGATTGTTCGCGCGGCAAGGGCCGCCTGTTCCGTTCGACGGGACCGACATTCGTGGCGCTTTTCGACGACCTTGATCCCGAAGAGACCAACGCGATTGCAGAGGAAATCGAGCGGTTCCTGGGTTCGCCTGTACTCATCGGATCGCTTGAATACCAACCGCCCATTCGCGTGGCTACGCTTCATCTGGACGCCGTCGACCGACAGCCCGTTTCCATTCTGAATGAGCTCAAAGCGCTACTTGAAGAAGCGCCGCAGATACCGGGCACCAAACTGGACTAGCGTCGCGGGGCGCGATGTGAAACACAAACCGTTTCGCATCGCGCCCCACGCCATCTTCCCTCTCGTGCGATAATCCTCCGCAGAAGTCACCAACAGCAGAGGGAGTTTGTGATGAAGGTTCTTTTGGTCAACGGCAGCCCCAAGGCAAACGGCAATACCGCCCGCGCACTCGCCGAGGTCGCCGAGCAACTCAACGCCGAGGACATCGATACCGAGGTTTTCCAGCTGGGTGCCAAGCCCATTCGCGACTGCATCGGCTGCGGCCAGTGCGGCAAGCTCGACGGGCGCTGCGTCTTTGATGACGACGTGGTCAACGAGCTGATTGCCGCCGCCGAGCAGGCAGATGGCTTTGTCTTTGGCTCACCTGTCTACTATGCGCACCCCAGCGGCCGCATCCTCTCGGCTCTCGACCGCGCCTTCTATGCCGGAAGCAAAGCTTTTGCACACAAGCCGGGCGCTGCCGTCGCCGTTGCCCGCCGCGGTGGCACGTCGACCACCTTCGATGTACTCAATAAATACTTCACCATCAACCAGATGCCCGTGGTCGCCTCCACCTACTGGAACAACGTCTTTGGTGCCATGCCGGGCGAAGCCGCCCAGGACGCCGAGGGCCTTGCCACCATGCGAAACATCGGCAAAAACATGGCCTGGCTCCTGCGTTGCATCGAGGCGGGCAAGGCTGCCGGCATCGAAGCCCCCGAGGCCGATCGCGAGCGCACCAACTTCATTCGATAAGTCCAGCGGTGGTCACCTCGATGTTCGTTAGAACGGCGGAACATAATATGAATATTCAAATCTTCGGCACCAAAAAATCCTTCGATACCAAGAAAGCCCAGCGTTATTTTAAAGAGCGCCGCATTAAGGTGCAGTTTATTGACCTTAAGGAAAAGGAGATGAGCAAAGGCGAGTTCACGAGCGTGATGCAGGCGGTCGGCGGCATCGACAAGCTGCTCAACCCCAAGGCCAAGGACGAGGAGACGCTCGCGCTCATCCAGCACCTCACCCCTAGCCAGCGCTTCGACAAGTTGCTCGAGAACCAGCAGGTTCTAGCCGAGCCCATCGTTCGCAACGGCAAAAAGGCCACCGTCGGCTATTGCCCCGATGTATGGGGAGCCTGGGAGTAGCCTGTGTTATTTGCCAGCGCGTGGGTATAAGAGCAGGCGTTTGGCATAAGATTCAACTGTAAGCCATGTCTAACAAAGGAGGGCACATGCCCAACAAACCCGTGAAGATCATCATGCTTACCGGATACCTCGGTGCCGGTAAGACCACGCTGCTCAACCACATTCTCGCTAACGACGGCGGTATCCGCGCCGCCGTGATCGTCAACGATATCGGCGAGATCAACGTCGACGCCAGCCTTATCGCCGACGGCGGCCTTTCCGAGACCGATGACCTCATCCCGCTCACCAACGGCTGCATCTGCTGCACGCTTTCGGACGACCTGGCCAACCAGCTGCAGGACATTGCCGATTCGGGCAAGTTCGACTACATCATCATCGAGGCCTCGGGTATCTGCGAGCCTATCCCCATCGCCTACACCATCTCGAGCTTCTGCGACGAGGCCAAGGTGGGCGGCGAGCCCAAGCTCGCGCTCGACAACATCGTGGCCGTGGTCGACTGCGCCCGCATGTACGACGAGTTCAACGGCGGTCGCGACCTGCTGGCTGAGGATATCGACGAGGACGACATCGAAAGCCTGCTCATCCAGCAGATTGAATTCTGCTCCACGCTGATCCTCAACAAGACCGACACCGTGACGCCCGAGCAGATCGCCGAGCTCAAGGCCATCGTGCGCAGCCTGCAGAAGGACGCCGTAATTGTCGAGGCTCAAAACGGCGAGGTCCCCATGGAGGAGCTGCTCGACACCGACCGCTTCGACTTTATGCGCGCCTACAACTCCGCCGCTTGGATCGAGGCCATGGAGCATCCCGAGGAGCACGACGACCCCGAGGTGCTCGAGTACGACATCGAGACCTTTGTGTACTCACGCCGCAAGCCGTTTGACCTGCAGAAGTTCACCGATTTTGTTGAGCAGGAGTGGCCCGACGAGGTCATTCGCGTCAAGGGCCCGCTGTGGCAGACCGGCGATCCGGACATGTGCTACATGTTTGAGCAGGCCGGCCACCAGATGCGCCTGATGGAGAACGGTCTGTTTGTCGACTCGGCGCCCGAGGGCGAGAAGCAGAAGATCATCGACGAGAACCCCGAGATCATGCAGATTTGGGACGACGAGACGGGTGACCGCATGACGAGCCTGTGCATCATCGGCCGTCACATGGACAAGGATGCACTCATCGCCTCCCTCGATGCCTGCCTGACCGACTGGCACCGCGCCTAGGTTTATCCAAGCGGGCATTTTTCCGCCTACGTAACCGTCAAACCACCACGAAGGTGTCTGTCCCCTTCGTGGTGGTTTTTCGTTCTGAGCCAAGGAGATTCATGTTCAACATTGTGTTGTATGCGCCCGAGATTCCAGCCAATACGGGCAATATCGGCCGCACCTGCGTGGTTACCGGCGCCCGCCTGCATCTGGTCGAGCCGCTGGGCTTTTCGCTCGACGACAAGACGGTACGTCGCGCCGGCCTGGGCTACTGGCAAAACTTGGATGTGACGACCTATGCCGGCTGGGAGGATTTTCTTGCGCGCAACGGCCTCTCCCCCGCCGACGAGCGCCTACATCTGCTGACCAAAAAGGCGCGCCGCACCTATGCACAGAGCACCTATCGCGATGGCGACTTCTTGGTCTTTGGCAGCGAGAGCTCGGGTATTCCCGAGCCACTGCTTGCCGCGGCACCCGGGCGCTGTGAGCGCATCCCCATGCTGCGCGATTGCGACTCACTCAATAACGCCGAGGCCTGGGAAGCCCACGAGGAATCACTCGGGCATACCGAGGACAGCCACGAAGCCATCCTTCAACAGGATATCTGCGGCAACTTCGTCAATCCGGACGACTACCGCATCAGCGCACTCAACCTCTCCAACAGCGCCGCCATCGTCCTCTACGAAGCCCTGCGCCAGACAGGCTTTCCGGCAATGTGACAAAGGGACAGTCCCTTTGTCACATTCGAGCGCCATTCTGTTAAACGTAATTAATCGCTTTTAACTGAAATTAACTAGAATAAAATGAAGTTAACTCGAGACGCTGAAGGAGAGCACAGTGGAGTATCTCGAAAACCCGTTTACTCCTAGTTTTGGTGAGGTTCCGGCACATCTTGCCGGAAGGCAGCAGATCATTCGTGATCTGGACCGTGCTTTCTTGAGCCAGCGCAGGCGCCCGGAACTGACCTCTATCTTCTCGGGGGCACGCGGAACAGGCAAGACCGCCCTCATGTCGTCGCTTGCGACGAGGGCCGAATCCCATGGCTGGGTTGCCGTAAAGACAACCGCGCTTCCAGGAATGCTTGAGGAAATCGAGCTCGGAGCAAAACGGGCAGCAGCCCACCTCATTGATCTATCGAGCGATTTCGAAATTACCGGTCTTGGAATCGCGCCTCTCGGCAGCATCGAGGTCAATCACGCCCATGAGGTCTCGACTTGGCGTTACCGCATGAGTGACATCATCGACCAGCTCAATGAGGCCGACACCGGGCTACTCATCACGGTTGATGAGGTCGATCCGACACTCGACGAGATAATTCAGCTCGCAGCGACGTATCAGCACTTTGTGACCGATGGGAAACGCGTCGCCCTGCTCATGGCGGGACTTCCCAACAACGTATCGACGCTACTGAACCACAAGACGGTCTCGTTCCTTCGCCGCGCCCAACAATATCATCTGGGTCGCATTGCCGACTATGACGTGCGCGAGGCCCTAATTCGCACAATCCAGGAAAACGATCGCCTGGCAGATGCTGAGGGAATCGATAGAGCCGTTCGCTCGATCTCTGGTTTTCCCTTCCTATTGCAACTCGTAGGCTACCGTGCCTGGGATCTCACAAGCGATTCGAAGGAAATCTCGACACGCGACTTTGACCTAGGAATCAAAATCGCACACGACGAGATGGATGACCGAATCCTCGCGGCAACCTATCGGGAACTCACTGCAGAGGACAAGCGATTCCTCATCGCCATGCTCGATGACGAGGAAGAGTCCACCACCGCTGACCTTGTCGAACGCCTTAAGCGTTCGCCGCAGCAGGTCTCCCGCTACCGACGCCGCATGATAGATGCCGGCATCATTGGAGAACGCGGGCGCGGAATCGTCGCTTTTGAATTGCCATTCTTCCGCGATTATCTCGCCGCTCAATGCGTGAAATAGAAGTCAATGTGACAAAGGGGCAGTCCCTTTGTCACATCGCCTATAGATAACGACCGGTAATGCTCTTGGAGCAAGCAGCGATATCCACCGGCGTGCCGGCGCAGACGATTTGCCCGCCGGCGTCGCCGCCGCCTGGACCCATGTCAATCACGTAGTCGGCGTTGCGGATGAGGTCGAGATCATGCTCGATCACGATGACCGTGGCGCCCTTGGCAACCAGGCCGTCAAACACAGCCAGCAGTACCTGAACATCGAGCGGATGTAGGCCAATCGTTGGCTCGTCGAATACGAACACGGCATCGTCCTGCACACGGCCCATCTCGCTCGCGAGCTTAAGGCGCTGCGCCTCGCCACCCGAAAGCGCCGGCGTAGGCTCGCCAAGTGTGAGGTAGCCCAGACCCAGGTCGTGCAAGGTCTGCAGGCGCGTCTGAACTTTCTTGAGTCCCACCGTGGCGTCGAGTGCCTCGTCCACGCTCATATCCATAAGTTGCGGCAACGTAAGCAGACTGCCGTCCTTGCCCTCGCGATGGATATGCGAGGCGGCCTCGGCGTAGCGCGAGCCGCGGCATGCCGGGCAGACGATCTCGACATCGGGCAAAAACTGCACGTCAAGCGATATGGAACCCGTACCATCACACGTGGGACAGCGCAGGGCACCGGTGTTGTAGCTAAAGGCGCCCGCCTTGTAGCCGGCAGCTTTGGCCTCGGGTGTACGGGCGAAGGCGCGACGCAGCTCGTCGTGGATATCGGCATAGGTCGCCACCGTCGAGCGCACGTTGGCACCGATGGGCGTGGCGTCGATGAGGTTGGCACGGTCGATTCCCTCGGCATCGATCCAGCGCACATGGCGCGGCAAGCGCTCACCGGCCGCTTGTGCCTTAAGTGCGGGGATGAGTGTCTCGAGCACGAGCGTCGTCTTGCCCGAGCCAGAAACACCCGTCACTGCGACGAGACGGCCGCGCGGGATATCGACTTTGAGCGGCTTGACGGTATGAATTGCGCCGGTCGCCATGCGAATATGGCCCTGGTCAAACATTTCAACGACGTCCACCTGCGGGCGCAAGCGCTTGGGGTCCGAGCGCAAGAACTGCGCGATTCGGCTGGCTTGGGCGCGCTCGACCTCATCCACCGAACCGGCAGCAATCACGTTGCCGCCGTCCGCTCCGGCAACGGGGCCCATCTCGACCAGATAGTCGGCTTCCGTCAGCACGCGTGTATCGTGGTCGACAACGACCACGGTGTTGCCGTCGGCAACCAGGTCGCGCATCACGCCCACCAGGCCATCGACATTTGCCGGATGCAAGCCAATCGAGGGCTCGTCCAGTACATAGAGCACGCCCGTCGAGCGATTGCGCACCACGCGGGCCAGCTGCACGCGCTGACGCTCGCCCGTAGAGAGCGTGGCGCCGGCGCGATCGAGCGAAAGGTAATCGAGGCCCAAGTCGACCAGACGGCGAGCCGTGCTCAAGAACGAATCACAGATGTCCGCTGCCATGGGCTGCATCTCGCCCGGCAACGACGCGGGCACGCCACGCACCCATTCGATCGCCTCGCCCAGCGTCATAGCTGCAGCCCGCGCCAAATTGATACCGCGCACCTGCGGCTGACGCGCCGCCTCGGAAAGCCGCGTGCCACCACAGTCGCGGCATGGCCCCTCGCGCAAAAAGCGCGCAACGCGTTTGAGCCCCTTATCGTCCTTGACCTTGGCGAGCGCATTCTCGACGGTATAGACGGCGTTGTAATAGGTAAAGTCAAGCGGCGTGGCGCCCTCGCCGTTTTTGGGAACGTAGAGGATGTGCTTCTTAACCGCCGGACCATGGAACACGATGTCGCGCTCGGCGGGCGCGAGCTGGTTAAACGGCACGTCGGTGCGCACGCCCATCTCGCCGGCCACCTGCTTCATCAGGTCCCACATGAGCGTGCCCCAGGGAAGCACCGCACCCTCGTTGATAGTCTTCGACTCGTCGGGCACCAGGCTCGCCTCGTCCACCTCGCGCATAACGCCCGTGCCGCCGCAGGTAGGGCACGCACCGCCGCTGTTGAAGGCAAGGTCCTCGGCACTTGGCGCATAGAACTCGCGGCCGCATGCGGGGCATGCGAGCAACAGGCCTGCGGCCACGTTAAGGCTCGGCTCCACGCGCGCCCCGCAGTGCGGGCACACGTGACGGGCGCAACGGCTAAAGAGCAGACGCAGACTATTGTTGAGCTCGGACATGGTGCCAAAAGTGGAACGCACGCCCGGCACGCTCGGACGCTGGTGTAGCGCGAGCGCCGCCGGCACGTGCAGCACCTCATCCACCTGAGCGTGCTCGGCCTGGGTGAGCCGTCGGCGGGTATAGGTGCTGAGCGCCTCCAAGTAACGGCGCGAGCCCTCGGCATAAAGAACACCCAACGCCAGCGAGCTCTTGCCCGAGCCCGACACACCGGCAATACCCACGAGCTTTCCCAGCGGAATATCGATATCGATGTCCTTAAGGTTGTGTACGCGCGCGCCACGCACCTCGATAGCACTTGGTTGTTGCGGCAACTTTATCGCCCCTCTTCTGCCTGCTTGCGCCAGTCGTCGCAGGTCAAATACGTAAAGTGCTCGGTGCGCACGTCGCCCATAAGCTCGCAGGGGACGTCGTGTTCAACATGATGCGGTACGAACCCGCATTTTTGCTGAACGCGCAACGACTTATTGTTGCCCTCATAGTATCCGCACCATAACGCCTTGCAGCCGAGCGTTTCAAACGCATAGCGCTGCACGGCTCGCACAGCTTCGGGAGCGAAGCCCCGACCCCAGAAAGGCTTGGCAATCCAATAGCCCACTTCGAGCTCGAGACCCGCGCCTTGGTGGCTCGACTCGCAGCGGGACGGCATGAGCCCGATGCTGCCCACGGGCTCGTCTGTCTCAGCAAGGCACACGGCAAAGGTATGGGGAGCGGAAAAGACCGTCCGAATAATTTCTCGGCTTTCTTCGATGCTTCGATGTGGCGGCCAACCTGCTGACGGCCCCACGTCTGGGTCACTCGCGTATGCAAATAGAGCCATCGCGTCCGCCTCACGCCACGGACGAAGCGTCAAGCGCTCAGTATGAATCACCATGTTTGACCTCTCGTCTGCCAATGTGACAAAGGGACTGTCCCTTTGTCACATTACGCGTTCGCGGACATATTCGCCCAGCATGGGCACGGTAAAGCGAACGAGGCCGTAGCCTGCTGCCTCAATGACACGCTCGCGAATCAGGCTCGCTCGATACTTACTTGCCCAGCTTTGGGTCCGGTCGCAACGCTCAATAACATCCGCCATGCGCGTTGGTCCGGCCTCGTCGACCGCCATCGCCTCGATAAACAGGCGTTGCGGGCTGCGCAGTCCGTAATACAGTGGCGCGTCGACTGCTTCGTAGAACTCAGAGACGGCATCCGCATAGCCAACCTCGACATCACAGGCCTCAATATCCTGCGAATCGCGGCGAATAGCCGACCGCCACATGTAATAGCCCACGAGCTGAACCATATAGGGATGCCCCATACTTTTCTGCGCAGCGAGCTCAGCGGTCTTCGCATCCATGCAAAGACCCGCGCCTTCCACCGTCTGAATAAACGCATCGCGCACCTCGGGCAGAGGAATCGATCCCAGCGTGCGTTGCTGGGCGCGACGCAAAAACGTTACGCTCGGCTCCTCGAGCAGGTCGTCAACCATGCTGGGCAGGCCGGCAAAAACCAGCGCAAGACCGCGTTGGTCACCGTCGGACAGGCCCGTAGCATCCTGATCACCGAGCACCTGCTGGTACAGAACGGCAAGGGCCGCAAGCTCCTCAATGGACGCCGACTGCGCCTCGTCGATGGCAAACAGAACGCCTTTTCCCGGCCCAAGCTTTTTCAGACGCTCGTTGACCAACCAGCGCAGCGTTTCACCCTTTGCACGCGCCGCCTCGACCGACAAACGCCCGAATGATGGGCCGAATTCCATAGATGTCACGACGGGCTTGTTCGAACGAAGTGCATCGGCCAGGCGGTCGCATAGGCCAAGCGAAGCGGAATCGGAGACAACCGCCCATCCGCGCTCGCTGGCCAGGCGCTGCAACTCACGCAGCAGAACCGTTTTGCCACAGCCGCGGTTTCCCGTGATGAGCATGAGCCTGCCCGGCGCACCGGCGCCGTTATCGAGGCCTTCTTCAAAATCCTCAATGACCGACTCGCGGCCGATCAACACCGGAGGCCGCTTGCCAGCCGTTGGCTTAAAGGGATTTGGATTCATGTCGGCCTCCTCAGATTGGCAAATGCTCTCTACAGTTATACCAACTTATACCGAATTGTACCAACTGAATGTGACAAAGGGACTGTCCCTTTGTCACATGCGTCCGAAAAACTCCGCGTCTGCTGCGCGCCAAGGACGGAAAGTGGCGGGATCGATGCGCACGTGCGCGGCGGCGGGGACGTCGTACCACTTGACGGTGTAGCCGGCGCCGTGAGAGCAGAAGACCGAGTCGGGCGTGTTGGGCAGATCGGCTTCGGGCTCATAGGCGGCCGTCTCGATCACGCGCTCGGCATCATGGCAGGGCGCATAGCCCGCGAACTCCAGGTACAGATGCCCGCGGCCACTCGTGTAGGCAGCCACCTCCAGCGCATAGTCCTGCACCTCGGATGCCGGCACGCGGCCTACGAGCTTGGCGCGATCGTCCAGCATCGTCGGCGGCTCGTACTCGGCACCCATACGCGTGGCGTCAGAAAGCGCACGGCCCACGCACTCCCCTGGCACCTCGAGCTCAAAGCGATACCACGGCTCTAGCAGCACCGCCGCACCCGCCTCACGCGCCTGCATGAGCCCCTGGCGAATCGCGCGATACGTTGCCTGGCGAAAGTCGCCGCCCTCGGTGTGCTTGGCATGCGCGCGGCCGCCCGTGAGTGTGATGCGCACATCGGTGATGGGCGAGCCGGTCAGCACGCCCAGGTGATCGCGTTCCATGGCATTGGTGAGCGCCAGACGCTGCCAGTTCAGGTCAAGCTCGTCGGTCGAGGTCACGGTGCCAAATTGCACGCCCGAGCCCTCTGGCAACGGCTCCAGACGCAGGTGCACCTCGGCATAGTGGCGCAGCGGCTCAAAGTGGCCCACGCCCTCGACTGGCTGCGAGATGGTCTCTTTATAGAGGATGCCGCCGGGCTCAAACGCAACCGTAAGGCCAAAGCGATCGGCCAGCACGCACTGCACGACCTCGAGCTGCACCGCGCCCATCAATTGCAGATGGATCTGCTCAAGATGCGTGTTCCAGCTTACGCCGAGCATGGGATCCTCGTCGGCAAGCTCGGTCAATGCTTTGAACACCGTATGGACGTCGTGTTCGCTCGGCAACGCCGTATAGGTGAGGACTGGCGCAATGACGGGCGCATCGCCCGCGGACTCCGCGCCCAGGGCGTCCCCTGGGCGAACGTGCGCAAGGCCCGTCACGGCGCAGATGCCGCCAGCGGCAACCTCTTGGGCAAGCTCATACTTCTCGCCGTTATAGATGCGCACTTGATCGACCTTCTGCTCCCATGCCTCGGCACCGGAGTGTCCATCGATCATCTGTTTTGCACGCAACGTGCCGCCGGTCACTTTAACCCAAGCCAAACGCTCGCCGCGATCTCCGCGGCTGACACGATAGACGCGCGCGGCAAACTCCGGGAGCCACGCCTGTTCACGCATCAGCGCGCATATGCCATCCAGCAGCTCGTCCACGCCTTGGTCCTTGAGCGCCGAGCCGGCAAAGCAGGGAAAGAGCTTGCGCTCGGCAACCATGCGCGACAGCGTTGCGACGGAAAGCTCACCCGCTTCAAGAAACTCCTCGAGTGCCGCCTCGTCCAACGCAGCAGCATCCTCCTGAACGGCACCGCCCGTCAGCAGCTCGTTGGCATCCAGGCAGCCTTCGGACAGACGCTGCCCCAGCTGTGCCAGCAAAACATCGCGACCGGGATTCTCCAAATCGATTTTGTTGATAAAGATGAACGTCGGAATGTCGTAGCGAGCAAGCAGTCGCCACAGGGTTTCGGTATGACCCTGCACGCCGTCGTTGGCTCCCACCACCAGGATCGCATAGTCGAGCGCGCGCAGCGTGCGCTCCGCCTCGGCCGAAAAATCGACATGGCCGGGAGCATCCACGAGCATAACATGGGTGTCGCCGTGGTCGAGCACGGCCTGCGACGAGAAGATCGTGATGCCGCGCTCGCGCTCAATCTCGTTCGTGTCAAGATGCGAGTCGCCATCGTCCACGCGCCCGCGCTTGCGAATGCGGCCGGCATGAAACAGCATGGCCTCGGCCAGCGTGGTCTTACCGGCATCGACATGTGCCAGAATTCCTATGACCGCTTGCTTCGACATGATCTCCCCCGTTGATAGCCCACCGACCCCGCAGGGTACGCTTTTGTCACACACCGGATGATACAATTTACGAGCCGGCGGGCGAAGCGGGCCCTATCCCCCGACCGAGCTCATCGCCCTGCGTTGCCGCGCGGCGATTTTCGTAGGTTCGCGCCTTGCGAAAGCCGGCACCTCCCCTTTTGTCTGTCCTGGCTCATCTGGGGCAGTAACAACGCGAGCCCCACAACGACGCGTTTTACCAAAAATGGCCCCACCCGGGGCCATTTTTTATTTGAGCTGGGTGATGATACGTGCCTTGGCTCTTACGCCTCACGCAGCCAATCAAACGCGACACGCGGCGTACCGTCCGACACATATACGATACCGGCGCGCTTAAACCCGGCCTTGGCGATGGCGCCCTGCATGGGCAGATTGTCTTGGTGCGTGTCGATACGCAGATGGCTGGCGCGCTCCTTGGCAAAGGCAAACATCGCTGCTGCGACGCCATGCGTGATGCCATCCGACGCCACACGGTGCAGCACGGCGTACGGAGTGTCGCTACGCCATTGACCGTCCTCAATCACGTCATAGCACTCGTCCGGACCCGGTAAAAAGGCAAACGTCGCCACCACGCGACCGTCGACTTCGCACACATAGCTGCCACCAGCGGCGATATCGGCAGCCAACTGCTCGGCCGAAGGCGTGCCCTCGGGCCACTGCGTGGCGTTGCCATGTGCGCGCATAAAGGCGCGGGCCGCGTCATAGATAGCCATGACGGCGGGAATGTCGGTATCGAGGGTTTTTCTGATCATCACGCGGCGACCTCACGTTTATTGGTATCACTTTGATTGAGCAATGATACCAACGTTTGGAGAGGGTGCGAAGCAGATGGGAAGCAAAAAGCGAGCCGCCTGGTCAAAGGCCAAAAGCGAGTTTTTGGGCGCTGCCACCGGCGGCGATATGAGCGACCTGTTTGCACGCGAGGACGAGCGCCGCGACGCCCTGGACGCCGAGCGCGATGAAGCCTGGCGCTACAAGTCGTGCGAGCGCAAAAACCGTTACGACACACGCGCCGAAGCCGAGGCCGTTATGGCCGACTGCGAAAACCGCGGACGGCGTGGTTTGGCCTGCTACAAATGCGAATACTGCGGCGGCTGGCACCTGACGTCGCACCCTTGGAAATAGACCCCGCATCGGCACGGCGCTGGCAAAGCGCCGGCAATCGCAAGCAAGCTACGGGCGCGGCGGCACCAAGACATCGTAGCGGACGGCCTTGCCCGCAAGCTGATAGCTCGGCTTAACGCCGGCAAGCAGCGGTCCCTTTACCGGCCGCTTGATAACGACCTTGCGCGGGTGCACCGCAAGCGCAGCTTTAACCAGCGCCTCCTCATCGGCACATGGCTGTTCCAAATGGTGCAAGAGCTGGAACTTCTTTTTCACCGCTGCGCTCTTGGTGCGCTCGGGAAACATGGGATCCAGATACACCACGTCGGGAGCCGCGAGCTCACCCTGCTTGATCAGCTCGGCTGTATGACGAAGGCCGGCAATGCTGTCCTCGCCCGCATGTAAGCGCATGCGCGCCACGGCGGCCGCAAGCGCCGGATCGTCTGCCGCGCGATCCAAGGCATCCTTGAGAAGCGCCGCGATCACGCAATCCTGCTCATACAGATCGACGGTAAAGCCCGCGGCAGCCAACAGCAGCGAATCCTCTCCAAAGCCTGCCGTGGCATCAATCGCCCATGGTTGTTCGATGCCTTTTGTACGCGCAGCCTTCACCAGCAGCTCCTGCTGCAGGCGGCCCTGCTTGAGCCGTGGCAGCATGCGGCCAAAATCGGCGCGCAACTCCATCGTACCGTCGGTGAGCGTGAGGCCCTCGGACTTCCCGGTCAGCTCAAGCCCCGCTGCCCGAGCAACAGAAAAGGGATCGACGACGCCCATGGACACTCCTTAACAAGCAAAACGAATACGTGAGCGCCGTTTATGTCGGCACCCAACCGTCCGTTATTGTCCCACATGCGACATAGTCCACAGCATTCCAATGCAAAGCACCGCCATCAATCCCGTGCACACGGCAGCGATCACAGAATCACTCATACGCCTTCCCAACGACCGTGGCTCGCGCGTCTGCTCTACTCCGTACATCATGGTTCCTCCTTCGGTCCAGCCCTTACCATGGCCCCATCATCGCAGCGCCGCGCATACGCTGCCATCGATTTGGCTTACGCCCAGCTTTCCTTTTTGAAAGGTTGGAGCACCCAGGCTTCAAAGTGCTTTCAAGCGCATGTACGCCGACGTTGAACTACAATGTGCTTCACGATATGTGCCGTAACCTGGGTGCGACAGATTCTCCGCGCCCGCATCGAAAGGACCAGTCATGAGCGCCGCTCGCAAGACACTCAAAATCCTTGCCCTGATTTATTTTGTTCTGGGCATCGCAAGCCTCGTCATTGGAATCGCCGGCATCGCTACCGGCAAGCTCGAGTCCACCTACGGAACGAACGCCATGCTTGCCGCTGTCATCATTATCGCCAAGGGCCTTATCGACCTTGCCGCTGGCGTCGCGGGCATCAAGGGCGCCAACAAGCCTTCGCAGGTGGATGGCGCGTTTAAGCTCGGTATTGTTGCCGCGGTCGCCACGCTCGCTCAGGCCGCGCTCACGCTCCCCGCACTTGGCGGCGACGCCATCAACTTTGGCGCCTTCGTCATCGTGGTGTACGACCTGTTCTTTATTCAGCAGGCACACGCCGTCAAGGCCGAGAACAAGGATCGCCTGTAGGCACCTGTCTCCCATAGCCTTTGCAATCAAGCAGCTAAAGAGGGCCGATCGCGTAGCAACGCGGTCGGCCCTTTACGTTTGCCCAGATAAAACCTGTCAAAATAAACCTGTCCCTTTTTGGCAGGTTAGTGGCGGTACTCGGCGATGATGAAGTCGATGTCCGTTTGGAGGGTATCGAGGTTTGCCAGGCGCTCTTTGTCCGCCGGACGCGTGCGGTAGTAGTACGGCGTCATCTGGAATACGGCCTCGATGTCCGCCTGCGTCTGGAGGGTGATCGACGCCGTCACGCGCTGTGTGCCTACGAGCTCAAGCTCGGTAGTCTGCGGCAGCTTTTCATCGTTGAGGTACGGCGTATCGTAGAGCACTTCCTTGAGTCCAAAGAGATGGCGGGCACCCGGCACCACGGTATAGAGCGAGCCCTCGGGCGCCAGCACGCGGGCAAACTCGCGCTCGTTAAAGGGGGCAAAGAGCTCGGTCACCATGCCGAAGGCGCCATCTGCCACGGGAATGTCCTTCATGTTGGCGACGAAGTAAGTCGCGCCGCCTCGCTTGGCAGCCAGGCGCACCATTTCCTTACCCAGGTCAAACCCGTAGGCATCAACGTTCGGCACCGAGCCCATGGCACTTGTGTAGTAGCCCTCGCCACAGCAGATGTCGAGCAAGTTCAGCGGTTTGTCCGTGGATGCCCCGCGCTCAGCCGCTCGTTCGTACACCAGCTCGACCATCGCATCGCGCAACGGCGCATAGTAGTCGCGATTCAGAAAGTCGCGACGGCTGCGTGCCTGCGACTTGGGATCGCCCATGGAGTCACCGCTCTTGGACGAGCGCAACAGGTACAGGTAGCCCTCGCGCGCACGATCGAACCGATGCCCGCCCGCACATGCAGCCCCACGCTCGTCGTCCACCAACGGCTCATGGCAAACGGGACACAACAACATGGCAACTCCTTAGCACGGACAACACAGCACCCACCATTGTCTCACGCCTCCCCCACATGGCGGCACTTGGGGACGTTCCTTTTCTGCCGGCACTTTAGGAACGTCCCCAAGTGCCGGCAGAAAAGGAACGTCCCCGAGTGCCGGGTGGTTGCATTAGGAGTATCATCGTCTGCGCAAATTAGCATTGAAGCGCATATAAGAGATTGAGAGCGTATGGCTGATACCGCATCTAAGCACATTGACATGACGACCGGCTCGCTGTGGCGCAATATTCCCCTGTTCGCCTTCCCCGTAGCCGCCACGAGTATCTTGGAGCAGCTGTCGAACCTCATCGCCACGGTCATCATCGGTAATTTCTCGGGCGACCAGGGAACCCTCGCCATGGCAGCGGTCGGCTCCAACGTTCCGCTTACCAGTCTTATGCTCAACCTGTTTATTGGCATGTCGCTTGGCTCCAACGTGGTCATCGCCAACGCTATCGGCCGCAACGATCAGAACATGGTCAAACGCGCCGTCCACACCTCGATTCTCATGGCGCTTGTGGGCTTTGTCGTCATCGCGCTGGGCGAGATCTTTGCCGAGCCCATGCTCGCCGCGCTCAACGTTCCTGCCGAAACCATGCCGCTCGCCTCGCTCTACCTGCGCGTCTTTTTGCTCAGCATGCCCTCGATCTTGCTCTACAACTTTGAGGCCGCGATCTTCCGCTCCGTCGGCATCACCCGCATGCCGCTGCAGGCGCTTGCCGTGTCCACCGTCCTCAACATTGGCCTGGATCTCATCTTTGTCCCTGTGCTCCACTGGGGTGTCGCGGGCGTCGCCATCGCCACCGCCATCGCCTACACCGTCAGCGCCGCTACGCTCTTTATCCGCCTGCTCAAGACCGACTCCGTCGTCCATGTCACCCCGCGCGACCTGGCTATCGACCCCGTCGCCCTTAAGCGCATCGTCAAGATCGGCCTGCCCGCCGGCGTCCAAAGCGCTGTCTTTGCCGTCGCCAACATCATCATCCAGTCTGCCATCAACAGCCTGGGCACCGAGGTCATGGCAGCCTCCAGCGCGGCCATGAGCCTGGAGTACGTGTGCTACAACCTGCTCAACAGCTTTAGCCAGGCCTGCACCACCTTTGTGGGACAGAACCACGGCGCGCGCCAGATCGACCGCTGCACCAAGACGCTCAAGGTCTGCCTGGTCGAAGGCGGCATTGTCGCGCTCACCACCATCGTAATCATCGTCGGCTTGGGTCGCGAGATCCTGTCGCTCTTTAACAGCGATCCCAATATCGTCTCGATCGGCTATATCCGCGTGTGCTCGATTTTCCCCGCATACGCCTTTAGCATGTTCTACGAAAACATGTCCGGTTACCTGCGCGGCTTTGGCATCTCGCTCTTGCCCGCCCTCATCACCATGATCTGCGTCTGCGGCATCCGCTTCTACTGGGTGTTCTGCGTGTTCCCCAACTTCCGCACGTTCGCGAACATCATGATGGTCTACCCCATCAGCCTGGGCACCACGGCGTTCTTTATGGTCGTGGCCGTACTGCTCTGTCACCCTGCGCGCACCTACCGCCTGGCTCAGGCTAAGGCAGGGGCGCGTTAGGCGAAACCCCGAGCGCCACGCTATCGCTAATTGACGATATGCGAGCTCATGTAATCGATAAAACGCCTGGTGGCAATGGGCATGGTGTCCCAGCTGCGCCAGGCTGCCACCACGTCGCGCGAAGGGGCATGCACGATGGGACGCACGCGAATATCGGCCCTCATGCCCTCGACGGTACGGCGGTAGAGCATACTCACGCCTAGGCCCTCCTCCACCATCGCCATAATGGTGTAATCGTCGGTGACCTCGCTCGTCACATGCGGCGATAGCCCGTGCGCGGCAAACGCGTCGAGTACCAGGCTCTGCTCACCCTCGTCCAGCAGCACAAACGGCTCGGACGCCAAATCGGCAAGCGTGACCTTTTCCTTTGCCGCCAGCGGATGCGTCGCCGGCAGCAGTGCCACGAGCTCATCGTGATAGACCACGCGCTTCTGCAGCCCGGCGGTAAATCCACGCGCCGTAAAGCAAAAGTCCACCACACCATCGTGCACCCACTGGGCGTTGCGCGTGTAATCACCCTGCTTGAGGGTAAAACGCACACCCGGATGCAACGTTCCAAAGTCACGGATTACACGCGGCAGCACGGTTCGGCTCACGTTGGTAAACGTCGCAATGCGAATATCGGTCGAGGACAGGCCCAGCAACTCCTGGCGCTTGCCCTCGAGCTCAGCCTCGGCCGTCACGATTTGGCGCAGATACGGCAGGTACTGCTTGCCGTCACGCGTAAGCGAAACACCCTGCTTGCCGCGCTCGATAAGCGTGGTGCCCAGCTCACGCTCGAGCGCCTTGACGGCCTGGCTCACCGCACTTTGTGTATAGCCCAGCTCATCGGCCGCGCCCTTGAGGCTGCCGCGATCGACCACCATACACACAATCTGATATCGCGATGCCATCTTGCCTCCATATGAACGCAGCCATAAAACGTTTTGCCAGCGCTTTTCGCACCTACTTTAGTTTTACTTAATCATACTGAAGATACATTCGCTTTACTACATCCATATCTGGGAGCAGAATCCTTTTTGCGAAACCGTTCTGTAACAAAAGGAGTCCCATGGATCGCAAAAAAGCAATCGCGCTCTCATTTTCCGTTCCCGTCGCATGGGGCTTTTCGTATCCCCTCATGAAGATCGGCATGGACAGCATGAACGCCACGAGTATCGTCGCGTTGCGCTGCCTCATCGCCTTCGCGGCCTGCCTGCTGCTCTTCCACAAGCACGCGTTCCGCATCAACTGCGACCTGATGGTCCGCGCCGCCATTATCGGTGCCATCATGGCAACCGAGCTCACCTGCATGTGCCTGGGCTCCAGCCTCACGTCTGCCTCCACTGCCGGCTTTTTGCAGAGCCTGACGGTCGTAATCGTGCCGTTTGCCAACGCCGCCCTGCTGCGTCGTGCCCCGGAGCGCAAGGTGCTCGTCGGCACCGCCATTGTCACCTGCGGCATGCTGCTGCTTTCGGGCGCCGACTTTACCAGCCTCAACCCCGGCGCGCTCATTATGCTGCTCTCCGCCTTTGTGTATGCCGGCCATATCATCGTCGCCAAGCGCTTTGTCGAGGAAGTCGACCCCCTGGGCCTGGGCGTTTGGCAACTTGGCTTTGGCGGTCTGTTCTCGGGCATCGCCGCGTTTGTCTTTGGCGGCTTCACCCTTCCCAGCACACCCAGCGAGATCGTGGTTGTTGTCGCCCTCGCGCTCATCTGCTCTGCCTACGGCTTTATCACCCAGACGCTCGTGCAGCCTCACGTGCCCGCCGAGACAACCGGCTTTGCCTTCTCGCTCGAGCCGGTTTGCTCCGCCGTCTTCTCGTTCTTCCTGGTTGGTGAGGTCCTGAGCCCCATCGCCTTCTTTGGCGCCGCCCTCATCCTCACCGGCGTCATGGTTGCAACGGTCGAGCTTCCGCGCCTTCGCGCCCGCAGCCAGGCTCACATGGCAGGAGCGCCCGAGCACGTCTCCTAGAGCTCGACGCTTTTATACACAGCGGCCCAGCATCCATCGGACGCCCTTACAATAGATGCCAGCAAAGCATCTGCCACAAAGGAGCCCCATGGACACCGCAACTCGCGACCGTAACATAGCAACTTGGTTGGGCGATGCGCCGCAGCCGGTACGTGACACCACGAACCAGTTGCTCGAGCGCATCGCCCTTTTGCGTGCCGAGCAGACGATCTACCCGGCGCAAGATGACATTCTCAATGCCCTCGCCTACACGCCGGCCGACCAGGTCAAGGTTGTCATCTTGGGTCAGGACCCGTATCACGGACCCAACCAGGCCATGGGACTATCGTTCTCGGTTCCCGCGACGCAAACCAAGCTGCCGCCCAGCCTGCGCAACATCTATAAGGAACTCAATGCGGACCTGGGCTGTCCCATCCCCGCCGCGGGCGACCTAACGCCATGGGCGCAGCAGGGCGTCTTACTCCTTAACACCACGCTCACCGTACGTGAGCACGCCGCCAACTCACACGCCAAGCTTGGCTGGAGCGTCCTGACCGACTACGTCATCGAGCGCTGCTGCCAGTTGCCCCAGCCCGTGGTCTTTTTGGCATGGGGACGCTTTGCCCAGCAGATGGTCGAAGGCAAGCTCGCCGCAACCGGCACGGGCGAGGCGACCGGCAAGTTCTGTCTGGCGTCCACACACCCCTCGCCGCTTTCGGCCAACCGGGCCACGGCGGAGCTCCCCGCTTTTATGAGGTCGCACCCCTTCTCGGCAGCCAACCATCTGCTCGAGCAAAACGGCAGCAGCCCCATTACCTGGGGCTGCCTCAATCAATAACCCGCCTAACCGGCAATCCAATACTGCGGGTAATTGTTGATATCGATGGGAGCGGCAAGCTCGCTGATATCGCTAATGGCCTCCATGCCCATCAGCGAGCGCAGGCGGTTCTCGCAGTCCATAAGCGGCTCGTTCACGGCCTTATTGAGCACATCGAATGTCGGCGACTCAAATGTATCCATGTTGACGTTGCTGAACCACTTGCTCTCGACGTAGTCAAGCTCCTCGTCGCCTGTGACAATCCCCACCATCTGACGAGACCACATCTTGAGCAAAGACTCGCGATCGGCCTCGGCAACATTGAGTGTCACACTACCGCCAAACGAGAACGGTCTGCTCTCCATCCCGCCCAGCAGCTCCGGCAGCGGGCAACCAGCAGGCAGCGTTACCGTCACACCGCTACAGTCCATAAACGCGCCGCTCTGAATGCCGATCACCTTATCGCACAGCACGATCTCGGTAAGATACGAGCAGCGCGAAAAGGCATTCGAAGCGATTACGGTTGGTCCCGTCAACGCACTCGACAACTCAGCCTGCTCAATGTCGGACGGCGCCGAGACCAGTGTGGCGGTTCCGTCGCCGTTGTCCTCGATCTTCCATTCAGTGTTCTCGGGCACATCACCGCCCGTTTTGATAACCGTGGATGCCTCGACCAGCGGCAGCCCCATCATGGTGCGCAAGCGGTTTTCGGGCTCCAGCAGGTTCTTAGCCATCTGTGCCTCGACCGCCTCGACCGTCGGCTCTGGGCCCACCCCCATATAGAAGTCCATGAACATATTCCAGTAGACTTCCTCGAAATAGGTATCGTAGTCGTCGTAGCCAATAAAGCCGTAGACCCAGGCGTTAAGGTAGTCCTGCTCCATGCCGCTCGGCACCGACAGGCGAATGCGGCTCGCCTCCTCCTCGGCGTCAGTCGCGCCGTCAAAGAAGAAGCCTACGCCCGGTGACGGATAGCCCAACGTTGCAATGCCGGCACCGACCGTCAAGCTCGTAAAGTTAGCATCGCTGCCGAACACCGAGGACGCCAAATAGTTTTGAGAGCCCAGGCCCGTGGCGCTATCGTAGTCTCCATTGCTGTTCGCCACGAACGATGCACTCGTAAGCCTCAAGCAATTGGTGAATGCTTGGTCGTTGATATCGAGGGTTGCCGCATGGAGCGACGCGGACGTTAAGTTCGTGCAGCCGTCGAACGCCGACACGCCGACATAGATATCGTTATCGGGAAGATCGATGTTCAGATTGCCGGCTATGCCCGAATTCCTAAAGGCATAGCGATCGATATATGCCAGATTGAGAGCCGAAGACCAATCGATATCCCACTTGCCACCGGTTCCTTCAAACGCGCCGGGCAGGTCCCTGGCGCCGGACGAGGAATAGCCGCCAAAGATCTCAACCGTGCTCGGCAGCAATGCAATCGTGCCGCTGAGCATCGAGGGCGCGCCGAGCAGAATGCTAGGCTTGCCTTCCTCGTCATCACCGTAGTAGCCATAGAGCAGAACCGCGTCGCCACTCTGCGCATCGCAATCAAAATCGTAAATACCTTTGATGGTGGTAAAGCGGCTGTCATAGCCCTGAATGTCGCCATCGGGCGCATACCAGGTGCAGCCGGCCGGATTGGGGTTCTCGGTCGTGGCAAACGAAGCCCTTTTGGCACGCGATGCCACGAAGCCCAGGCCCGTACAGCCCTTAAAGGCATCGGCCCCCACTTCGATGCTATCGGACGTCCCAAAGAACACGCCTTGCAGGTTCTGGCAGTTCTCAAACGCGTTGCGACCGATCTCGCTCGTATGCTCGCCCAGGTTGACAAACATGAGCTCCGCATCGCCCGAGAAGGCGTACGGTGCGATGGCGTCCACTTTGAGCTGCTTGCCGTCGTCTGTATGCAACGTGCCGTCAAAGGTCGCAGGCAGATTGCCGTCTTCGTCGCCGGCAGCAGACAGCAGGATTATCTCGCCGTCGTTGTCGTAATAGAGGTATCCCTCCCGCGACAGGCCTACCTTGATCACCTGTGCATCAGGCGCACCGGCAGCAGCCTTATGCTGCTCGACATACGCAACCTGCTCGTCGGTTGCGCACACAATGGTCTGCACCGAGCCGCCCGCAAGGCTGCCGTCCTCGAGCGTCACCTCGTCACCAAACCACGGCATGAGCACCAACGTATCGACCGAAGTATTGCCCGCAAAGGCGCCCTTCATAATGGTGTTGGAAATCTGCACCAGGGCGATATTGGAACCCGTGTCGAGCACGCAGTACAGGTCGCTTTCCATCTGTGAGTCCAAGCTATATACCAGGCCCTGCGAGTACATAAACTGCACTTTGGGGTTGCTCGCCGAGGCGAGGTACACGCTGTAGGCATCATCCAACTCGCTCGCATGCGCGGTAATAAAATCGAGCAGAACGCCATCGTCAACCACAAGGGTGCAGTCCCGCAGCTCGCTCACGTCGATCTGGGGCAGCTCGCCCTCTTTAGACGCATGTAGAACAATGCGGTCGAGCTTATTGCGGTCAGGCACGACAACGTTGGTAACACCAGCAGGAACGTTGAGTTCGCGCGTGTTATACGGAATGCCTAGATACTCTTGACCGTCTTGAGAGGTCAGGATGCCGTCATCGGTAGCGGCATAGACGGGATTGTCCGACGCAACATGGTAGGCATCGAGCACCTGAAAACCGGCATTTACGTTAACGTAGAGCGTCGAGGACGGCAGCTCCAGATTGTTGACCTGCCAGGTAAAGCCCTCGCGCTGGCGGCTATCGGTATAGGCATCGACCGCTTGCACGCCCTGGGGTACGCGCAGGGTCTCGACGTCGCCGTCGACCGACACCGCAGATTCGTCGACATCTACAAGCGTCTGCAAACGCGAATTATTGGAGCTCGTGGCATCATTGTCCAAACGATAGCTGCCATCGAGCGAATATCCCTGAAAACGCACCTTGTAGGCAGAATCAATCGGCACAACGTCGCCGGGGATCACCACATGGCGGCCCGGTGTCAACGTGTAGAAGTACGGAACGGGCTTTTCATCTTCGCGCCAACCCTGCAGCAGGGCGTTCAAGTAGCCGTCCGAATCGACATAACCCGTCTGCTTCATAAATGCCTCTTGCGTGTTAACGCTCAGCAAGTTCGCTTTGGAACTCAGCGTATTCCAAATCACATCACGCTGCCCGCTCGAATCGGGCTCGCCCACCACAAACAGGCACGATTGCGACGGCTGAATGGTTACCGTGCGCGTTGTCCATGCCGCATCTTGCGACAGACGCAGCGAAACACTTACCGTCAACGGCTGGCTTGAGCACAGCGTCGGATTCTGTTCCCCGGAGGCATTCGTCCATGAGTTCACGCGAAAATACGGATAGGAGGAAAACTCATCTTTCTCGCATGCAAGATAGTACATACCGATGTCGTCGCTCCAGTGCACATCCATGGCGCAGAATAGCGTCCAGGCGTCGAGCATCTGGCCATCGTAAATCGCATCCGTAATGGGTGCGATTTCCACCTTGCTAGAATCGACCACGCCGGCCGTGCCGCTAAACTGCGTAAAGAACGTCGTGTCACCCATAGGAGCGCCCTTTTGGGGCGTGGGATCCTGTAGCAGATACTTATAGGAATTCGCCGTCGAGTTGGTCGAGCCGCCCGTACCAGAGCCGCCACCGGTACCGGAACCGCCACCGCCGCCGTTGCCGCCCACACCGCCACCAGCGTTGATCACGGGACCAAGAACGCCACCCGCAGAGGCACCGCCGCCCGTTCCATTGCCACCAGCGCCTCCTGCAACCGTCACACCGGAGCCATTGGCATTGCCCGTAACGTTATAGGCAGTCGTTCCGCTTTGGCTCGTCAAATTGGCCTGCGTCGGCACATCGGCAAGCGAGGCCTCCTGTTCGCGGGCACTCGTATCTTCACGATCGCTCTGGTCGTCGTGCCGATTCGCCTCGGCGTCGGTCGAAGTCGAACTGATTCGATAGGCCTCGTCAGACGCGGCATCACCATGGGCATAGGTCGCAATATATGAGGAAGGGTCAAAGTTCAGGCCATTTTGTGCCAGCTCAAACGCACCAACGCCAAATGCGCCGACCGCTGCCACCGAAGCCGCCACGGCTACCATGCGCGAGGCGGAGGGCAGTACAACACGGCGTGCCACGTTATCGACAGCACGCTTGCCATTATCCAGCAAGTGCTCGACCTGTGGCTTTTTAAGTCGTGCGGCGGCAGCGCTTTTACGCGAGGCCATATGTTGAGGCTTCTTAGATATCACGCAGATCTACTCCCTCTATAACGCATGCAGCACGCAGCGACGGAAGTGTTCAATTACATTCTTTGGCGTCGGCATGTTCTGATGCAGACGCTCGGCAAAGCGACGAAGGGTACGCAGCTCGTTGGGTTTAAGCGCGTGCCCGCCAAAGACATAGGCCTGGTAGAGCCGAATGACTCGACGATACTCCCAAGGATCGACCGAGGGGAATATCTCGGCAAAGGAATCAAGACATTCGAGTGGCTTGGTCTCGTCAAAAGCCGCAACTCCGCTCTGCTCCATCACGAGCACCAAGTAGCTATAGAGCGCCGGGATGCAAATGTCCTGATCGTCATTCGAAAGATCCCGCGCGCGTCGATGGCGCACCACAAGCATGCGAACAAACAGGGCAAGCGACATCAAAGCGACAAAGGCAAGCGCGGCGGCACCCGCCTTTACCGCGACAGACGCCTTGCGCTCGTTAGCCGTAACCTTGTCGCGCTTTTTCTCGGCCTTGCCGGCGACCGTGCCCACATCGAGCGTCGAATCATCGGTGCCGTTGCTCCATGCTTCGCCCACGTCAACAATCTTGTCCGCATCGAGTGACTGGCTGTAGTACCCAGGCGTGACCTCGACAGGAGTCCAGCCCTGACCATCCAGATACACCTCGGTCCAGGCATGGGCATCGGCAGCCGTCAAGTAAAGCGTGCTGCCGGAATGATATGCGCGGGCGATCCGTTCGTCCGAAGCCCGATACCCCTCGACATAGCGCGCCGGAATCCCCTGCGACCTAAACGCAAGCGTTGCCACCGTGGCAAAATAGGCCGAATTGCCCTCGTGGGCCGTACCCAAAAACCACTTGGTGAACGTCCCGGCTTCGGCATATGTCGGCGGATTATCCGTATCACTTGCAAGCGCAGAAAGCATGGTACGCACACGGCTAACGACCGCCGCCTCCGATACATTCGCGTTCGCATCCCAGCTATCGCTCGCGAACAGGTACTCCTCGACTGCGCCGCGCTCATCATCGTCGATATCCAGATAGTGCTCGCGAACAAATGAGGCGTACACCCGCTCGCTCTTTGCGTACGCGCTCTCCGACGATGCCAGCCATGTCGAATCGGTAATAGCGCTCGCCGCAGGCACATTGTCCACGATTACCGCATATGTCTTCGAAGGCATCAAGCCGGAGCACGTAATCGTAGAGCCGGTAAGCATTGCATCGACACCACTTAGCGAACGCAGCGTATAAGGCGCATAGGCGTATCGGCGGTTGGCGCCCGAAGCGTTGACCGAGATCTTTGCCGTCTCGACGGCATCTTTGCCCTCGCGCTCTGCCGTGGTATCAAATGCCGCACGCTGCTCGGCGACCGTCAGGCCATTCTTCCGCATCCATTCGCGCACACCAGACCATTCGCCCTCATAGGACACCCAATCCCCGCGATGCCAAGAGGTGCCATCGAACGTACTGCCCACAAAACCCTTCATGAGCAGGTCATCGCCAAGTGCCCTGTCTGTTGTCAACGACAGCGTGGTTGCCGTGCCCTCGTTCATATCCGACGCTTGGGAAAGGTCGCCCTCGGGCAACGTATCGCTACCAAACCGGAACTTGTCGATAGCGCTGACCGCCGTTGAGGACATGGCGGACAACGCAGGCATCGGCTGCACAAAAGCAGACGTCAGCGAAAAAAGAACACCGCAGGCGGCGCAAAGGCCACCGAGTCCGACAACAACCTGGGACAGCCGAACGGTAGAACCCTGCAGCTCACACGTGCGGCACTGGACCAACCAGCCTGCAACGCCCAATGCCATCGCCACTGCGGAATCACCAAGCTGCAGCACCATGGATTCAACACCGCAGACAACGACGATTAAAAGCGTGGGCCACGAAACACTCAGGCTTACAAAAAGCCAACTGCACGAACCGGCAAACAGGCCGCCCAGCAGGGAAAACGTCATCGATTCGCAAAGCAAGCCAGCACCGGCGACAAGCGGAAGGTACAAACCGAATATCGAATTGAGGTGAGCGATGATAACGTTGATGAACGCATAGAAGCCCGCGCGCGCCGGCGGGAGCATCAACATGCAGACGAGCGTCGCGGACGCAACGATTATCGCCACGGTACGGGACGGCTGCCTCGAAGCAAGCAAAACGCCCATGGCGCTCATCACAACAGACGTAATGACACTTGCCGTCAGCAACATTCCCAAACAGGCAGCACTAAAACAATTGCCAATCGCGCAGGAAAAGGCCGCGGCGAGCAAAGCCGTCGGAACGATCGACAGGAAGACGTCGACGATGCGATGGTTGGAGCCGATGCCATCTGCCGAGGCGAGAGTCCTAAAGTTCATGTTAGACCTCCAGGCTCTTTATGCGAGCAGGATCCATCGAGGCAGGGCAGTGGGTGATGAGGTAGCTGGGGCCACGCTCGACGCTATACGACTCAACGGAATCCGACACATGGAGCACTGACAGGTCAGCCATTTTGCCCATATCAATAAAAGCGGCATCATCAGCGCCGGCTGTCACCAGCACGGTTTTGCTAATACCCCTGCTTGCCACAATCTTCGAATACCGCTCATACGACGTGGGATAATCCAGCGCAAGCGGAGTCGAAGCAAGGGCATCGAGCATCTCGTTGAATCCACGGCGGTTGTCGACCGGATATGCAGTCAAAGCGCTGCCTCCTGTCGCCACTACCACATGGTGGTAGCCAAGACGCATGAGCGACAGGCTCACCGATGCGGTAAGGCCCAGCGCGGCGGACAGCACCTGGGGCCGCTCAGATTCCTCAAAATCGCGCGCGAATATCCCAAACAGAATCGCAATGGCATGATCTTGCGGACGAGAGGCCTCTCGCACCAGCACATCGTCAAAACGCGTCGACAGCTTCCAATGAATCGATTTGACCGAATCGCCTTCGCGATACGAACGCAGATCAAAGACCTCGGAGGGATCCTGGCCGCTGCGATGGGGGTCATAGCTGACGCCCTCAAGACTGGCCGATGTACTCTGGCGAGGATCGACCTGGATATCAACCACCTGGGGATACACGGTAAAGGTCTCGCGGTACGAAACGCCGTCGAGCGCAAGCGAGGTAAAGCCCATCTCGTCGACAAGGCGTGCGGTATCGAGCGCAATGACGCGCGCGCCGCAAATCGACGAATCAAGCTCAAGGTTAAACTCAGCCGGCCTGCTGGCGGCGGGCGCCAAGCTGACCGGATAGGTCGTAAGTGCTCCCGTCAGCAGGTTGCGCACCGAGAACACCAGCTCCACGCGGCCACGAAACAGCGTGGGGCGGTCAAGCGTCATACGAAGCACCAGCGGCGAGTCCACAACGCATGAACGGGGAAGCTCAAAGCCAATCTTGAGCGAGGCCACGCTCGCGCGGCATGCGACCACCGTAATGACGGGCATGGCTATCAATGCCAATGCCGCAGCGAGTGCGGCCGCATTGGCGGTAAGCACAAACACGACGAGCAGGAGCACGACGGATGCTACATAAGTGATCTTGTTGATAATCATGGGCGTTATAGCAGGCGCGGGCAGCTACGCGTCGCTAGGAGCGACCGCGAACCTGACCCATGGACGGAGCGGGAACGGCAGCCAGAATACGGTCGAGAACGTCCTCGGCGGTAATCGACTCGATTCGGGCCTGGGGGCGCAAAACAAGGCGATGGGCGCAGACGGACGTAAAGACCTCGCGCACGTCCTCGGGCACCACGTAGTCGCGCTCGCGAATGAGCGCGCAGGCACGCGCCATACGGGTAAGGGCGATAACGCCGCGGGGGCTCACGCCCAGCTCCACCAGCGCGTCCTCACGAGTCGCCTCGCAAAGGCGAACGATATAATCCAGCACGGTATCGACGACCTGCACGTTGCCCAGGTAGTTTTGGATATCGAGCAAGTCATCGCGGCCGACCACGGGCTTAATGTCATCGAGCGGGTTGGCGTAGCGACGAGCCTTGAGGATATCGATCTGGTCCTGGCGCGACGGATAGCCCACGGACAGGCGGACCATAAAGCGGTCGAGCTGGCTATCGGGCAGGGGTTGGGTACCCGCCGAACCCACCGGGTTCTCGGTCGCCACGCACACAAAGGGACGCGGCACCGGATGCGTCTGGCCATCGATGGTCACAGCGCGCTCTTCCATAACCTCGAGCAGGGCCGACTGCGTCTTTGCGCTGGTACGGTTGATCTCGTCGCCCAGGAGCATATTGCAGTTAACGGCGCCCCACACAAAGCGGAACGTGCCGGCATCGCGATCGTACATCGTAAAGCCCGTAATGTCCGAGGGCAGTGTGTCGGGCGTAAACTGCACGCGCTTAAAGTCCAGGCCCAGCGCACGGGACAGTGCCAGCGCCAGCGTGGTCTTGCCGGTGCCGGGCACATCCTCGAGCAGGATATGGCCGCCAGCGTAGATGGCCATCAAAGCCTTCTCGATCACCTCGCGCTTGCCCAACAGGGCACGGCTCACTTCGTTGATGATGCTGTTGGACTGTTCGACGATCACGGTTACTCATTTCCTCGATAAGCTGCCTCGGCCGTCGCGGCCGCCAGCTGTGCCTTCAAAACATTCAGGTCGATAGGCTTACCCACGTGTCCGTTCATGCCCGCCTTGCGCGAGCGCTCTACGTCCTCGGTGTAGTCGTTGGCCGAAAGCGCGATGATGGGAATGGCGGCGGCGTCCTCGCGCTCGAGGGCTCGGATTTGCTCTGCCGCTCCCCAACCGTTGAGCACGGGCATCTGGATATCCATGAGGATCGCGTCGTACGTGCCCACGGGCATGCTTCGGAACCGGTCGACGACCGCCTGGCCGTTCTCGGCGCGGTCGACCGCGGCGCCCCGCCTGGCCAGCAACTCAACCACAATCATGGCATTGATCTCGTTATCCTCCGCCAGCAGGAATCGTTTGCCGTCAAACTGATAGGTAAACGTCGAGCCGATGGAATCGGGCGCCGTCTCGAACGTCTGCTCTTTGAGCTTAAGGTCCTCGACCTGCTCTGGCGTCGCCAAGCGCAGTGGAATGTAGGCCGAAAACGTCGACCCGCGCCCGAGCTCGGTGTCCACGACGATCTCGCCGCCCATAAGGTCGACGAGCGCGCTCGTAATGGCCATGCCCAGGCCCGTTCCGCCGTAGCGACGCGCAATGGTGCGGTCCTCCTGCTCAAACGGCTTAAAAATCTTGCTGATATAGCGCGGGTCCATGCCCTTGCCCGTATCGCGCACGCGCAGCATAAAGCTCACGCCGTTTTCCGAGCGATACATCTCGCGAATGCTGACGGCAACGCTACCGCCGCTCTCGGTAAACTTGAGCGCGTTGGAGATAAAGTTGATCACGACCTGCGACAGGCGCATGCGGTCGCCCACCACAAAGACGTTTTCGCAGTCCTCGAGTGCAACCGAATACTTGAGTCCCTTGTCGGCCGCCTGCGAGGTAAACATGCGCTCGAGCTCGGCGACAAACAGGCGCATGTCGAACGGCGCCTCATCGATTCGGACACGGCCGCTGTTCAGGCGGCTCATGTCGAGCATGTCGTTGATAAGGGACAGCAGATAGGCCGAGAGCTGCGAAGCACGGGACAGGTCATCCATCAGACGTGGCTCGTCCGCATGATGCTCGCGGGCAAGCGAAATCATGCCCTCGATGCCATTGAGCGGGGTGCGAATCTCGTGGCTCATCTGATTCATAAAGTCCGTGCGAGCGTTGGCGGTCTCAACCGCGCGGTCGCGCTCGGACTCCGCCTTAGCGATGCGCGCGGTTTCGGCGGTCATGTCGACCGCCGTGATGAGATATTGCGTTGCGTTTTGAACGAGCGCAAGCGAGAAGCGAATATTGCGCGGCTTTTCCTGCCCAGGCCCGTTGTAGGAACAAATCAGATCCAAGGGGGCCGCGTGGTCCCAATCCCTTATCTGTCGCTGCATGCGAACGCGATCGTCATCGGGAATGTACCGGTAGAGTGTCTCGATATCGTCACGATACCGCTCCGGCGATACGCCGAACACACGCTCAAAATTTGGCGTGATATAAAGGGGAAGCAAGTCGCTGGCACGCAAAACAAACCCAACATTGAGCCCCTGCTCTGCAAGCGCCGTCTCAAAAAGCTGGCGCGCCCGGTCCGCGTCGCGCCTCTCGTGTGAACCAAACAGCCCCAATTTACCCCCTTGTTCTGTTTAGGGGGTAATTTTACCAGCTCAAAGGGGCTTTACGAAGATAAAGGCCAGCTAAAGTTAACTTTTATTGATACCCCTTGATGTAAAAACGCGCCCGACGGCTTTTGTCATCGGGCGCGTCTGTTACTCGGGCCAAATAAACTGGGTGCGGCCGGCCTCGCCGCCATCGATGAGCAGACTCTGCCCGGTCATAAACCGGTTGGTCACACCCACAAAGTAGATCCACTCGGCGATTTCTTGCGCCGTGGCCCAGCGCTTGAGCGGGGTGAGCTCCATAATCTGGGCCCACAGACGCTCGTCTTCCATCACGCAACGGTTGAGCGGTGTGATGACACCGCCCGGGTCCACGCTGTTGGCGATGGCCTGCGGCGCCAGGCGGTTCGCAAGGTTCTTGGTATAGGCGATAATGCCGCCCTTGCTGGCAGCATAGGCGGAAAACTCCGATCCCGTATGTCCGCTCGCCGACCCCACATTGACCACGGATTTGATAGCCGGTGTCGGCTTGGCGGCAAGCCCCTCCCCCACAAAGGCGTAGCGTTCGGTCACGTTGATGGTGCCACACAGGTTGGCGGCGATGTCGTCGGCCGAATCTTGCGTGCCGGCGACGTTCACGATCAACTGGGGCTCAAGGTCGTCCGGAAACGTATCCGGCTCGCGGACGTCCACAATCAGGTGACGGTAGCGCTCGTGCTCGACCGCGGCCGGCAGTAGATCGAAGCCCACGACCTCGTGGCCCTCGTCCAAAAAGCGCTGCACACATGCGGCTCCAATGCCGCCCGAAGCACCCGTGATCAACACCTGCATGCTGGCTCCTTAGGCGGTTGCGTGGCGCTCGAGGTACTCGGCGCCCACGTTCTCGCGCTCCCAGCCACGTACGACCTTGTAGCCCACGGGGCTCAGGAAGACCTCGCACAGCAGCTCGGCAACAGCGCCGGTCAGCGAGCACATAAGGACCTGCACCCAGGTCCAACCAAAGAACGTATGGCTCACCACAATGGCAAAGACCAGATTGTCGATAAACTGGCCAATGCCCGTGGACACATAGGAACGGAAGGCAAAGCTCGCAAAGTTATTCTTTTTGAGCATGCGGCCGAGCGACTGGTTGAGCGTGGAGTTGACCACGGCAGAAACGAGCATTGCCAGCGAAGAGCCCAGCACCACGTACCAAGTGCCGCCGATGGTGGCGTTAAGGGCGGTGTTGACCTCGATCATACCCGTGTCGTAGTAGGCGCCCCACATGCCAGGCGTGAGCGAGCATGCCCAAAAGCACAGGCTCACGGCCAGGTTGACCAGCAGCGCGAGGATAGAGATTTTGATGGATGCCTTGGCGCCAAAGCGCTTGCAGATCATGTCCTGGCACAAAAACGAGACCCAGCTCACCACAAAGCCGCAATCGAGCGCCAGATACGGCAGGCTGATAAGCTCTTTGTTGGCCAGCAGGTTCATCATGATGACGCTCACGAAAAACAGCGAAACCGTTGCCGCGGGAATGCTCCGCAACAGGACCTTGTAGTCCTCCATGACCTTCTTGATCATTATGTACTCCTTTGGTTTTAGGTTTAACGAGCAGGATATCGGACCCGAACTGCTCGGACGTCACGGTCTTGAGACGACGGTGGGTATAATAGCCGCTCACGCGGCATCAGGCAAGCAAACGGCGCGGCAGCCCCGCAGGGCCACTGCGCCGATGCGCTAAAAGGCTACGTTGCCAAACTCCGACAGGATAAGGTCGGGGTTGTGGTCGGTAGCCCAGTCCACGTTCCACGGGCTCGTGAACAGCAGTAGCTTGCCGCCGCGCATGTCCTCGACGCGCAGCGTGTCGCGCGTGAGTGAAAGGCCCGGGATATCGATGGTATCAGGGTCGTTCTGAATCCAGCGGATATCGGTATAGGGCAGCGACTGGCGACGGACCTCAACGCGATACTCGGCCTTCAGACGGCGCTCGAGCACCTCAAACTGCAGCACGCCGACCACGCCCACGATTACGCTCTCCATGCCAGCACCCAGCTCGCGGAAAATCTGGATGGCGCCCTCCTGGGCAAGCTCCTCCATGCCCTTCACGAACTGCTTGCGCTTGAGGGTATCGACCTGCGTGATGCGGGCGAACATCTCGGGCGCAAACGTCGGGATCTGGGGATACTGCACGTGACGTTTGCCGGAGCACACGGTGTCGCCGATGCTAAAGATACCCGGGTCGAACAGGCCCACGATATCGCCCGCGTACGCCTCATCCACGATGGCGCGGTCGTCGGCCATCATCGAGGTGCCCGTGGCCAGCTTGAGCTTGCGGTTGCCCTGCATATGGAAGGCATTCATACCGCGCTCGAACTTGCCCGAGCAGATGCGCACAAAGGCGATGCGGTCGCGGTGGTTCTTGTCCATGTTGGCCTGGATCTTAAAGACGAAGCCGCTAAAGTCGTCGCGGCAGGGGTCGACCGGCTCGCTGGTGAGCGTGTCGGTGTAGGCGCGCGGCGTCGGGGCCAGGCGCAAGAACTCCTTGAGGAAGGGCTCCACACCAAAGTTGGTGAGCGCCGAGCCAAAGAACGCCGGGCTCAGCTTGCCGCAGGCCACGGCATCCAAGTCGAGTTCGTCGCCGGCACCATCGAGCAGCTCGATGTCGTCCATCAGGTTCTTGTGGTTTTCCTCGCCGATGAGCTCGTCCATGGAAGGATCGCCCAGCTCGGCCTCGACCTCGGCAACCTTTTTGGTGGCGTTGGCGTGGCCGTCACCCTCAAAGGCGATGACGCGACGGGTCTGGCGGTCGAACACGCCGCGGAAGTTGCGGCCGCTGCCAATCGGCCAGTTCATGGGATACGTATTGATGCCCAGGACGTTCTCGATCTCTTCCATGAGCTCAAACGGATCGCGAGCCTCGTGGTCGAGCTTGTTCACAAAGGTGAAGATGGGAATGTGGCGCAGCGTACAGACCTTAAAGAGCTTCTTGGTCTGAGCCTCGACGCCCTTAGCGCCGTCGATAACCATGACCGCGGCGTCGGCGGCCATAAGGGTACGGTAGGTATCCTCCGAGAAGTCCTGGTGGCCGGGGGTATCGAGGATGTTGACGCAGGCGCCGTTGTAGGTGAACTGCAGCACCGAGGAGGTGACGGAAATGCCGCGCTCCTTCTCGATGTCCATCCAGTCCGAGACGGCGTGCTTGGCCGAGCTCTTGCCCTTGACCGAACCGGCGGTCTGGATGCTGCCGGTATAGAGCAGCAGTTTCTCGGTAAGTGTGGTCTTACCGGCGTCCGGGTGGCTGATGATCGCGAATGTGCGGCGCGACGAGATTTCATCCGACAGGCTTGCCATGCGGATCCTTTCTTGCATTGAGTGCATTACGTCGATGTAACCGCCCTATTGTAGCCGCGAAATCCCGATCTAGGGCGCCTATCAGGACAAATTCATCAGTCGGGGTCTTGGTTGCCGGTCGGCGGCAGCACTCCGCAGCAGTTTGTCTTGATCTGTAACATCTAGACGGGTTTTGAGCCTCTACCTGTTACAGATTGAGATGAACGAACGGGCCTGCCGACAAAATCTCGATCTGTAACAGTTGGACCCGATTTGACCCTCTTGCTGTTACAAATCGAGACAAACGGATGGGGCCGCCGACAAAATCTCGAACTGTAACAGTTAGCCGCCCAAAACGGCTCCAGATGTTACAGATTGAGACAAAAGGACCGGCGGGCAAACAACATCTCAATCTGTAACAACTAGCTGGGTAATTCGGGTCTTGTTGTTACAGATTTAGACAAACGGTGGCCGGCCATCCTGATTTCCCTCTTGCGTAACTGTGCATAGTGTATATATACTGTGCTTACCGGTTATATACACGTGTAGCCCATCAGCTAAGGAGCCGCTGTGGACATTATCCTATCCAATTCGAGTGACAAGCCCATCTACGAGCAGATATCCTCGCAGGTCAAAGCTCAGATACTCTCGGGGACACTCGCTGCGGGAGCCAAACTCCCCAGCATCCGTGCGCTTGCCAGCGACCTGGGTGTGAGCGTCATCACCACCAAGCGCGCCTACGCCGACCTGGAGCAACTTGGGTTTATCTGCACCGTGCAAGGCAAAGGCTGCTTTGTCGCCGAGGGCAACCAAGAGCTCTTGCGCGAAAACCAGCTCTGCCATGTCGAAGAGCTGCTTGCACAGGCAGCGACACAGGCAGAGGCCCTGGGCGTCACGCGCGAGAAGCTGCACGAAATGCTCGACCTTGTTGCCCCCGAAACCATGCAGTAGCCATCTGCAAGAAAGGCTATACCATGCAAAACTTGCTAGAACTCAAAGGTGCCTCACGCCGTGTAAGCGACCGCTTTTCGCTGCGCAACGTCACGTTTGCCGTGGAGCCCGGCCAGATTGTTGGCTTTGTGGGCGCAAACGGCGCCGGAAAGACAACGACCATCCGCGCCGCACTCGGGCTCATAAAGCTCGATTCCGGTGAGGTGAACTTGTTTGGGCAGAGCTGCGATGCCAATGCGCCCGATGAACAACAACGTCGTGTGCGCTCTCGCATCGGTCTCGTTCTGGACACGTGCCCCTTCCCTACCACGCTCAAGGTGGCCGAGGTCGAGGCGCTCGTAGGCTCAGCGTACCCCACCTGGAACCATGACACGTTCACCGGCCTCATCGATCGATTTGGCCTCGACCCCAAGGCAAAGGTCAAAGACCTCTCCCGCGGCATGGGTATGAAGCTGCAGCTCGCGTGTGCGCTCAGCCACAAGGCCGAGCTGCTCATCCTGGACGAAGCCACGGCAGGCCTCGACCCCATGGCGCGTGAGGAGCTGCTCGATGAGCTGCTCGCCTTTGTCGCCGACGGACAGCGCAGCATATTGTTCTCGAGCCACATTACGTCCGATCTTGAACGCGCGGCAGACCGCGTCGTCTGCATCGATAACGGCTCGATTGTGTTTGACCTGCCGCGCGAGGACATTACTGACCGCGCCGGCATCGCTCACTGTACCCAGGCACAAGCTGTCGAGCTGATGGCTTGCGTCGAAGGCGCCCGCGCCACCCGTCATGCCTACAGCGTGGACGTACTCGTCCCCAATCGCCGCGAAACGCTCGAAGCATTTCCCGAGATTCCCTGCGACCGGATTTCCATCGATGACTATCTTCGCCTTACGCTGAAAGGAGCCTCCAAATGAAACGCGCCTTTATGTCCGAGACCGCTATCATGCGTTCGTTTCTCCCGAGCATCGCCGGCGTCGGCCTGTTCATATTCGTCGTGCTGACCCTTGCCAACGCATCGGATGGCGACTCTGGCATGAGTGCCGGCACCTGTGCCGTCAGCGCCATGTCACCCATCATTATCATGAACTCGCTGGCTGGCTACGATAACCAAAACGGTTGGGAGCGCTATCGGGCAACGCTGCCGTTTTCGCGCAAGGACATCGTCTGCGCACGCTACCTGTGCATTATTGCCTTCTCGGCCGTCATGGCATGCGCGGCTACGCTTCTGAACATCCTCGCCCTTCCGTTCTTCGATCACATGGGCATCCCTTCGACAGACCAGACGGTCTTTGAAATCGCAGCTGCCTCGGCGGCATCGATGCTCATTTCCCTCATGATGGTGTTTTTGGCGCAGCCGATATTCTTCCGATTTGGGCACATGGAGGCGTTGCGTCTTTCCGTCGGCCTGTTTGCCCTGCTTGGCTGCGGCACCATGGCAATGTTGAGCTCCTCCAACCCCATCAGCAACTGGCTCATGTCATTTGCCGGAGCAAATCCCGACCCCGCTGTCATCGGATACCTGTGCGCTGGCATAGGCGTCCTGGCGTTCCTGCTATTCATGGTCAGCTGCGCCGTCAGCACCAAGGTCTATCGCGCACGCGATCTGTAATCAACAGCTGAAGGATTTAGGCGGCACCCGCCTCATTTACTAGATGAGACGAAGTAGCAACAACATCGCTACCACCCTTCACGGTATGCCGCTTAGCTCTTGGCAACCAAAGAAAGACCGGCAGCATATCGAAGGTGGATGGTTTTCCTGGGAAGTGAACGAGCAAAATCAGCACCCCGTATCATCGACATTTTCAATGGTTTAATTCCTGCGGTTCTTCTCTAAAAATCCTGCGGTTTTATTCGCAAAAAGTCTGCATGTTCCGGGGGTCCAGATTTACTCGTTCACTTCTCGGGAAAACCATTCACCTTCGATTCGAGCCTTAACCAAATGGCATCTCGAAATATGATCCCTGTCTCGCCGCAGCGATATCAAAGCTTCGCGGCGGAACGGTATCATCGGACGTGCGCCGTAGATTTGGCGCAGTCGTTCTTGGGGAGGCATTTCACCCATGTCGTGGGTCGCCGCAGCGCTTGGCTCGGCATTCTTTGCCGGCATCACATCTATCCTGGCCAAATGCGGCATCAAACACACCGATTCCGATATCGCCACCGCCATCCGTACCTGCGTGGTGCTCGTATTTGCCTGGGTAATGGCGGGCATTTCTGGATCCATCGGGACCATTGGCAGCATCGCGGCTAAGGCTTGGCTATTCCTCGTCCTCTCAGGACTTGCCACTGGCGCTTCGTGGATCTGCTACTTTAAGGCGCTCAGCATTGGAGACGTCAATAAGGTCGTACCGGTCGACAAGATGAGCACCGTACTCGCCGCGCTGATCGCCATCGTCCTCTTTGACGAGACAAGCAATCTGGCCGTAAAGCTTATCGGGACGGCCGTAATCGCCCTCGGCACGTTCCTGATGATTGAGAAGAGGCAGTCAGCTGGCATGGGCCAGAAGCAAGACTGGACTTGGCTCGTCTACGCCATCGGCGCCGCCGTTTTCGCAGCACTCACGTCCATCCTTGCCAAGGTTGGCATCGAAGGAGTCGAATCCAATCTGGCCACGGCGATCCGCACCTGCGTGGTACTAGCCATGGCGTGGGCAATCGTTGCCGCCAAGGGAAAACTGGGACAGGTAGCGCGCGTTGACCGGCGTGAACTCACATTTCTCGCAGCATCGGGCATTGCGACCGGCGCATCGTGGCTGCTGTACTACTACGCCATCGCCGCAGGCCAAGTGAGTGTCGTGGTGCAGATCGACAAACTCTCAATCGTTGTTTCGGTACTGTTCGCGCACCTGACCTTTAACGAAAAGCTGTCGCGCCGAAGCGCCGCCGGCCTTTTTCTCATCGTTCTGGGCACCACTGCACTCGCAATTTGGAAGTAAGGCGCAGTGAACGCGAGCCTCGACACGTCCCTGGTTACAATCGGTCGTCAGCAAATGGTCGTCAGCAAATGGTTGATTTCCGATCTCAGCCGAACACGTTGAGCGGATAGACCGTTCCCGCAGCTAGCCGAACGCCCCCGAGGCC
>CAKUGR010000008.1 GCA_934654775.1 uncultured Collinsella sp.
AAGGTGTACTTCACCAACCTGCGCACGCATGCTCGCGAGAGCCAGCTCGACAAGCTCAAGCGCCTCATCCGTCGCGCTGGCATCGAGCAGATTGACTTTGAGAACAAGTTCGTCGCCATCAAGATTCACTTTGGCGAGCTGGGCAACCTGAGCTTTTTGCGCCCCAACTACGCCCGCGCCGTCGCGGACGTCGTGAAGGAGCTGGGCGGCAAGCCTTTCCTTACCGACTGCAACACGCTCTACGTCGGCAGCCGCAAAAATGCGCTCGAGCACATCGACACCGCCTATCAGAACGGCTTCACCCCGTACGCCACGGGCTGTCAGATCATCATCGCCGACGGCCTCAAGGGTACCGACGAGGCGCTCGTCCCGGTCGAGGGCGGCGAGTACGTGCGCGAGGCAAAGATCGGCCAGGCACTCATGGATGCCGATATCGTGATCAGCCTCACCCATTTTAAGGGCCATGAGCAGGCCGGCTTTGGCGGCGCCATGAAGAACCTGGGCATGGGAGGCGGCAGCCGTGCCGGTAAGATGGAGCAGCATGCCGCCGGCAAGCCGAGCGTCGATACCACCAACTGCGTGGGTTGCCGTGCCTGCGAGCGTATCTGCGCGCACAACGCCGTCTCGTTTGACGACACGCGTGAGCGCGAGCTTGCCAACGGTAGCACCCGCACGGTTCACGTTGCCGCCATCGATCACGATCGCTGCGTGGGCTGCGGACGCTGCATTGCGGCGTGCAACCAAGACTGCATCAAGCCCGACTATGACGCCGCGGCCGACGTACTCAACTACAAGATCGCCGAGTACACCAAGGCCATCGTCGACGGTCGCCCGAGCTTCCACATCTCGCTCGCCATGGACATTAGCCCCAACTGCGATTGCCATCCCGAGAACGACACGCCCATCGTCAACGACATCGGCATGTTCGCGAGCTTCGACCCGGTTGCCATCGACCAGGCCTGCGCCGATGCCGTCATGGCATCCGAGCCCCTGCCCAACACCGAGCTCACCGACAGCGCCGCCAAGATGGAGCACAGCCACGAGCATCTGGAGGGCGAGCAGGCCAAGGATCCCTTCTGCATCACGCATCCCGACACCGACTGGCGCTCCTGCATCGCGCACGCCGAGAAGATCGGCCTGGGCACGAGCGAGTACGAGCTCATCGAGGTCAAGTAGCGCTAGGCTATTGGACAAATCACGCGCTTTTGTAGCGTAGCTCAAACATAAACCGCCTGCGAGCACGGTGCTTGCAGGCGGTTTTTCGGAAGTATGCGGCAAATTTCGAAAGCGCCGAGCACACGGCGTTTTTTGGCAACAAAACCCCTGATAAATTGTTGGTAAAACTGCAGTCTGGTCGGCAGTTCCAGATTTTGCCGCATACTTCCGAAAAAAGGGGGGTTAGATAAATCTCCAGACGCCGCTATTTGCCTAGAAATACTTGTCGAGGAAGTCGTTGACCGTGTTCCAGTAGAGCTCGGGATCGACCTGTGCGCTCTTGGCGTGGGCGGCGCCGTGGATGGTGAGCTTTTGTTTGACCTTGCTGGCGCACGCATCATAGTTTTGGTCGAGCATGCTGTACGGTACGAAGGTATCCTGGTCGCCGTGGATAAAGAGCATGGGAACCGTTGCACGCTTGAGCTGCTCCACGCTGCTGGCCTCATGAAAGTCGTAGCCTGCACGTACGTTGCACACTAGGTTGGCCACATCGAGCAAGGGAAAACTGGGCAGGCCAAATACATCCTTGAGCTGAAGGGAAAACTCGTCCCAAACACTCGTATAGCCGCAGTCCTCGATAATGCACTTCACGTTTGCCGGCAGAGATTCCCCCGCGACGTCCATGGCGGTTGCTGCACCCATCGACTCGCCAAAGACCAGGATACGCGCCTCGGGGTCAGCCTGAACGATTCGCTCGATCCATGCGACGACATCGAGCCGCTCGGGCCAGCCCATGCCGATATAGTCGCCGCCGGAGCGCTCGTGGGCGCGGGCGGCAGGTGCGAGTACGTTCATGCCGCGGTCATGGAATCGTTTGACGTATCGGGCCATACCGATGGGCTCGTTGGTATATCCATGCAGGCAGACGGCGTAATCGTGGGTGCTCTCCGACGCGGCAAAATACCAGGCGGCAAGCTCGGTCCCGTCGTCCGCGGTGAGGCTGCTGCTCTCGCGGCGCTCCTTAAACCACGCCCGTGCCTCGGTCTCCTCGGCATCCATCTGCTCGCCTTTTCCGGCGTCCTTTCCGTCCTGCATCATCTTCATGGTGTATGGCGCCTGGGGGTTCAGGGCAAAGTCGAACAAGAAGTTGCCGGCAAACCCGAGCAGCGCGACAACAAGCGCCAGCGCAACGACGCCGGCTATCTTCAACTTTCGATAAGAACGTGCGTTTTGAGACATAAAGAAGCTTTCCTATAAGATGTTAATACATCAACATTTAATGCAAGCGCATTATGGATGTTCGCCGTTGATGCGTCAACAAGCAAAGAATGGGTAAACAAAGGGTCACGCAAGGTGCAAATTTCGCACGTACCCAGACGCTTTGATATAGTGTTGAGAACTATTTATGTTGGAGGATGTAACCGGCATGTCCGATTCGAGCGACAGTTCCAAGCCGCGACCTAAGGCCGCGGCCGTTCCGCACTACACGGTGGGCGAGGAGATCATGAACTCCGTCACCCATGGTGTCGGCTGCCTGCTGGGCATCGCAGCACTTGTGCTTCTGATTGTGTTCGCCGCCCTGCGTGGCGGCGGCCCGACTCATATGGCCGCAGCAATTGTCTATGGTGTCAGCATCATCCTCGAATACCTAGCCTCCACGCTCTACCACGCGATTCAGCCCGAGCGCGCCAAGCGCGTGTTCCGCATTATCGACCACAGCTGCATCTACCTGCTCATTGCGGGCAGCTATACGCCGTTTTGCCTTATCACGTTGGCAGACGACGGCGGTGCCGCGCTGTTCTTTGCCGTATGGGCCATCGCCATTATTGGCATCGCGCTCGAGTGCTTTTTGCGCGAGCGCCAGCCGCACTGGGTAAGCGGCCTGGTCTATCTGCTGATGGGCTGGCTCGTCGTCTTTAAGCTGCCCGAGCTCGTGTCACTGCTCAACCCCGTCGCGTTGGCGCTGCTCGCCGTCGGCGGCGTGTGCTACACCGTGGGCGTGCCGTTCTACATCGCCAAAAACGTGCGCTACCTGCACAGCGTGTTTCACCTGTGGGTGCTCGCCGGCAGCATCTTCCAGTTCATGGCGGTGATCCTCTTCGTAATCTAGCGACCGCGCCTGCGCCCGCGGATCCATCCGGACAACCGCTGGGCGCAATTGCCCTATCCGCCCTCAACGTTTGTTACCTAACATCCCGAATCTTGGAGGTTCGAGAAACTCCCGATGGACATAACCATCTCCCTTATCACCACCCTCGTTCTGACCCTCATCAACGGCTACTTCTCCATGTCCGAGATGGCCCTCACCACGGCCAAACGCGCCGTGCTGGAGCACGAGGCCGAGGAGGGCGACAAACGCGCCGAGCGCGCCATTAAGCTGGCCGCCGACTCCGACCAGCTGCTGGCCACCATCCAGGTCGCCATCACGCTCGTGGGTTTCGCCTCATCCGCCGTTGCCTCGACGAGCCTGTCCGACCCGCTCGCCACGTGGCTCATGAGCTTTGGCATCGCGCCGCTTTCCGCCATCGCGCGCGGCCTGGCGCCGGTCATCATCACCGTCGCGGTCGCCTTCGTGTCCATCGTGATCGGCGAGCTCGTGCCCAAGCGCATCGGCCTCGCCAACGCCGAAGGTGTATCCAAGCAGGTCGTGGGGCCGCTCTCCGTGTTCCAAAAGATCGCCCGTCCGCTCGTGTGGCTGACCGGCGCTTGCTCCGACGGCCTGGCTCGCATCCTGCGCATCAAGAGCGCCGATGACCGCCAGAACGTCTCGGAGGAAGAGATCAAGTACATGGTCTCGGAGCAGGACGACCTGCTCGACGAGGAAAAGCGTATGATCCACGAGATCTTCGACCTGGGCGACACCGTGGCTCGCGAGGTCATGGTGCCGCGCGTGGACACCACCATGTGCGAGGACGACGAGACGGTTGCCCATGTGCTATCCACCATGCGCCAAACCGGCTTTAGCCGCATCCCCGTCTATCACGAGGACCCCGACAACGTCGCGGGCATCGCGCACATCAAGGACCTGATCCAGCCCGCGCTCGACGGCAAGGGCGACCAGCCCATCGCCGATTACCTGCGCGACGCCACCTTTGTGCCCGATACCAAGGACATCCTGCCGCTGCTGTCCGAGATGCAGACCTCGCACGACCAGATCGTGGTCGTCGTGGACGAGTACGGCGGCACGGCCGGCATCATTACCATCGAGGACATCGTCGAGGAGATCGTCGGCGAGATCGAGGACGAGTTCGACCCCGACAACAAGTACCTCACGCGCCTTTCGCGCCGCGAGTGGCTCGTCGATGGGCGTTTTTCGTGCGATGACGCGATTGAGCTTGGTTGGCCGCTCGAGGAAAGCGATGATTATGAGACCATCGCCGGCTGGATTTTGGAGCTTTGCGACTCGGTGCCCGACATCGGAGAGGTGTTTGAGGTTGCGGGGTACAAGTTTAAGGTGCAGTCGATGCGTGGCCAGCGCATCTCGCTCATTCGCGTGATCGCTCCGGCCGAAACCGATAAGAAGGATTCCGAGTCCGCGGCGGACGAGCCGGCGGCGTCGGGTGCGGATACTGCGATTCCGCACGACGGCGACGAGTAGGACAAGGACGAGTAGGGGAGAGTTATGGCAGGCCTGTTCAACATCCTTAAGGTCACCGTCAGCGAGGACAAGATCTGCGCGCATGTGCTGGTGAACCCCGGCATGCCGCTTATGACCTCGGAGGATATCGAGGCCACGGCGCGCGTGTACTATCTGGTGCCGGCGATTGCCAAGCATCTGTGCCTGGGCGATTCCGGCCGCGAGTTCCAGGATTGCATGGGTCAGACCGAGCTCTGCCACCTGCTGGAGCACGTGACAGTCGAGCTCATGAACGAGACCGGTCTTGCCGGCAGCATCTCGTGCGGTCGCACGCGCGTGAGCGAGCATGACGAGCGTGTCTTTGAGGTTGAGCTTTCGTGCCCCGACGACGCGTTGGCCATTGGCGCGCTGTCGTCGGCGACCTTTATGATGGACTGGGCGTACCTGCATGCCGATCAGCCGGCTCCCGATGTGGAGGGCACGGTCGCGGGCCTGCGCAACCTGGTGCTGGGCATGCGTGCCGAGGCCGAGGGCAAGGATCCGCACGAGGCCGTCGCCGCTGCGAACGGCGAGGACGTGGCCGAGGATGCGGTCGAGGGCGACGCTCCTGCCGACGCTGACGTCGAGCCTGTCGTCGATGCCACCGCCGAGCCTGTTTCCGCCGAGCCCCAAGGCGTCCCGAGCTTTGACGATGAGCCGCAGATGCCAATCGACACCGAGGGTGCGGTCGCCGAGAACCACGAGGCCCCCGCGGCCGTCTTTGGCGGTGCGGCAACGGCTCCGTCCGGCTCGGCGCACGAGGGCAACCTGCCGCTCGTTGATGGCGCCGGCGAGGATCCGGCCGCCACGGCCGCCATGCCGGCTATGCCGCAGGAGTAGGCTCACTCGCTTATCACCATCATGTACCTGCGCTTTTACCGTACGCAGATGAGCGCGACGGCAAGTGTTGCGCTGCGGGTATAATGGACAGCATTCAAACGGTGGGCATCGAGGTGCCCGCAGGAGAGGAATGATCATGGGAAAGACTTTCAGCTTTGTCTCCGGTGCGCTCTTTGGTGCTGCTGCCGGCGCTATCATCGGCGTTGCCCTGGCCCCGCGCTCGGGTGCCGAGACCCGCGCCATGGCTGCCGATATCGCCAACGACGCCTGGGACAACATGCGTGACACCTACGAGCACAGTGCCGAGGAGGCCCGTGCCGCGGTCAACGACTTTGGTCCGATGGTCGACGCCAAGACCGATGACCTGCGCGCCAAGGTCGACCTGGCCCGCGAGCGCATGGACCAGCTGCGCGAGCAGCTCAACGACGCCATCTCGGGCGGCAACGTAACGCCCGCTGCCGACGTCGTGGTCGAGAACGCCACCGAGGCCGATACCGAGGCCACGGAGCCCTCGACCGAGGCATAATGCGCGCAGGGGATTTTGTCGGCGTCAAGGTTTATCGCAAGCCTGCCGAAGACAAGCGCACCAAAAAGGACGGCACGCCGCGCAGCCCCAAAAAGCTCGGCAAGATTCACTTTCCCGTCTTTACCCCGGGCGGCACGCGCGTGGTGGGCTTTATGGTCCGCCAGTCCGATATCGCGGGCATGATCGAGCGTCCCGACCGCTTTGTGGCGCTCGATGCCATTGGCGTCTATGAGGGCGCTGTCGCGGTCGACGACGTCAAGGACACCTATGATGCCGCCGCGGCCAAGCGCCTCGATATCAACCTGGACGATTGCATCATCTGGGTCGGCATGGACGTGCGCACGGAATCGGGCGACGTCGTGGGCTATTGCTCGGACGTTGAGTTTAAGCCGCGCTCGGGTATCGTGCAGGCGTTCTATGTGACCGCCGGCGCCGCTTCGAGCATGCTGGTGGGCGACACGCAGGTGCCGCCGACGATGCTGCGCGGCTACGAGAACGGCGCGATGATCGTTTCGGACGAGGTCAAGGCGCTCGGGTATTCGGGCGGTGCGGCCGCCAAGGCTGCCGAGGCCAGTGTCGTGGTGGGCGATAAGGTCAAAAAGGGCGCCAAGGTGCTCGATGACAAGGGATCGGTTGCCGTGGACAAGGGCAGCCGCGCGCTGGGCAAGCAACTCGGCAAGACGCGCGGCATGTTCAAGGCCTTTAAGGACGAATATCAAAAGGCGAGCGGGGGCTCGTCAAAAGCTAGCAAATAGCGACGTACCAAATGATGGGAGGCGAGCCGGAGACAAGTTGCTCCGGCTCGCTGTGTTTATGGGGGAGGGCACATGCGCCAAAACGGATCCAACTTAAACGGGCGCTCCGGTGCGCGTCCGACGGCTCGCCGCGACTTGGGGCAGCTGCCCAGCGGTCAGCGTCGACGTCGCCGTAAGCCCGGCGCGGTGTACCTCAACCATAGCCGCGGGTTTAGCGACCGCAGCGCGCGCATTGGCAACGGACGCACGCCGCGCCGGCCGTCCCGTCTGCCCTATGCGCTCATCGCCGTGGGCTGCGCGCTCGTGCTGTTTATCGCTGCCGTCGTGGGCTACGTCAACCGCAGCGTGGACGTGGAGCTCAACGGGCAAAAGACCGCGGTGCGCGTGGGTTCTACGCTCCAGAACCTTATCGACGACCAAAGCCTGACCGAAACGTACGATGCCGGCGACCTGCTGGCCGTCGACGATAGCGTGCTCAAGCGCCATGGCGGCGAAAAGCTGTCGGTGAAGGTTGACGGTAAGCGCGTGAAGCAGGGCAAATGGGATAGTCGCGAGCTTACGGGCGGCGAGAAAGTGACGGTCAAGGACGGCCACAACACCTACGAGAAGCACGAGGTCCAGGCCACGACCATCGAGCCCAAACTGACGGTCGAGGGCACGGGTGCCATTGAGTATGTCAAAACCTGGGGCGTCCAGGGCCGCTCCGAGGTGTGGGTAGGCGAGCAGTCGGGTAAAACGCAGGACCGCGGCGAGGTGGTGCCCGCCACCGACTGCGTAGTCGAGTGCGCAAGCGTAGCGCCCAAGGGCAACGAAAAGTATGTGGCCCTGACGTTTGACGAGGGCCCGAGTGGCGCGACCAAGCAGATCTTGCAGGTGCTCAAGGAGAAAGGCGTGAGCGCTACGTTCTTCCTTTCGGGTGATGCCGCCGAAGCCTCGCCCGCTACCGCCAAGGCGATTGTCGATGCCGGGTGCGAGATCGGCTCCAACAGTTACAGCGATGATTCGCTCAAGGGCGAGGACCGCGAAACGGTGCGCAATCAGATCTCGAAGGGCACCGAGGCGATTAAGTCGGCGACCGGCGTTAAGACGATGCTGTTGCGTGCCCCCTACGCCGCGTTTGACGAGCAAAACTGGATTGATGCGATGGACCTGGTGTCCGCCGTGGTTTCGTGGAATATCGATTCGGGTGACTGGCTGCTCAACGGCGCTGACGAGCAAGTATCGACCGTGCTCGACTCGGTGACGCCGGGCAATATTGTGCTGCTCACCGATAGCGATGAGTGCGCCGAGCAGACGCTCGAGGCGCTGCCGCAGATTATCGATGGCCTTGTTGCCGACGGCTACAAGATTGTGACACTGAGCGACCTGGTCAAGACGGACACGTCGCTCAGCAAAAAGCTCACCTCGCTCACGAAGGTTTCCATGCCCAAAAACGCCGTGTTCCCCCAACTCCCCGAGGACGATGACACCACAGAGTAGATCAACCGTGTCAGTCCAGCCCTATGTCACGGATGCGTCAGCGTTTGGTATGCCTGCGATGTGCAGCGCATAAATTCGGTGCCGCAGGGCGATGCTGATGCTATAGTTACTGCGGTTAATGAGGGTCAAGAGAAAGGTTACAGGTGAAATCCAAACCTCGACCATATAGTCGATGACCCCATGCAGGTGCTTCTTGCGCGTGCACGGGGTGTGAGCGCCGAGCGGCGTGCCGCCCGCGCATGCGTATACATATCTAATAGTCCGCGGATTGCGTGCCCGCATGCTCGCGATCCGAAGGAATAATGATGGGGAGCACCAGTGAATTATCTGAGTGAGATGCTCAAACTGCCGGTCTTGGACGTCGATGGCGAAAAGCTCGGCGTGGTCAATGATTTTGGTATTGCTACCGGCGAAGTTTTTCCGCACGTGACGTCGCTCGCGTTCCGCGGCCCCGGCAAGACGCCGTTTATGATCAGCTGGCGTAAATGGGTCGACCGTATCGACGAGACGGGCGTGTACCTTAAGACGTCGGCCACCGAAATCCGTTTTTCGTACCTGCAGCCGACCGAGCTCCTGCTCGCGCGCGACGTGCTCAACAAGCAGATCGTCGACACGCAGGGTATGAAGGTCGTGCGCGTAAACGACATCAAGTTCTCTATGTCGGGCGAAAACCAGCTGCGTCTGCTGGGTGCCGAGGTTGGCGCTCGCGGCCTGCTGCGCGCCATCAGCCCCGCGCTCGAGCATGTCGTCGAGGGCTTTATGAAGCACCTGGGCAAGCCGCTCAGTGAGGACATCATTGCTTGGTCCTACATGGACCTGCTCGACCGTTCGACTAAGAACATCCAGCTCTCGGTGTCGCACAAGACGCTCGGCGAGCTCCATCCTGCCGACATCGCCGACATTATCGAGCAACTCGACCCGCGCCTGCGTGCGCAGGTGTTCGCGCAGCTCGACACTGCCCAGGCCGCCGAGGCCATCTCGGAGTTCGATGACGACGAGCTCATGACCGAGATGCTCGAGGGCCTGTCCGACACGGACGCATCGTCGATGCTGGCCATGATGGACCCGGACGACGCTGCCGACCTGATCGACGAGCTCGATTATGAGAAGGCCGAGAAGCTCCTGCGCCTGATGGGCGTCAAGGAGGAGAAGGCGATTCGTAACCTGCTGGGCTACGAGGACAACACCGCCGGCCGCATCATGACCTCGGAGTTTGTCTCGCTGCCCGCCACGGCGACGGTCGGCGATGCCATCGAGGCGATTCGCAAACTCGACGAGGATTTTGAGAGCGTCTACTACGTCTATACCGAGGACCCGAGCGGCATGCTGACCGGTGTGCTTTCGCTGCGCACGCTGATCGTGGCCGATCGCGATGCCACGCTGGGCCAGCTCGCCTATCGCGATCTGGTCTACGTGTCGCCCGACGAGGACCAGGAAGACGTGACGGACGAGATGACCAAGTACGACCTGGTTGCCATCCCTGTCTGCGACGAGAACCGTCATATCCTGGGTATCGTGACCTTCGACGACGCCATGGACGTTATCGCCGAGGAGCATCAGGAGGACTTGCAGATCGCCGGTGTCGGCTCGGGCGATAGCGCGTCGGACGACTCGACGAACGTGCTCAGCTGGTTCGTGCATCGTCAGTACTGGGTCGTCGTGTGGGGCATCGCCTCGTGCATTATGGCGACGGTGCTGGGGACGGCGCTGGGCTCCGCGCATCTGGTGGTGTTCCCCATGTGCGCCATGCCGCTCGTGCTGTTGGCTGCCTCGCGCATGGTGTCGTTCGTCAAGAACTACTTCCTCGAGTACGACGGCCATGACGACGAGCCCAAACCGTACCTGGGATTCTTCTTCCAGAGCACGGGTATGGGCCTGATCCTTTCGCTTGTTACTTACCTGTGCGCGCAGCTGGTACGCACCGCCGCGTTCCCCGATGCCTCTATGTTTGAGGAGCAGCTCTTTACCGGCTGCTTTAACATTGCCGCCATCATCTGCCTGGTGGGCAACATGAGCGCCGTGATTTACCTGATGGTGCTGTTCTGGCGCGATGAGCACGACCTTAACACGTCGGGTACCGCCATGAACGTCATCGCCGTCATGATCTCGTGTGTGGCGTACTGCATCGCCGCGGTGCTGCTCACCATGTCAGTCATGGGTTAGGTGGTCGCGTGCAAAACACGAAGCAAAAGGCGAGCACCAAGCAAAAGCTGACCATCGCCGCCATCTTTGGCGCCATGGGCCCCGGTCTGCTGGCGGCGCTTTCGGGTAATGACGCCGGCGGCATCGCCACGTATTCCAGCGCGGGCGCCAGCTATGGTTACAAGATGCTCTGGATGCTTCCCGTCATGACCGTGCTGCTCATCGTGACGCAGGAGACCGCGGCGCGTTGCGGATGCGTCACGGGTAAGGGCCTGGCGTCGCTCATTCGCGAGCGCTTTGGTGTGCGCAAGAGCGTGCTGGCCATGGCAGCGCTATTGATCGCCAACACGGCGGTGACCATCTCGGAGTTCGCGGGTATCGCGAGTGGTCTTGCCCTGTTTGGCGTTCCGGCGAGCATTTCGGTGCCGCTCGTGGCGCTGCTGGTGTGGATGCTTACCATGTCGGGTAGTTTTCAGCGCATCGAGAAGATTTTGCTGCTGGTAAGCTGCGTGTTCGTGACCTATATCGTCGCTGCGTTTATGGCTGGCCCCAACTGGGGTGAGGTCGCGGTCGACTTGGTCGTCCCCAATATTCAAAACGACCCCAGCTACGTGTCGCTCGTGGTCGCAACGATCGGTACTACCATCGCACCGTGGATGATCTTCCTGGCTCAGAACAACGTGGTCGATAAGAATGCGGGCGAGGACGACATCGTGCTGCAGCGTATCGATACCGTAAGCGGCTCGATTGCTGCCGATATCATTGCGGGCTTCATTATCATCACGACCGGTACGGTGCTGTTCCCGGCGGGTATTCAGATTAGCGATGCCGCCGATGCCGCCCGCGCGCTGGAGCCCATCGCGGGCCAGTGGTCCACGGTGCTGTTTGCCTCGGGCCTGGTCGCAGCGAGCTTTTTGGCTGCCTGCGTGCTGCCGGGCGTTACGTCGAGCGCCATTTGCGAGGCTTTTGGTTGGGAGCGCGGCGCCGATCGCAGCTGGGACGAGGCCCCGGTTTACCGCGGCATCATTACGGCCATCATCGGCATTTCTGCCGTGCTGGTGCTTATGCCCGGCGTCGACCTGTTCCAGATTATGATGACCTCGCAGGTCATCAACGGCGTGCTGCTGCCTGTAGTCTTGGTATTCCAAGTGGTTATTGCGGCTGATCGCCACATTATGGGCGCCAACCGCAACGGCCGCGTATGGAACGTGCTCACGTGGGCGACTATCGGCGTGATTACGGTGCTGACAGTCGTCATGTTTGTGCTGCAGGCGATGGGCTACAGCGCGTAGCGCCTCTTTTGGGTTTCGAGCGGGCCGCGGCCATGGGCTGCGGCCTCTTTTTTGCCCGCTATGGGGGTTAGTTATATACCGATGGGCAAAAAATGCCAAATATGAGTACTGTTGCTAAGTGAACAGCATTTACATCCAAGAAGATAATGAACATAAACTACAGTATGTTCATTAAAATTGGCTCCAATATACCTTAAACAAGTCAGGTTGGCTGCTTTAGGGGGTTGTAGAGGTCGCTCGGACGTCATTTTGGGTGGTTTTGCCTGCTACTAAAAAGGTAACAGTACTCATATTTGCCCTTTTTTGCCCACGGCCCTTCGACACGATGAAAAAAGCCGTCCCTGGACTGGAATTGACAGCCCAGGGGCGGCTTTCGCTTGTCGCAGGAGTGTCCCCAAGTGCCGGCCGAAAAGGAACGTCCCCAAGTGCCGGGTTATTTGTCGGTACCCAGCTTGTGTGGCTTGTAGGCGAGGGCGTTGACCAGCGCGTCGGCGGCGGATTTGACGGCTGCCGGCTGTGGATCGTTGACGTGGTCCTCGGGATGCACGGGTAGGTCCTTCTTGACGGCATCGTGGATCAGGTTGAGGTACTCGGCCACGCCGGTGGTCGACAGGTGCGTGCCGTCGCCATCGAACAGGTCGTTGCGGTTGGCGCTGTACCCGTACCAGTCGATAACTCGCACATTCTTGTAGCGCGTGGCGGCGTTGGCGATGGCCTGGTTGGTCGAGCCAACCCACGGCTGCGGGCTGCGCGTGTTTACAAACACGACAATGCGCTGCTCGCCGGCGTCTGCCATGATCGCGTCGACTTGGGCGTCCGTTACCAAACCGTTGGTGCCCAGGGCAAAGACCACAATCTTGCCGGCAAGGTTCTGCTGGATATAACCCTCAAATGTCGCGCGGCCCGCATCGAACTGGCGGCCCTTTTCGGCATCGATATGGCTGTGCGGGAACACGCCGTCAAAGGAATCCACGGCGCGTAGCGACACGGAGTCACCGATCATCAGCAGGTCGTAGGAGCCATCGGGGAAGCCGTCGTTGTCCTTGTCGGTGTCGTCGGCCGCCTGCTGGTCCGTGGGCGCGGTGTTTTTGGCTTCCTTGTTCAGAACTTCTGCGCCCTCGCCGCTCAGCGCAGACGTCTCGGGCACAAAGATCAGGCCGCCCAGCGCGATGACGAGCACGATGCCACAAGCGGCGCACACGGGAACGTGCGCGCGTGCCCAGTTGGCGGGCGTGGTGGTGCCATCGCGGAATTCGGCGACGGTGCGGCCGAAGGCGCCCTTCCTAAACGGAGTTTCGATAAAGCGATAGGAGCACTCGGCTACGGCGACCACCAGCAACACCTGCAAAATATACTGCCACCAGGGCGTATCGTTGATGTTGGCGACCGGGTTCATGAGCAACAGCAGCGGATAGTGCCACAGGTAGATGCTGTACGAGCGCTTGCCAACCCACACGAGCGGCTCGGCGGACAGCGCGCGGGCAACCATTCCCTGGGGCTGCACGCAGGCCGCGATGACCATGAGCGTGAGGATGGAACATAACAGCGTGCCGCCGCGATACTGGAACGCGGTGTAGCCGTTGGTGAGCGCGACCATGGCGGCAAGGCCAACCAGACCCACGACGCCCAACACATCGATGGATGCGGGCGAGGACCAAAAGCGCACGAGGGCACTCGGCTGCATCGGGGCGGTCTCGGCTGCATCGTCGGCCTTCGTGCCCTGCTTGCCCTCGGCATTCTTGCCACGCTTGGCGGCGCCCGCCAGGCGATTGAGTCCCAAGCGATGGGCGAGGCGCACCGGCGCCAGGTCGCGATCGGGGATAAAGGCCATCCAGGCACCCAGCAACAGCGAGAACACGCGGGTGTCGGTGCCGTAGTACACGCGGCTGGGATCGGCGGCGGGGTTGTAGAGCACCATCATGGCGAGGGCGGAGGCCGCGGCAAGGCCCAGAACCACACGGCGCGTGTTGGGCTTGCTCACATGCATGGATACCATGGCAAACAGCAGCGGCGGCCAGATGAGGTAGAACTGCTCCTCGATGGCAAGCGACCAAAAGTGCGTGAGCGGCGAGGGGTCGCCCAGGGCATTGAAGTACGAGACGTCCTGGGCGATCTGCCACCAGTTGTTAAAGAACAGCAGCGACGGCAGGATGTCGGGGCGCATCTTGGTGAGCATCACGTGGTTAAAGATTGTGCACAGCGCGCAAGTCACGAACACTACCGTTACCACGGCGGGGAACAGGCGGCGGATGCGGCGAATCCAGAAGCTCTTGAGGTCGATGCGTCCGGTCTTGGCGACTTCGTTGAGCAGCAGGCGCGTGATCAGATAGCCCGAAAGCACAAAGAAGATCGTGACGCCGAGCAGTCCGCCCTGAGCCCACGTGAGGTTAAGGTGATAGAGCACCACCGCGACGACGGCGAGCGTGCGCAGGCCGTCGAGCGCGGGAATGTAACGGGATTTGGGGCGAGCAGCCGCCTGCTGGTCGGTAGCGGACGAGCGCGTGGCGTCGGTGTTGGTCTTGGCTGCATGGGCGTTCTTGTTGGTGGGCGCTCGGTGCGGGCTCGGGGCGCGTCGCGACTCGCCGGTGCGGCGCTCGGCGCGCGGGCGTTCGTGCGGCGCCTGATTATCGGGCGCGCGGCGCGGGCCGCGTGGGCTCGATTGCGGGAATTGTTCCATAAAACATCATCCAATGACGAGAATAATCAGCACATATTCATTGTAGCCGCCTGCTCCTGTGAATGCTTGCTGCTGGCGCAACCTCAAGCGCGTGTTCACATCAAAGTGAACTAAAGTTATAGAGGTGCGAGACCGCACAATTGACGGTCGACGGTGGGCATAAAGCCCGCGGATGAGGAGGTTTCCATGGCAGATCGCGGCATCGTTGCGGTGTTCGGCAGCATGAACATGGACCTTTCGGTGGCATGCGAGCGCATGCCGCGTGCGGGCGAGACCGTCGGTGGTAGCGGGTTTATCACCAACGCCGGTGGCAAAGGCGCCAACCAGGCTGTGGCCGCTGCGCGCATGGGTGCGCGTACGTGCATGATCGGTGCGGTTGGGCGCGATGCATTTGGCGATGCGCTCGTGACGGGCCTCCAAGATGCCGGCGTGGACTGCGACTTTGTGGCGCGTCGCGACGACGTGGAGACCGGTACGGCGACCATCATCCGCTGCGGGGGCGACAACCGCATCGTGCTGTCGCCGGGCGCCAACCATGCGCTTGCGGGCGAGGACGTGGCCTGCGCGCTGCGCTATATGGTGGCTGACGAGCTCGATGGCGATGTCTGCGAGCTTGCCCCGGCGGCCGGCAGCGTCTTTGTCGCCCAGGGCGAATGCGACCTGATGGCAACGGCTGCGGCGCTCTCTTGCGCGCACGAGCTGGGGTTCTATACGGTCTTTAACCCGGCGCCGGCTTGCGATGTGCCGGCAGGGGTGTGGCCGGCGGTCGACCTGGTCTGCCCCAACGAGACCGAGTGCCAGGCGCTGACGAGTGTCCTGCCTTCAGACGACGCAAGCTGTGCGGCCGCTCTCGAGGCGCTGCTCGCCAAGGGCGCCGGTGCTGCGGTCATTACGCTGGGCGGCGCTGGGTCGGTTGCGCTCGGCGATGATGGCGAGCCGCTGCGCATGCCGGCGCTTTCGAGCACGGTAGTCGACACGACGGCCGCGGGCGATACGTTTATCGGCGCGCTTGCAGCGGCCCGCCTGGAGGGCTTGCCGCTCTTTGAGTGCATGGCCGCAGGTGCCCGTGCCTCGGCGGTGACGGTGTCGCGTTTGGGCGCGCAGCAGTCGATTCCCACGCGCGCCGAAGTTGAACATTGGTTTGGTTAAACGATTGAGACGGAGAAGCGGAGTAGAACAATGGCAACCAAGAAGCTGATCCTTGATCTGGATATGGGCGTGGACGATGCGATGGCGCTCGCCTATGCCATCGCGAGCCCCGAAGTGGAGCTCGTCGGTATTACCACGTGCTTTGGCAACGTGCGCGTCGAGCAGTCGGCGCATAACTGCCTGGCGATGCTCGACCTGCTGGGTCGCCCCGAGGTGCCGGTGTACCTGGGCGCCGACCGACCCATCAAGGCGACCGAGCCCTATACGCCGCCGGCGTCCACCACGCTCATCCACGGCAAAAACGGCATCGGCGGCGCAAGCGTGCCCGCCTCGCCGTACGAGCCGGTGGGCGCGACGACGGCCGAAGGCAATGCAGCGGTCGATTACCTGATCGATGCCGCGCGCACTTACGGTCCCGACCTGGTCTATGTGGCGACCGGCCCGCTCTCCAACTTGGCACTGGCCCTGGAGCGCGATGCGGCGGCGATGATGGCTATCGGCCGCGTGGTCGTGATGGGCGGCGCCCTGACCGTGCCCGGCAACGTGAGCGCGGGTGCAGAGGCCAATATGGCAAGCGATCCCGAGGCGGCTGACGCCGTGCTGCGCTCGGGCCGCAAGCTCACCATGGTTGGTCTGGACGTGACGCATCGCGTGGTGCTGACGCGCCGCGACATTGCCGGTTGGACGGGCTCGGGCACCATGGCCGGTTGCGCGTTTGCGAGTATGGTCGAGCACTACATTGGCTCGTACGAGATGAACGCCCCTTACCTGGGCGGCTGCGCGCTGCACGATCCGCTTGCCGTTGCCGTGGCGATTGATCCCACGCTCGTGGGCGCGCTCGGTTGCAACTTGCGCGTCGACCTGCTCGGCGAGTATCGCGGCCGCACTATCTGCGACGAGCGCCGCGTGGCCGACCCGGACAAGAGCGCCCTTGTGGCGCTAACCGTGGACGCCCCGCGCTTCCTCGCGGAGTTCAAGGCACGCATGGCTCACGTCTTGGGCTAAGTGCTTCCTACACCCCGTCTCAAGTAGCTAATTTGGGACGGGGCTTTTTAGCTACCTTGGGGGCTAAAAAAGATAAATTGCATCGTTCCAAATGAGTGCATAATTGCGTAATTTATAGAACTAGCTGCTGTAAACAGATTAAACTCCGTTTACAGTCTAAAAGCGACCGTTAACCAAATACTTGGCCTTGTCTGGAATTCTCTGTGTTTGCATGGACGGGATGGTCTGCCGATATTGACGTATCGGCGCAGAAGCGGAGGCAGCATGAAAGAGTATTTTGGCATCGACGTGGGCGGCACGGCAGTTAAGTGGGCCGTGCTGGGCGAGGATTTTTCCATCCGCGAGCGCGGCAGCCTGCCGACCGATTTTGCTACGGCAGACGAAGCGGTCGAGGCCCTGACCGGTCTTATCGAGCCGTATCGCGATCGCGTGTCCGCCGTGGGCGTGAGTGCACCCGGCGGCATCTATGAGGATGACGCGGACGGCACCATCCATCGCGGCGGCGCGCTTACCTACATGGACGGCTGTCCGCTGGGAAAGTTGCTGCGCGAGCGGTTTGACATGCCGGTGGCGGTCAACAACGACGGAAAATGCTGCGCGCTCGGCGAGTACGCAGCGGGCGCCCTTCGCGGATGCCGCACTGGCGTCGTGCTCGCTATCGGCACCGGCATCGGCGGCGGCATCGTTATCGATGGCCGCGTGCTTCGCGGCGCACATGGCTTTGCAGGTGAGTTTAGCTTTCTGCGCAACGACGTGAGGCAGCCGGCGTCCGGGGACAGAATGTTTTCGAGCACAGGCGGCTGGCGTGCGCTGCGCGATCTCGTCGTGGCCGAGAAGGACTTACCTGCCGATGGCACGGTGGACGGCCGCCGCGTTTTTGAGTGGATCGAGGCCGGCGATACGGCGGCGCAGTGCGCGCTTGACTGCTATGCGCGCACGTTCGATGCCATGCTCGTAAACCTTCAGGCGGTGCTCGACCCCGAGGTGTTTGTGATCGCGGGCGGCATTTCTTGCCACCCCGAGCTCATCGATGCGCTTCGCGATCAGATGCCCGCAGCTCTTGCGGGCTATGAGGGCTTTCTTGCCGGCATCCCTGCGCCGCAGGTCAGGGCGGCCGAGCTCGGTAACGATGCTAACCTGTATGGTGCCGTGCAAGAAGCCATGCGCCTTTGCGAATAGCTACCGAGCAAATGCGCCCGTTGGGGGAATAGTCGGGCTACTTTGCTTGACAACAGGCTAAACTAGCTAATAAACATTTACTATTCTGTTTAGATTGAATTTGCGGTCGTTTAGGTGCCGAGCCACGGGGCGGTCAAGCCACGATGCTCGGCCGCGACCGATGCTAGGGGGAACGATGGCCAAAGCAAGCGTCCGCGAGATCAGCCGCATCACCGGTTTTTCGCCCGCAACCGTGTCCAATGCGCTCAACCGCAAGCGCAGCGTGAGCGAGGAGACCGCCAAGGTCATCCTGGAGTGTGCGCAGTCGCTCGGCTACCAGCAGTCGACGCAGCTCGAGAGCATCCAGTTTGTACTCGCGCGCAAGACGGGCGCCATCCTGGACGAGAGCACCTTCCACCCTGCGGTCATCGAGGGCGTGGAGCGCCAAGCGCGCCGCCACGGCATGAGTACGAGCTTTGTCTCGCTCGACTTTAGCGACCTGGACGCCGTACGTCCGCAGGTCGAGGGCCTCATCGCCGATCCGTCGGCCGCCATTGTGCTGATGGGTACCGAGCTGGGCGAGGAGGACTACGCTCTGTTTGCCAACGCCGCCGCCCACCTGATTGTGCTCGATGGCTGGAGCGACCGCCAGTACTTCGACGCCGTGGTCATTGCCAACACCGATTCGGTGCTGCGTGCCGTGGATTACCTTATCGAGAAGGGTCACAAGCAAATCGGCTACCTAGCAGGCGACCTGCGCATCCGCAATTTTAAGGACCGCGAGCGTGGCTATCGCCAAGCGCTTGAGGACGCGGGCCTTGAGGCCAATCCGGCATGGCGCGTCACCCTGGGCACCACGCTCGAGGGCGCCTATCGCGACATGGGTGCTTGGCTCGATACGGTCTCGCACGACGATCTGCCGACGGCTTTCTTTGCCGAGAACGATGTGCTTGCCGTGGGTGCTATGCGTGCGTTGAGTGAGCATGGCATTCGCGTGCCCGAAGATGTCTCGATGATTGGCTTCGACGATCTTTCCGTGGGAGCCTTCTCCAACCCGCCGCTCACCACGGTGCATGTTCCCAAGCACGAGGTGGGCGAGATCGCGGTGCGCCGCCTGGTGGGCAATATCCGCAATCCCAAGAGCTACACCTGCAAGACGGCCGTGTCGACCTATTTTGTCGAGCGCCAGAGCGTGCGCGAGCTCTAGGCAGAACGGCGCTTGATGAGCGATGCCCCCAGCTCGATCTTGAGCGGGTGGTGTTCGGCCTCGTCGATAATCTCGACGAGGCGCCGTGCGGCGATGGCGCCCATATACTCCGAAGGAACATTGAGCGTGGTCAGTTGTGGCTGCACGTAGGTTCCGCCGGCGTTGTTGTCGAAGCCGACGATGCGTACGTCATCGGGCACGCGATAACCACGCTCGATAAAGGCCTTCATGGCCCCAATAGCTATATCGTCAAAGACAGCGACGTAGTTTTGGGCGAGGGGTTCGCCCGAATCAATAATGTCGAGCATGCCGGCGTATGCCTCATCTGGGGCGACGGCGAGCTCGTGGATGGTGCCGAACTTTTCCGAGCCTGATAGCTGACCGATGGCGTGCTCGTAGGCGAAGCGCCGTTCGGTGAAGTTGCCCACGGTAACGGGCGTCGTTAACAGCCCGGGGACAGATCCATACTTCGAATGCAGGTACTGCACGGCTAGCATCATGCTGGCGGCATTGTCGATCTTGACCGTATCGACCCCAGCGCTCATGCATGAGTCCAACAGCAGCAGAGGACAGTCCAGCGATGCAAACGGCATAAAATCCGACTCGAACATCTCGGTTGCAAGGATGATGACACCATCGTATTGCGCTTCGGCGATGTCGGCGATCTGTTGCTGAGTGTTTTCGAACGGCGAGTAGTTCACCAGCGAAAACGAGAATCCCGCGTGCCTAAGGGTACCCTCGACTCCGGCGAGCATATCGGCGAAGAAGGGGGTCGTAAAGATGCGGCGCCGGTTAAAGGCAACCAAGGCAACGGTTCCGCTCTTTTGGCGCTCGAACTTAATCTTACTAAAGTCGTAACCTAGAGCTTCGGCGGTGCTCAGTACCAGCTGCCGTGTTTTTTTGCTTACGCCGCGTCGATTGTTAAGTGCAAGGGAAACGGCCGCTGCCGAAATTCCCAGCTGGTCAGCGATTTGTTTTGCAGTAACGGCCATGGTGGTTCCTAACGTTTGTGAACTTACCATGAGCTTAACACCAGGCTGTTTATTAAGCTAAATAATTAGTAACTCAACTTAAGAATCAATAGAAGTTAAGTAGCGTCCCCAGTAGAGTCTGTCTCAGCAAACGCAACAGCAAGGGGGACGAGATGATCGGCGGTATTTTTGAAATGCCCATTACGGATGAGAGCTATCCGTTTTCGAGCGCGGAGCGCTACTGTCATCTAAGCGCGAAGGGCTACGTCGAGCGCGAGTATCGCATCGACGGTACCGCCAACGTGTACCGCACGGTCGATGAAGATGGCGGCGTCGAAGTCATGACGGCCGATGCCCCGTACTCCAACCGCATCGTCGTGCGCGCTCCCAAGGACCCGTCCCAAGCGAGCGGCAATGTGGTCGTCGAGATCATCAACCCCACGTCGTTCATGGAAATCGAGCGCATGTGGATTCTGGGTCACGGTGAGTTTGTGCGCTCCGGCGATATCTATGTGGGCATTACCAGCAAGCCTAACACCATCGCCAAGCTCAAGGAGTTCAACCCCGACCGCTATGCCTTTATGAGCTGGGCAAATCCGACCCCCGAGCGTCCGTTTAATTTTGATCCGGTCGATCTTGAGCGTGGCGGCGCGCTTCCCGATATGGACCTTACCTACGAGACGGGCTTGTTTTGGGACATGCTGACCGACCTTGCGTGGCTCTTGCGCGGAGACTCCGACCTTAACCCGATCCGCGACTATCCTCGCCAGGCAATTTGCCTTACAGGATGGTCTCAGTCCGGCGCCTATCTGTTCCGCTACCTCAACAGCTTTGCCTACCGCAAGGACGCGCGCCGCGACGGTCGCGTATTTGACGGATACCTGTCTGGTGGCGGCATCCATTCGCTGTGCATCCCCGTGAACCAATACGAGAGCAACCGAGGGTATGCGCATCACCTGTTGCGCGTCGAGCACGTCGAAGAGCCGTTTATCGCGCTTCAGACCGAAAGCGAAAACGGCCGCTTTGAGAGCTGGCGCACGCTTATGCCCGATAGCGACGATCCCGATTTTAAGTACCGGCTGTACGAGGTGACAGGCGCCTCCCACGACACACAGTGGAGCTATGTCGACTATTACCAGGACGACGAGGACCTTAAGCGTATCGACCATCTGCCGGTGTATGTCGGTAAGCATGCCGAGGCAAACGCCTATCCGTCGCAGTATCTGTTCCATGCTGCATTCCGCAATCTGTTCCGCTGGGTCCGTACGGGTGCGGCTCCGGCAACCTGTCCACGCATTGAGCTGGACGCGAGCGGCGAGAACGTAAAGGATGCCCTGGGAAATACCAAGGGCGGACTTCGCACCTGCCTGCTCGAGCATCCGTTTGCCCGCTACTCCAACACGAGCTTGGTGGAGCCGGGGCAGGGCACGGTCGATAAAACGAGCGATAAGGACGGGCTGTTTGGCCACATGGAATCGTTCTCGGCATCGATGCTCAAAGAGCTGTACGGGTCGCTCGAAAACTATCGCGCTCTGTGTGAGCGCGATACGGCGATCGAGGTGTCACAAGGCTTTATTTGTGCCGAGGATGCCCAAGCGATCGTTGACTTTGCCATGGCATCCGCTCGTGAGCGAGGACTGAACTAGCAGGACTAAGACCGGAGAGGGGTCTGCAATGGATATGACGTTGAATCAAGCCGCTGTTGCCGAGATTTGGCGCCCGGTTGTACTGACGTTTGAGAGCGCCTGTTCGTTCGATAACCCGTTTTTAGACGTTGAGATTTGGGCGGAGTTCACCGGCCCGAGTGGCAGGGTAATTCGCCGCGAGGCCTACTGGGATGGTGGGCGTACCTACTGCGTGTCGTTTGCCCCGACCGAGCTGGGTGCCTGGAACTATGTTATCGAGGCTCTCGAGCAGACCGGTCTTAATGGCTGCACGGGCCGCGTCGAGGCCGTGCCGTACGCGGGCGACCTCGATCTGTATCGCCACGGTTTTATCCGCGTTGCAGACGATTCGCGCATGTTTGCCTATTCAGATGGTACGCCGTTCTTTTGGCTGGGCGATACCCATTGGGAGTTTGCCTACCGTGAGAGCTGGGATGCGTCGAACCACCCCGGCATGACAAGCCAATTTCGCGGCATGGTCGATCTGCGCGTCAAGCAGGGCTTTACCGTCTATCAGACCAACCTGCGCTCTGACATGGGCGCAGGTGATCGCTATTGGATTGACGGTGGCATGGCCAAGGGTGTGGAAGATGTGCCTAATGTGGCCTTCTACCAGCGGGAGCTCGACCGCCGTATGGCCTATATCGCCGATGCGGGCTTAGTGAACGCACTTGGGCAAGCGTGGGCGTTTGCCATTCTCGGCGAGCATGCCGTGGAACACCAAAAGCACCTCGCCCGCTACCTGGTGGCGCGCTACGGTGCATATCCGATGGTGTGGACGCTTGCCGGCGAGGTTGCCGGATACCGCAAAGAAGGTCGAGCCGCCATGCTTGACGGCTGGCGTGAGGTCGCCTTGGAGATTGAGGCACGCGACGGCTATGGTCATCTGGCGACGGCGCACTATACCAACGAGCGCCCCTTTGCCGATTACTACCAGGATGAACCCTGGATGGACTTTACGCTCAACCAGGCCGGTCACGGCGATTACCTCATCAAGGCAAGCGACTACTTTGACTATCTGGCAGCTCATGACGACAAGCCCTTCGTTGAGGGCGAGGCGCTCTACGAGTTTTGCTCGACGCTCGAGGAGATGGGTACGCGCCTGTGCACCGCAGACATGCTGCGCCGCGTGGCGTATATCTGCATGCAGGCCGGCGGCGCCGGCTATACCTACGGAGCCCAGGGAATCTGGGACAACGTGTGGGAAAGCCCTGAGGAGCTCGACCCCTTTATGGCGATCTTCAACCGCTTTGGCATTACTTGGGCCCAGGCGGTAGACGGAGAAGGTGCGGTCCAGATGGGCTACATGCGTTCCTTCTACGAAGACAATCACTTCTGGGAGCTCGCTCCCTACGAAACGACCGATGCGGGCAACCTGTTTGCCAACAAGGCTCCGCTGGCAACCGCCAACCAGGACCTTTCGCGCATCGTCGCGTACTTTGGCGATACCGTGCGCCAAAAGCTTGCTATCGAGGGTGTGCCGACGGGCGCTGCCTATGCAAGCCGATGGTTTAACCCTCGCACGGGCGCATACCGTGACGGCGAGGACGCCCTTGCCGCCACGGACAGCATCACCCTGCCTGATAAACCCGAGGTTGGAGACTGGCTCCTCACCCTCGAGCGCAAGGCATAACCATATTTTTCTTTGGTCATAGGCGGGAAAGAGTCGGCCGCAATTTCCCGCTTGACAACTACGTGAACCGTTAAGAGAGGATCAGTGGACACGAAATGAGCGTTCTCGATTCGATGCAGGGCTTCCTCGAGAAGCATGTGGGCCCCATTGCCCACAAGGTGAGCAGCTTTAAGGTCGTAAAGGGTCTTATGTCCGGCATGATGTCGACCATGCCCGTTACGTTGGGCGTGGCGCTGCTGTCTATTATCAACGGACTGCCGATTCCGCCGCTGCAGGCGTTCCTTACCAGCACCGGCATGTCGGCGACGATTAGCGATGTGCTGGTCGTCACCATGAACCTCGGCGCCATTTACATGTGCGCCTCGGTTTCGTACGCCTACGGCAAGGTGCTCGAGAACAAGGGCCTTACGTCGACGGTCGCTGCCATCGGTGTCTTGCTCCTCCTGATCCCGCTGGGTCATGCCGAGGATGGCTCCACGTTTATCGCCACCAGCTATCTGGGAAGCTCGGGCCTGTTCGTGGCACTGCTCGTGGCACTGATCGTGCCCAAGGCGCTCAACTTCCTTATGAAGCATATGGCTATTCCCATGCCCGATTCCGTCCCGCAGTTTGTTACCGATTCGCTGTCTCCGATGTTCTGCGCCATCGTCATCTTCACCACGGCTGCTCTGGTTAAGTGGGGCATGGGCATGACGAGCTTCGGCGATGTCTTTAACCTCATCAACAGCACCATTGCCACTCCCGTTATGTTCCTGGGCTCCAGCCCCTGGGCCGTTGTCATTTACTTTACGCTGTGCAACCTGCTGTTCTTCTTTGGTATCCACCCCAGCGTCCTGATGGGCGTGTACATGCCGGTTATCCAGGCCTGCGCTCTTGCCAACACCGAGGCATTCGTTGCCGGCCAGCCACTGCCGTACCTGTCGTTCATCATCATGTTCTCTGTCGGTTCTGTTGACGCCCTTGGCATGGAGCTTGCGCTGCTCACGGCCAAGTCCGAGCGCTACAAGGCCCTCTCCAAGATTGCCCTGGTGCCCGCACTCTTCAACATCTCCGAGCCCATCATCTTCGGTACGCCCATTGCCATGAACCCTTATATGTTCATCCCCTACATCCTGCTCAAGCCCGTGGCCTGCATTGCTGCCGCCGTCGGCCTGATGCTCGGTCTGGGCAATGCATTTAACCCGACCATTTCCATGCCGTTTGTCGTGCCGCTGCCCATCAGCAACTTCTTTACGGGCGGCATTGGCCTGGTCGCAATCGTCCTCGCCGCAATCCTGCTGGTCGGTCTGCTGTTTATCCCGTTCGTCAAGATGGCCGATAAGGAGGCACTGGCCGAGGAAGCTGCTGCAAAGGCTTCTGCCGAGTAGGTCATTGTCCACAAGTTCGAAGGTTCGGCCGATCGCGTTGATCGCCGAAACATATAAGTCCCTGTGAGGGGTTACAGGAAAGGAACTGCAATGAAAAACATCGTTCTAATGTGCGCCGGCGGCATGTCCACGAGCATCATCATGAAGAACATCAAGAAGGCTGCTGACGCCGAGGGTCTGGAGTGCGAGGTCTCCGCCCACGCCGTCAACGAGGCCGCGACCATTGGCCGCAATGCCGACTGCATCCTGCTTGGGCCGCAGGTTGGCTATGCCAAGGACGAGGTCTGCGCCGCATGTCCCGAGGTGCCGGTGGGCGTGATCCCCATGACCACCTACGGCATGATGGACGGCGCCAAGGCGCTTGCCCAGGCTAAGGAACTGATGGGGCTGTAAGCATGACGACGGAAGAGATTCAGCTTCAGAGCTTTCAGATCATTGCAGGCGTCGGCTGCGCGCGTAGCTGCTATATCGATGCGATTCACCTGGCCCGCGACGGTAAGTTCGAAGAGGCCGAGGCAAAGATCGCCGAGGGCCAGCAGCATTATGCCGAGGGTCACGCGGCTCACGGCGGCCTTGTCCAGCAGACGGCTGCCGGCGAGGACCTGAGCATCGACCTTTTGGTCGTCCATGCCGAGGACCAGCTTATGAGTGCCGAGGGCTTTGGCATCCTGGCCAAGGAGTTCGTGGACGTCTATCGCAAGATGGGCGCTTAGCCACGGACTTTGCTGCCGGCTTATCACCGTGGGTGGTGTACTCGCGGTAACAGGGCGGTGTTGATTCGTTTACATACATGTGCGGATAGGGAGGGCCCTTCGGGGCCCTCTTTTTGTTCCCCTTGTATGTTCAGTTTGTTTACATACCGTTTAGGCTGATTTCTCTACCGTTTACGGGTATTTCGCGTTACACTTCTAAACAAAAGAGTAAAACATTTAGTAAACAGAACAAAACGAAACATGCGTCTGTTTACTGAACATGTGACTAGGGGAGGACGTACATGGATAAGATCAAGCTCGGTTTTGTGCCTACGCGCCGCAGCATCTTTAGCGCGCCGGACGCGATCAAGTATCGCGGCCTGACGGCTGATCGCCTGCGCGAGATCGGCGTCGACATCGTGGATATCGACGACATCAACGACGAGGGCCTGCTGTTCGACGACAGCCATATCGAGCCCATCGTCAAGAAGTTCCGCGCCGAGGGCGTCGACGGCATCATGCTGTGCCACGCCAACTTTGGCACCGAGTACGTTTGCGCCCGCCTTGCCCGCGAGCTCGGCCTGCCCGTGCTGCTGTGGGGCCCGCGCGACGAGCGCCCCGAGCCCGACGGCACCCGCCTGCGCGACAGCCAGTGCGGCCTGTTCGCCACCGGTAAGGTCCTGCGCCGCTTCCAAGTTCCCTTCACCTACATGACCAACTGCCGTCTGACCGACCCCGAGTTCGAGCGTGGCGTCTGGGACTTCTTGGCCGTGTGCAACGTCGTTAAGACCTTCAAGCACACCCGCATCCTGCAGATGGCCACCCGTCCGTTCGACTTCTGGTCGACCATGTGCAACGAGGGCGAGCTGCTCGAGAAGTTCAACATCCAGCTTTCGCCCATCCCCATGACCGAGCTTGTCCAGGCCGTGCGCGACGCCCAGGCCGACGAGCAGGCCATGGCAGCCATGCTCGCCCACATTAGCGACAGCTTTGAGATCTGCATCCCCGAGGACAAGGTCCCCGCGGTCGCTGGACTCGCCATCGCCATGAAGCGCCTGGTCGAGAAGTACGGCTGCAACGCCGGCGCCATCCAGTGCTGGAATGCCCTGCAAGACGAGCTGGGCATTATGCCCTGCGCCGCCAACGCCATCCTCAACGAGATGGGTATCCCCGTCGTCTGCGAGACCGACATCCACGGCGCCATCACTGCGCTCATGGTCGAGGCGGCCGACCTGGGCCGTCACCGTGGCATGTTCGCCGACTGGACCGTCCGCCATCCCGACAACGAGAATGGCGAGCTGCTGCAGCACTGCGGCCCCTGGCCCTGCAGCTGCGCGGCCGTCAAGCCCAAGCTCACCTACCCGCTGGCCTTCGATCACCCCGGCGCGCTGACGGCCGAGGCCAAGCACGGCGACCTCACCCTTGCCCGCTTTGACGGCGACAACGGCGAGTACTCGCTGCTGCTGGGCAAAGCCCGCGGCATCGACGGCCCGGCCGGTATGGGCACCTACCTGTGGGTCGAGGTCGAGAACCTCAAGCGCCTCGAGGCCAAGATCGTCGAGGGCCCCTACATCCACCACTGCGTGGCCATTCACGCCAACGTGGTGCCGGTGCTCTACGAGGCATGCAAGTATATCGGCATCCAGCCCGACCTTTATGACCCCATCGAAGAAGACGTCAAAGCCTACCTGCGAGGAGAGTAGAAATGGCAACTATCGAAGAGCTTGAGTCCCTGCGTTGGGACCTCCGCCGCGATTGCGTCGACATCATCATGGCCGGCGCCGGCGGCCACATCGGCGGCGACATGTCGGTCATCGATGCGCTCATGACCCTCTATGCCAACCACCTCAACATTTCGCCCGAGACCGTCGACGATCCCGACCGCGATCGCTTCGTCCTCTCCAAGGGTCACGCCATGGAGGCCTACTACGCGGTGCTCTGCCACGAGGGCTATCTGGACCTCGATGACGTCAAGGCCCGCTTCTCCAAGTTCGGCAGCCCCTATATCGGCCACCCCAACAACAAGCTCAAGGGTATTGAGATGAACTCCGGCTCGCTCGGTCACGGCCTGCCCGTGGCCGTGGGCATGGCGCTCGCCGGTAAGATGGACGGCCGCGACTACCGCGTCTACACCATCATGGGCGACGGCGAGCTTGCCGAGGGCTCGGTCTGGGAGGGCGCCATGAGCGGCGGCAACTACCAGCTCGATAACCTGTGCGCGCTCGTGGACCGCAACCGCCTGCAGATCAGCGGCAGCACCGAGGACGTCATGAAGCAGGACTCGCAGGAGGAGCGCTGGGCCGCCTTCGGTTGGAACGTGCTGTCCATTCCGGGCAACGACGTCCAGGCCATCGACGCCGCGCTGACGCTTGCGGCCGAGACCAAGGGTAAGCCCACGGCCATCATCCTCAACACGGTGAAGGGCTACGGCTCGCCGGTTATGGAGGACAAGGCTGGCTGGCATCACCACCTGCCCAACGATGAGGAATATGCCCAGATCATCGCCGATTTCGCTGCCCACAAGGAGGCCATCAATGGCTAACAAGATCGCCAACCGCAAGGCTATCTGCGACACGCTGCTCGAGGCCGCCGCAACCGACAAGGACATCGTCGTCCTGTGCTCCGACTCCCGCGGCTCCGCATCGCTCACGCCGTTCTTCGATCAGTATCCCCAGCAGTCCATTGAGGTCGGTATTGCCGAGCAGGACCTGGTGAGCATCGCCGCCGGCATGGCCTCGTGCGGCAAGAAGGCCTGGGCCGCCTCGCCGGCGTCCTTTGTGACCACGCGTTCGTATGAGCAGTGCAAGGTCGACGTCTCGTACTCCAACACCAACGTCAAGCTCATCGGCATCTCGGGCGGCGTGTCCTATGGCGCCCTGGGTATGAGCCACCACTCTGCGCAGGATATCGCCGCCATGAGCGCGATCCCCAACATGCGCGTATATCTGCCGAGCGACCGCTTCCAGACCGCCGAGCTCGTGCGCGCCCTGGTCGCCGACAACAAGCCTGCCTACATCCGTGTGGGCCGCAACCCGGTCGAGGACGTGTACACCGAGGACGAGTGCCCGTTCCAGATGGACCGCGCCACCTGGGTGCGCCGCGGCACCGATGTGACGCTCGTCGCCACCGGCGAGATGGTCCGCCACGCCGTGGACGCCGCCGATCTGCTGGCTGAGCAGGGCATCTCGGCAACGGTGCTCGACATGTACTGCGTCAAGCCGCTCGACGCCGAAGCCGTGATCGAGGCCGCCGGTGCCACGCGCGCCGTCGTGACCGTCGAGGAGCACAGCCCCTTCGGTGGTCTGGGCTCCATGGTCGCGCAGGTCGTGGGCGAGCACTGCCCGCGTCCGGTCAAGTGCCTCTCCCTGCCCGACGCGTCGGTCATCACCGGCACGAGCCCCGAGGTCTTCGCACACTACGGCCTTACTGGCGAGGGAATCGCCAAGACCGTTGCCGATTTCCTGCCCGCAGAGTAATTGGAATGTGACAAAGGGACAGTCCCTTTGTCACATTCATTTTGAAAGGGGTGGCCATGGGCCGCTACATCATCGGAATCGATCAGTCCACGCAGGGCACTAAGGCGCTGCTGGTGGACGAGGGCGGCCATCTGATTCATCGTGCCGACCGCTCGCATCGCCAGATCGTCAACGAGGCCGGCTGGGTGAGCCATGATCCGGCCGAGATCGCGGCCAACGTGCTGGCCGTGGCGCGTGCTGTGGTGGAGGAGACCGGGGTTAACCCGGCCGACGTCGCCGGTATCGGCATCTCCAACCAGCGCGAGACCACCGTTGCCTGGAACCGCACGACGGGCGAGCCGCTGTGCGACGCCGTGGTGTGGCAGTGCGCCCGCGCCCGCGAGCTGTGTGACGAGCTGGCTGCGCGCGATGGCGTGGCTGAGCTGGTGCGCGACACGACGGGCCTGGTGCTCTCGCCCTACTACCCGGCGGGCAAGATGGCCTGGATCCTCGCGAACGTTCCCGCGGCCGCCGAGGCCGCGGCGGCGGGCGAGCTGTGCCTGGGCACCATCGATGCCTGGGTGGTCTGGACGCTCACGGGTGGCGCCGAGTTTCGCTGCGATTGGTCCAACGCCAGCCGCACGCAGCTTTTCGACCTGCGTCGTGGCTGCTGGAGTGAGCCGGTCTGTGAGGCCTTTGGTATCGATCCGGCCTGCCTGCCGCAGGTGACCGATTCCGACGGTCTGTTCGGCATGACGGACCTGGGCGGCTTTTTGCCGGCACCCGTGCCGGTGCATGGCGTGCTCGGCGATAGCCACGCTGCCCTGTTTGCGCAGGGTTGCCACAGTCGCGGCATGGCCAAGGCGACCTATGGCACCGGCAGCTCGGTCATGATGAACGTCGGCGACGAGTTTGTCGCCAGCTCGCATGGGCTTTCGAGCTCGCTTGCGTGGCGCCTGAACGGCGTGACCGAGTACGTGCTCGAGGGCAACGTGAGCTACGCCGGCGCCGTCAAGACCTGGCTGCGCGACGACCTGGAGCTCATCAACAACCCCGAGGAAGTTACCGACCTGTGCTATGCCGCCAACCCGGCGAGCCGCGTCTACTTTGTGCCGGCGTTTACCGGTCTGGGTGCGCCGCACTGGGCGAGCGATGCCGAGGGCTGCGTCTTTGGCATGACGCGCACCACGGGCCGCGCGGAGTTCGTAAAGGCCGCCGATGAGTCGATCGCCTATCAGATTTTCGACGTGATCGATGCGATGGTCGAGGATTCGGGCGCGGCGCTAGCCGAACTTCGCGTTGACGGCGGCCCCACGCGCGATGCGTACCTGATGCAGTTTGAGAGCGACTTGGTGGGTTCGCCCATCCGCATCGCGAGCAACGACGAGATGAGCGGTCTAGGTGCAGCTTGGGCCTGCGGCATTGCGCTGGGCATGTACACGCGCGACGTCGTCGACGTCTACGGCGCCCGCGGCATCGTGAAGCCCGCCATGCCCGCCGACGAGCGAGCCAAAAAGATCGCCGGCTGGCGCCACGCCGTGAAATCAACGATTGCATACACGGCCTAGGCGGCTGCGCGGCGCCCAAGTGCCGCAGGCTATTCCCTGAATCTCATCTGGCTTTCTGGGACGGGGATTAAAAAATCATCGGTAGGATGCGGCAACCGCCTCGATCAATACCTTTCCATGGCGAAAAGCTCGCGGCTCGCGGGAGGGACGCTGCTTCAATTGTGAGCGACTCTAGCGCCCCGGCATGTCGTCGTACGGGCGATTGGGCGCGCTCGGGAAGGCATCGCTTCCATATTGGAGCAGATACTGCTGAACGACGAGGTCAATTGCCGCGAGCGCCCCGTATTTGCCCGTGTCGTTGGCATTCGACTCGCCGCACTGCATGATGAAGGCGGCCTGATTCCAATATGGGTTCGAGGCGTTTTGCGTGATTGCCAGCATGGAGCACTTGCTATCCCTGATGCTGTTGCAGACATCGACATATCGAATGGGATAGCTGCCCCCAACGCTGCAGATGATCGCCAGGTCCTCGGGCTGGAGGGATTGGGCACATGCAAGCTGGGAGGCTTGATCCAGATACAGGTCCATGACCTTTCCCATGGAAAACAGCTTGTTCTGAAGGTATCGTCCGGTATCCCAAAGAAAATGATGGGAAAAGAACGCGACTCGGCGGCAATTATGAATCGCATAGGCGATTTTCGGAAGTTCGGCCAGGTTTTTCTCGGAAATGGTCGCGGCGATGTTTTGCTGAGCTTCCCTCGCATATTCAAGAAACGTCGCGTGCGGGTCCGCGGCGAGATTGCAAATATCGTGAAACTCATGTCTCCATTCTGTAACATCGGTGTCCAGGATGGAATGCAAAACCCTGTGCATTCGTGTTGTACTCAATGGTAACAGGAGCCGGGCGATTAAGCCCGGATGCGGATACATGAAAGGGAGATTGCATGGCACATCAGTCGACTTCGGTATTTCCCGAGACGTTTCTCTGGGGCGTCGCGACCGCTGCGCACCAGGTTGAAGGCAGCAACGTGAACAGCGACACGTGGCTGTTCGAGAATGTTGAGGACACGGCGTTCATGGAGCCTTCTGGCGACGCGATGGACCACTACCATCGTTTCCGCGAGGATATCGCCCTTATCGCATCTCTTGGCCTCACCTCCTATCGTCTGAGTGTCGAGTGGTCGCGCATCGAGCCGGCGCGCGGCCTGTTCTCCAAAGCAGAGCTCGCGCACTATCGCGAAGTGCTCCAGTGCTGCCGTGACAACGGTCTCAAGACGATCGTCACACTCCATCATTTCACGTCGCCGATCTGGCTGCTTGCCCAAGGCGGCTGGGAGTCGCCCGAGACTCCCTCCCTTTTCGCGCGGTACTGCGCGCGTGTGGTCGAGGAGATGGGCGATTTGATGGACTACGCATGCACCATGAACGAGCCAAACCTGGCATGGCTCTTGGCTGATGTCGGGGCCACGTCGCGCAACGCCTCCGATCGCGCTGAGGCCCCCATGTTCCGCAGCGTCGCCAAGGCGTTGGGAGTCGAGCCGGCATCCCTGGCCCAATTCCAGTTCGCAGCCACCGAGCGGGCGTTCGATGTGAAGCTCGCCGCTCACAAGGCTGCCGTTGACGCCGTGCATGCAATCCGTCCCGATCTCCCGGCAGGTTGGACGCTCGTGGGAAGCCCCTTTAAGGCGGCTCCCGGTGGCGAGGAACGCGCCGCAGCTGCCCGCGAGGAGATTTGCGATCGCTTTTGCCGTGCTTCCGCAGGCGATGATTTCGTGGGTATCCAGACGTACTCGCGCTCGTGGTACGGCGCGGATGGCCCGGTTGACCCGCCTGCCGGCGTGGAGCTCACCCAGCGCGATGAGGAGTTTTATCCCGAGGCCATCGAGGAGAGCCTGCGAGCTGCTTGGGACCAGTCGGGCACGCCTCTGTTCGTCACCGAAAACGGCATAGCTTCCGAGGACGACGAGCAGAGAGAGCGCTTTTTGGATCGAGCTGTCGCCGGTGTGGGGCGTTGCGTCCGCGACGGTATCCCGGTTTTGGGATACACCTGCTGGTCCGCGTTTGACAATTTCGAGTGGGTTTTCGGGTATGGCCCGAAGTACGGGATCATTTCCGTCGACCGCGAGACACAACGCCGCACCGTAAAGCCAAGCGCTACGCACCTGGGAAGCATAGCGCGCTGTAACGGTGCCTGCGTCGAGATCGGTGATGCCCGATGAAGCGCCTGCTGATACGCGCCGACGACCTTGGCTACTCTCGGGGCGTCAACTACGGCATCGTCGATTCGGTCCGCGGCGGACTCGTCGGGTCAGTCGGGGTCATGACCAACATGGAATCCGTGGACCACGGCCTCGAATTGCTCGACGGGCTCGACGTGTGCCTTGGCCAGCACACGAACATCTGCGTCGGCAGGCCGCTTACCGACCCTGCGCTCATTCCGAGTCTCTGTGGACCGGATGGCATGTTCAAGCCGAGCGGGGCGTATCGGGACGCCATGAAGCGGGGAATCGACTTCGTGGTGCTCGATGAGGTCGTCTTGGAGATCGAGGCTCAGTATCGAAAGTTCGTAGCGCTTGTGGGTAGAGAACCCTCCTACTTTGAGGGTCATGCGGTGGCGAGCCCGGCGTTTTTTAAGGGGTTGGAGATCGTGGCGGAGCGCCACGGACTGCCGCTGTTCCCGATGGGTGCGCCGGGGGAGGCGGTCACGTTCAAGAGCACGCGTATCGCTGCGTACATGCCCACAGATTTTCGCGCCTATGAGATGGATCCGTTCTCGGCGGTGTGCGGCGCCGTCGAGAATGCGAACGACGACGCGTGCACCCTCATGGTGTTCCATCCGGGTTATATCGATGCCTATCTCATGGACCACTCGAGCATGACGACAGCGCGGGCGCGTGAGGCGTCGATGCTTTGCGATCCCACAACCCGTGAATGGCTGGCGAGTCAGGACATCGCGTTGGTGACATACGACGATTTGAACTAAGAAGAAAGGTGGCAAGTATGATAAACGGGTTTCCCGATGGATTCCTATGGGGTGCGTCGACGAGCGCATTTCAGGTAGAGGGCGCCTGGGGGGAGGGCGGCCGAGGCAAGTCGACGACCGATCGCGGCTTCGGCATCCCCGGAATCACAGATGGCAGCGTGGCGTCCGACCACTACCATCGCTGGAAAGAGGATGTCGACCTCATGTCCGAACTCGGACTAAAGACGTATCGCATGAGCTTCTCGTGGTGTCGCATTATGCCCGGTGCGACTTGCGAGCCGAATCCCGAAGCCCTGGCGTTCTACGACGGTCTGATCGATTACCTTCTGGAAAAGGGCATCGAGCCCTTTGTGACGCTGTACCACTTCGAGTGCCCCCAAGCACTCGTCGACGAGTTCGGCGGATGGTTAGATCGCAGGATGATCGATGCCTTCGCCCGCTACGCCGAGGTCTGCTTTAGGCACTTTAAGGGCCGTGTAAAGCTGTGGGCGACTATCAACGAGCAGCTTATCGCGACGGCGTCGTCGGTGAACACCGGGGATACCGAGACCGACCCCAAGAGACACCAGGGCAATACCTATCAGATGAGTTACCACATGTCTCTCGCAGAGCACCGTGCTTTCGAGTTTTTGCACTCAATCGATCCCGAGGCGAAGATCGGGCCGGTCTGCGCCATCCAGGTGACCTATCCGCTCAGCAGCTCGCCTGCAGATGTGATGGCGGCGCTCAATGCCGAGGAGATGGAGCAGTTCTACATGCTCGACATGAGCGTGCGTGGATCGTATTCCCCGTATGCGGCGAGCTATCTCAAGCGCGAGGGGTTCTATCCCGCGGTCGAGCCCGAGGACGATGCGGTCCTGCACGGGTCGACGCCCGATTTCATCGGCATCAACTATTACTCCAGCAGCTGCGTCAAGGAGCGCACCGAGCCCATCGTATTCGGTGGCTTCCCGCCTTGGGGCGCGGGCGACTTCGTCCTCTGCGACAACCCGAGGCTCGAGAAGACCGAGTGGATGCCCAACGGCCTCGACCCCATCGGGCTGTCGATCGGCATGCGCAAGGTGCATGACCGCTACGGCCTGCCTATGATCATCACCGAGAACGGCATGGCTTTGAGCGAGGAGCCCGATGAGTCCGGCGCGATTCACGACGAGCAGCGCATCGCCTATCTCTCCGCGCATATCGCCCAGGTCGGCGAGCTCATCGAGCAGGGTTATCCCATCTTTGGGTATTGTCCGTGGAGCTTTGTCGATGTGGTCTCCAGCCATCAGGGCTTCGCCAAGCGCTATGGCCTTGTATACGTGGATCGCACCGATGACGACATCAGGACTTGCGACCGGATTCGCAAGGACAGCTTCTATTGGTACCAGAAGGTCATCGCGGGCAATCAGCTGCCTGAATAAACGCAAGTTTTCCGGTTGGCGCGAAGTCGCCGGCGGGGGATAGAAAGAAACGGGAAAGGAAGTACCATGGCAGATAACAAGCGTATCGCCGAGGATATCCTCAAGGCGGTGGGCGGCCCGAAGAACGTGACTTCGGCGACCCATTGCATGACGAGGCTCCGCCTTGTGCTCAAGGACGAGTCCAGCATCGACGATGACGAAGTCAAGGCCGTTGACGGCGTGATGGGCGTTGTTCACGGCGGTCAGCAGTATCAGATCATCGTGGGGACGAACGTGCCCAGGGTGTACGCGGAGTTCTGCTCACTTGCCAACGTCAACGAGCTCGAGGCGGTTGAGGACGCCGAGGCTGCCGCCGCCGATGTCGAGCTTGTCGGCAAGAAGAAGCTTACGCCCATGCAGATCCTGAAGAACGTCGTCGGTTACATGGCGGGCTGCATGACCCCGATGATCCCGGTGCTGCTCACGGGCGGTCTCGCAAATGCGATCAATGCCCTGTGCGGTCCGCAGCTCCTGGGCCTGTACCCCGCGGAGAGCGACATCTACGTGCTCTTCGACTTCATCTACGATGCCGCCCTGTACTTCATGCCTATCCTCGCGGGCGTCAACGCGGCGAAGCAGTTTGGCATCAACGGTATGCTCGGCGGATTTATCGGCTGCATTCTCATGTCGCCGGATTTCGCCGCAATCATCGCCGAGGGTAAGGCGTTTACCGTCTTCGGCATCCCCTGCAACACCTCTGCCGCCTATGCCCAGACTGTCCTGCCCATCACGATGTCCGTTCCGCTGTTCGCTGTTGTATATAAGTTTGTCGGCAAGCACCTGCCCGACGTGCTCTCCACCGTATTCACGCCCATTTTGAGCCTCCTTGTTACCTCGCCGTTCATCCTGTGCCTGCTCGCCCCCTTCGGTACGATTGTGGGCAACGCCATCAGCGGCGGCCTTGCTTGGTTCGGTATGAATACCGGGTTCTTCGGTGTCGGCGTGATCGCCGCCCTTTGGGAGTTCCTCGTCATGAGCGGTATGCATCTGGCCCTTATGATGCCCATGATGGCCTCGTTCTTCGAGACTGGCGAGATGACCGGTGTCATGCTCGCGGGTAGCTTCGCCACGTGGGCGTGCTTCGGCGTCGCCCTCGGTGCGGCTCTTCGACTCAGGGGCAAGGCGGAAGGCGGCAACGCCTTCGGCGCCTTCGTGTCCGGTATCTTGGGCGGCGTTACCGAGCCTGTGCTCTATGGTATCTGCCTGTCTCACGTGCGCTGCTTTGGTGCCTTGATGGTCGGTAGCTTTGTCGGCGGTGCGTATGCTGGCATCGCCAATCTCACCCAGTACGTCATCACCTCCGCGAACTTCCTGTCCGTCCTGAGCTATGCGGGCGGCACCAACGCCAACTTCATCCAGGGTATCATCGCGAGCCTCATTTCCCTGGTCGTCGCAGCTGTGTGCACCTATCTCTTCGGCTTTAGCAAGAAGGAGCTCGATCAGGTAAACGCCAAGTAGCATTGAGCCTTTGCCCCTTTAGAGGGAAACTCCATGATTGATGCAGCCTGAAATAACCCGCGCCTCGCTCTCTCGAGTGGGGCGCGCGTCTTGCCTTCTATCACGCATGCGTGGCCGACGGCTATCGCGAGGTGGGTCTTCCCTCGGCCCGTCTGCCCATGGAACGTGAAGTCCCGCGCTGCCTCGACGAACGACAGCGATTTCGGGTGGTTCGCGCCATGGCTGTCGGGAAAGGCTGCCTGCGTGAAGTCGTGCCCTTCGAACGACTTCACGCAGGGGAATTTCGCCTTCCTGAACAGCCTTGCGCGCTTGGATTCCTTCCGGACCGTCATCTCATGCTCGATGAGCTCGTCCGTCCTAGGTAGCTCATTTGGGACGGGGCTTTTTTGACTGGTATGATTGGTGCGGCCATTCAAACCAGCTAAAAGAGCCCCGTCCCAAATTGACTACCGAGAGGATCTGCCATGGAGCGCATTGCGAGTTTTTCCGTTGACCATCTGCTGCTTGAGCCCGGCGTGTATGTGAGCCGCATCGACCGCGATCCGGCGACCGGTGCCGCCGTCACCACCTTTGACCTGCGCCTGACCACGCCCAACAAGGAACCGGTCATGAATACCGCCGAGTGCCATACCATCGAGCACTTGGGTGCGACGTTCCTGCGCAATCATGCCGAGTGGTCGAGCCGCATCGTCTACTTTGGTCCCATGGGCTGCCGCACGGGCTTTTACCTGGTCGTGTTTGGCGAGGTGACGAGCGAGGAGATCCTGCCGCTCGTGCGTGGGCTCTTTGAGTTTGTCGCCGGCTTTGAGGGCGATGTCCCCGGAGCTGCTCCCGATGAGTGCGGTAACTACCTGGACCAGAACCTTCCCATGGCTAACTGGCTCGCGCGCCGCTACCTCGACCGCGACCTGGCCGATATCGACGAGAAGCACCTGCACTATCAGCAGGCGTAAGAGCTGTCTACGAAACGACCGTTTGCACCGGAGGCGTCCCCGTTTTTTCGGGGACGCTTTTTCACGTTGAGCGCTCAAAATAGTATTTGTTTGTTCTAGAATGTTCGTATAGTCACATAAACGAACAGGAGCGAACATGCATATCTACTCTGTCAACGATCCCGAGTTCAAGCCCTATGGCAACGTTTGGGATAACGTCCCGTCCGAGCTTACGTCGCCCGTGCTCGAGGCGCTTGCCTCCACGCCCATCCCCGAGGGCAGCAAGTACGTAGCAAGCGCGCCGGAGCTCGAGGGCGTCAAGGATGCCGATAAACTGGGCTTTCTCATGTTTGGCGGCCGACCCTTCCAGCTTGGCTGGTGTAACGGCCACAACACGCAGCTCAACTGCCTGGAGTATCACCGCGCCAGCGAGTTTAACCTGGGCACTCGCGACTTTATCCTGTTCGTGGCGCATCGCTGGGAGATCGAGGACGGCAAGCTCGACACCGCGTGCGTCAAGGCGTTCCGCGTGCCGGCGGGTACGGTCGTCGAAGTCTTCAACACCACGCTCCACTACACGCCCTGCATGGTCGATGAAGGCGGCTTCCAGGTGATGGTCGCGCTTCCCGCCGGCACCAATGGTCCGCGCCCCGAGGCTGCATCCGACATGCCTGCCGCCGGTGACGCTTACTGCTACTGGAAGGCCGACAAGTGGGTCCTCTGCCATGCTGACAGCCCCAAGGCAGCCGAAGGCGGCTACGTAGGCCTCATCGGCAAGAACCTCGACATCACCGTGGACTAGGGGCTTCCGGTCTGTCTCGATCTGTAACATCTAGCGGGCTAAATCGTCTCTACCTGTTACAGATTTAGACAAACTGCAGGGGACAGACTGAACAATCTCGATCTGTAACACCAAGCCCGGTTTTGGCGGCCTAACTGTTACAGAATGAGACAAACGGCCCGAACCACCACAAAGGTGCCCCTTTGTGGTGGTTGCCTAGAGCTGGCTGCGCAGATAGTCAGCCATATATGGAACGGCGAAACGCACGTAACCGCGGCGCGCCTGTTCGATTACGCCGGCGTCGATGAGGCGCCGGCGATATTTTTGCGCGTAGTCGGGTGTGACCGACATGCGCTCAGCCACATTGGAAATGCGTGACACGTCGTCTTTGTCATCAGCCATCGCGGCGAGAAACGCGACGTCTTGATCCGATAGCGCGGTAAGTGTCGTCTCGCACACGTCGTTTTCGAAATCAACCTTCGATGCCTCAATGGCTCCGTCGACTTGCTCTGGCGTTACGCGCTCTCCGGCTTTGCAGCGATTGGCGATGTTGTAGCCAATGAGCTGCAACATATAGGGTGAGCCTTGGGTTGCGCGAGCGGCGCGTAGGCGAAGATCGCTTGGAATATCAAGGCTGAGCTCATCAAAAGCCCGTTGATAATAGGCGTCGACGTCTCCGACTGAAAGCGGTTCAAGCGTGACCTTACGTGCGCGGTTGAGAAATGTCAGTACGCGGTCGTTGAGTGTCGCCGAAACTGCTCCCGGAAGACCCGCCATAACGAGTGCGACGTTAAGCCGCTCGCCGACCAGCTCTTGGTAGGCGGTGACGAGCTGTCTAATCTCAGGTGAATTAGCTTGGAGCTCATCGATAAGGATGAGGATGCCGTGCCCCTGCTCGGTCAGCTTACGCGCCAGCTGCGTGAGTTTGAACTGGAAACTCTTGGTCTCCTGCACATCGCGTGTGAACTCAAGGCCCGCTGAGAAACCGAAGACGCTCAAGCTGCCGCCGGAAAGTTTGGGGAGATGACGCTTGCTGACATAGGGCTCGCCAGCCTCTTGGATTTTTTCAACAATGCGCTCGAGCATATCCTCGGAGGCTACGGTGGGCGTGGCGACAACAAAGCCGAGCTTGCGTGCGCGGTCGGCGAGTTCCCACAGAAGAACCGTCTTACCGCTGCCTCGCTGCCCAAGCATGAGCGTGGCTCGGTCGCGATTGCCCGGCTCCTGCTCAAGGCCGGAGATGAATGTCGAAATCACGTTCCCGCGTCCAACCAGATAGGACGGGCGATTTCCGAATGAAGGGGAGAAGATGGTTTCAGTCATGAGTCTCCTTTCCTTTTTTTCCTATTTTTTCCTTTCTTTCCTATTCAGTCAAATATCCCGCCGGCGAAGGCGGCTGCGGGGGTCTCATCGGCAAAAATCGAGCGCGAGAGCGTAGAGTTTGAGCAAGAGACTTGGACGGGTCGTCTTGAGCGCATCCATGTCAGGCCTGGCGTTGTTGCTGATGAGCCGCTTGTTGCAGTTACCGTGCGCTTTCCGGCATCCATGGTGGTGGCAATCGACCGGAAGACGGGGGATCGATCCGATTTTATTCGGCGGGCCGTTTTCCCTGCGCTGTAGTAACGTTGCGTCTCCTAAATCGACCTTGGTTTCGTCGAGGAGGTAGATCTTGAGGATGAGGTGTCCTGCTTCGGTGAACCCGTTCTCGAAGACGGGCAGCACGCGCGACACGGACTACCGCGACCTCCTGACCTTCCGCGACGGGGAGTAGCGGCTTGGCGGTGTGCGGCGCCGGCACGTGACGGTGGCGGGCATGAGGCTTGGCCTTCGTGACGGCATGTTCTTTAGAGTTTGCGGTGCATGATGGCACGGCCGTTTTCAAATCGTGAAACATTGCCCGGGAATGAGTAACAGGCTTTGGTTCGTACATCCGTTATAACGGGAGTTGCAAGAAGTGACATCCGTGACGAGAGGTTGAACTCATGACTCAGCACCGGTTTCCCGAAGGTTTCCTCTGGGGTGCTTCCACCAGCGCTTTTCAGGTTGAGGGTGGGTATGATGAAGGAGGCAAAGGTCCGGCAACCACCGATTGCGGCCCGGGGTGTCCCGGCATCGCCGATAACAAGATCGCCTCGGACCACTATCATCACTGGCGTGAGGATGTCGACCTCATGGCCGAGCTCGGCATCAAGGTCTACCGGATGGGTTTCGCTTGGAGCCGCATCATGCCCGATGCCTCGGGGGATCCCAATCCTGAGGGCTTGGCGTTTTATGACCAGCTGATTGACTACCTGCTGGAGCGAGGGATCGAGCCCTTGGTCACCCTGTATCACTTCGAATGTCCGAGTGCGTTGGTCGAGGCCTTCGGCGGCTGGAAGAGCCGTAAGATGATCGACTTCTATGTGCGCTATGCCGAAATCTGCTTCACGCACTTCAAGGGGCGCGTCAAGCGCTGGGTTACCGTGAATGAACAGCTAATTGCGACCTCCGCGCCCAGCAACACGGGTGACACCGAAACCGATCCGCGCCAACGGCAGAAGAACGCCTACCAGATGAGCTATCATGTCGCTCTTGCCGAGCATCGCGCCATCGCGTGCCTGCGACAGATCGACCCCGATGCGCAGATCGGCCCCGTTGTCGCCATGCAGGTGGTCAACCCGCGGACGAGCGCTTCGGCGGATGTGCTTGCGGCCATGAACGCCGAGGAGATGATGCAGAACTACCTGCTCGACCTGAGTGTGCGCGGCGACATCTCGCCTTATGCGCGCTATTACCTGGAGCGCGAAGGTTTCTACCCTGTTGTTGAGTGCGGGGACCACGACATCCTGGTCGCGACGAGGCCCGATTTTCTTGGGGTGAACTACTATTTCAGCAATTGTGCGCATGAGCGCACGGAGCCCATCCGCTTCGACCGGTTCCCTCCGTGGTCGGGCGGGGATTTCGAACTCTGCGATAACCCTGCGATCGCGCCGACCGAGTGGATGTCGAACGGCATCGACCCCCTTGGGCTTCGCGTGGGCATGCGCAAGCTCTACGATCGCTACCAGCTTCCGATGATCGTCACGGAGAACGGCATGGCGCTTTCCGAGTCACTTGACGAGGAGAACAGGGTGCATGATGCCGTGCGCATCGAATACCTTTCACGACATTTGGGCGAGGTCGAGGAGCTCATTCGCGAAGGCTATCCCGTCTTCGGCTACTGCGTTTGGAGCCTCATGGATCTATGCTCAAGTCATCAGGGGTTCACTAAGCGCTACGGCCTTCTGTATGTCGATCGCACGGAAACCGATGCGAAGCAATGCGCTCGTTTCAGGAAGGACAGCTTCTTCTGGTATCAGGACGTGATTAGAGAAAACGGCTTGCCCTGCTGAGCGTCGGTGGTCCGACGAGATTACTCGCCAGTACCGGAATCGGCTCCATAACGCCTCAGGTATTCCATGACTATCAAGTCGATGGCGGCAAGCGCACCGAACTTGCCCGTGTCGATGTTGTTGGTCACTCCGCAGCTCAGTATGCAGGAGGCATGGTTCCAGTAGGCGCTTGAGGTGTTTTGTGTGATGGCGAGAAGACGACAGCCGGAGGCGGCGAGTGCGTTGACGATTTCTGGATAACGAATGGGGTATGTTCCCCCTATGCTGCAAATGATGGCGAGGCTGGATTTGGTGAGCGATTGCGCGCAGGCGAGCTGCGATGAATAATCGAGGTAAAGCTCGATGGGGCGGTTCATGATGGTGAGCCTGCTTTGGAAGTAGCGGCCCACGTCCCAGAGGAAGTGGTGGGAGAAGAACGCGACATGCCCGCTGCCGTGCAAATCATCGACAATGGCGGGCAGTTTCGCGATGTTTGCCGCCGAGATGGTCGTTTCGATATTGAGCAGGATCGCCTCCCGGTAGGATGCCAGAGCGCCTTCCGTGTCGTTTGACAGCTGTTCTACAAAGGCATGTGGAAACAACCCGGTTTTGAGGACGTCATGTTCAAGCTGGTTGCGCAGGTCCTTGAAATCAGCGAAACCCATAAACCGGCAGAATCGCGACACTGAAGCCTTCGAGACGAAGCACATGTCGGCGATTTCTCCAATCGAGAGCTCGCTCAGCTTGCTGTAGTTTTTCACCAGCGTGGTCGCTATCTCGTAGTTGGTGTCGTGCTGCATTGCGGTGTCGATGTAGTCAAGCAACCGTTCGGCAACCGATCCCATCGAGATGGATTTTTCCATGATGGCTGTCCCCTTTATGCTCAGTGGCCCGAATAAGAGGGCCTCATTTGACCAAACTATAGCTCAAACATGCCGGTATTCCTGCGGAGTTTCACGTTATGAAACTCGCGTAGCCATCTCGCAACCTTGTGGCACAGCATGTAACCGATTTTGGATATAGCCGGCGTCATACTTAATGCAAGAAGAGACGACGAAGCTTGCCGCCCCGCCGGAACACGGCATCGGCTCTACACAGGGCATCGCTTCGTTGCTTTGCCGCTCGACGAGATATCGGTTGAGGAGGATCGGATGAAGCGGTTATTGCTGCGCGCCGACGATTTAGGTTACAGCGACGGTGTTAATTGCGGGATAGCGGCCGCGGTCCAAGCGGGGCTCATTCGCTCGGTGGGCGTCATGACCAACATGCCGCTTGCAGAAAGCGGTTTGGCGCGCCTGCAAATCAAGGATCTCTGCTTGGGTCAGCACACCAATATCTGCACGGGTAGGCCCCTCAGCGATTCCTCGCTCATCTCGAGCATCGTTGACGATGATGGCAATTTCAAGCGGAGCTCAGCATATCGCGCCGCCGCGCGGGCTGGGGAGGACTTCGTGGAGCTTGACGAGGTCATTATCGAAATCGAGGCGCAGTATCGGCGATTCCTTGAGCTCGTCGGGCGTGAGCCCGATTACTTCGAGGGACATGCGGTCGCAAGCCCCATGTTCTTCCGCGGCCTTGAGATCGTTGCCGAGCGTCACGGCCTGCCCTATTTCGCGATGGGTGCTCCGGGCGAGCCAGTCACCTTTCGCTCGACGCCGGTGCTTTCCTATGTTCCCAAGGATTTCTCGTCATATGAAGCGGATCCCTTTGCGGCGCTTCGAGAGGCGCTTGAAACGACACCGGAAGGGATATGCCGTCTCATGGTGTTTCACCCAGGTTATATCGACGCGTACTTGCGAGATAACTCGACCATGCTCGAGGCCCGCATCCGGGAAGCCGCGATGCTTGTCGACCCTGATGTCGCCGCATGGCTTGCAGAGCAGGACGTGGGGCTCGTGACGTACGCGGACCTGACGTAAGCGTCCGCTGGGGCAATCTCGCCAATTCACGCTGAATGGCGTACTGCCTGAAGCACGTCGTTGTGATTTTGAAGAGAGGTGGATGCGCTATCTAGAGGGGAAGATGCCGCACACGGGCATCGATAGAGTTCACTGCAAAGATTGGAGCTGAAATATGTCGGTATTCGACAAGATCCAAAACATAATGGATAAGACAATCGCACCTGTGGCAAGCAAGGTTGCTGACAGCAAGATGCTCGACGCCCTCATGGGCGGCATGATGTGCACGCTGCCCATGACCCTTGGCGTCTGTGTTATCGCGATTCTCATCAACTTCCCCATTCCGGGGTTCTCCGATTGGGTGGTTTCGAGCGGTCTCATGGCGACCGGCAACTCCATCCTCACCGTTACCATGAACATGATGGGTATATACATCTCCTTCTTCATCGGTTTGAGGTGGGGTAAGGTATGCGGCCTTAGCGGTTATACCGGTGGCATCGTGAGCGGCGCGGTGTTTTTGGCATTCATGCCGCAGCAATCGTTCGAGGATATTCCCATGGCGAGTTTCATCAACACGTCGTACATGGGATCGAACGGCATCTTCGTCGCCATTCTGCTTGGCCTGATCGTGCCGAAGGTGACAGCCATTTTGATGAGCAAGCTTGAAATCAAGCTCCCCGATATGGTTCCGCCCATGGTTGCAGACTCGCTGTCGCCGATGTTTGCCGCCATCGTGCTATTCACTGCGGTGTGGTTCGCCAAGTGGGGTCTTTCTTTCACCCCGTGGGGCAACCTGTTCGATATGATCAACACCTTGATCGGCACGCCGGTCACGATGGTCGGTGCCTCTCCTTTGGCATATATCATCGTGTGCTCGCTGCAGTCGATCTTCTGGTTCTTCGGTGTCCACCCCAACGTGATGCTCAACTTCTACGCTCCGGTAATCATGGCTTGCAGCGCTGCTAACGCCGAGGCCATCATCGCGGGCCAGGCACTGCCCTATGGCGCTTGGGCCGTCGTCGCGCTCGGCACCGCCATCGGTGGCCAGGCTAACGCCCTGGGCATCAGCATCTCGCTGCTCTTCACCAAGTCCGAGCGCTTCAAGGCGATTCGCGGCATCGCGCTTGTTCCGTCGCTTTTCAATATCTCCGAGCCGCTCATGTTCGGTCTGCCGGTCGTGCTGAATCCCGCGTACTTCATCCCGTTCGTGCTGAACATCCCGGTCTGCGCCATCGTGGTCCAGGCGCTTTACGCCCTCGGTCTTGGGGCTGCGTTCAATCCCACGATTCAGCTTCCCTGGGTGCTTCCCCAGCCGGTCATCGCATTCATGCAGGGCGGCATCGGGTGCCTGGTGATCTCGGTTGCGGTTTTGGCGGTGTCGGTGCTCATGTATACCCCCTTCACCCTTATGGCTGATCGCCAGGCGTTGCGAGAGGAGCAGGCCGCTCTCGAGGAATCGGCCGCATAGGGATTTTCATATTCACACCATCATTTTCCATGAGGTTGGGAGCGTAGGATGAAACATATCGTACTTATGTGCGCCGCGGGCGCTTCGACGAGCATGCTGGTACGGCGCATGCAACAGGCGGCTGAAAAAGACGGTTTCGCGTGCACCATCGAGGCGCACCCTGTCAACCAAGCGGCGGAATATGCGGATAGCGACGTTATCCTGCTGGGACCGCAGGTTCGCTTTGAACTCAACAAGGTAAAGAATCAAGTGAACTGTCCGGTGGAGCCGATTGATATGACAGCGTATGGGACAATGAACGGCGAGGCCGTGCTCAAACAGGCTCGAAAGTTGCTGGGGGCATAGCCATGTCAGAGATCAAACAAGAAGCGATCGATCAGTTTGAAATGACGTGCTTCTCTATCGTCGCTCAGGTGGGGAGCGCGCGCAGCTGCTACCTCGAAGCGATAACCTGTGCCGAGAATGGTGATTTTGAGGCCGCCCGGAAACTTATCGACGAGGGCAACGTGGTGTTCAACGCAGGCCACGACGCTCACATGAAACTGCTTCAGCAAGAGGCCAGCGGCGAGGAGCTGCCGTTTCGCATCATCTTGCTGCATGCGGAGGATCAGCTCATGAGCGCTGAGGGCTTCCGTATCCTTGCCGAGCGCTTCATCACGGTCTATCAACGCATGGGTGCAAGCGCCTAACTGATTATCTGACGGGAAGCCGGGACTGCCATGTAGCCCGTCTTCCCGTTTCATGAAGATGTTTTCACGATCGAGGAGGTACCCAATGGCATTTCCGGAAGGTTTCCTGTGGGGTGGCGCCACCGCCGCCAACCAGTATGAGGGCGGCTGGGAAGAGGGCGGCAAGGGACCGAACACCTCGGACGCCATGACCAGCGGTAGCCATACGGTGTCACGGCAGATAACGTGGCGTAATACCGCGACAGGGGAAACCGGCGCGCTTCCCGTGTATGCGGTTTGCGAGGAGGGACTTCCTGAAGGGCTGGAGGTGGCGGTGGTTGATGGCTACTACTATCCCAGCCACACGGCCACCGACTTCTACCACCACTACGCCGAGGACATCGCCCTCATGGGCGAGATGGGCTTCAAGTGCTTCCGCCTGTCCATGAACTGGGCGCGCATCTTCCCCACGGGCGAGGAGGCTGAGCCCAACACCGAGGGTCTAGCGTTCTACGACGCCGTGTTTGACGAGTGCGCTAAGTACGGCATCGAACCGCTCGTGACGCTCTCGCACTACGAGACCCCGCTCGCGCTCGTGAACAAGTACGGCGGTTGGAAGAGCCGCGAGCTCATCGACCTGTTCGTGCGCTACGCCACCTGCGTCATGAAGCACTATCAGGGCAAGGTGAAGTACTGGCTCACCTTCAACGAGATCAACATGATGAGCATGGGGAGCTTCATGGCGGGCGGGCTTACGGATGGGAGCCCCCATGCGAAGGCCCAGGCGGCGCACAACCAGTTCGTGGCGTCTGCCCTTACGGTTCGGTCGGCGCACCAAATCTCCCCTAAGATCATGGTGGGTCAGATGCTCGCGTACAACCCCATCTACTCCTATTCCGCCGACCCCGCCGATCATCTGCTCGCCATGGAACGCGAGCGTGACGCGCTGTGGTATGCCGACGTGCAGGTGGGCGGCCACTATCCCGCCTATCGCTTGAGGGAGATGGAGCGCGCGGGCATCAAGCTGGAAATGGGCGAGAACGACCTCGAGCTTCTCGCAACCTATCCGGCAGATTTCCTGTCGTTCTCGTGCTACGGAGGCTCGACGGTATCGTTGCGCCAGAAGGAGCTCGAGGTCGCGTCCGGCAATCTCGCTTTCGGCATGGTGAAAAACCCCTACCTCGAGACCAACGCCTGGGGCTGGGCGACCGATTCGTACTGCCTGCGCATCGCCTTGAACGAGCTCTACGACCGCTATCACAAGCCGCTTTGGATCGTGGAGAACGGTATCGGCTGGAGCGACGAGGTGAAGGCCGACGGCTCCATCCATGACGGCTACCGCATCGACTACCTGCGCAAGAACATCCAGAGCATGAAGGATGCCGTGGAACTCGACGGCGTGGACCTCATGGGCTACACCATGTGGGGCTGCATCGACCTGGTCAGCGCCGGCACGGGCGAGATGCGCAAGCGCTACGGCTTCGTCTACGTCGACCGCGACGACGAGGGCAAGGGCACGCTCGCGCGCAGCCGCAAGGACAGCTTCTATTGGTACAAGAAGGTCATCGAGAGCAACGGCGAGGACCTGGACTAACCCTATGGGACAGGGGATAAGATTATGGACTGCTATTTCGGTATAGATGCGGGCGGCACTCAGGTGAAATGGGCGGTGGTGAACGCCGACTACCACATTGAGGAGCACGGAAGTATCCCAACATGCACCTCGCCCGCCGACCAGGTTATCGAAACGTTCCGCTCGGTGATCGAGCCCCATCGCGCCCGGGTGAGGGGTGTGGGAATAAGTATGCCCGGAGTCTTTTCCGAAGGCGATTCCGATGGCGTGGTTGGGGGAGGCGGCGCCCTTCACTGTTTGGACGGATATCCGCTCGGTCGCATCTTGCGCGAGAGCACGGGGCTTCCCGTAACCATCGAGAACGATGCGATGTGCGCGGCACTGGGAGAATATGCCGTCGGCGCGCTGAAGGGGGTCTCCCTGGGGTTGATGGTGGTGATCGGTACGGGTCTCGGCGGTGCCATCGTTGTTGACGGTCACATCTTGCGAGGCGCGCACAATCTCGCCGGCACCGTGTGCTTTGTGAGCAACGATGTGCGCAAGCCCGTGACCTTTGGGTCGGTGTACGGTGATGTCACCAGCTGGCGGGCGCTCCGAGACCAGGTGTGTGCGGCGAAGGGGATTGATCCGACCGATGATATCGACGGATATCGGATTTTCTCTTGGATTGAAGAGGGGGATGAGGACGCTCGTCGCGGTCTGGATGCATACGCGTTGGTCTTCGACAACATGCTGATGGGGTTGCAGTCGGTCATCGACCCTGAGGTCATCGTGGTCGGCGGCGGAATCAGCGCCCGTCCCGAGCTGTTTGAGGCATTTGAGCGCATGATGGATCAGGCTCACGTTCTTCCCATCATACCGAGGCCCTGCATCAAGCCAGCACAGAACGGCAACGATGCCAATTTGCTTGGCGCTGTGCGCACGCTGCGCCGCTCGCTTGGCGAGTGCGATTGATTGGCGGCTGGTGGCCCGACTCGTGGCCTCCTGTCCTAAACAAAAATCTCGACATCACCTGCGACTAGTATCTTCCGTCTCGATCTGTAACATCTAGCGGGCTAAATCGTCTCTACCTGTTACAGATTTAGACAAACTGTAGGGGCCCGCCCGAAAATCTCGATCTGTAACACCAGGACCGGTTTTGGCGACCTACCTGTTACAGATCGAGACAAACCGCCCCCAACCACCACAAAGGTGCCTGTCCCCTTTGTGGTGGATTGGGCGGGCGGGTATCAAAAAGTGTCAGACGGGGGCAGCTGCGGGGCGCCTGCGCGCGAAAAGAAGTGTCGGCCTGCGCCGTTGCCGTTGAGCGAGGCCCTATTTGCGGGGATACTGAAACCACGACAAGCAGCGTATGAAAGGATCGATGCATGGCTTTCCGTAATGACTTCCTGTGGGGCGGCGCGACGGCTGCCAACCAGTGCGAGGGCGCCTACAACGTGGACGGCCGCGGCCTGGCCAACGTGGATGTGGCTCCGCACGGCTCCGAGCGCTACGCGGTGGTCTCCGGCCAGCGCAAGATGCTCGACTTTGAGGACGGCTATTACTATCCCGCGCAGACCGGCATCGATTTCTACCACCACTACAAGGAGGACATCGCCCTCTTCGCCGAGATGGGCTTTAAGACCTTCCGCATGAGCCTGGCCTGGACCCGTATCTTCCCCAACGGCGACGAGACCGAGCCCAACGAGGCCGGCCTGGCTTTCTACGAGGACGTATTCCGTGAGTGCCAGGCGCACGGCATCGAGCCGCTCGTGACCATCACGCACTTCGACTGCCCCATCCACCTCATCAAGGAATACGGCGGCTGGCGCAACCGCAAGCTCATCGACTTCTACAAGAACCTCGCGACCACGATCTTTACCCGCTACAAGGGTCTGGTGAAGTACTGGCTTACCTTCAACGAGATCAATATGATCTTGCACCTGCCGTTTATGGGTGCCGGTCTGGTCTTCGAGGAGGGCGAGAACAGGGAGGCCGTCGAGTACCTGGCCGCCCACAACGAGCTCGTCGCCAGCGCTTGGGCCACCAAGATCGCACATGAGATCGACCCCGAGGTCAAGATCGGCTGCATGCTCGCCGCCGGCACGTACTACCCCTACAGCTGCCGTCCGGGCGACGTGCGCCAGGCACAGCTCGACAACCAGGACAACTACTTCTTCGTTGACGTGCAGAGCCGTGGCTATTACCCGGCCTATGCCGTCAAGAAGCTCGAGCGTCTGGGTATCGACGTGGGCATGACCGACGAAGACCGCGAGATCCTGGCTGCCAACACCGTCGACTTCATCAGCTTTAGCTACTACTCCACCCGCTGCTCGGCCGGTGCCGACAACCCCGAGGTCGAGAAGACCCAGGGCAACGCCTTCGCCGGTGCTAAGAATCCCTACCTGCAGCAGAGCCAGTGGGGCTGGGCCATCGATCCGCTGGGCTTCCGCATCACCCTCAACGACCTGTACGACCGTTATCAGAAGCCGCTGTTCGTGGTCGAGAACGGTCTGGGCGCCAAGGACGTTGTCGAGGAGGACGGCTCCATCAACGACGACTACCGCATCGACTACCTGCGCCAGCACATCGCCGCGATGCGTGACGCGGTGACCGAGGACGGCGTCGACCTGCTGGGCTACACCACCTGGGGCCCGATCGACCTGGTCTCGGCCGGCACGGGCGAGATGTCCAAGCGCTACGGCTTCATCTACGTGGACCGCGACGACGCCGGCAACGGCACCCTCAAGCGCTCCAAGAAGAAGAGCTTCGACTGGTACAAGCACGTTATCGAGACGAACGGCGAAGATTTGGCCTAGGCTTCCCCAGCCACCGCACCTTGGGCCTCATTCGTCGCTTGCGTACCTTAAGTACGCGGCGCTCCTCATTCGACCCAATCTGCGGCACCTGGAAAACCCTAGACTCAAATCTTACAGACCTGGCCTAAGTTTCTCCAGCTACCACAGCCTCCTAACCAAGGCGCCCGGCGAGCAATTCACGCTCGCTGGGCGCTTTGTTAAAAGAAGTGAAAGAAAGCAAAAGAAGTTAAAGCTTGCAAAAGAAGTGAAAGGGAATAGGACTCAATATCGACAAGAGACGTTCTGCCGTCCACGGATTTTGGGACATGTGGCCCGTTTTTTGGGCCTGCCTGTCGGTACACTAAAGGCACTATGGGTACCCGCGAGCGACATATCGGCCACGCGGCCACCCGATCCGCGCCGATGGCGGATCCCAGGGGTGGCACGCTCTTCGCCATGCCGCAATTCCTTGTTGGCATAACGCATCAGGTATATCGCCATCGCGTTTTTGCTATCGCCGGCGTCATCACCGCGCTGTTCCTCATGCTTTTGGCGGTCTTGCCGACGCTGTTCGCCTCCGACCCCAATCTTTCCAACACCGCATCCGTCTATAGCGAGGTGTCCAAAGAGGTCGTGGACGGGCTTGTCCATTCGAGCTCGATTCCGTTGCTTGTCGCTGCGATTGCATTTTCAATCTGGGGCGTGCTGGTCTACCTGCGCTGTTTGGACTATGTGCTGCGCCGTCGCCTGGTTGCCATCGCCACCATCTGCGCCCTGTGGATGATCGAGGTCATCCTCAAGTACAAGTCGTTCACGCCGTTCTATGCCACCGTGCTGTGGTACCTGTACTACGTGCCCATGACGCTCGTTCCGCTGCTCTACCAGCTCTGCGGTTTGCGCCTTGCGGGGCTGGAGCAGCATCGTGCTGGCCGCCGCTACCGCAGCATCCTGTGGATCGTGGCCATCCTGCTCATCGGATTTGTGCTCACCAACGATTTCCACCGGCAGGTCTTTCATTTCGATCACTCGAGTGAAACTTGGAGCAACGACTACACGTACGGCTGGGGCTATTTCGCCGTCTTAGTGTGGACGGCCTTTAACTTTGTCGCCTTCTTCATTTTGGTAGGTCGGTCCTCGTCCTATCGTATCCAGCGCTTTTCGGGCACGGCGGCACTCGTGCTGCTGGGCGGCGCGTTCTTTGCCATCTCATACGCCCTACGCGTGCCTTGGGCATGGAAACTCAACTTTTCGCTCGTCTACTGCGTGCTGTGCGTGGTAACGATGGAGATCTGCCTCGATTGCGGCGTCATCCCGTCGTATCACGATATCGCCGGCATCTTCGACACGCTGCCGCTCGATCTTAAAGTGCTGACGCGCGACCTGCGGGAAGTCTATGCCACGCCGGTGTCAAAGCCAATGCCGGAGGGTGTGCGCGAGGAGCTGCGGGCCCAGGAGCACGGGCATGCCCACGCCTTTGCCGTGGCGCCCGATCCCGATGTGATGTATCGCGCCTTTCCGCTGTTGGGCGGATCGGCCCTGCTTGCCCAGGACGTGTCGGAACTCAATGAGCTCAACCGCGAGCTGGCGCATCGTCGCATGGAGCTGCAGCGCCAAAACGAACTGCTCACGGCCGACTACGACCTTAAGACGCATCTGGCAGACCAAGAGGCCGAGACCCTGCTGGTCCAAGACGTGGACCAGGCGCTTGCTCGCGCGCTCGACGAGATGTACGACCTGCTGAGCTCGCTGCCGCCGTTGACCGACGAGGCGTCTTCGCACGAGCGCTACCGCATGCTGCAGTGCGCCAAGATGCTCGTTGCCTATTGCAAACGCAAGGGGTCGCTTACCTTGGCGCAGCACGGAGAGAGCGGCTTTGACCGCGACCGGATCCAGCTGATCGCCAATGAGCTGGCAAGTGACCTGCGCACTATCGATATCGACTGCGCCTCGATCATCGCCATACGACGCCCGATGCACGCCAGCGCGGTGAGCGCGCTGTACGACTGCGTGTACGATTTTGCGTTCTTTGCCTACACCACCGACCATCCGGCGCTCATGTATCACCTGAGCGATCATGACCGGTGCAGCGTCGAGCTGCGTGCCACGCTCTTTTCCGATGACGAGGAAGACTTGTCGCAGACGCCGGCCGCCCACGAACTCGAAAGCGCGCTGCAGGGGCGCAACGTGGCGTATCGTCTTGAGGGCGAACCCGGCCAGCTACGCATGATTGTCTTGATGCCGCGGGCGGGTGAGTGACGATGCAGATCCCGCTTATCCTTCCCCAGATTGTCGCGCTTGACGTCGTCTTTGCCCTGGTGGCGTGCCTGCAGACCATCCACGTTCCGCTCATCGCATCGCGTCGTTCGCCCTACAACCGCAAGGTGATTTGCACTTACGAGTCGAGCCTGGTCATCCATCTGATTATCTCGGCTGTCGTCCTGTTCGCGCTGTCTGGCTCGTATTTGGTGGCGCCGCCTCACGTCGCCGCCGAGGCGGCGGGCGGACTGCTATGGCTCAACGCCGTAATCTTTTTCTATGGCGTGGTCCTTATGGTGCACTATCGTCGCCCCGTTATGTTGGCCGAACTGCTGCTCGTTGCCGCCGTGACGCCGCCAGTGGTTTATGCCATGGGCCCGGCATGGACCGCGGTCCTTATCGCGGAGGGCGCGTTCTTCCTATTCCGCTCCATCGCGGCGCTTTTGATGGATGTGCGCAACCGCCAGGAGGACATCACGGCGTTCTCGACGATCGAGACTATCAACGTGATTCCCGTGGGCATTCTGTATCTGGATTCGAAGGGCCGCCCGTTGCTCATGAACCGCTGCATGCGCAAGAATCTCGTGGAGCTTCACATGCCCACCGACTTGCACGACATGAGCGGAACGTGGAACGGCCTTCGAAAGCTCAGCGCTCAGATGCCCGAGAGCAGCAAAAACCGCGTTCGAATCGACCTGGATCGCTTTGGCGAGGCGCGCACGGTGGTCGAGGTTTCTCCCTCCGAGATTCGCCTGTTTGTGTGCGACAACGTTATGGTTTCGGGGCGTCTCTTTGAGCGCATTATCGGTCTGGACGTGACGGAGTATGCGCATGCCCACGACCGTCTGGCGCAGGCCAACCACCTGCTCGAGCTTGCGGGCCAGGAACTCCAGGCGCAGATCGAAGAAGTCAAAAAGGTTGCCGACAACGCGGCCTACCTGCGTATGCGTGCCCGCGTGCACGACGTGATCGGCCAGCGCCTGTCCATTCTCCATCGCTATCTGGAAGAGGGGCGCCTGGACGACGAATCGCTCGAGCAGATTGACCCGCTGCTGCGCTCGATTGCCGCCGACCTGCGCAGTGGTGGCGACAGCGAGCCGGCAGAGCAGCTGGGCGATATCGTCCACGCTTTTGGTCTAGTGAGCGTGCAGGTCGATGTAGAGGGGTCGCTCCCCGACGATGCACGCATCGCCGCGGCGTTTTTGCAGATTATTCGCGAGGCTTCGACCAATGCCACCAAGCATGCGCAGGCCCACCAGGTCCAGGTACGCTTGTGGCAGGAGGTGCCGGACGGGTGCGCTGTCGCGCACATGACCATTTCCAACGACGGCGCACCCGCTCCCGTATCGTATCGCGAGGGAACGGGTATCCCTGGTATGAGGCATGTCGCACAAGATCTGGGCGGCAGCCTGGAGGTCCACGCCGCCCCACCCTTTACGCTTGAGGTGTCCATCCCGCTGAGCCCCGACGTCACGGTCCAAAGGAGAAGCTCATGATTCGCGTCCTTATAGTCGAAGATCAGGCCATCTTGCGCGAGAGCCTTGCGCGCTCCGTTGGCGACCAGCCCGATATGACCGTTGTCGCCGCGATTGCCGATGCGTCCGACGCCCTTGACGTTGTGCTCAAGGAGCGTCCGGACATGATATTGATGGACGTGTGCACCGAGCACGATTCCAACGGCATCGTGGCGGCGGCGCGTATCAAGGAGCAACTGCCCGAGTGCCGCATCATTATCATGACGGGCATGCCCGAGATTACGTTTGTGGACCAAGCGCGCGAGGCCGGCGTCGACAGCTTTGTGTACAAAAATGTCGGCATCGACGAGCTGTTTGCCGTGATGCGCTCCACGCTGGCGGGTTACTGCACGTTTCCCAAGCCGCCCGAGAGCATCTTTTCGGGCACGGCGGCTCTCGACGACGTTGAGCTTTCAATCCTGCGTCTGGCCTGCGAAGGCAAGAGCCGTCGCGAGATCGCGGCCGAGCTGTTTATGAGCGAAGGCACCATCAAGCGCCGCATATCCGAGATCCTGAGCAAGACCGGCTACGACAACATCATGCGCCTGGCCGTGCACGCGGTGACCGAGGGCAGCATCGTCCCCAATATGGAACGCTAGCGCTCGTTGCGCACCACCACAAAGCGACGGGGCCGCAGGATCAACTCCTGCGGCCCCGTCTTGTGTGCGCGGATGTGTCCGCCAATCCGCGGCTGTCGGTGTCTGTCGTTACGCGATGGTCGCGGTGTAGGAGGCGACGTCCTCGTAGGAATCGGTCAGGTAGGCGTCGATGCCGATGGTCGTGTTGACCAGGTCGTCAAGGCTGTCAAGCTCGCCGCTCGAGAACGTGAACTCCTCGGTGGCGTTGGTGCCGGGCATCAGGTGAGCCGAGAACCAGGGTTCCTTCATGGTGCCGTTGACGTTGGTCTTGCCGGAAGGAGCGTAGAAGGTCAGGTCCTTGTCGCTCTTGTTGGTGATGTTGACGACAAAGCCGATGTCGCCCCAGTCGTCCTTGAACTTCTCGGTGATGGTGATGGTGCACAGGTCGTCATCGGCGACGGTGACGGCGGGGGAGATTTCAATCTTCTGGACGTCGTCGTCTTCGACGGCCTCGTCGATCTCTTCTTCCTTCTCGGCCGCTTCGCGATCCTTCTTCACCGTGCCGGACAGATCCTTGTCGGACTTGGTAAAGACAAGATTGCCGTCATCCTCTTCGAGGATGAGCTTGCCGTCCTTGAGCTTCATGTCGTGCGACTCGTCTTCGGCGGTGATCGTTACGGTGGTGGCGTCCTTTGCCTCCCATTTAAGGTCGACAACCTCAAGGAACAGGTCGAGGGCGCCCGTGCCGTCCTCATCGAGAATCAGGACGCAGTGGACACCCCAATCCTCGAGCATCTTCATGTACTCATCGGTCAGCTCTTCGCCCCCCAGGGTTCCACCCGAGAGTTCCCAGCTGCCAACGAAGTTGGCCTTGGGATCCTTGCCACCGCCGCCGCTGCAGCCCGTCAGGGCAAAGGCGAGCGCCAAGACGCATGTCAGGAATGCGAGTACGGACTTTTTGAACGTTGTCTTCATGGTGTCCTCCTTTATCGAACGAAACCCATAGAAGCAAATGCGGGGGTGGCGGATCCCCCGCCAATTACCAGATAGAGGGGCTAGGGCCTGGGCGTTCCGCAGTTGCTGCAGAACTTGCCGCCGTTTTCGCTGCCGCAGTTGGGGCAGAACCACTTGGCCGGTGCCGGGGCGGGTGCGGGGCTACCGCACTCGGGGCAGAACTTGCCGGTGTTGGTGGCGCCGCAACTGCAGGTCCACGTGCCGGCCGCGGGCGCGGCGGCGGGAGCCGGTGCGGGGGCGGGTGCCGGAGCCGGTTGCGGGGCGGCCTGCTGCTGCGCCTGGCCGGCGGCGAACAGCTGGCTGGCGTTCATGCCGCCCATGCCGCCTGCCATGCCCATGCCCATAAAGCCGGCCATCGCGCCGTTGGGGTTGGCCGCTGCGGCGCGCATCGCGTCGCTCTGGGCGCTGGCGATGTTGGCGGCTGCCATGGTGGGATCGCGCATGACCGCGGCCTTCTGCAGGTCCTTGATCATCTGCTCGTCTTCTTGCGAGGCGGCGATGGAGTTGACGCCAAAGCTCACGATCTCGACGCCGCGCAGGTCGCGCCAGTCGGCGGAGAGGACCTCGTTGAGCGCGCGGGCGAGCTCGGTGGTGTGGCCGGGGATGGCGCTGTAGCGGATGCCCATCTCCGAGATCTTGGCAAAGGCGGGCTGTAGGGCGGTGAGCAGCTCGGACTTAAGCTGGCTGTCGATCTTGTCGCGCGTGTAGCTATCGGTCACGTTGCCGCACACGTTGGTATAGAACAGCAGCGGGTTGGTGATGCGGTACGAATACTCGCCGTTGCAGCGCACGGAGATATCGACGTCCAGGCCAATATTGTTGTCGACCACGCGGAAGGGCACGGGCGAGGCGGTGCCGTACTTGTTGCCGATGATCTCCTTGGTGTTGATGAAGTAGACGCGCTGGTCCTTGCCCGCGTCGCCGCCAAAGGTAAAGCGGCTGCCGATATTGGCGAAGGTCTCCTTGATGGAGTCGCCCAGGTTGCCGCTAAAGACGCTCGGCTCGCTGCCGGTGTCAAAGACGAACTCGCCGGGCTCCAGCGCGACCTCGATGATCTTGCCGTTTTGCACCACGAGCATGCCCTGGCCGTCGTTGACGGCGATGACGGAGCCGTTGGAGATGACGTTGTCCTCGCCGCGCGTGTTGGAGCTGCGGCCGCCGGTGCGCTTGCTGCCTTTGCAGGCCAAGACGTCAGCGGGCATCGATTCGCAATAGATAAATTCCTTCCACTGGTCGGCCATGACGCCGCCGGCAGCTCCCAATCCAGCTTTCAAGAGTCCCATGGTGATCTTCCTTTCTCGTCAAAGGCCGGGTGGTGTTGGTCAGAATGGTTAATCGTCCTTGTTGTCTTTCATGACAACGGTGGTCTCGGTATGGCTGAAGGTGTCGTGCTTCTCGACCAGGTCGAGCTCGCCGCAGTACTCGTCGGCGTGGGTCGCCTCGTTGGCTGTCTTGAGCTGGCTTACCAGCAGCACGTCTCCGATGATTACGATGATCAGCGGCGCCACGATATTGATGAGGATGCCCTCGACATCAAAGGTGAGATAATCCGGATCGAAAGCGTATTCGCCCATAAAGAGGATCTGGGAGAGGACAAATCCGATCACAAAGAACAGCACCGAGGCGATAGCGAGCTTGGGCTTGGAGCAGGGGAGCTCGCCGACCATGCGGCCGGTTTGGCCGTTCATGGCAAACAGGTAGCTCTTGCCGTTCCACGAGGTGGAGAGCATCCACACCGGGAACAGAGCGTAGTCGCTGTCTTCCCAGGTGTAGTCGAGCTGCTTGCTTTCGACCGTGGCGTCGTCGTATTCGTCGACGACGGTCTCGCGCAGGGCCGAGATGGTGCTTTCTTCCATACGGCGCTCGGCACGCGCTTTGCAGGTTTCGCAGTCCTCGTCATAGCGGTTGGCGATGTAGCCGGGCATGTAGGCGACCGAGAACGGGCGCAGCGCGTCGTAATCGAACGGTTCGATGGCGTCCATGTGGCCGTCGGGCATCTTGGACGATCCGTCAACGGGCACGCGCTCAAACGAGATATTGCCCTTACGGTAGGCGTCATAGTGGTCGGTGGTTGTGACGGTGCGGTCGGATTCCTCGGTTACGGTCTCGTTGGTCGCGTCAAAGTACACTTCGCCGTCCACGCGGGCGCCGTAGAGCCAAAACGGCACGTAGACGCCTTGGACCTCGTCGATATGGTTGCCGGTGACAAAGCTCTTGGGCAGCAGGATCTTGCCCTTGTAGTGCTCCTTGAGCGCAGCCATGACGTCGTCGCGCCCGAGCTTGAACGGGATCACCAGGTCGGGGGAGAAGTCGCCCGAGAGCTGACCGGGTGCCACGGCGGGGTTGCCGCAGTACGGACAGGTGGTGACGGCGACGGTGCCGTCCGAGATCAGCTCGGCGCCGCACGACGAGCAGATATAGCCGGCGTTCTGGGCCAGTTCTTGCACCGCGGCGTCTGCCGCGGGCTTGGGCGCTGCAGCTGCCGCATCGGCTTTGGCGTCTGCCTTGTCCTGGCGCTCGCGATACAGGGCCTCGACTTCCTCGACTTTAAAACGTGAGTCGCAGTAGTCGCAGACAAGCTTTTGCTCGGCGCTGGCAAAATGCAGCGGGCCGCCACACGCGGGGCACTGATAGTTAACGCTCTCGAAGGCCATGATCGGTCCTTTCCGTGCCGAGGGCTATGCGCCGATGGCGCCGCCGCAGTATTCGCAGCGCCCGCTGGCATCGGGAATGGTGGTCGCGCCGCAGAAGGGGCAGGTGACCGCGGTCTTGGGGGCCTTGGCGGCCACGACGCTGTCGCGCGTCTCCTGGCGCAGCTGCACCAGCGCGTCGCGGACTTCGGTTGCCTGGCGCTTGGCCTCGCGGTACTCGATGGACCCGCGCTGATCGATGGTGGAGTCGTTCACGCGCAAGTTGATCTCGGTAAAGTACGGGGTGTTGACGTGGATGGTCAGGTTAAAGTCGTAATCCAGGTCGTAGCGCGGCGGGTCGTAGCTCTTGCGCTCGCCGTCCTTGGTCTCGCGATAGATCTCGGTGCGGTGCTCATCGATATCCATATCGCAGCCGAGCACCTGCGAGAACTCGATGATGTCGGGATTGGCGTCGCGCCAGCGCGTCTGCGAGGTAATGATCAGCAGGCCCGCGTCCTCGTCGAGCATAATATTGGTGCGTCCGGCCGAGAGCGTGCGCGTGGGATTGAACGATGCCAGGCGCTCGGCATTGGCCTCGCGGTAGGCGAGCTGCTCGCGGATATCGTCTGCGGTGCTGGAGCGATAGCCGCCAAAGAAGGGGGAGAGCTTACCGACGCACTCTTTGCATAGGTAACCTTCGTTGATCTTGGTCTTTCCCAAAAGTCCCAGCTCGGTACCGCAAATCGCGCATTCTTTCTTCTCGAACATCTTGTCAAAGAAGCCCATGGCTGCCTCCCATCAACAGGTAGCGTGTGTCACTTTTGATGATGGGGGAGCAGACAATCTTTCACGATACCCAGACGGCTCAAGAGGTCTCCACAACTGGGACACATGGCCCATTTTTCACCTACTCATTGGGGACGTACTTAAATGAGTGAAACTACTCATTTAAGTACGTCCCCAATGAGTGCCCGCTCGCTCGTTTGGCGCCTGGGGGACACTCTATGTCGAATATTGGCGCCGTCCTTGTTATGCCACGGTTACAGCGACCTGAGCGTAGCGGGTGCAGGGGCGCTCGGCGCGCGTCTGTACGGTGAGGGTGAGCACGAAGCGGTCGCCGGGTCGTGCGTCGGCGGGCACGATGAAAGCGGTGTCCACCGTCCATTCCTGCCACAGTGACAGATCCTGGGCGCCCGCATAGCCCGACGGGTCCACGGCGACATCCCAATGCGCATCGAAACCCTTGTCGTCGGGGTCGATGACGGTCGCCGTGAGGGCAATGCGCTCGCCGGCTGCGGCGCTGCAGTCGGCCGTGACCTCGACAACATGCGCCGGATGCGAGCAGGCCACGGGCTCGTGGGCGCACCACTGCGCGCGGGCGGCGAAGTCTTCCTGGTAGGCGCGCAGATAGGGATTAGGATTGCCATCGACGGGCGTGCCTATGGCCGCAAAGCCGGCAGGTGCGTCCGAATCGGGATGCCCGTCGAGGAACATACGACCGAGCAGCGTGTCAAAGCCACGGTCGTCAGCCCCGCGCAGGCCAAACGGCAGCAGCGGAATATAGGTCATCGAGTCGCCCTCGGCCATAAAGTCGCCGCGCTCAAACTGCAAGGCCGGCATACCCTCTAAGCCCCAGTCCAAGCGTGCATGCTTGCCAAACTGGAATCGCTCAGGCTCGTTTTCGTACACCTTGCCATCGCCATAGAGCATATAGCGCGCCATAAGGGGGCCGTTGCCTTGGGTGAGGTTCTGTGCAGGCCAGGGAGCCTGAAACAGCGGCAGCGTATCGGGCTGAGCCATCTTGGCGTCAACGTAGCCACCATACATATAGGGAACGCACCAAAACGTGAGCTCGGGAAAAAGCTCACGTCCATGATCGAGCCACGAGTTGTCCTGACCTACGCCATCCGAAACGCCCAGCACGCGAACCTTGCGATAAACCCGCTGTTGCACGTCAGTCCACTCAGGCGCATCACGATAATGCTCGGCAATGCTCATCAGAGCGCGAACGATGGTATTCATGCCACCCCAGCTAAGTAGCCACAACGTACGCGGATCATCATCGAGGATTGCCTGAGCAATCACGCGAGACCCCTCGGTCTCCTCACGCACGTCGCCCTCAAAGGCAACATTGCCTACAAACGTACGCTCAATCATCTGAGCAGGCGTGGGAAACGGCGGCTCACCGGCGGCAGCGGCATTCGCCTGCAGCTGCGGCCAAGCCTGGGCATACTCATTGCTCCAAAGGCTCTCAATCCAATGCTCAGGAAACGGCCGATACTCACGAAGCTCCCCGGCCGTGGGATCGGGCTCATGGGGCACAACCTCCCACTCATAAGAGCGGCGACCCTTGGTCCGCCAATGAGGATTCACCTCGCCAAGCGAATGAACCCCATCCCCAAGAAAGTGATACTGCGAAGCCGTATACACCACAGCCTGCACGTCAAGCAAGTTAAGATACAGAGCCAAATGAACGAGCGAGTTCATATCATCGACTTCCATATCAGTAGTAACAATCACCCGAGTCAACTCTTGGGACATAAGAAAGCTCCAACCAAAATCAATTCAGCCAGTTACGCGCAAGGCAAGACGGGACCCCACGCCCCCATCGCCGTCAATCCGGCGGCCCGCCGGAAGCGCTCGCCCAGGGTCCACAACAACGTCAACGCAGCGGGGCCGAGGGCTTACCTCTGAAAATATTCCGCAGGGGGCGGCCCGGTTGCACGGCGCGAAGCGCGTAGTGCAACCGGGCCGCATGCCCGAGGACATTTTCAGAGGTAAGCCCTCGGCCCCGCGATGGGACGGATTACTTATCGACCCTGGCCGACCACTCCCAGCAGCCCACCGGCTCGCCGTCGATGAGTACGTTGCCCCCGTCGATGTCTTGATAACACAGGTCGTTGAATTGGTGGATCCACACGCCATGGTTGAACGTCTTTTTGGCCGAGCCGTCGGCTTCGCGATACACGCCGGTCAGGTCTTCGACATGGCTAAAGTAGGTGAGGTGCACGTTGGCGCCGGCATCGCGCAGACGCGCCGTGAGCGGCAGCACGGTCTGTTGCGGCGGCACGAGCTCGTCGCCCTTGGAGTGCGTAAACCACAGCGGCGTCTTGGCGAGCGCGGCTACGTCCTCGTCCGTGGCGTTGTACCACGGGGCGCAGCAGGGAAGGCCCGCGGCGAAGAAATCGGGGTAGTCGGCGCACAGGCGCAGGGTCATAAAGCCGCCGTTGGAAAGGCCGGCGACCACGATGCGGTCGGTGTCGATGCGGTCGGCATGCTCGGCGACAAACTCGTCGATAAGCGCCTTGAGCACGGGGGAGTAGATGCTCTGGTTGGAGTGGCCGAGCTGCTCGACGCCGTTGTCCATCCAAAACGTGGGCGACTGCGGCACGAGTACCCAGGCAAAGCCGCCAAAGTAGCGCTGGATCTGCGTCTGGCTGATGGCTGTCACGCGGTTGCCGATATAGGCGCGCGTGGCGCCCTCGCCCTGCGTGGAGCCCTTGCCCTCGCCGGCACCGTGCAGGTACACCACGAGCGGAGCCTGTTGGGGCACGACTGTGGCCTCGGGCGCAAAGGGATTGAAGCATGCCGAGTCCTCGGCCCTTAAGCTGGGTTCAAAGAAGCCGTACTCGAGCGCGATGCCATTGACGGCGGTCTTTTGCGTGGCGTTGCTCCAGCCCTTGAGCGCGGGGCAGATGTCGCCACGGCAGGTGTCGAAGACCAGGCCGCAGGTGGGGTCGTCGCCATCGTTGCCGGGAAGGGCTGCAAGCTGCGTGATGCGCAGCTGGTCGTCGAGCATGCGAGAGCCCATCACGCCGCCCTCGATGGTCTTGGTCAGGCGCTGCTCGGCGACCTCGAGCGCCACATGGGTGCCAAAGGCGAGCTTGCAGCCACACTCGTCGCACGGATAAGCGGCGAGCACGTCGACGTAGCCCACGGAAGGCGCGGCATGGTCGGCGCCGCGCTCCTTGCGCATGAGGACCTCGCCCGTGCGCTCGTGGCGCTCAACATATATATGGAAGGAGTGCGCGTCAATGTCGTTGGTACGAACGGTGCACGGCAGGTCGAGCACGACCTTGCTGATCCAGGGGCCAAAGTCGCCCAAGGTGGTGACGGTTGCATAGGTGCACGATTTGAGTTCCATGAGCTGCCTCCCTTGCGCCGCAGGCGGTAAACATTTGCGGCAATACAATCTAAACATGTTTAGTGTAATGCAGAATTACAGAACGTGCAGATGAACTCGGTAAACGGTCTGAATGAACACTCAACAAACTACTAAACAGTCGTTTAGCACTATCTATCAGGGCTTTTGTTGACGAGTAAACAGAGTATAGAGGCGTCATTCAAAGTAAAAGCCCACGTAGATAGGCATATAGTGTTAATGTGCCAAAAAGACAATCCTCTGCCATTCAAATACGTTCACCCCCGATTTCCTACCGTTCACCGGACGACGAACGGCAAAATTGCCACAAATTAGACGTTCCGTGTAAACTAAAGCCCGTAAACGTTCAGTAAACACATTGTTTACGACAGCGTATCCAAGGGTTCGGCAGCCGTAAGGGGTTATAGTCGCCGAGCCAAAGGCGTGCCTACGCCCAAACGAGTAGGCACACGATGATATGGGGAGGGGTCCCATGGCAGTAGATAACAAGCAGATTGCCACCGATGTCCTCGAGCTCGTGGGCGGTGCGGAGAACGTCACCGTCGCCACCAACTGCATGACGCGCCTGCGTCTGACGCTCAAGGACAACAGCAAGGCCGACGTGGAGAAGATCAAGAAGGTCAAGGGTGTTCTGGGTTGCCAGTTCGCCGGCAGCCAGCTCCAGGTCATCATCGGCCAGAACGTGCCCAAGGTGCTTGCCGAGTTCGTCGCCATCTCCGGCGTCAAGCAGGGTGCCGCGGTCGACGAGAACCTCGACGCTCCCAAGGAGAAGTTCGAGCTCAAGAACCTGCCCAACATCATCCTCGACTATCTGTCGGGCTCCATGACCCAGCTGATCCCGCTGCTCATGGCCGGCGGTCTGTTCCGCACCATCGCTGCGGTTCTCGGCCCCACCATGCTCGGCGTCCTTTCCGACACCGATCCGACCTACACGTTCCTCTACACCACCCTGTACGAGGCCACGTTTACCTTTATCCCCATCTACCTGGGCTATGCCGCTGCTAAGAAGCTCGGCGCCTCCCCGGTTCTGGGCATGCTCCTCGGCGGCGCCCTCATGGCCCCGTCCGTCGTGAGCGTCGCGACCCAGGAGGGCGGCGGAATCATCTCCGTCTACGGCATCCAGATCGCTGCTGCCAACTATCAGCAGTCCGTCCTGCCGATCATCCTCTCGGTGCCCGTCCTCTACTTCGTCGAGAAGTTCTTTAAGAAGGTCATGCCCGACGTGCTGTCCACGGTCTTTACGCCGTTCTGCACCATGATCGTCACTATCCCCATCGCCTTCATCGTCCTTGCCCCGGTCGGTAACGAGATCGGTAACGTCATCGCCAACGCCCTCTTTGGCCTGGCTGACATGGGTGGCTTCGGTGTCCTGATCGTTATGGCCGTCCTCGGCGCCTTCTGGCAGCTCTTCGTGGTCTGCGGCATGCACATGCCCGTCATCCTGCTCGCTCAGGTTCAGATCATCGCCGCCGGTTACGATCCCTTCGTCTTCGTTTCCACCAACTGCGCTATGGCCGCTGTCTGGGGCTGCGCCTTCGGTGCCTTCCTTAAGATGAAGAACCCCGACGAGAAGTCCCTCGCCATCGGTTACGTCATCTCCGCCATCGCCGGCGGCGTCACCGAGCCCGCGCTCTTTGGTATCCTCATGCGCTTCCGTCGCACCATGTTCGGTATGTTCATCGGCGGTGCTATCGGCGCTGTGTTCTCCGGCCTCATGGGTGTTACCTACTACCTCGCCGGTGGTGCCTCCAACTTCCTGGTCTTCACCAACTACCTGCAGGGTGGCCAGATGAACACCGTCTGGGCTATCGTCGGTATGGCAATCTCCTTTGTCATCGCCGCTGCCGTCGTCTTCGTCGCCGGCTTCTCCAAGGAGGAGCTCGCCGAGATGGAGGCCTAAGGCCAAGCCATTCGGTCGCATACGACCTTACCTACACGACAGGGCCCCGTCAGGCGCAAGCCCGGCGGGGTCCTTTTGCAAGGTAGACTGATTGGGGCGGGTGATGCCCGCCTGCTGGGGCTTGCTAAGCGTCAGGGGCTTTCGCGCGGGGTTACCGCGAAAGCCTCCGCCGTTTCGCAATTCCTTTATCGAGCGAAAGGACATGCAGATGAGTTTGGGAACGCTGACCGTTAACGGTCGCAAGGATGGCTTTTTGTGCGAGGGCAAGCCGTTCTTTTGGTTTGCCGACACGTGCTGGAGCGCGTTTACCAGCATTCCCGAGGCCGACTGGGATTACTACCTGACCCGCCGCGCCGAGCAGGGCATGAACGTGCTGCAGATCAATACGCTGCCGCAGTGGGATCGCTGCTGCCCCGATCTGGGCATTTGGCCCTATGCCAGCGAGGATGGCGTGCACTTTGATTGGTCTCAGCCCAACCAGGCATACTGGGACCGCGCTGCTGCCATGTGCCGCGCTGCCGTCGAGCAGGGCATTCGTCCGGCGCTTGTGCTCATGTGGTGCAACTACGTGCCCGGTACCTGGGGTGCCAAGATTGCCGAACGTTGCGGTGCCGAGGTTATGCCGCGCGAGGAGGTCCGTGCCCATGTTGCCCGCGTCGTTGAGAACCTGGGCGAGTTCGACCCTGTCTACGTGGTGACGGGCGATACGGACTTTGCCGGTGACGAGGCGATTGCCTATTACGAGGATGCGCTCGACGAGGTTGCGAAGCGCGCGCCCGAGGCTCTGCGCACCATGCATATCAACCGCGGCAATCGCACCATTCCGGCGCAGTATCTGGACCGTCTGGACTTTTACATGTTCCAGCCCGGCCACAACTACGAGGGCCAGCCCGAGGCTTGGCACTTGCCGCAGGACTTTATCGCCAACTATCCCAAAAAGCCGATGGTCAATTCCGAGCCCTGCTATGAGCAGATGGGCGCGAGCCGCAACGTGTACTGGCGTTTTACCGCGCAGGATTGCCGCGCGAGCGTGTGGTCGTCGATTCTCGCCGGTGCCAGCGCGGGCGTGACCTACGGCGCCCACGGCGTTTGGAATTGGCAGACCAGTAAGAGCCAGGGCTCGGTTCTGGGCGAGGGCTTTGACATGCCGTTCCGCTGGCAGGAGTGCCTGCAGTTTGCGGGCGTGTGGGACTTTGGCGCGATCGAGCATGTGCTTGCCGGGCTGGGTGCCACGGCGGCCGACGACGCGCTTGCCGTCGTCCCCGCGCAGGAGCTGCTCGACGACGCACGTGAGGCCATCCGCGTGGCGCGTATCGGCGAGCGTGTCGTTGTCTACCTGCCGCGCACCACGGCGCTTACGTTTAAGCTCGATAGTGCGCGCGGCTGGTCGGCGACGGCCCTCGACATGGAGGCCAAGCGCATTGCCAAGCTGCCCGTTCGCGATAACGGCGACGGCACCGTGCGCGTGGCTCAGCATCCCTTTGAGCACGACGCTCTGGTGATCCTGACTCCCGAGCGCTAACGCCCGAGTTTCGATCTCGAACTTCACCCTTCGGCCCGGGTACCTCCCCTTTCTCCGACACAACAACCCAGTCCCCTTTATAAGTTGCGGTGGAATAGTTCCTAAATGACAGTCCGGGCCGGTCAAACAGGAACTATTTCACCGCAACTGCTGTCTCGGGCGGTCGAGGACAAATGCGTAACAGTTCGGGTGTCGCGTGGATAGTAGGACCCGTTCTCTATTAAAATGGTTCTCCGGACATCTAAGCGGCTGGGGGTTACCAATGAGGGACCTGGGAGACACAACCGCATATTTGCGCCGGGGCATACGGGAGATTCTGTGCCTAGCGCTTTTCTTTTTCACGTTTTTGGCCGGCGAGTACTTCTTTGACGTACGCGTGGCCGAGTTTGTGCCAGCGAACGAGGTTGTTGTCTACGAGAGCATCGTCGTCGGCGCGAGCGTGATTGGCTATTTTGTGCGTCCTCTCCTGTACTATCGCCGTCCCCAAGCAATCGATACGATAAGCGAAATCACGGGCGTGCTGCTGGTATCGGCATTGCTGTTGATGGTCATGGCGGTTCGGTTTGACATGATGATCCTTGGGGCTCTGGTCGCGTGCGGCGCGCTGGGTTATTGCGGATCGGTCGTTCACGCCAACTTTGCACGCCGCTTTGCGCGGACGCCCTGTTTGGCGCGCGCGGCGGCGCTTTCCTATGCCTTGGGCGTTATGGTCCAGGTGTTCAGCCATGTGGTGCTGCCCGCGGGCATTCTGCAGCAGTTTGTTCTAGTTGTCTGCGCCATCGTCCAAGTGGTGCTGCTTCACGGCGTTCGCCGTGCCAAACTGCGCGACGAGTCCGATCCCGAGTTCGATGCCGGTTTTGCCGAGCTGTCGGTCGACGCGCTGGAATATGGCGCCAAATGGCAAAGCGACCCCGAGGCAAAGGCGGCGTTTCGTGCCGCCGTGGTGCGCCTGACAGTGGCGACCGCCGGTCTCACCGGCGTGTTCGCCGCCCTCAACGTGGGACTCACGATTTCTCATGCTGCCGGCGTCATCGATTTAGGCAACTGGCCGCGCCTGCTGCTGGTCGTAGGTGCTTTAGCCGCCGGCGTCCTGTACGACCTGCGCGGACGCTCGTATATGAATATCATCATGACGTGCGCCGCCATGCTGTCCGCGCTCTCATTCTTTGCGCTCATCACCGACGATAATGGTGGCAACGTGCTCGCCGCCACGATAATCTTCTACCTAGGCTCAGGCTTTTTTGTGGTGTTCTTTACCATGAAGTTCGCTGCGATTTCGATGTATGCGCGCTGGTCGTATCTATGGCCGTGTATGGGCCGCGTCATCAACAGCATCTGCGCGCTGTTGGTGACGGCGCCGACGGTGGCGATTATCTTGAGCCGGAACGTGCTGGTGGCGGTGGCCGCGACGCTCGTGCTGCTTGCGGGTATTGCGATTTCGCTGTTGGGGCAGTTTGGGCGACATGTCGACGAGGCGGTGCAGCAAGGCGAGCTGGCATTTGCCACCGACGATCTTGGTGTGAGCTGCGCACCCGATCAGGCGGACACGGTGCCCTTGGAAGCGCCGGAGCTTTCGTTTGACGAACGACTTAATGGCTTTGTCGCCACCTTTGAGCTCACCAAGCGCGAGCGCGATGTGCTGGAGGCGCTGGTCGTATCGGACGACAGCGTGCAGGACGTGGCGGCATCGCTGTTCCTTTCGCGCTCCACACTCTATCGACACATCGCCTCGATCAACAAAAAGGTCGGCACCAACTCGCGTGTGGCGCTCGTCAGTCTCTTCTGGTCCTGGGCTCCCCAAGGCTAGCCAATCACCACAAAGGGGACAGGCACCTTTGTGGTGGTTTTCGATTCGGGTCCAGCTATTTGCGTTAGCGATAGTCTTTCCACAGCGGCAGGGGGAACAAGACGTCCTCGAACTTTGCCCATTCGGTTTTGTAATCGACTTCGTCCGGACGGGCCAGCCAGCGGCCTTCGAGGCCGTACATGGCGGCCAGAGCACATGAAAGCGTCTCGTCGGCGTCGACGCCTTCGGGCACCAACCATGACGGCACTTCTGACGGGTGGGTGGCAGTGCGTGAGTAGTCGTTAAAGTACTCGTGCATCGGGCTTTCGGGCGACATCGCCTCGGTATTGAGCGTCTGAAACAGCATGACGAGCTCGGGCTGGTTGGCGTTTTCTGCGACAATTAGGCGCAGGTACTCAGGAATTTTTGGCTTTTGCCCCTCAAGGGCGCCACCGGGGGCAAACAAAGTCAAGTAGTCTTGGGTGCTGGAGCTGCGCCTGTAGTAATGCTGAATAACCTCCATCAAAAGGCCCTGCTTGTTACCCACATAGTGAAGCACGCCCGCCTGGGTGATCCCCACCTCGTCTGCGACTGCCTGCAGCGACATACCGTTATAGCCACGCGCGTTAATGATCTTGACGGCAGCGAGCACAATCTGCTCAAGGCGCTCTTGCGCAGCATTGCTGCGCCTCGAGGCTGTTCGGACCGATTTCTTCTCTTGCTCGTTGATCATGAAAATCCATATCTCATGTATCGGTGCCGATCGGCCCCGTACTGTCTTCTTTTACTCGATGCTAGCCCAATTTGGCTCGGATGAGACAGCGCAACAGCCCTCTCAACAAAAGTAAACACCGTTTAAACGGCAATATCGACCGTTCGCCGCAATAAGTACTTACTAACCACTAAGTAACCGTTGCGAAGGACTACTATGCAAGCCGTAGAAGTTACTTACTACTTAGTAAGCATACTTCGAGCAGTTCACGATGGGCGTACCCCAAATCGCGCTCGTTGAGGAGGTGACGTTTCGACCCCTTTTACGCCACCTCCATTGCGTGAATTGCGCAGGCAACATCTTTGAAGGGAGAACTGTCAAAATGGCAACCCAAACGTCAACGGCGATCGATCCCAACGCCATTGCCCCCGACACCGGCAAGCCCATGACCAAGACCGAGACATGGCGCTTCATGATCGGCTTTATCATCTTCGGAATCATGTGGATGATGTCGGGCACGATCGGATCTAACGTCTTGTTCCCCGAGCGCTTCAACGGCCTTAACATCGGCCAGCCCGAGGCAATCCTCGCGGCGATGAACTCGGTCGGTTCGATCTTCGCCCTGTTCTCGAATCTCGTATTTGGCGCTCTGTCCGACCACTGCCACAGCCGCTTTGGCAAGCGCACGCCATTCATCGTCCTCGGCGGCTTTATCTGCGGCTGTGCCTTCTGGAGCACTTCGGTCGCGACCACGCTTCCCATGATCGTTGCCTCCTGGTGCGTGCTGCAGATTGGTCTCAACTGCATGTTGGCCCCTGCTGTCGCCGTGCTTTCCGACCGCATCCCGCTTAACAAGCGCGGCACGCTTTCCGCTTTCTATGGCGGCGGCGCAACGGCCGGCCAGTCGATCGGCACCATCATTGGTACGCAGTTCCTTGCCAACCCGTTGCCCGGCTTTATCATCGGCACGGTCTCCTGGTGCCTGACCGGCATCCTCGCCATCATCATTTGGCCGCGCGAGAAGTCCGCCGCTCTTGCCGAGGGTGAGCAGCCCGAGAAGCTCAATCTCAAGTCGCTGCTGCTCATGTTCGTTCCGCCCACCAAGAACTGCCGCGACTTCTACCTGGCCCTCTTTGGTCGCCTGCTCCTCATCTTCGGTTACTTCTGCATCAACGGTTATCAGCTCTACATTCTCGAGAAGTACATCGGCCTTCCTGTGGCAGAAGCCGGCGCGGTCCTTTCGAGCATGTCCGTTGTGATCATGGTCGTGTCGCTCGTCGCCTCGCTTACCTCGGGCGCCATCTCCGACAAGATCGGACGCCGCAAGCCCATCATCCTCGTCGCAACGATCATGATGTGCATCGGTATCGCCCTGCCCTGGCTGCTTAAGTCCGTTGTCGGCATGTACGGCTTCGCCCTGCTGGCCGGTCTTGGCTACGGCATCTACTCTTCCGTGGACCAGGCGCTCAATGTCGACGTCCTGCCCGATAAGGAGAACGCCGGCAAGGACCTGGGCATCCTCAACATCGCCAACACCATCGGCCAGATCCTTGGCCCCATCGTGACCTCGGCAATCGTTGTCGCCACCGGCTCCTACTTCATGGCGTTCCCGATCGCCGTCATACTCATCGCTGTGGGCTATGTGTTCATCATGCTCATCAAGAGCGCCAAATAATCCGCCACTCCCTTTCCTTCCGTCGGGCTGCGTTCGCGCCGCCTGACGGACTTTTGACCATTCAATCGCTTAACTTGGAGGCGTTATTATGACCACCGTCGAGCAGTACAAGGTGTTTAAGCTCGAGCTTGCGGGTACCGCGACCGGCAATCCCTATGTCGAGGTTGAGCTGTCGGCGCGATTCGATCGCGTGGACGGCCAGGACAGCTTTGAGGTCCATGGCTTCTACAAGGGCAATGGCCGCTACGGAATCAACTTTATGCCCGAGAGCGCCGGCGTCTGGAACTACGCGGTGAGCTCCAACGACCCCGAGCTCGATGGCGCCGCCGGCTCTTTTGAGGCCACGCCTGCCACGGGCGACAACCACGGCCGCGTGCTGCTGGCAAAGGACGTGCTCGGCCATGATGCTCCGTTTATCACCGACGAAGATTTCAACTTTGCCTACGAGGACGGCGCGCGTTACCTGCCCTTTGGCACCACGTGCTATGCCTGGACCAACCAGGATGTTCAGCTGCAGGAGCAGACGCTTCAGACGCTCGCCGCGGCGCCCTTTAATAAGATCCGCATGTGCGTTTTCCCCAAGTTCTACGACTATAACGTTGAGGATCCGGCGATGTATGCCTACGAGGGCGAGAAGGGCAACTTCGACCACTACCGCTTTTACGAGCCGTTTTGGGAGAACCTCGAGCACCGTATCGAGCAGCTTGACGAACTGGGCATTCAGGCGGACCTTATCGTTTTGCATCCGTATGACAAGCCCGAGGACTGGGGCTTCTCTCGCATGACGCGCGAGGAGGACGTCTTCTACCTGACGTATGTTGCCCGCCGTTTCTCGGCATACAAGAACATCTGGTGGAGCCTTGCCAACGAATGGGACCTTATGCCGTGGAAGCCGGCCGAGGACTGGGACCGCTATGCCCGCATCATCATGGCAAACGACCCGTATGGCCACCTGCGCAGTATCCACAATTGCCGCGAGATCTTCGACCACAGCCATCCGTGGATTACGCATGTGAGCTACCAGAGGTGCGACCTTAAGAATACGGCCGAGGATGTCACCATGCTGCGCGCGCAGTATAGCAAGCCGGTTTTGATTGATGAGGTCGGCTACGAGGGCAACATTAACTGGGGTTGGGGCAACCTTACGGCCCAGGAGCTTGTCCGCCGTTTTTGGGAGGGCAGCCTGCGCGGCGGCTATGTCACGCACGGCGAGACCTACGTCGACCGCGGCCCCAAGCTTTGGTGGGCACATGGCGGTAAGCTCTACGGCGAGTCGCCCGAGCGCATCGGTTTCTGCCGCCGTTATATGGAGGCGCTGCCGGATGACTTTGATTGGGTGCCCGACGAGGTCGGCATTCTTGACGGTACGTTTACCTGGGACGTTACCTGTATGTCCAACGACCATGGCCGCGGGACTGCCGATGTCGTTATGTACTTTGGCTTTAATCGCCCGGCGTATCGAGAGTTTGAGGGCGCCGAGGGCAAGCGCTATGCCGTTGACGTGATCGATACGTGGAACATGACCATCGAGACGCTCGAGGGCGCGTTTGAGGGTAAGTTCCGTATCGACCTGCCGAGTCGTCAGTACATGATGCTGCGCGTCCGCGAGGCAGAAGCCGAGCAGTAAAGACAATCTCAGACGAGACTAGCCGATGCCGAGACGGTTTTCCGTTCCGGCATTCGGCATTTGCAGATGCAGACAAGAGGAGTAGGACATGAAAGAGTACTTTGGTATCGACGTGGGCGGCACGGCCGTTAAGTGGGCTGTTTTGGGCGAGGATTTTTCCACTCGCGAGCGCGGAAGCCTACCGACTGGTTTTACCACGGCCAAAGAGACGGTCGAGGCCCTGATTGGGCTTGTTGAGCCGTACCGCGACCGTATTTCGGCCGTGGGCGTGAGCGCCCCGGGCGGCATTTATGAGGGCGATCTGGACGGCACGATCCATCGCGGCGGGTCGCTGACCTATATGGATGGATGCCCCCTGGGAAAAATCATGCGCGAGCGCCTGGGCGTGCCCGTCGCCGTTAACAACGACGGCAAGTGCTGTGCCCTGGGCGAATATGCAGCGGGGGCGCTGCGCGGTACGCGGTTTGGCGTCGTGCTCGCTATCGGCACCGGCATCGGCGGCGGTATCGTTATCGACGGAAGGGTGCTGCGCGGGGCACATTGCTTTGCGGGCGAGTTTAGCTTCTTGCGCAACGACGTGACGCGTCCGGCGAGCATGGAAAGCACCTTTGCCGGTACGGGTGGCTGGCGTGCGCTGCGCGATGCAGCCGTTGCCGAAAAGGGGCTGCCGGAGGATTCTCCCGTAGACGGGCGTCGGGTATTCGAATGGATTGAGAGCGGCGACGCCGATGCTCAGCGTGCGCTTGACCGCTATGCGCGCACCTTCGATGCACAGCTCGTTAACCTTCAGGCGGTAATTGACCCCGAGGTATTTGTTATTGCGGGCGGTGTTTCCTGCCATCCCGAGCTTATTGACGCCCTGCGCAAGCAAATGCCCATCGCGCTTGCGGGATACGAGGGCGGTCTCGCCGGTATTCCCGAGCCGCAGATTAGGGCCGCAGAGCTTGGCAACGATGCCAACTTGGTTGGCGCGGTTCAGGAGGCCATGCGCTTGCAGTAGCTGCTGCGAAACCACCACGAAGGGGACAGGCACCTTTGTGGTGGTTTTTGCCGACTGCAGACTCGGCAAAGCGCGCCCGCATCGACGCCCTGCCTGCGCTAAACTGTGAGGCACGTACGCGATTACGAGAGGAGCCCGCATGGAGGCTTACAAACAAGAGTTCATCAAGTTTATGGTCGAGTCCGACGTTCTTAAGTTCGGCAGCTTTACGCTCAAGAGCGGCCGTCAGTCCCCGTTCTTTATGAACGCCGGTGCCTACGTGACGGGCTATCAGCTCAAGAAGCTGGGCGAGTATTATGCCCAGGCCATCCACGATAACTTTGGTGATGACTTTGACGTGCTGTTCGGGCCGGCCTACAAGGGTATTCCCTTGGCCGTCGTGACCGCGATTGCCTACCACGAGCTGTATGGCAAAGAGGTCAAGTACTGCTGCGACCGCAAGGAGGCCAAGGACCACGGTGCCGACAAGGGCAACCTGCTGGGCTACGAGCCCCAGGATGGCGACCGCGTGATCATGGTCGAGGACGTCACTACCAGCGGTAAGTCCATCGACGAGACCTATCCCAAGGTCAAGGCGGCTGCCGATGTCGAGATCAAGGGCCTCATCGTGTCTCTCAACCGCATGGAGGTCGGCAAGGGTGGCGTGACCACCGCTCAGAAGGAGATCGAGGCCAAGTACGGTTTCCCCGTCGCGAGCATCGTCTCCATGGCCGAGGTCGTCGAGACTCTCTACAACCACGAGATCGACGGCAAGGTTGTCATCGACGACGAGCTCAAGACCGCCATCGACGCCTACTACGAGCAGTACGGAGTCCGTTAGTTACGCGGTTTTACCAAACCGCGTAACGGCTCGACGCTGCAAGCCCGCCAGAGCGGCAATCTGCCTTTCAGCTTCGGCGGCATGACCAGAAGGTCAATGCCGCCTCGTTTCAAGGCACCTTGCTCGCTCTGGCGGGCTTTCGCTGTCGTTGCCAAGACATTGGCACTCCCGTTGCTGGCGATGCGGCACTTGGGGACGTTCTTGTTTGACTAGTCGTTTAAGAACGTTCCCAATGACCAGTCTGAAATGAGCGTGGATAATCTCCCGTTTTTGGCCCCCATGCGGGCTCAAAATGGGAGATTATCCACGCTCGTGGTTTGAACGTCCAATAATCCACGCTCGTTGTTACTTGAGCCCCGGCAGGCGGGTGTAGGGGAATGAGCGCTCTAGGAACTCGGCGCAGCGGGTGTAGTCTTTGGCGAAGTAGCTGCTGTAGAGTGAATCGAGCACGTATTGCACGGCGATGTGGCTGGCGAACTGCGTGATGCGGTGCGTCATGCTCTCGTGGTCGCTCACCGTAAGGTAGGCAGAAAATCCGGGGTGCAGGCGCGCGCAATAGGGCGTGCCGATGACAATGACGGGAACATGCCGGCTGCTGAGGATCGGCAAGATTTCCTTGAGGTTGGGCGCGAGACCGCTGTAGGAGATGACGATTGCCGCATGGTCGGGGCCCGAGGCGAGCGCCGTGCGTACCTGGGCTTCGACGCCGTCGTAGCACGTGGCGCTCTTGCCGGACGAGAGCAGGCGGTCGCGGAACATCCCCGCTGGATAGAGGTTGTGCGAGCCCGTGTAGATATCGACCTGCCGCGCCTTCGCGATCAGTTTGGCGGCGTGGTCGAGCTGCGCGGGGTCGAGCATCTCCTGCGTCTCGGCCAGCGTGGTCTGGTAGAGCCCTTCCATGCGTTCCATAACCTGTGCGGGTGTGGACGTGGCATCGAAGGGAAAGTTGATGTCCACGTCGCGGCGGTTTCCCGACTCGGTCGCCAGGCGGATGAGCTCGACCTTGAGGTCCTTAAAGCCCTCGAGGCCGAGCTTTTTGCAAAAACGGTGTACGCTCGCGACCGAAACGTTGGTGCGTGCGGCGAATTCCTTAATGGAGAGCCCGCGGATGTCCTCGCCCATGGCAAGGGCCAAGATGCCGAGCTGCTGCTCGGTAGGGGTAAGCCCCTGCGCCTCGGTAATCTTGCGTTTGATATCCATTCGAACTCCCACACTCGCCAAACCTGCCAAAAAGGGACAGGTTTATTTTGACACTATTTGGCAGGTATCAGGAAGTGTCAGGGGCGGGGTGGCGGCGGGGTGCCGCTGCGAAAAGAAGTGTCGGGTTTGGCGCGCCCGCCCCCGCATGTCTCCCGCGTGGGCGATACTCGGCTTATCGAACCGCGATGCAAAGGAGATACTCATGGCAAACATCAAGTTCCCCGAGGGTTTCTATTGGGGTGGCGCCACCGCCGCCAACCAGTTTGAGGGCGCTTGGAACGTGGACGGCCGCGGTCCTTCGGTCGACGACCATTTCTTGGGCGGCAGCTACAAGGAGCCGCGTCAGATTACGATCGACATCGACCCCAACCGCTTCTACCCCAACCATGACGGCATCGATTTCTACCATCGCTACGAGGAGGATATCGCGCTGTTCGCCGAGATGGGCTTCAACATGTTCCGCATGTCCATCTCCTGGAGCCGCATCTTCCCCAACGGCGACGACGCCGAGCCCAACGAGGCCGGCCTCGCCTTCTACGACCGCGTCTTCGACTGCCTGCGCGCCCACAACATCGAGCCGCTCGTGACCCTGTCGCACTACGAGATGCCCTATCACCTGGTCGAGAAGTACAACGGCTGGGCGAGCCGCGAGCTCATCGGCTTCTTTGAGAAGTACTGCCAGACCGTCTTCGACCGCTATCAGGACAAGGTCAAGTTCTGGCTCACCTTCAACGAGATCAACTGCGGCACCCAGGACATGGGCAACCTCTTTGGGACCAGCATGATTCAGGGCTTTGAGGGCCCGGCTTCGGCGGTCCACACCACGCCGCAGGCCCGTATGCAGGCCCTGCATCACCAGTTTGTTGCCAGCGGCCGCGTCGTGCGCTACGCCCACGAGCACTACCCGCAGTTTAAGATGGGCAACATGGATTGCTTCATCCTTTCCTATGCCGCCACGTGCGATCCGGCCGACGTATTCGCAACGCAGCAGGAGATGAATACCATGAACTGGTACTGCTCCGACGTGCAGGTGCGCGGCAAGTATCCGTTCTATGCCAAGCGCTTCTGGGCCGAAAACGATGTCGAGCTTGTGATGGAGGACGGCGACCTGCAGGATATCGCCGACGGCAAGGTCGATTTCTACACCTTTAGCTACTACATGTCCGGCACCGTGGGCACCCACAAGGATCACGAGATGACCGAGGGCAACATGACCTTTGGCGGCAAGAATCCCTATCTGGAGTCCACCGACTGGGGCTGGCAGATCGATCCGCTGGGTCTGCGCATCGCCCTCAACGAGATTTACGCCCGCTACGAGATTCCGCTGATGGTGGTCGAGAACGGTATGGGCGCCTACGACGAGGTCGAGGAGGACGGCTCCATTCACGACCCGTATCGTATCGCCTACTTGCAGAGCCATGTCAAGGCTATGGGCGAGGCCATTGCCGACGGCGTCGACCTGATCGCCTACACCTGGTGGGGCCCCATCGACCTGGTGTCCGCCGGCACGGGCGAGATGCGCAAGCGCTATGGCTTCATCCACGTCGATAAGTACGACGACGGCACCGGCACCTACGAGCGCCGCCGCAAGGACAGCTTCTTCGCATACCAGAAGATCATCAAGTCCAACGGCACCGAGGGTCTGGCTTAATCGACAATATGAGTGCCACTGGGGAAAAGGTTTTGGGAAGGGCTTGGAAAGGCTTGGAAGGGCTCTCGATTCGAGCCCTCACCTTAGCAATTTGATCATTTGGCACTATAATCACCATAGGCATGCGCAAAACGTTGCGCTTAATCAAGAGGAGAAAACGTATGGGTCTGTTTGACATGTTCAAGAAGAAGGCTGAGCCCGCGGCTGCCGCTGCTCCGTCCTCCATCTCTGCTTCTGCCGGCGCCGACGTGCTGTGCTCGCCCGTCAAGGGCAAGGTCATCAAGATGGCCGACGTGCCCGATCCCGTCTTTGGTGGCGAGGTTCTGGGCAAGGGCTGCGCCGTGTGGCCCGAGGACGATCTGGTCTACGCTCCCTGCGACGGTAAGGTGACCGTTACCATGGGTCACGCCGTGGGTCTGCAGTCCGATAGCGGCATCGAGGTTCTGGTGCACGTTGGCGTCGATACCGTCAACATGAACGGCGACGGCTTCGAGGGCTTCGTCAAGGCCGACGACGTCGTGAAGGCCGGCCAGCCCATGCTCAAGATCGACCGCGCCAAGATCGCCGCTGCCGGTTATAAGGACTGCGTTGTCGTGGCCGTGTCCAACACCGCCGAGTTTGCCGACGTCGAGCTCGCCGTCGAGGCTGATTCCGCTGTCGCCGCCGGTGATGCCATCGTCAAGGTCGTCCGCAAGTAAACTGCGGCATCCAACGGATGTGCAAGGGTGGTCGGGTTATCCGGCCGCCCTTTTTTATTACAATGCGGCGGAACGTTTTATTGCACGTTGGGCGGACCGGTAAACCGTTCGGACGTCAAATCGAGCCGACTGCGCCTTTGCTTTGCCGGGGGTGTTCGTTAGCGGCTAGTATGGCCTTATTGTTACGACGTGCACCGCGTCGGGAAGCGCGGTGCCGCTTGTTGGGAGGAATGTCATGAAGAAGAAGCTGCTGCTTGCGCCCCTGATGGCTGTTCTGGTCGCGTGCGTGGTTGTGCTTTCCGGCTGCGGAGGTCCTTCGGTTGAGGAGCTTATCACCGAGGATCTTACGACGCAGTTTGACGAGGTCAAGAACGGTGGCGACGACTTCCTCGCCGGCCTGGAAGAGGCCTCGGGCGACGAGTTCGAGCAGCTGGGCATCGATCCCAAGGAGTACGCCAAGAGCTATCTCGAGGGCTTTGACTACAAGATCGGCGACGTGACGGTCGACGAGGACAAGGGCACCGCGACTGCCGAGGTCACCATTACCTGCAAGTCCATGAACCAGATCGTTGAGGATTTTGCCACCCAGTACCAGGAGAAGGTCGCCGCGCTCGATTCGATGCCTTCCGATGACGAGCTGTACAAGATGGCCGGTCAGGTTATGGTCGATGTGACCAAGGCTGCTAAGACCAAGGACACCAAGGTCACCTTCAAGTACTCCTGCAATGACGACGGCGAGTGGTCTGCCGACGATTCTGCAACCAACGAGATGATGAATGCCATGATGAGCTAGTTCGTTGCGGCGTTTTACCAAACGCCGCAACTGCTCGACGCTGCAAGCCCGCCAGGGCGGCAATCTGCCTTTCAACTTCGGCGGCATGACCAGGAAGGTTCCGCCGTTCTGCCGAACGGCGGACCGGCCGACGCTGCGCGGGCCGCATTTGGACAATCTGACGTTCAACTTCAAGGGCGCGACCAGAAGGTCAGCGCCCTTTCGTTTCACGTCACCTTGTCTCAAATGCGGCCCGCTCGCTGGCGATGCCAAAACATCGGCGTTTTTTGTTGTCGGGACGGCAGTTAGGGACGTTCCTTTTCTGCCGGCAGTTGGGGACACTCCTTGCATCAATGCCGCATCGAATGCTCGGGAAAATGCGACCCGGTTTTTGGCCGAATAGTGGGTCGCGGTTTCCGGATGGGGTGGGTTGCGGAAAGTGCGACCCGGAATATTGCTCCAAAACGGGATGCCGTTTCCCCGATGGGGCTCAAGCGGAAAGCGTGTCCCATTCCGGAGCTCCAAAACGGGACGCGCTTTCCGCGCGGAAGAATTGTCGCAGCTACGTTAAGCAGTGCCGCTCGCTACTCGCCTAAGATCAGCTCGGCGAGCTCTTCCTGCGTGTCCACCACGTAGTCGGCGCCGGCGGCCTCCAGCTCTGCGCGGCCGCGGAAGCCCCAGCTGACGCCGGCGCTCTTAAGGCCGGCGTTGTGGCCGGTTAGAACATCGACATTGGAATCGCCCACATAGAGCGTGGTTGCCGGATCGGCGCCCAGCTCCTCCATCACATGCAGCGTGACGGGTGCTTCGGGCTTAGGCGGAAACGCATTGACACGGCCCTGCACCAGCGCAAAGCGCTCGGAACCAAAGTATTTCTCGATAAGCGGGGCTGCCGAAATATGGTCCTTGTTGGTGAGCACGGCAAGCTGAACGCCCGCTGCGCGCAGACGGTCGAGCATCTCAATCGTGCCGGCGTAGGGTGAGGTATGGTCCTCCTTGTGCTTGCCGTAATAGGCCCTAAACTCGGCAAGCGTCTGCTCAAACATACGGCCGTCGCCCGCGTACTCGGCGGGCATAAAGCGCTCAACCAGCTTAAGCATGCCGTTTCCCACCTTGTAGCGGTACTCGTCCACGGCAAACGTGGGCCAGCCGTGCATCTCGCAGGTGTGGTTGCCGGCGGCCGCCAGGTCCTCGAGCGTGTTGAGGATGGTGCCGTCTAAATCAAAAATCACATGGGAAAAAGCTGCTGCCATGGGTGCTCCCGCCGTTTGGGTTATAGGACGCACCCATGATAACGGGCTGGCGTGTCGGGCATGTTTGAAATCTGAACAACTTTGACTGCCGTGTATCGGGCCGCGCTGCCCGACCATCTCTGTCGTTAGCAAATTCTCGGCAGCTGCTCTCCTACGAGCATGTCGAGGATGCGGGTGGAGCCCCAGCCGGTGCGCACGCGCACGGCGGGACGGGCGCCCTCGGCAAGTGGCAGCACGCGACCGATGATGGCGGCATTTTCGCCGTAGCGGGCGGCGCGCATGGCGGCCAGCGCGGCATCGGCCTGCTCGGCCGGCACCACGGCAACCATCTTGCCCTCGTTTGCCACCTGCAGAACGTCGTAACCGAGCATCTCACATGCCGCCTGTACGTCGGGGCGCACGGGCACGGCATCCTCGTCGATCTCCATGGCAACGCCGCTGGCCTGGGCAAACTCGTTGAGCGTGGATGCCAGGCCGCCGCGCGTGGGGTCGCGGAAGCAGCGGGTGTCGGGGGCGGCGGCGAGCACGTCGGCAATCAGATGATTGAGCGGCGCAGCGTCGCTTTCGATGTTGCTCGAAAACGCCAAGCCCTCGCGCTGGCTCATGATGGCGATGCCGTGGTCGCCTAGCGTACCCGATACCAGGATGGCGTCGCCGGGCCGGCAGTTGGCACCGCTGAGCGTCACGCCTGCGGGCACCTCGCCCACGCCGGCGGTATTGATGTAGACGCCGTCGGCACCGCCACGCTCGACCACCTTGGTGTCGCCGGTGATTATGGACACGCCCGCCTCGCGTGCTGTTTCGGCCATGGTCTGCACGATCTGGCGCAGCTTGTCCATGGGATAGCCCTCTTCGAGGATAAAGCCGCATGAGAGGTAGCGCACGTTAGCGCCCGAGGTCGCGACGTCGTTGACGGTTCCGCATACGGCGAGGCGGCCGATATTGCCGCCGGGGAAGAACTGCGGCGTTACCACAAAGCTGTCGGTCGACATGGCGATTCGCCCGCTTGCGGGCAGCGCGGCGACACCAGCATCGTTGCCCGCAAGCAGCTCGGGCGACCCAAAGGCATCCAGAAAGACCTCATCGATAATGCGCTTCATCATCTGGCCGCCGGAGCCGTGGCCCAGCAGGACAGTGCTATCGGTGGCATTACGGGACATATCGAAAACTCCAATCGTGGGTGGAATTACATGGGTGAGGCGCAGTGTCGACCGGTCCGCCGTTCGTTAGAACGGCGGAACCTAATAGTCGCGGTAGCGGTAGTACGCCGCGCAGCTGCCTTCGGAGCTCACCATGCACGGGCCGACGGGGTGCTCGGGCGTGCAGGCGCGGCCAAACAATGGGCAGTCGCTCGGCGTGATGGCACCGCGCAGTACGTCGCCGCAGCGGCACCCGCGCGGCTCGACCGTCGCCTCAACGGGCACATCAAAGCGGGCGCGCGCATCAAAGCGCGAGAACTCGGGGCGGATGGAAAGACCCGAGTTGGCAATCGGGCCCAGCCCGCGCCACGTGGTGTCGCACGGCTCAAATACCTGCTCGACCAGCTGGCGCGCTACGGGATTGCCGTTTGCGTTGACGCCACGCCGGTAGGCGTTGTCGATCGCCGGCCTGTTCTCGACAACCATCTGGACCAGCATGCAGATGCCCTGCAGAATATCGACCGGCTCAAATCCCGTGACCACGCCCGGGGTATCGAACTCGTCGACCAAAAAGCTAAAGGGCGCCAAGCCCGTGATGGTAGCGACGTGACCGGGCAGGATAAAGCCGTCGATGGTCGTCTCGGGGTCGTTGGAGATCGCACGCAGAGCCGGCGGCGTGGTCTTGTGAGCACAGTAGACCGAGAAGTTCTGGAGCCCGCGCGCGTCGGCTTCCAGAACAGCGGCGGCAATGGTGGGCGTTGTGGTCTCAAAGCCGACGCCCATAAAGATGACCGGGCGTTCGGGATTTTGCTCGGCAATGTCGAGTGCGTCGAGCGGAGAGTAGACGATGCGGATGTCGCGCCCCGCCGCCTTTTGCGCGGCAAGCGAGGTGGACGATCCGGGCACGCGCATCATGTCGCCAAAGGTGCTGATGATGGCGCCGTCCATGTTGGAAAGCGCGATTGCGTGATCGATGTCGCGGTTGGCGGTGACGCAAACGGGGCACCCCGGGCCGCTTAGCAGTTTGAGCCCCGTCGGCATAATGGAGCGAAAGCCATAGCGGCCAATGCTCACGGTATGCGTACCACAGACTTCCATAAGGTTGATGCTGCGGTTGCCGACAAGTTCATGAATACGATCGATGAGCTCGCGAGCCAGCTTGGGGTCGCGAAATGCCGAAAAGTCGATGCCGGAGCGAACCGGCTGCGCCGCCGCCACTAGTATGCCTCGGCCGGGTTGGTGGCCAGCTGGTCCTCTTCGACCAGCTCGGTCATGGTGTTGACGAGCTCGAGCGTCTCTTGTGCCTCCTGCTCGTCGACAATCTGGATGCCAAAGCCGGCATGCACGAGAATATAGTCGCCTACCTGGGCCGTCGGCACGAGGCGCAGCGAAACGGGGCGCTCGATGCCCATCATGTCGACGGTCGCCTTAAGGTCGTCGTCGCGTTTGACCACTTTACCGGGAACGGCAAGGCACATAATGTTCCCCTTTTATACGTTTTGCGCTGGATAGGCGCCTAATTACCCATCAGTTGATGGTAGCGCTCGCGGGAGTCACGAGCAAACGCGTTACACCTGTGAGACGGCGGCGCGCAGGCTGGCAAAACAGCCTATCGCAACGCCGTCTGCGCGAGGTGAGCGCGAGCGATGGCGGCCTGACCGTAGGCGATGCAGCCGTCGTTGACGGGCGCAGCGTGGGGGACCAAGACGGCAAGACCGGCGTCTTTGAGTTCGTGGGTAAGGAGCTGAAGCAAGAGCCGGTTCATGAACACACCGCCCGAGAGCGCGACGGTATCGAGGCCTTCGCGATCACAAATCTCGCTTGCGACTTGGGCCGATGCGCGTGCAATGGCGATATGGAAGTCGAGCGCGAGCTTGTCGGCCGGCGCGCCGGCCTCAATTCCCTCCAAAAGCGCCTCAAAAAATGGTCTTTGGTCCAAAACGAGGGAGCTATCCGAGGCCGCCTGGACAGTTAGTTCAGATACGTATTTTTGTGATGGGCTCTGGATGGCAAAAGCCGTCTGCGAACACCCCAAATGGGTCGATTTTGGGCCTGCGCCGGGCATGCTTGCCGCAAACGGGGTGTCTGGAGAGCCCTTTTTGGCCAAATTCGAGTCAAAAATGTCGGATAGGGGGTCTGTAGTTAATACGTATCTGAACAAACTGTCCAGCGATGTTGAGACGGATGCGGATACACCCGCCTGATTGCCAGTGGAATGGCTGTTTTCATCGTCAAGAGCGCGCCAAGCGGTGGCCTCGAGCTCGATGGCGGGTTCACCCTCGTAGGTTGCAGTGCCGCAGATGCCCAAGATTGCCGCCGCGGCGTCAAACAAACGGCCCATGCTGCTCGTGCGCGGGCTGTTGATGTTCCGCTCGATCATCGTGGTCGTCACGCTACGTGTTTGCTCGTCGAGGTCGTCCAAAAGCCGAGCGGCACCCGGGTGCTCGAGCAGGCCGAGCTCGCTCAGCAGGGCAAAGGCATTGCGTCGGGCATCGCGCACGGATGCGGCACCGCCTGGCAGCGCCCAGGTGCGCAGGTGCGCGGCGCGTTCAAAATCGGCAAGGCCGGCGACAAGGAACTCGCCGCCCCAAATGGTCCCATCGGTGCCGGCGCCGGTGCCGTCAAAGGCGATGCCAAGGACGCGCGCATCGGGCGCAAGCCGGCCTGCGACAATCGCCTCTGCCATTACGCTCGCGATGTGCGCATGATGATGCTGGATTTCGATAAGCGGCAGATTGTGCTCCCGTGCCCGCTCACGCGCCCACTGGCTTGACAGATAGCTGGGATGCATGTCGCATGCCAGGGCGGCAGGCGTCAGGTCAAAGAGGTTTTCTAGACGTGCGCGGGCAGCGCTCCAGGCATCGAAGGTCGCGCCGTTTTCAACATCGCCGATATGCTGCGACGCAAAACAGGTTGCCTCGCCGTTCGTCCCTTCGCGCGTGAGCGCGATCGTAGCTTTTTGCTGCGGCCCGCAGGCGAGCACGCAGGGTGCAGTGCCGTCGAGCGCCGGCAGCGGCAACGGCTGCGGCGCATATCCGCGTGCGCGACGCACGGGCATGACGGTGCCGTCGACCACACGTACCACGGAGTCGTCGTAGCGCGAGAGAATCGCGCGGTCGTTGCCGAGCAGCGCGTCGGCGATGCCGGCGGCAACAAGATGTTCCCATGCAAGGGCATCGTCGGTCTCGATAGGTTCCTCGCTCAGGTTTCCGCTGGTCATGACTAGCGCGTGCATGTCATGCGACGCGGCGGCTGCAAGCAGCAGATGCTGAAGCGGTGTATAGGGGAGCATGACGCCAAGCTCGGGTAGATCGTGCGCGACGGATGGCGCGAGTGTAAGGGCATCGGGGGAATCTCCCTCGCCAACAGCACGCCGGCGCAACAGCACGATGGGGCGGATGCTGCCGGTTAGCAAGCCGCGCTCGGCATCATCGACATGGCACAGGCGTTCAGTATCGGCAAGGCTGCGTACCATAACGGCAAGCGGCTTGTTGCTGCGGCGCTTGCGACGGCGCAGCTCGACCACCGCCTGCTCATTGGCGGCGTTGCAGGCCAGATGGAATCCGCCCAGGCCCTTGATGGCGACAATACCGCCGCTGGCCAGCAGCTCGACACAGCGGTCAATAATGGCATCGCTGGTTTCGCGCGTGCTGCCGACGGCTGGCGTCGCCCCCGAGCCCTCGAGCTCCATGTCGCCCGCCGCCTCGCGCCAGGTAATATGTGGCCCGCAGTCAAAGCAGGCATCGGGCTGCGCATGAAAGCGCCGGTCAAGCGGGTCGCCATACTCTGCGGCGCACTCGGGGCACATGGGAAAGCAATCCATCGACGTGGCCGCTCGGTCATAAGGCAGCGACCGGATGATGGTAAAGCGCGGCCCGCAGTTGGTGCAGTTGATAAAGGGGTAGTGATAGCGTCGGTCGGCGGGGTCGAACAGTTCGCGTAGGCAGTCGTCACAGGTGGCGATATCGGGGGAGATGAGCGTCGTGTGCGCGGTCTGGTCCTGCGACGCTACGATACGAAAGGCCTGCTCATCGTCGGCATCCCAAGCGCCGAGCTCCAGGTCTGCAACAGCGACATGCTCAACGCGGGCCGCGGCCGGCGCGTGCTCCGACAGCGCGGCGACAAAGCCGTCGACGGCCGCGCCCGAAGCATGCGCCTCGACATGCACGCCATCGCCCGCGTTGAGCACCCAGCCGCAAATGCCGTACGCCATGGCTTCGCGATACACAAACGGCCGCATGCCAACGCCCTGCACAATGCCCGTCACATGAATATGCACATGCCGCATGCGGCTCTCCCTCGTCAAAACCGACCAAAAAGGGACAGGTTTATTTTGGTAGGTAAAACTTCTAAACCTGCCAAAATAAACCTGTCCCTTTTTGGCAGGTGCGCTGCGGAAAATCCCGCTACAGTCCCAGGCTTTGCCCGGTGGCGGCGCAGGTGAGTTCACCGTGCTTAACGCCGCGCAGGCCCAGCAAGCGGTCTGCCAGCTCGTAGACGCGTTCGCCGCGACCCTTGAGCGCCAGAATCTCCAGACAGTTGTGGTGGTCCAGATGCACGTGCATGGTCGAGACAATCTCGTCGGTATAGTCGTGCTGCACCTCGTCCAGACGGCGCGTCAGATCGCCGGTATGGTGGTCATAGATCATGGTGAGCGAACCGATGACCTGCTCGTCGGGCGTACGCATCTGCTCCTTGGCGATCGAGGCGCGAATCAGATCGCGTACGGCCTCGGAGCGGTTGGCCACGTCACCGCGGCGCGCGATCTGCTCGTCAAAACGGCGCAGCAGGTCGTCGGGGGCGGTAACCGAAAAGCGGACCAGCTCGGAGCTGGAGCCACTGCAGCGACAGCTCGCTTCGGCGTCCGCGCCGTGACTGTGCGCGTGCTCGTGTTCGGCCACGTTACACCAGCTTCACGGAGCCGACGGAGTTGTGATCTGCCTCGATGGCCTCCTCGTAGCCCTCGAGCGCATCGTGCGCCTCGTGCAGCGCAGACATGGCGGCATCGAGTTTGGCGCCAATGCGCTCCATGTCAAAGTTCTCGGTCGCATGCAGCAGCTGATGGCTCCACTCGTGAGCGAGCTCAATGGTGTCGTCGACCTGCTTGACGCTCATGGCAAGCTGGCTCATGTTCATTCCGACGTCATGCATGGGGAGTCTCCTTTTGTACGGGGCGATATGGTGGTTCAGATTCTACTACGCCCGCCTTGGGCGCTCTCGCATAAGAAAACGGGTGCGAGTCCGTCTGACCCGCACCCGTTCACTGGGGGCTGTTTGTGTCTACCATACTATCCGTGGTCGCGCGCCCTGCACCCGGCACTCCGGCGAGCGGTGCGAAACCGCTCATGGACGGCAGACAAGTAACAAGCGTATTACAGATGTTTCTCCAGCAGCGCCTGAAGCCTTGCCTTGGGTAAGGCGCCGACCGAGCGGTCGACCTCCTCGCCGTTCTTAAAGACAATCAGCGTGGGGATGCTCATGACGCCAAACTTCATGGCCAGATCCTGGTTGTCGTCGACGTTGCACTTGGCCACAGCCAGCTTGCCGGCCAGCTCGTCGGCAACCTCGTCTACGATGGGCGAGAGCGAGCGGCAGGGGCCGCACCACGGGGCCCAAAAATCAACCAGTACGGGCAGGCTATCGTTGACGACAGCGTCGAAGTTCTCGGGGGTAATCTGCTTAATGTCAGCCATGGTGACCTCCATAATGCGACGCGGCTCGGCCGCGTAAAAATCAGTACGACCGTGCTTATACCCAGCGGCTCGCAAAGCAACCACTCGCGGGCGGCTCTTTTATATAATGGTGGGCACGCAAACGATTGGAGAGCGCATGCCCACGTCACAAAGCCAGAAAAAAGAAGCCATCGCCCAGGCGGCCGAGCAGGAGCTCACGTCGCTTGCGGGTCGCGGTGTGCGCATCGCGGGCAACGCGTGCTCGCCGATCGTGCTGGTAAAAGGCGATTTAGATGAGGCCGAGCGCTCGGGCGGCGAGCTGGCTGCCGGCGCGGATGGTGCCGCGCTACGCAAGGCGCTTGGGGCTATCGGTTATGCGCCCGAGGACTTCTGTGTGCTGGCAAGCGTCGCCGGCGCGGGCGACGGAGCGGTCGCGGCGGGCGATGCCCTGACGTGTGACCTGTTCCGCGAGGCGCTCGAGGCCTTGGACCCCGAGGCGGTGCTGCTGCTGGACAACAGTGCGGCCGATGTCATGCGCGAGACCTATGCCGATATGCTTGTGGCGATTGATGACTTTGACACCGCCATGCTCAAACCCGGCTTGGTCGCCCATGTTCAGGGTCGTCGCGTGCTGGCACTCGACGGTTTTGAGGCAGCGCTCACCGACAAGGCCGCCAAGCAGCGCATGTGGGCCTACATTAAGCAGCTGACCCCGGCGGCCGCACCGCTGTAGCGAGGCTGGCGGCGGCGCCGTGGCGGCACTCCCACACCTCTACATCACGGCGCGCAGCTCAAACCGGTCGCCGTTAATGCGGAACTGGCAGTTGCCGTTCATGCGCTCGACGGCAAGCTTAATGCTCTTGGTGCCAAAGCCGTGACCAGTGTGCTGAGCCACGGGCATCCCGTCGACCATGTGTGGCGCACGGCCAAACGTGTTGGAAACCAGCAATAGAAGCTGACCGTCTTCGTAGCGAAGGTCCAGGTCGACAAACCGCTTGCCTTCGGGGGCGGCGCTCGCCGCGGCGATGGCATTGTCGAGGGCGTTCGATACCACGCTGAACAGATCGGTATCGCCCACGTGGACGGTTTCGGGCACGGCGGCGCGCAGGTCGGCGGTGATGCCGTGCGCTTTGATGTCTGCGGAAAGCGACGAGAGCGCAATGTTGACCGTGTCGTTGGCGCAGTAGCGGCGTACGGCGGTGCGGTCGTTGGCCTCACAAAGATCATCAATGCGCGCGAGGGCCTCGTCGGTGCTGCCCTCTTCGATCAGGGCCGCTAGACCGCGCAGGTAGTGACGCATGTCGTGACGGAGAATCGAGAGCTCGCGTCCGGACTGGCGCCAGGCTTCGAGCTCTTTGATGGCAGCGCTGTCGCGGGTCGCGAGCATCCAGCGCTCGCGCTCGGCGATTTCCTTTGCCTCGTATTCACGGAGGTACACGGCAAGAAACATAAGGTAGAAGGCACAGAGGGCGAACGCCAAAAACTCAACGGTTACCACCGAGCCCGAGTGGAAGAGCGTGGTATAGACGTTGGTGGCGTAGTCAAAGATGTAGTAGACGAGCGGCAGGATGAGCAGAATCTCAAGCTCGGTGGGGCTTTTGATCGCCAGGCGGGGGCCGATGTCGCCGGCCCAATGCAACAAGACGGCAAAGACGCCGAACGTGGTGATGATGCGCGCCACGTAGTACGCGACCCGCGAATCGGTGGCGGCGAATGCGGCGATGCCCATCCAGTTGCTAAACTGGCAGCTCAGGTAGGCGCTGGTAACGCCTAGGATGGCGAGCAGCGGACTCAGGCGATAGCGCGCGCACAGGTAGACGATAAGTGGCAGGTGTACGACGAGCGGATAGGCCTGTCGCGCAAGCAGCTCGCCGCCGACGAGGTTGGCAATCGCAAAAGCCGTTCCGGTTACAGCGCCGACCCCCACCAGCTCAAGCGCATGGCGGCGGTTGATCTCGACACCGCACAGCGCCGCCGAGGCAAAGACGCCAAAGAGCAGGGTTGTCGCGTGGTGGATTGCCCAAAGCACCAGTTCTGCCGAGAGAAGCATTAGCGTCTCCCGCCCTCGAACCGCACCGCAAAGTAGGCATCTTGGAACCCCTGCTTGCAGCTGCGCGCGAGCGGTATGCACGCACCCGAGCGCATGACGATTTCCGTGCGATTGAAGTGGTCGATATTGCGCAGATTGACCTGGTAGCTGCGGTGACACTTAAAGAAGATCGCGTTTTGGGCCAGTCGGTCCTCGATGCTGCGGAACGGCTCGAGCGCCTCGATATCGCGCCCATCGCGCAGGCGGAAAATCACGTGCTTGTTGCGGGCCTCGGCATATTCGATATCGGACAGGCGCAGGGCGTGGTAGCCAAAGGACGTCTTGATGACGAGCTCGTCGGTCGCTGCCGGGCGCAGGCTCGACAGCTCGTCGAGCAGTTGCGCCACGCGCTCGTAGGTCACGGGCTTGAGCAGGTAGTCGAAGGCACGGACCTCGTAAGACTCCAACGCGAACTCGGGCGACGAGGTCAGGAACACCAGGCGAACGGCGGTATCGGATTGGCGCAGCTCGCGGGCGGTGTCCATGCCGTTGACGAGCGGCATGATCATGTCGAGCATGATGATATCGGCGCGCGAGGCGGCATGGCGCGCCAGCAGGTCTTCGCCGCGCGTGACGAGCGCAACGTCAACCGCCGTACCCGTCTCGGCCGACCAGCGGTTGATCATGCGATGCAGGTTATCTAGAAAGGCGACGTCGTCGTCGCAGGCGATGATTTTGAGCATAATTGGGCCCCCTTAGTACCTCGATTTTGCCACATCGGGCACGCGCCGCCCGCGGAGGTGCGTTCCATTTGCGCCCCACGGTACGCAACTCACGCCGAGCGGCGGGGTGTCAAAACATGCAGTTGCACAATGCCAGGTGGATATATGTGCCATTTTGAGCTGGCGGCTGGCGAGGGACCATGCCGGCTGCCAGCGCCAAGCGATATTGAACATCGCGAAAGCATAGGGGTAAGGGGAGCCATGATGAGGGAGAAGAAGATGGGGATGCGCGCCGTGTTGACGCGTCTGCTGGGCATCGCCACCGTGGCATGCGCACTCGTGGCAGCACCGGCGGTGGCAAGCGCGGCGACTACGGCGGATATTCCTTCGAATGTGAAGATAGCCCAAACAGAGAGCACCAACCCCTACGTTGCCGACACGGTGACGCTCGAGGCGGGTGAGGATTACGTTGTCGGTGGAGAGATTAAAATCAACCACTACGTCGTAAAGGGCGGTACCGAGCAAGATCCGACGCGCATCTATCTCACCGAGAATGCGCGTCAAGGTCGCTGGAATGGTTCCATTAAAGACAAAAGAGGTAGCGGCTACGACGAGCTCTTTGTGCTCGAGGGCGGCTATGTTGAGTTCATTGGAACCAACGGGAATGGTAGGACTCCCGTCTATTGCAACGGCAAGAGCTTTTTGTCCGACAATGCCGGCAAAAGAGACGGTTATGCCGATGGTGCTGATAAAAACAGGGTTTCCAACAGCCTAAACCTTAAGGTTTCCGGCATCGAGTTCAAGACGGTAGCCTCAGGGGAATCTAAGAGGGCAATTGCGCTGTATGGCACGATGGTCGATGGCGAAACGGCGACCTTCGACAATGTCAAGGTTAGCAACTGGCGTTGCACGGCGAACCATGCGAATTATGGTGGCGATTGCCACTACGGCAACATCGCAACAGATTATGAAGCCTCTCCGGCTCCGGTAACGATTCTCAGCTCGGCGAACGGTGCAAGGAATTTGGACGTCACGTTCAACAACTGTGAATTTACGGATAATGAAGATGACTGCGCTGGTGCGCTAAGCGTCGTAGGCCGTGGGTGCAGGCCCAAGGTTGTGCTCAACAACTGCACCTTCAAGAACAATCACCAAGAATCGATCTGGTGCGAAAAACTTGGAGTGCCGGATACAAATGAGCATATTCATGCCGGAAACATTGTTGTTAATAAGGCTGACGTTACGCTGAACGGTTGCGACGTCGATTCGACGAAAGAGGCCGCAAATTATACGCCTGAGATGTCCATGGCAAGCGCGATTGCTGTCGCAAAGGACTCTTCATGCACGATCAACAACACCAAGATCTCTGATACCTATGCTTCTGGTACGTATTATTACGCGGACGCGAACACGCGCCGAAACACTGTATATGCTCACGGAACAGTGACGCTTGCCGGCAACACGGCCATTACCACCAACGGCGAGGAGGGCGCTCGAGGCCTTGCGTTCGATGAGCCGGGGTACTATTACTATGGCAAATTAAACATTGCCGACACCTTCACGGGCAAGGTCCAGCTGTCGCTTAAGGACGATCAGCTGGGCTCCTATACGGGCACGCAGTGGAAACTTGGCACCTGCGGTATCGAAGAGAGCGACCTGCGCGTTTGCATTACTACGGATGATCCGAGTGTCGGTATCGGAAAGACGGACGACGGATATGTGTACGCCTCTCGCCTGCCGCATGAGCACGTGTGGTCGGTGGAAAAGGACGCCAACAGCTCATATCAGCTGAAGGTCGCTTGCTCCGGCAAGATGCGCCCGAGCGATTGCAACTACAAAAATGGCTATGCCGTCGAGCTGGGCATAGATGGAGCAACGTCGAATAAAGGAAGGCTGGGCGTAACATACAGCGGCAGTGAGATCGTTCCAACGCTGACGATGTCGAATAAGGACGGCTACGCTCGAGACGATATCGTCTCGACGGATGGCGTTCATATCTCCGGGTCTAGGTATTACAAGCTTTCGAACTGGGGCGACAGCACCGGCGAGGCGCTGGAGTATGTCCCTACCGATGCGGGGATTTACCGTATCGAGTCTACGGTTAAGGTCAAGGGCCAGGAGGGCGACCTGACGCTTGCTCGCGAGTTCCAAATTAGACCGCTGGAGTTGAGCAAGGTCAGCGGGCTCACGTTTGAATTCAATGACGGCGGAACAGACACCACGGTCGATGGTGAGAAAGTCCGTGCGTATCCGTGGACGGGTAAGACGATCAGGCCCAGTTTCTCTGTCAAGATTTATAACTACGACTCTCAAAGCTGGTCGTACTTTGTCAAGGACAATGACTACGTGATTGACGGCGATTCGACGTATAGCACGGTAAGCGCGATCGATCCTCCCAGCTCCAATTCCTATTACCCGTACTACCAGCTCTATATCAAGGGCATGGGCAACTACACGGGCTCGGTATGTGCAAACTGGACTATTACGGGCACACAGTTCGAGAACGTGACGGCAGAGGGATTCGAGGGCGTCTATGATGGGCAGCCGCATGGAGTCAACATCTCGGTATCGAACGCCCCTGCCGACATGAAGATTGAGTACAGCGTGGATGAGAGCGACAAATGGACGACGGAGGCTCCGAGCTACACGGACGTTCAACGCACCCGTAAAGGCAAGGGCGAGGTTCGCTCCGTAACGGTCGATTACCGCATCACCGCGAATGACTATGTGACAAAGAGCGGGCGGGTTGAAATCAGGATCACGCCGGCCAGTCAGCCTGTTCCCTCGCGTTATGTCGCCAGTGACGGCACGGGCGTCAAGGTCAAGGACGAAAGTGCGCATTTACTCGAGGATGGGTCGCTTTCCAACCTCAACGAGACCTATGAGTGGAGAAAATCCGGGGACACTTACTGGGAATCCATCCGCGCTGGTAAAACTTCAATCGAGTCGCTTGCTGCCGGGAAGTATGAGGTCCGTTTTAAGGCGGACAACAATCACTACGCTTCGGCGGCCAACGGTTTCGAAATCGCTGAGGGTCCTTGTGCGTCCGCTGACGGTGGTTGGTATAAGACCGAGGGTACGGATGGCATCCACTGGCAGGTGTGCCGCTGCGGCGAGAAGCTCAATGAAGGCAAACACGGCTTCTGCTGGGAGGAAGTGACGGCTCCCACTACTGAGAAACCTGGTCTAAAGCGGTATCAATGTTCCGTGTGCGGCTATGTTCAGCGCGAGGAGGAGATTCCTCCGGCGTGCATCGGCGGTTATGTTGGCGTGTATGACGGCAAAGAGCATGCCGTGAGCGTTGACCTTAAGGATGGCGCGACGGCTCGGTTCAGTATCGACGGCGGCAACACGTGGAAAACGGATGCTCCCACAATTAAAAACGTCGGCAAGATTACTGTCGACTACAAGGTGACTACCCCTGGCGCTTCGGATATCAAGGGGCAGGTGACGCTCGAGGTGACGCCGCTTGCGATCACGGTGGCGCCTGCTGCCGCATCTAAAACGTATGGCGACCCGGATCCCGACTTTTCCTATGAAGTGACGGCCGGCTCTCTTATGGAGGGCGATACGCTTTCCGGTATCACGTACAAGCGTGATGAGGGTGAGAAAGTCCTGACTGGTTATAAGACGTATAAGGTGACGGCTTCTCAGGAAAAGGGCGCCAACGCTAATTACGACATTACGTTTGAGGCGGGCGAGTTCACCATTACGCGCCGTACTATCGAGGTGACGTGGAATGTTGGTCAATACGTTTACAACGGCCAAGAACAGGGTCCCACGGCAGAGATAAGCAATCTGGTTCACGGTGACGACGTGTCTCTCAAGGTCACTGAGGCTGCAAAGGTAAATGCCGGCACGTATACGGCGAAGGTGACTGGGCTCGTCGGTGAGGATAAGGTTCTCGCTAATTACCGCAAGCCCTCGGGCGTCGAGTGCAAGTACGCTATCGCCAAGGCCAAACGGGACAGCGCTCCCAATGTAAAAGCGACAGCGGAGACCGTGAGTGGTAAACACGACGGCACGATTGAGGGCGTTGATACATCGATGATGCTGGGCAAGCCTAGCAAGCAGATGATGTTCATCAAGGCAAGCGATCTGGTCGATGGCGACAAGCTTGAGAATCTAGCGCCCGGTTCATATCGCCTGTGCTACGGGGCGACGACGAATTACGAAGCCTCCGAGATCGTTACCGTTACGATCGCCGCTGGACCCAAGCTCAAGGTGACGCTGCCGGCCGAGCAGACGGGCTACACGCTCACGGCCGACGCGACCGAGCTTGACTGGCATGGCTCCGCTACGCTCTCGTTCTCGCTCGACCCGAACTACTTCGCTGATGGCGAGAAGTTCGCCGTCAAGGTCAAGGACCAGAAGGTAGAGCTTGCCGGTAACGGCACGTACGAGATCAAAGACGCCGAGAGCGACATGAACGTTACGGTCGAGGGCGTGCGCAAGCACGAGGCCGTGAGCGACGAGTGGCTCTCCGACGACAACACGCACTGGCACGAGTGCACCTGTGGTGACAAGATCGATGAGGCCAAGCACGACTTTAAGTGGGTCGTCGATAAGGCTCCTACGGCAACCGAGGTGGGTTCCAAGCATCAGGAGTGCAAGGCCTGCGGTCACAAGCTGCCTGAGGTCGAGATTCCGGCCGCCGCCATCGTTGGCTACTCGGACGAGTACGACGGCGCGTATCACACGGTCGATGCGTCGAGCCTGCCCGAGGGTGCGACGGCTCAGTACAGCACCGACGGCAAGACCTGGTCCTCCGAGGCTCCCAAGATCAAGGATGTTGGCAAGGTGGCTGTTGCCTATGAGGTAACGATCGACGGCGTGAAGGCCGAGGGCGAGGTCGCGCTCGAGGTCAAGCCGCGCGCAATCACGGTCACCGCGCTGAACGCCTCCAAGACGTACGGCGAGGCCGACCCTGTGTTTACGTGGGACGTCACTTCTGGCGAGCTTGTCGAGGGCGAGTCTCTTGAGGGCATCGAGATCGAGCGCGAAGCTGGCGAGGATGTGCGCGAGGGCGGCTATGCCCTGAACGCGACGCAGGCCAAGGACGCTAACTCCAACTACAGCATCACGTTTGTCGACGGTGTGCTTACCATCAACCAGCGTCTGCTCACTGTGACGTGGGGTACCAGCGAGTTTGTCTACGACGGCGAGGAGCACTGCCCCGAGGCAATGCTCGGTAACGTCATCGGTAAGGATGACCTTGGCGCGACCGTCGAGGGCTCCCAGACCGAGGTTGGCACCTATACCGCGACCCTCGCAGCGCTGACGGGCAAGGCCGCCGGTAACTACGTGCTGCCCGCCGAGGGCCTGACCTGCGAGTTCTCCATCAAGAACGCCGCGCAGGATGCGCCGAAGGTCCAGGCTACGGCCGAGACCGTGAGCGGCAAACGTGACGGCAAGATCACGGACGTTGACGCGACGATGGAGTGGCGCGCCAAGGATGCTGCCAAGTACCAGGCTGTGGGCGAGGGCGTAACCGAACTCGAGGACCTTGCCGCCGGCGTGTACGAGGTGCGCTACCAGGCCAAGACCAACTACGATGCATCTTCTGCCACCGAGATCACCGTGGCGGCCGGCCGCAAGCTGGTCGTGTCGCTGCCGAGCAACCAGGTGGGCTACAAGCTCACCTCGACGGCGACCGAGCTCGATTGGCGCGGGGCTGCAACGCTCACCATGAGCATCGACAGCGCGTACTTCGCGGGCAAGGACTACGCCGTCAAGGTCAACGGCAAGGCTGTTGAGTTCTCCGCTAAGGGCACCTATGAGCTCAAAGATATCGAGGGCGACGTGAGCGTGACGGTCGAGGGCGTGCTTAAGCACGAACCCGATGGCTCCGGCTGGGCACACGACGCCAAGAATCACTGGCACGTCTGTCGCTGCGGCGAGATCATCGACAAGGCCGAACACACCTTTGAGTGGTTCGTTGACGAGCCTGCGACGGTCGAGGCCAAGGGCAAGAAGCACCAGGAGTGCACCGTCTGCGGTGAGAAGGGCAAGACAGAGGAAATCGCGATTCTGGCGCCCGAGATCATCGACGGTAAGGGTCAGACGATGGTGGTCGACGCCGCCAAGGACCTGAGCTTCCGTTCGAGCGCGCCGATTAGGTACTTCCAGAAGGTGCTGGTCGACGACAAGGAGGTCGCCGCCGAGAACTACGTGCTCACCGAGGGCTCCACGATCGTGACGCTCAAGACGAGCTTCCTAAAGACGCTCGGCGTGGGCGAGCACAGGCTGAGCGTGGTTTCGAGCACGGGCACGGCCCAGACGACCTTTACGGTCGCCGAGGCTGCCAAGCCCACGCCGACGCCTGGTTCTGGCCAGACCACTACGACTACGACGACCACCACGTCTTCTAAGTCCAAGAAGAAGGCCAGCAACGAGACGTTGCCTCAGTCCGGCGACAACGCGTACGTCATGGCTGGTGTCGTATTCGCAGCCGGCGCGGCAGCTCTGCTGCTGGCGTGGGCCATGAAGCGCCGCGCGTAGTCGCGCGCCAGTCCCCAGCGGGCCCGGATTGAGCGATCCGGGCCCGTTTTGGGGTCTGCCAGAAACCCGGTGGGCAAAAAAGGGCAAATATGAGTACTGTTACCAGTTTAGTGGCAGCCAAATGGCCCCCAAAATCGGCACCAGCGGCCAAAAGTGCATTGATTTCCGTCCTTTAGAGCCGCGATCGGGCTCCAAATAAGGCGATTTTGCCGCTCTGGACCAAAAAACGCTGCTACTAATTTGGTAACAGTACTCATATTTGCCCTTTTTTGCCCAGTGCCCCTTGGATCAGGGCAAAACGGACTGCTCGAATCGTGGGGCGGGTCCATTTTCGACTATCCTCAGCTTGCCAGTTCGAAAATGGACCCGCCCCAAGATTGAATCTTTATTTCAACTTTACACCTGGCTTTACAGCTGTCTTGTCAGCTGTAAAGCCAGGTGTCATACTAAAGCCCCAAGATCCGCCAAAAGAGAGGGGCCTTGATGGCACAGAGCGCGAACATGGATGCATTGGAGCTCGCACGCGATATTGCGGCCGGCCTGGCATCGGCAACGACGGCAACGGAGCGCGCGGCATTGGTGCCCGCACAGCTCGTCGAGGCCATTCAGCAACTAAAAACCCAACGTGACGCGGTGATTCTGGCGCACTATTATGTGGCGCCCGAGGTTCAGGCTGTGGCCGATTTCGTCGGCGACAGCTTTTACCTGGCAAAGCTCGCCAAGAGCCTGCCGCAGCAGACCATCGTGCTGTGCGGCGTGGAGTTTATGGGCGAGAGCGCCAAGCTGCTCAATCCCACCAAGACCGTGCTGCTGCCCGAGCCGGGCGCGGACTGCCCCATGGCGCACATGGTCAAGCGCGAGACGGTCGACGCAGCGCGCGCCGAGTATGGCGACGACCTAGCCGTGGTGTGCTACGTCAACTCGACGGTCGAGATCAAGAGCTGGAGTGACGTGTGCGTTACCAGCTCTAACGCCGTCAAGATCGTCTCCGAGCTGCCGCAGCAGCACATCTTGTTCATTCCCGACCAGAACCTGGGCCGCTTTGTGGCCGAGCAGGTGCCCCAAAAGCACGTCATCCTCAACAACGGCTACTGCCCGCGTCACCACATCATCACCGTCGAGCAGATCGTCGATGCGACGGAGGCTCACCCCGACGCGCTCGTACTGGCGCACCCCGAGTGCAAGGCCGACGTCCTTGCCGAGGCCGACTACATCGGCTCCACCGCCGGCATCATCAAGTACGCCGAGGAGTCGGACGCGAGCGAGTTCATCATCGTGACGGTTCGCGGCGTGCTCTACGAGCTCGAGCGCCGCTGCCAGGGTACCGGTAAGAAGTTCTACTTCCCCGCGGTGCAGCCCACCTGCGTCAACATGGACCTCATCACGCTCGAAAAGCTCGTGCGCTGTCTGGAGACGGGCGAGGGCGAAGTCCAGATCGGCGTCTCGGACGAGGCGGCCGACCAGGCCAAGCTCACGCTCGACCGCATGCTCGAGTACGCAGCGCGCTAAAACAATGTGACATGAGGGGCGGTCCCTTATGTCACATTCAAGGGAGAGGATTCCTGTGGAAACCAAACAATACCCCGACATGGAGTGCGACGTCGTCATTGCCGGTTGCGGCGTGGCGGGCCTGTATGCGGCCCTCAACCTGCCGACGAGCACGCGCGTGATCATGCTCTCCAAGGGCGCCGTCGACGAGTGCGATTCCATGCTCGCGCAGGGCGGCATCTGCGTGCTGCCCGAGGGTTCTGACTACGATGCCTTCTTTGAGGACACCATGCACGCCGGCCATTACGAGAACCGCCGCGAGAGTGTTGACATCATGATTCGCTCGAGCCGTTCGGTCATCAACGACCTGCTGGCCATGGGCGTGGACTTTGAGCGCAAGGCCGACGGCAGCCTCGACTTTACCCGCGAGGGTGCGCACAGCCGCCCGCGCATTGCCTTCCATGCCGATATTACGGGCAAGGAGATCACGACCAAGCTGCTCCAGGCTGTCCGCAAGCTGGACAACGTGCAGATTCTCGAACACGTTGCCATGACCGACATCCTGACGGTCGAGCGCGATGGCGCCACGGTGTGCACCGGCGTCGTCGCCGTTGCCGTGGATGAGGGCGATTCAGCTCGCCCCGCCGACGAGCTGGCAAATGCCGCTGAGGACGTGCATGCCGGTAAGCCGTTTAAGATCCATGCCTGCCATACGCTGTGGGCAACGGGCGGTATCGGTGGCGTGTACGACCACTCGACCAACTACCCGCAGCTCACGGGCGACGCCTGCTACATCGCGCAGGAGCATGGCATTAAGATGGAGCACCTGGACTACGTGCAAATCCACCCCACGGGCCTGTTCTCGCCGCAACCGGGCCGCACCTTCCTGATCAGCGAAAGCTGCCGCGGCGAGGGCGCGATTCTGCTCAATGCCGCCGGCGAGCGCTTTACCGACGAGTTGCAGCCGCGCGACGTTGTCGCCGCCGCCATCCGCGAGCAGATGAAGCAGGACGGCACCGAGCACGAGTGGCTGAGCTTTGCTCCCGTCGAGCGCGACGTGGTGACCGGGCACTTTGCCAATATCCGCGCGCGCTGCCTGGAGGACGGCCGCGACATCCTGGACGAGCCCATTCCCGTCACACCCACGCAGCACTACTTTATGGGCGGCGTATGGGTCGACAAGGACGGCCGCACTTCGATGCCCGAACTCTACGCCGCCGGCGAGACGGCCTGCAATGGCGTGCACGGCAAGAACCGCCTGGCTTCTAACAGCCTGCTCGAGTCTCTGGTTTGGGGCCGCCGCGCCGCGTGGTACATGCGCACCGGCAAGTCGCTGGCCGTGGGGCAGGCCGGTGAGCCCGCGCTTGACGGGCGTCACCGTGCCCTGAGCGCCGATACCCTTGCAATCGATGATTTGGCCCGTGCCGCCGGCACGCAGGCCGTGGAGGAGTAGACCATGAATCCCATTACCATGAAGCTCGTCGTCGATGATCTGATTTTGCAGGCTCTGCGCGAGGACATCACGTTTGAGGACGTGAGTACGGCGAGCGTGTGCCCTACGGCGCGCCCCGCTACCGTTGAGCTCATCGCCAAGGCCGACGGCATTATCGCCGGCCTGGACGTATTCGCCCGCACCTTTGAGCTGCTGGATCCGCAGAGCTCCGTGTTGTTCGATGTCGCGGACGGCGATGAGGTACACGCCGGCGACCACGTGGGCCAGGTGCGCGGCGACGCGCGCGTGCTGCTTTCGGGCGAGCGCGTGGCGCTCAACTACCTGCAGCGCATGAGCGGCATCGCTACTTACACGCATCGGATGGCGGCTGCGCTCGTGGGCACCAAGACCGTGCTTGTCGACACGCGCAAGACCACGCCGGGCATGCGTGTCTTCGAGAAGGCCGCAGTCGAGATCGGCGGCGGCAGCAACCATCGCTATAACCTGTCGACGGCTGTCATGCTCAAGGACAACCACATCGACGCCGCCGGTGGCGTGGCACGTGCGATCGAGATGGCGCGCGCCCATGCATCGTTTACCACGACGGTCGAGATCGAGTGCGAGAACCTGGACATGGTGCGCGAGGCCGTGGAAGCCGGCGCCGACATCATCATGTTCGACAACATGACCCACGACGACATGGCCGCCGCCATCGAGCTTATCGACGGTCGCGCCAAGACTGAGTGCTCGGGCAACGTAGACGCCGACAACATTCGCGCCCTGGCCGACCTGGGTGTTGACTATATTAGTTCGGGCGCTCTGACGCACTCCGCGCCGATCCTCGACCTTTCGCTTAAGCACCTGCGTCTGCTGGACGGTAAATAATGAATGCCCGCGAGCGTCGCCGTTCCATCATGGCCGTGCTCGAGGGAGCCAAAGATCCTGTCTCGGGCAGTGCGCTCGCCCGCGAGGTGGGCGTGAGCCGTCAGGTCGTGGTGCAGGACATCGCCCTGCTGCGCGCCGACGGGCACGATATCGTCGCCACCAATCGCGGCTATGTACTACAGGAGGCGGCGAGCAGCCCGGCTGTGCCCACGCGTCTGGTCAAGGTACGCCACAGTGTGGAGCAGGCGGGCGATGAACTCACGAGCATCGTCGACGCGGGCGGCGCCGTGCTCAACGTGATCGTCAACCACCGCGTGTACGGCAAGATCACGGCCGATCTGGATATCCGCAACCGCCGCGATATCGAGCGCTATCTGCACGACATCGAGAGCGGCAAGAGCTTTCCACTATTAACGGTGACGAGTGGCTATCACTTCCATCGCATTGCGGCAGAAGACGAGCAAACCCTCGACGAGATTGAGGCCACGCTCAAAGAGAAAGGCTACTTGGCGGACCTAATGCCTTACGAGGACGACCTTTCTTAACCGACGCCATATCTATAAGTTGCGGTGAAATAGTTCCTAAAATGGGCACCGAAGCCATGAAACAGGAACTATTCCACCGCAACTGCCAAGAGCACGTCCCAAATTAGCTGCCCACACATGCAAAAGGAGGCCTCCGCGGCGATGCGGAGGCCTCCTTTTTGTGCACGGTGTACTTGTGAGTGTGCAAGTGGGGGAGTTGTTACTCCTCGACGATCTCGGTGATCGCGCCGGCGGGGCAAGCGTCCTGGCAAGCGCCACAGGCGACGCAGGAATCCTCGTCAGCGACGGTAGCGACGTCCTGGAGCTCCAGAACGCCAGCGGGGCAGGAGTCGACGCAAACGCCACAAGCGATGCACTCGTCGGCATCAATTACGGGATGAGCCATGGTAGTTTCCTCTCTGTTGACCGACGCTACAGGCGATGCGCGTCGGTTTGATTCGGGCAAAAACATACCACGGGAGCGACCGTTTGCAATACCCTCTGACCGGCATCTTCATACCGTTCGCCGAGTATGCCACGGCTTACTAAAAAACATGCAGGTGAGGCCGTTGAGCTGCGCAAATGTTAGCTATAGGTGACTTGAATTATTGAGCTATTGCGTGCGCCTGCGGAAAGGGCATCCCGTTATTTGGCCGAAAAAACGGGTCGCAGTTTCCGGTTGGGCCTTCAGACGGAAACTGCGACCCGGAATCCACGCTCAAACCGGGGCGAGCTTTCCGCAAGGCAGTCCCAGGCACCAGCTGATCCAAACCTCAGTCAACTCTACATAGATCTCAATAGATCTGCCGAGAACTCAAACAGTGCATTTACCTGCGCATTTGAGAACCTAAACTCTCAGAGATAAGAAATCTTATATGAATTGACTTAGATTTTGTATATTCCGGCCCATAAGGGGATACACTACATCCCGAAAGACAAGCCGAAGCGCCGCGCGACAGACCGTCGAGGCGGCGCGAACGCAAAAGAGAGAGGGAATTTCTAATGAGTAAGATTCTTGGTATCGACCTTGGTACAACTAACTCCGCAATGGCCGTCCTCGAGGGCGGTTCTCCGACCATCATCGTGAACGCCGAGGGCGACCGCACCACCCCGTCCGTCGTGGGCTTCCGTGCCGACGGCGACCGCGTCGTGGGCAAGGCCGCTAAGAACCAGGCCGTCACCAACCCCAAGAACACCGTGTTCTCCATCAAGCGCTTCATGGGCCGCAAGTACTCCGAGTGCACCTCCGAGATCAAGACCGTGCCGTATGAGGTCAAGGAGGGCCAGGGTGGCCGTGCCGTCGTCGATATCGAGGGCAAGGATTATACCGCCGAGCAGGTGAGCGCCATGACGCTCGCAAAGATGAAGGCCGACGCCGAGAAGTATCTGGGCGAGACCGTCACCGACGCCGTCATCACCGTCCCGGCCTACTTCAACGACGCCCAGCGTCAGGCCACCAAGGACGCCGGTAAGATCGCCGGCCTCAACGTCAAGCGTATCGTCAACGAGCCGACCGCTGCCGCTCTCGCCTATGGCCTGGACAAGCAGGGCACAGACCAGCGCATCCTGGTCTTCGACCTGGGCGGCGGCACCTTCGACGTCTCCATCCTCGACCTCGCCGACGGCGTGTTTGAGGTTCTGTCCACCTCGGGCGACAACCACCTGGGCGGCGACGACTGGGATCAGCGCGTCATCGACTGGATGGCCGACAAGTTCCAGCAGGAGAACGGCGTCGATCTGCGTCAGGACCCCATGGCCCTGCAGCGTCTGAAGGAGGCTGCCGAGAACGCCAAGAAGGAGCTCTCCGCGGCGCAGCAGTCCACCATTAACCTGCCGTTCATTACCATGAACCAGTCCGGCCCGCTGCACCTCAACTACACGCTGACCCGCGCCGAGTTCGAGAAGATCACCCGCGACCTGCTCGAGCGCTGCAAGCAGCCTGTCACCAACGCCCTGCGCGACGCCAAGCTCAAGCTCTCCGACCTGACCGAGGTCATCCTCGTCGGCGGCTCCACCCGTATGCCCGCCGTCCAGGACCTGGTCAAGACCATGACCGGCAAGCAGCCCAACATGTCCGTGAACCCCGACGAGGTCGTTGCCGACGGCGCTGCCGTCCAGGGCGGCGTGCTGACCGGCGACGTCGAGGGCATCCTGCTGCTCGACGTTACCCCGCTGTCGCTGGGCGTCGAGACCATGGGCGGCATCATGACCAAGATGATCGACCGCAACACCACGATCCCGACCTCTAAGACCGAGGTCTACTCCACCGCAGCCGACAACCAGACCAGCGTCGAGATCAACGTGCTCCAGGGCGAGCGCGAGCTTGCCCGCGACAACAAGTCGCTCGGTAAGTTCCAGCTGACCGGCATCCCGGCTGCCCGCCGCGGCGTGCCGCAGATCGAGGTCACCTTCGACATCGACGCCAACGGCATCGTCAAGGTCTCCGCTAAGGACAAGGGCACCGGCAAGGAGCAGCAGATCACCATTTCCGGCTCCACCGCTCTGTCCGACGACGAAGTCGATCGCATGGTCAAGGACGCCGAGGCTCATGCCGAGGAGGACAAGAAGCAGAAGGAAGAGGTCGAGGTCCGCAACCAGACCGACAGCCTGTGCTACTCCACCGAGCAGACCCTCAACGAGCTGGGCGACAAGGTTTCCGCTGACGTGAAGTCCAAGGCCGAGGCCGCTATCGCCGACGCCAAGAAGGCGCTCGAGGGCTCTGACGTCGAGGCCATCAAGGCCGCCGGCGAGTCCCTGCAGTCCGTTGCCTACGAGCTGGCTCAGGTTGTCTACGCCGACGCTCAGCAGCAGACCGACGGTGCCGCCGGCGCCCAGCCTGCCGACGATGACGTCGTCGACGCCGACTACGAGGTTGTGGACGACGAGGACAAGTAATCATGTCCGCCCGTAAAGCTCGCACGGAGGCGGCTGCCGCTGGCGCCGCCCCTGTTGACTCCAAGGAGAAGGACGTGAAGATTCCCGTAGAGGCCGTCGACGATACCGAGGCCAACGAGGCCGCGGCCGCCGAGGCTGCCGAGAACCAGGTAGAGGATTCTAACAAGGAGGCGACGATGACCGAGGACGAGATGGTGGAAGCCGCTATCCGCGCCGGTGAGGAAGCCGCCGACAACGACTTTAAGCTCAAGTTCGAGCAGGCTCAGAAGGAGCTTGCCGACGTGCGCAGCGAGCTCGAGGCCGCGGCAGAGGCTCAGAAGGCCGCCGAGGACAAGGCGAAGGACGCCACCGAACGTACCGCCCGTCTGCAGGCCGACTGGGAGAACTTCCGTCGCCGCACCGCCAACGAGCGCATCGCCGAGCGCGAGCGCGCGACCGAGAAACTCGTCACCGCGCTGCTGCCGGTGGTCGACGATATCGAGCGTGCAATCGACCATGCCCGCAGCCAGGAGCTTTCCGACGATTTTAAGCAGTTCGTCGACGGCGTTGACGCGGTGCATGCCAAGCTACTCGACGTGTTTGCGCACGAGGGCGTTGAGCCCATCGACCCCAAGGGCGAGGCGTTCGATCCGCTCGAGCACCAGGCCGTGGGTCGCGTCGAGGACGCATCGCAGTACGACGAGACCGTCAACGACGTGTACCAGAAGGGCTACCGCATGGCGGACCGCATCCTGCGCTCCGCGATGGTGACGGTGACCTACGGTGGCGAGAAGCGCCCCGCACCGGAGCCCGAAGCGGCGCCCGAGGATGCTGCGGCCGATACGGCCGAGAGCACCGAGGAGTAATTGAGAAGGGCCCCGGGGCAACACCCGGGGCCCTTTCTGGCCTAGTGCCATATGAAAGCACGAGCCGCCGTTCGCGGGGACGGCGGATGAAACAGGAGAGGAGCTACGATGGCTGCAGGCAAAACCTTCTATGACATCCTGGGCGTATCCAAGAGCGCCTCCGACAAAGAGATCAAGAGCGCGTTTCGCAAGCTCGCACAAAAATATCACCCCGATGCCGGCGGCGACGAGGCTAAGTTTAAGGAGATCAGCGAGGCCTACGAGACGCTTTCGGACGAGAAGAAGCGCAAAGAGTACGACCAGATGCTCATGTTCGGCGGCATGCCGGGCGCGGGCGGTGCGTATGGCGGCGGCTATGGTGCCGGTGCTGGCGCGAGCGGCTGGGGCGATATCTTCGACAGCATCTTTAGTGGCAACGGCGCCTGGGGCAGCGATTGGGGCTCGGGCTTTGCCGGGGCTGCGGGCGCTGCCGGTGCGGGCGCGGGCCGCAACCGCGCGCGCAAGGGCGGCGACCTGTCGCTGACTGTCGACGTAACGGCCGAGGACGCGTTCCGCGGCGTGACGCACAAGGTCACCTACCGCATTCCCTCGACGGGCGAGCAGCAGACCATCACGGTCTCGGTGCCTGCGGGTGCGGTCGACGGCGGCAAATTGCGTTACAAACGCCGCGGCGAGTACGGCGTTGCCGGAGGCGAGCGCGGCGACCTGGTCGTGACCACGCACGTGGAGGAGCATCCGCTGTTTAAGCGCAAGGGTGCCGATGTGACTATGGAGGTGCCGATCTCGGTCTACGAGGCGGCGCTCGGCTGCACGGTGGATGTGCCCACGCCCGGCGGCGCGACGGTTCGTCTGAAGGTGCCCGCTGGCACCCAGACGGGCAAGAAATTCCGCTTTAAGGAGATGGGTGCACCCGACGTTAAGCATCGCGGTCGCACGGGCGCGCTGCTCGTCGAGATCAAGGTACAGGTTCCCACGAACCTGTCCGACGATGAACGCGATACCATGACCAAGCTGCGCGAGGCCGACACGCGCGATTATCGCGAGAAGGTCAACCGTTACAAGGCGACGTACTAGTTTGGTTGCGTGGTTCACGGGCTGGCCGCAGGCTTATGATGGAGATGTGCGAGACGGAAAGGGGTCAGGTAGCATGGCCGAGGACAATAGGAACAAACCGCTGTATATGATCAGCGTGGCGGCCGAGCTGACCGGCATGCACCCGCAGACCCTGCGCGTCTACGAGTCCAAGGGCTTGGTGAACCCCCAGCGCTCGGGCGGCAACACGCGTCTGTATTCGCGTGCCGATATCGAGCGCCTGGAGCTCATCAACCAACTGACCGACGAGGGCATCAACCTCGCCGGCGTGGTGCGCATCCTCGATATGAAGGAGCGTGCCGAGGAGCGCGAGCGCGAGAACGAGAAGCTCCGCGCCCGCGTGCGCCAGCTCGAGGAAGAGCTGCACGAGTACAAGATGCAGAAGAAGATCACCGCCCTGGCCCCGCGCGACGGCTCAGTCAACCCCGAACAAGTCATGCGCAAACTGCTGGGCGCCGGAGGGGATTTGTAGTTACGCGGTTTTACCAAACCGCGTAACGGCTCGATGCTGCAAGCCCGCCAGAGCGGCAATCTGCCTTTCAACTTCGGCGGCATTGACCAGAAGGTCAATGCCGCCTTGTTTCAAGGCACCTTGCTCGCTCTGGCGGGCTTTCGCTGTCCGCGCCAAAACATCGGCGTTGCCGGAGTAGGGTAGTTTGGCACTTGGGGACGTTCCTTTTGTGCCGGCACTTTGGGACACTCCTTGTCAAGAGATTGGTGCAAGGTGCTCGTCCTATGCTTTACTAAGATAAAGTGAACGTGTAGATTCGTAACCCACTCGCAACTGTTCTATGGCACGATATTGAACGAATGTATGCTATGCGCCCGAGCTTTTCGGGCAGAGTGGGAGACAGTATGGTCAAGCTGTACGAGGACGGCATCTACCTGCGCGGCGGCAGCGAGGTTGTGCCTGCGGCCGAGGCTGCCAAGCGTGGTATTACGCAGACGCCCGAGGATGCCAAGCGCGGCACCATCGCGTATTCGATCCTTCAGGCACATAACACGTCGGGCGACCCCGAGGCGCTCAAGATCCGCTTCGACGCCATGGCGAGCCACGACATCACCTTCGTCGGCATCATCCAGACGGCGCGCGCCTCGGGCATGGAGCAGTTCCCGCTGCCCTACGTGCTCACCAACTGCCACAACTCGCTGTGCGCTGTGGGCGGTACCATCAACGAGGACGACCACGTCTTCGGTCTCTCGGCTGCCAAGAAGTACGGCGGCATCTTCGTCCCGCCGCACATCGCCGTTATCCACTCCTTTATGCGTGAGAACTTTGCCGGTTGCGGCAAGATGATCCTGGGTTCCGACTCGCACACCCGCTACGGCGCCTTGGGCACCATGGCCGTGGGCGAGGGCGGCGGCGAGCTGGCCAAGCAGCTGCTGCGCGATACCTACGACGTCGCCTACCCCGGCGTCGTCGCCATCTACCTTACGGGTGCGCCGCGCCCCGGCGTCGGCCCGCACGACGTGGCGCTCGCCATCATCCGCGCCGTCTTTGCCAAGGGCTACGTCAAGAACAAGGTCATGGAGTTCGTGGGTCCCGGCATCGCGAGCATGACGACCGACTACCGCAACGGCGTCGACGTCATGACCACCGAGACCACCTGCCTTTCCTCCATCTGGGCAACCGACGAGGACACGCACGCATTCCTGGCCATGCACGGCCGCGGCGACGACTACCGTGAGCTCAAGCCCGCCGATGTCGCCTACTACGACGGCTGTGTCGAGGTCGATCTGTCGAGCATCAAGCCCATGATCGCCCTGCCGTTCCATCCTTCCAACGGCTTTGAGATCGACGAGCTCAACGAGAACCTCGAGGATATCCTGCACGAGGTCGAGCTCGAGGCTGCCAAGATCGGAGAGGGCAAGACGCACTTTAGCCTGCTCGACAAGGTTATCGACGGCAAGCTGCACGTGCAGCAGGGCGTTATCGCCGGCTGCTCAGGCGGCAACTACGACTCCGTGGTGCAGGCGGCCCGCGTGCTCAAGGGCGCCAACACCGGCTGCGGCGAGTTCTCGCTGTCGGTCTATCCCACGAGCCAGCCCGTGGCGCTCGAGCTCACGCGCCGCGGCTACATCTACGACCTCATGGAGGCCGGTGCGATCGTGCGCACGGCGTTCTGCGGCCCGTGCTTTGGCGCCGGCGACACGCCCGCCAACAACGGCCTGTCCATCCGCCACACCACGCGCAACTTCCCCAACCGCGAGGGCTCCAAGCCGGGCAACGGCCAGCTGAGCGCCGTGGCCCTGATGGACGCCCGCTCCATTGCGGCGACGGCGGCCAACGGCGGCATCCTGACGCCGGCAACCGACCTGCCCGAGGAGACCTGGGACGAGGCCTGCGAGTACACCTTCGACGACGCGCCGTACAAGAAGCGCGTGTACTGGGGCTTTGGCAAGGCTGAGCCTGCCGACGAGCTGGTCGAGGGCCCCAACATCAAGCCGTGGCCCGCGATGGAGCCGCTCGGCGACGACATTCTGCTTAAGGTGTGCTCCAAGATCATGGACCCGGTCACCACGACCGACGAGCTCATCCCCTCGGGCGAGACGAGCTCCTTCCGCTCCAACCCGCTGGGCCTGGCCGAGTTTACGCTCAGCCGCCGCGACCCTGCCTACGTGGGTCGCTCCAAGGAGGTCGACGCCGTGGAGAAGCGCCGCGTTGCCGGTGAGGCCGCGGGCGACTTGGCCGCGCTCGATGCCGAGCTTGCCGGTGTGTTTGAGGCACTGACCGGCGCGGGCGTTGCGGCCGATGCCAAGGCGACCGAGTACGGCTCCATGCTCTATGCCAAGAAGCCGGGCGACGGCTCCGCCCGCGAGCAGGCCGCGAGCTGCCAGCGCGTGATCGGCGGCCTGGCCAATATCGTCCACGAGTACGCCACCAAGCGCTATCGCTCCAACGTGATGAACTGGGGCATGGTGCCCTTCCAGATGGAGGCCGAGCCCAACTTTGAGGTGGGCGACTACGTCTTCGTGCCGGGTATCCGCGCCGCGCTCGACGGCGACCTCAAGGACATCGCTGCCTATGTGGTGCGTGCCGACGGTGCGGTTGAGCAGATTGAGCTCTACATCGCCGATATGACGGCCGAAGAACGTGCCATCGTCAAGGCCGGCTGCCTGATCAACTACAACAAGTTCAAGGCCGCTGCCGAGTAACGCACTTAATTGTCCGTCCGGGGCTTACCCTTTCCCGCCCGCTCACGCGCTTCGCGAGGGTCGCGTTCGGCAAAGGGTAAGCCCCGGGCTACGTTTGTGCGTTCTCGTTGGGTCTTGAGGGACGCTAAAAATGGACCGGGGTTGGGGCCGCCTCTTTGATGGGGCGGTTAAAGTGTGGTTCTCTGGTCTCATTATTTGGATTTTTCTTATAATGGTGGGACCGTATTTTGGGGGTTGCCATGGGACGACGTTCGTTTACCCTGTTGTTGGTGTTGGCTTTTGCCGTTGCCGGCGTGGGGGTTTGGCTGTTTGGGACCCTGATTGTCTCCGGCCCTAGCGGCGTTGAAGATGCGAAAAAAGTTGCCGACGTTGTTGCCTCGGTTCCCTTTCAGCTGGTCGAGGATGCTGCAAAGCCCGACGAGCAAACGCTTGATATCAAAGAAACTCCGTCGATTTTGGGTATCGGCAACTATCCGATGATCGAGCTGGGTGCCATGCGATATGCCAAAGACCAAACCAAGATCCAACAGGCGATGCAGCTGCTGAATGGGCGATCGTTCAAGCGTTGGAACGGTCGGGCGGACTATGACCGAAAATATGGCCAGATGATCGGCGGCTACTATACCGATTTGGAGTTGTTCTCATCCGATGGCAAGAAGTTGGTTGGCGTCCATTACAACCCCGGTTTTGCACGAGCGGACGGTGGTGACGGCGTTTATCTGCAGGACGGCGGTGTCACCTACATACTCGAAGGCGACCAAAAGCCGGTGATCGATTTTTTGGACCGGTGCACGGGCGAAGCGCGCGTCCAAACATGCCTCCCCGATCCGCAGGCCGCCCGGGACAGCGGTTCAGCGCGAACTTGGCTCTTCGAAGACGAGGTTCCCGAACTGTCATCAAACCAAGAATCCACCTCAAGCTCAGACGCCCGGTAAGGCCTTCCAAGGAAAGCCCAGCCATTGGGAACAGATTCAATTGCCCGGGCATTTATATCTGTCCCAAACGACCGGTCATTCATTTACGTCCCCAATGAACAATTCAGCGCTCCCGCTCACGTGGCGAGAGTTTGAACTGACGTGTCGATATTTTGAGCATCGATAACCCTTTGCTGCACGTGCCTGTAGCCCCGGTCGGTCCTTTCCCTCGGGCGACCCTCGCGAAACGCGTGAGCCTGAGGGAAAGGACCGACCGGGGCGGCGAACCAAGAGCTCCTAAGGATTACCGTATCGTCACTCAGAAAATCTTATATATAGAGACTTAGATTTGTGTATAAGATCGTACAAAGCTGGCAACAATACTTCTCGAACAACGTGAAGCCGCCCCGTAGGGCGGCCGCCCCAAGAGAGGTGATTCCATGAGAATCGATAAGCTAGCAATGACGTCGCGCGAGGCGTTGCAGACCGCCATGAGCACGGCTGCCGATGCGCAGGCCGGCGCGGTGGAGCCGATTCACCTGCTGTCTGCCCTGCTCGGCGCCGGCGAGCGCAACATTTCCGTGATTATCGAGCGCATTGGCGCCGATCCCGCCCAGCTCGCGCGCTCCACGCAGGATGCCATCGACCACGCGCCCAAGGTTTCGGGCGAGGGTCAGCAGATGGGCCTGTCTAACGAGCTCGTCCGCGTCATCGAAAAGGCCGAGAAGAAGGCCACCAAGATGGGCGACAGCTTTGTGGTGACCGAGCATCTGCTGATGGCACTTGCCGAGGACAAGGGCGAGGCCGGCCGCGTGTTGCGCGACGCAGGCGTCACCAAGGAGCGCATCGAGCAAGTCTACGAGGAGCTGCGCGGCGATGACCGCGTGACGTCTGCCGAGGACAAGACGCAGTTTGAGGCGCTGGAGCAGTACGGTCGCAACATCTGCGACCTGGCCCGCGCCGGCAAGCTCGACCCGGTCATCGGCCGTACCGATGAGATCCGCCGCACCATCCAGGTCCTGTCCCGCCGCACCAAGAACAACCCCGTGCTCATCGGCGAGCCGGGCGTGGGCAAGACGGCCATCGTCGAGGGTATCGCCCAGCGTATCGTGGCCGGCGACGTGCCGAGTACCCTGCGCGACCGCGACCTCATCGAGCTCGACATGAGCGCGCTGGTCGCCGGCGCCAAGTACCGCGGAGAGTTCGAGGATCGCTTAAAGGCCGTGCTCAAGGAAGTGCAGAAGTCCGAAGGCAAGGTCATCCTGTTCATCGATGAGCTACACACCATCGTGGGCGCGGGCGCTACTGAGGGCTCCATGGACGCCGGCAACATCCTGAAGCCGGCGCTTGCCCGTGGCGACCTGCACGCGATCGGCGCGACCACGCTCGATGAATACCGCAAGTACATCGAGAAGGACGCGGCACTCGCCCGTCGTTTCCAGACCGTGATGGTCTCCGAGCCCACCGTCGAGGACACCATCTCGATCCTGCGTGGCCTCAAGGAGAAGTACGAGATCTTCCACGGCGTGCACATTACCGACGGTGCGCTCGTGGCGGCCGCCGACCTCTCCGATCGCTACATCGCCGACCGCTTCCTGCCCGACAAGGCCATCGACCTGGTCGATGAGGCGGCAAGCCGCCTGCGCATGGAGCTCGATAGCATGCCGGTCGAGATCGACGCCACCACGCGTCAGCTCACCCAGCTGCAGATCGAGGAGCAGGCACTCATGAAGGAGACCGACGACGCCTCCAAGGAGCGTCTGGAGGCCTTGCGCCAGGAGATTGCCGAGGTCCAGGAAAAGCTCAACGTGCAAAAGGCCGGCTGGCTCAACCAAAAGAACGCCATCGACCACGTGCAGGAGCTCAAGGGCCAGCTCGACGAGGCCAGAAGCGAAGAGGAGCGCGCGACGCGCAACGGCGACCTGGGCCGTGCGTCCGAGCTGCGCTACTCCGTGATTCCGGGTTTGCAGCAGCAGATTCAGGATTCCGAGGCTGCGCTCGAGGCACAAAAGCAGCAGGACGGCGAAGGCCTCAACGAGCAGGTGACCTCCGACGAGATCGCCGAGGTCGTGAGCGCCTGGACCGGCGTGCCCGTTTCCAAGATGATGCAGGGCGAGCTCGACAAGCTGAAGGGCCTGGAGGGCGAGCTGCATAAGCGCGTCATCGGTCAGGACGAGGCCGTCTCCGCCGTCGCCGCGGCCGTGCGCCGCAGCCGTGCGGGTCTCTCCGATCCGGACAAGCCCATCGGCAGCTTCTTCTTCCTGGGCCCCACCGGCGTGGGCAAGACCGAGCTCGCCAAGGCGCTGGCCGAGTGCCTGTTCGACGATGAGCGCGCGCTCGTGCGTATCGACATGTCCGAGTACATGGAGAAGTTCAGCGTCCAACGTCTGATCGGTGCGCCTCCGGGATACGTGGGCTACGACGAGGGCGGCCAGCTCACCGAGGCCGTGCGCCGTCGTCCGTACTCCGTGATCTTGCTCGACGAGATGGAGAAGGCTCACCCGGATGTCTTCAACGTGCTGCTGCAGGTGCTTGACGACGGCCGTCTGACCGATGGCCAGGGTCGCCAGGTGTCCTTTAAGAACACAATCATCATCATGACGTCCAACGTGGGCTCCAAGGCCATCGCCGACCTGTCCGGCAAGGACGAGGAAGAGATGCGCCATCAAGTCGATGCGGCCATGGCTCAGACTTTCCGTCCCGAGTTCCTCAACCGTATCGACGACATCGTGGTGTTCCATCCGCTCGGCATGGCGCAGATCGAGAAGATCGTCGACATCCAGCTCGCCGACGTCCGCGCACGTCTGGCCAAGGAGCGCATGACGCTTGCCATCACCCCGGCTGCCAAGCAGATGCTTGCCGTGGGCGGCCTGGACCCCGTGTTCGGTGCCCGTCCGCTCAAGCGTCTGGTCCAGCGCGAGGTCGTGGATGCCATCGCGGCCGCCATCATCGACGGTGCGGTGCACGAGGGCGATCAGGTGACGGTCGACGTCGACAAGGACGGCGGCTTTACCGTCGTGTGCGACAACACGCCGGCGGCCACCTACGAGGTCCCCGACGCCGAGTAGATTTTGGGGCCGGCTTTAAAACCGCCCCTCATCGCAAAACGCCAAGGGCGGCGGATCCAATTGGGTCCGCCGCCCTTTTTCGTGCGACAATCGATGATGCTGAACATGAGCACATGGCAAGGAGATATGCAGATGAAAGACGAGACCAAGACGAACGTGCCAGCGCCCACCGCACCCAAGCCCGCGCCTAGGCCGGAGTCCAAGCCGCGCGACCCCTTCATTCGTGCCGAGAACGAGGACGACGACGGCTACGATCCCTACAGCGATCGCCGTCCCGAGCGCGAGCCAATGTTCGAAGCCGACCCCTGGCGCTGAGTGCCACCCAAAAGGCCACCAATAAGCTGCGGTGAAATAGGGACTGTTTTGCGGTTTGGCCAGCAAAAACAGCCCCTATTTCACCGCAACTGCGTTAGGGACGTGGGTGTTGGGCGGCTGTTTTTGGGTCGGCTAGTCCTGGGCCTTGATGCTCGGCAGGAGAATCTGGGCGAGGTAGTCGGTCTCGAGTTTGGTCGCGGCGTCGGCCTTGCCGTCTTTGCCGACCAGTACGTTCTTGATCTGGCTATACGTATAGCGGTTGCCGGTCGTGAGCTCGACAAGCTCGATGGCCGTGTCCATGGGGTAGGTTGACACGGGATTCTGCGTCCGTCCGTTGATGGTCTGGGGCACCACGTACGGATAGACGGGGCCGCTGGCGTAGACGGTATAACCGTTGCCTAGATTGGCCGCACCCAAAACTGTATCGCCCTCATCGGGCGTAAAGCTCTCGCCGTCGCGCACCGCGACAAGGGTCACGAGCGGCGTGTTGGTGTCGCCGTCCAGATAAATGCACAGCGTGCTGCCGTTTTGCCAGGTCGCGACCTTGCCATACCACTCAACCGGAATATCGAGCTGATACAGATTCGTCGCCTTGTGTCGAGCGTCGGCATCGCGGGCGGACTGTGCCTCGCTTGCGCTTACGGCGTTGACGGCGGCATCACGGCGCGTAATTGCGGCCTGCTGAAGTATCTTGGCGGCAGCAGCGGAGCTCGCACCGCCCTCCTCGGCATACTTGGCGGCGGCATCGATCTGGTCGTCAGTCACCGTGTCAGCCGAAGGCACCTTGAGCTTAAAGATGGCCTCACCGCGCAAATCCTGTCCGTCGCTTTTGATAGTGACCTGCGCCTTGGTCGTCGGGACGGTGTAGATGGTGCCGTCCGCCGCGATGGGGGAGGCGGCGATGGAGAACGTGTAATCACCGGGCAGCAGCTTAATGCCGCGACCGTGCTCATCAACGTAGAGCGTCTCGCTCACGGACGAACCGTCGGAATCCTGGCCATTCACCTGCACGGGAATCTTGGAGCCAGTTGAGCAGTCGAGGCCTGCGGCATGTACGCCAATCTGCACCGACATCATCGTGTGCGCATTGGCAGCGGCAACGGCAGCCTGTTCCTGTTGGTATCCGGTCCATGCGGCGTAGCCTGCGCCGCCGGCGACAAGCGCGACGGCCACAACGCCGGCCACCATCAGATTGCGGCGCTTGGGCGACATTTTGCGATGGCGAATCTCGGCCTCGCGTGCCGAGGGAACGGACGGTAGGGGAATATCGCCCATGGCGATGGTCTCGTCCACGGCGGGCGCAGAGCCCAAGCCGGGGAGTTCGCGGGTCAGCGAATCCTCGGCCGGCAAGCTATCGAGCAGGACAGTTTCCTCGCTTGCGCCGGATTCGGGCTGGTCGTCCGCCTCGCCTTCGGAGCTCACGTGGTCGGCCTCGTCTTCGGCTGCCTCAACACTATCGTCTGCGTCCCGATCATCGGGTTGCGTCTCGTCGTCCGTCTTGCCCTGCGCGTCGGCCCCCGCATCGTCAAACGCAATCTCGCCCAGCGCGATCCGGTCGAGGCTCTCCAGGGCCTCGGCATACGCTTCTGCATCTTGAGCCGCATCCTCGCGGCCCATCGTCTCATCGCTCATATATCCCCCAATGCAATATCGGCTCAACACTGTACCCAAAATCGGTGCCATATAGAGCCGCCGCGCAATTTGAAACCCAATTTAATTTGAGAGCAAGCCCGGTCCAAAATTGCGGCAACAAAAAGCCCCCGGAACGCGAACGAATCGCGTTCTGGGGGCTGTGCGAGGCATGGATCGAAAGCCGGGCAAGTGGGACTATGCCCACGTGCCGACGACGACCAATACGTTACTCGGCGTGCGCGTAATCCACCTTGGCGCGGCGGGCGGTCGCCTTCTCCCAATCGCTGGTGCCCTCAAAGACATCCTGCTTGTAGGGGTTGCGGCCGAGCTTCTTGGCGCGGTAGACGATGTAGATGATCGCGGCGATGTTGGCGATCAGCGCGGCAATCGAGACCGCGGTGGCAGCGGCGGGGTCGAGCGTAGAGTGCGTTACAAAGATGGACTCCTCCTGGAAGTAGGGGAACACCTGGGCAAACATGCACCAAATGGCCAGCGTAAAGGCGCGGTTCTGAATCCAGCCGCCCTTGTTCCAGATAAAGGCGGCGACGGTGGGCGCCAGCAGCAGCGCAAAGCCGCAGAACCAGGAGTGGGTGGGCAGGCAGTTGTAGGTGTAGCAGAAGTTCCAGATATCGTAGGCGATGATGTAGACCCAGGTCATGTCGGGCCACAGCATGTCGGTCTTGTCCTCGGAGGCGTAGACGCTCCACCAGCCGGTCATGCAGAAGATGTTGATGATGCCGGCGATGCCGTTGAACACATTGTTCCAGCCGGCGAGCTGCGTGGCGCCCTCGGAGGTGACCCAGGTGGACTCGCCCAGGACAAAGAAGTGATAGGCGCTCTCAAAGTCGGACACGACGGCGATCATGATGTTGATGGCGACGATCACAAACGGCCATGCGCGGAACCAGTGCGCCTTGCCGATCTTGCCCCACTGGTACTTAATGGCGATGAAGCCCCAGCAACCGGCCAACGCCGCGTAGACCTTGGCGTAGTGGAACCAGCTGTTCTGGTACACATGGGTGGGGTTGGTGAGCGCCCACTCGGCGCCCTGCGAAACGCCGACGGCGATGGCGACGCAGTAGATGGTCATGGCCAGTGGGGCCACGCCAAAGATGATGGCCGCGCCGAGCTTGGTGCGGCGGCCGACCTCGTTGAGCACGATCAGGCCAACAAAGACCATGGCCCAGCCAGCCCAGTGGATAAGGGTATCGCTACCCCAAACATCGAACAGCATGCTGCTCTCCTTTCACAAGCCCGCGGCCCCTCTTCCGATCGCGGGCAGTTTGGCCAAATGTCGTCAGTTCCCGGGCCTGCGCTCGGGATACTTGGCGGTGTAGCCCTCGATGTGGAGCGTCGAGGCGATGATTTCCTTGACCGTCTCGTCGGGCACATCGGGATGCGTGCGGATATACATCAACAGCCCCATGATGAGGGTGTAGAACGTTTCGTAGACATGGTCGATGCGTAGCTCATGATGGGCGACAAAATCCACCACGGTGGTGTCGCAGATGTACTGCGCCACGCGCTGGACCACGTTGTGCAGAAAGCCGCCGTAGAGCGCGCCGCTGCTGGAAGTCAGCGTGTGTGGCAGCTCGTGGCCGCTGGCGACCAGGCGCTTAAAGAGCGGGGCGACGGTGTCGAGCGCGCCTTCGATATCGCCAACGGTGCGGCTGGCGTTCCACTGCTCGAGCTCGGAGATAAAGCCGTCGATCGCCTCGTCCATAACGGCGGTGACGGCGGCGTCCATATCGGCAAAGTAGTGGTAGAACAGCGAACGCGTGCAGCCGGCCCGCTTGGTCACGGCCGATACCGAAAGGTGGGATACACCCAGCTCGGAGCTTACGGTGCGCACGGCATCGAGGATCTCGCGGCGGCGTTCGTCACCCGTCAGGCGCTTTGCCGCGCCGTCGGCTGTCGCGGCGGCATCGACGGCGGGGACAGCATCGACCACGGAGGTATCTGCCGTGTTGTTGCTCATGTTTTGCCGCCTTTCGTCCTCTTTTGCCCAACCGTTCGCCTAACAGTCTTGAATATTGTTGACGGTTCGTCAATACTATTTTTGACACAATGTCAACAATGGCGGGTGAACGGCATGGGGGCATGCCCGACCTGCAAAAAAAGAGGGGCGCTGCGGCCTCGTCGGGCTGCGGCAAGAGAAGGGACAACCATGATTCTCAACGGACCGGGGATTAGTTACACCGAGCCCGACATCGGTGCGGAGTTTGTGCCGCCGCTGCCGGAGCATCCGCGCGAGGCCATCGTCAAGCTGTGCGAACACTGCACCAACCGTCTGCTTCACCGCGATGAGCTGCTGGGCTACGAGTACTGGTCGTTTGCCGAGGCCGCGACCGACGAGCAGGCCGAAGTGCTCTGCAAGATGAAGATGCGCCGTCCCTACACGCTGCCCGAGATGGTCAAGCTCACCGGTATGCCCGAGGCCGATATCGAGAAGATGCTCGACGACATGAGCTACACGGGCTTGCTCGAGTACAACTGGGAAAACCCCGAGCGTGCCAAGCAGTGGGTGCTGCCCATGCTGGTGCCGGGTTCTGCCGAGTTCCTCAACATGCGCGTGAGCCAGCTCGAGGAGCACCCGGTCTATGCCAAGTTCTTTGAGCAGGCGTCCAAGGGCCCGCTGTCCAAGGCCACGCCGATGGTGCCGCCCGGAGGCGCCGGCATCGGCATGCACGTCATTCCGGTCGAGAAAGCCATCGACGCCACGAGCACCTCGGTGCCCATTGAGCATATCGAGCATTGGCTCGACAAATACGAGGGCAAGTACGCCGCCAGCACCTGCAGCTGCCGCGCGAGCCGTCGTGTGATGGGCGAGGGCTGCGCCGATGACCCGGCCGACTGGTGCATCGCCGTGGGCGATATGGCCGATTACGTGGTCGAGACCGACCGCGGCCATTACGTGACGCGCGACGAGGTCTACGACATCCTGCGCCAGGCCGAGGACAACGGCTTTGTGCACCAGATCACGAACATCGACGGCGAGAACAAGATCTTCGCCATCTGCAACTGCAACGTCAACGTGTGCTACGCCCTGCGTACCTCGCAGCTGTTCAACACGCCTAACCTGTCGCGTTCGGCCTATGTCGCCAAGGTCGAGAAGGACAAGTGCGTGGCGTGCGGCCGCTGCGTTGAGGTGTGCCCGGCCGGCGCCGCCAAGCTGGGCCAGAAGCTCTGCAGCAAAAAGGCCGGCGGGCGCGTGCCCGAGTATCCACGCCAGGAGCTGCCCGATGCCACCAAGTGGGACCACACCAAGTGGTCGCCCAACTACCGCAACGACAACCGTATCGAGACGCACGAGTCCGGCACCGCTCCCTGCAAGACGGCCTGCCCTGCGCATGTTGCCGTTCAGGGCTATTTGAAGCTTGCGGCCCAGGGCCGCTATGACGAGGCGCTGGCGCTCATCAAGCGCGAGAACCCGCTGCCTGCTATCTGCGGTCGCGTGTGCAACCGCCGCTGTGAGGACGCCTGCACCCGCGGTCGCGTGGACGCCGCCGTGGCCATCGACGAGGTCAAGAAGTTCATCGCCCAGCGCGATCTGGACGCTGCGACCCGCTATGTCCCGCCTGTGGTGACGCCGACGCGCGCCGGCGGCTTCGACCAGAAGATCGCCATCATCGGCGCCGGCCCGGCCGGTCTGTCCTGCGCCTTCTACCTGGCCGAGAAGGGCTACAAGCCCGTCGTGTTCGAGAAGAACGAGCGCCCGGGCGGCATGCTCACCTATGGCATCCCTAGCTTTAAGCTGCAGAAGGACGTTATCGAGGCCGAGGTCGAGGTCATTCGCCTGATGGGCGCCGAGTTCCGCTATGGCGTGGAGGTCGGCCGCGATGTGACGCTCGACGAGCTACGCGCGCAGGGCTTTAAGGCCTTCTACGTGGCCATTGGCTGCCAAGGTGGCCGCCTTGCCGGTATTCCGGGCGAGGATGCCGAGGACGTGACCGTCGCCGTCGACTTCTTGCGTGAGGTCAACAGTGGCAAGATTGACGCGCTGCCCGGTCGCACCATCGTGGTGGGCGGCGGCAACGTGGCCATCGATGTGGCCCGCAACGCCTGCCGCCTGGGTTCCGAGCACGTTGAGATGTTCTGCCTGGAGAGCGAGGCGCAGATGCCCGCCAGCGAGGAGGAGCGCCGCGAGGCCATCGAGGACGGCGCGCACATCAGCTGCGGTTGGGGCCCCAAGGAGGTCCATCTGGACGAGGCCGGTCACGTGTGCGGCATTACCTTTAAGCGCTGCACGCGTGTCATGGACGACGAGGGCCGTTTTGCACCCGAGTACGACGAGAACGACCTGCGCCGTGTCGACGCCGACCGCGTGGTCATGTCGATCGGTCAGTCCATCGTGTGGGGCGACCTGCTGGCCGGCTCCAAGGTGGAGCTTGGCTGTGGCCAGGGTGCCCTTGCCGACCCCCAGACCTACCAGACCGCCGAACCCGACATCTTTGTGGGTGGCGATGTCTACACTGGTCCCAGCTTTGCCATCGACGCTATCGCCGCCGGTCACGAGGCCGCGGTGTCCATCCATCGCTTTGTCCAGCCGGGCTCCACGCTCACCATCGGCCGCAACCAGCGCCGCTACACCGCGCTCGACCGCGACGATGCCGTGATCGAGAGCTACGACAACGCGAGCCGCGAGGTTGCCCACGTGGACCGCGAGCGCGAGAAGGCCGCGCCGTTTAGCGAGTACGTCGAGACCTTTACCGAGGAGCAGGTGCGCGCCGAGACCGCCCGCTGCCTGGGTTGCGGTGCCTCGATCGTCGACCCCAACAAGTGCATCGGCTGCGGCCTGTGCACCACCAAGTGCGCGTTCGACGCCATCCATCTGGATCGCGACCGCCCCGAGTGCTCAACGATGGTCAAATACGAGCAAAAGCTCCCGAGCCTCGGCAAGTACGCTCTAAAGCGTGCGATTAAGATCAAATTTGGGAAAAAGTAAGAAACGAAACAAGCAGGAGAACGGCGCAGAGAGCGGTTGGACAGCGAGCGAGTCCCAGGCGTGGCGAGGTGCCTTGAAAGAGGAGGGCATAGGGCTTTTGCCCATGCCCGACGATTGAAAGGCAGATCGCCCGTCTGGGGCTCGCGCAGCGTCAAGCCGACCGCCGTTCGTTAGAACGGCGGAAGAAAAAGTGCATGAATTGGGAATCGTGTATCACATCATTCGCGATGTTGAGAATGTGACGCGCGCTCATGGCGTGCGACGCGTTTCGAGCGTGACGTTGCTGCTGGGCGAGGTCTCGGGCGTCGTTCCCGATCTGCTGCTCGATGCTTGGCGCTGGGCAGCAGATAAAAAGCCCATCACGCAGGGCGCGGAGCTTGTCGTGGAGCCTGTCGAGGCCGTGACGCACTGCGAGGCATGCGGACGGGATTACGCGACGGTCGAGCACGGTAAGACCTGCCCCCATTGCGGCAGCGGCGAGACCTATCTGCTGCAGGGCCAAGAGGTCATGATCAAGCAGATCGAGACTCCCGACGAGGACCCGGCGGACGCCGCCTCGGGCGGCCCGACTGCTCCCGCCGACACCCCCGATGCCGTCGACGCCGCCAACCCCCTCCGCATCGCCTAACTTGGTCGTTGGGGACGTTCTTAAATGACTAGTCAATCAAGAACGTCCCCAACGACTAGTCGTTTAAGAACGTCCCCAATGGCTACTTGCGCTAGTGCATAAGTCATGCTAATAGTCAAGTTATGTCTGTTTAAACAAAATAGCGACAGTACAGGCGCATTCGTGCTTGCCTAAAAACTATATTAATGAACAGCCTGCTTGTATCTGCAAAATGTAAGGTTTGATGAGCGACGCCTTGGCGGGTAATGAGTCAAAAAGCGGCAACGTAATCAACTTGTAACAAACCTAGACGTTTAAACAAATAATCCAACCTTTTGCGGATTTAGCTATAATTCCACAATCCAAACAGGTATACTCCTTTCATGTCGTGTAGGAAATACGTAGACAAAAAGGAGGTTATGTGATGGTAAGTATTGTTCTTGCTAGCCACGGTGACTTGGCTGCTGGAATCAAGCAGACGGGCTCGATGGTCTTTGGCGATCAGCCGTCTGTAGCCGTGGTCTCGCTCGAGCCGAGCATGGGCCCCGACGACTTCCGTGCCAAGGTCGAGGAAGCAGTCGCTTCCTTCGAGGACCAGGAGCAGGTGCTCTTCCTCGTTGATCTGTGGGGCGGCACGCCGTTCAATCAGATCAGCGGGCTCATCGAGGGCCACGATTCCTGGGCTATCGTCACCGGTGTCAACCTGCCTATGCTCATCGAGGCATATTCGCAGCGCTTTGACGCAAAGAACACTGCACATGCGATCGCAAAACATCTCGTGACTGAGGCTAAGGCTGGCGTGCGCGTCAAGCCCGAGTCTCTGGAGCCCGAGGAGAAGAAGCCGGCTGCGGCCGCCGCTGCTCCTGCAGGCGCCATCCCTCCGGGAACGGTCATCGGCGACGGGCACATCAAGATTGCCCACGTCCGTATCGACACCCGTCTGCTCCATGGTCAGGTGGCCACCACGTGGACCAAGCAGATCAACCCCAACCGCATCATCGTGGTTTCCGACGGCGTTGCTCACGACGAGCTCCGCAAGACCATGATCGAGCAGGCTGCCCCTCCGGGAGTCCATGCCAACGTCGTGCCCATCAAGAAGATGGCCGAGGTCGTCAAGGACACGCGCTTTGGTGACACCAAGGCCATGCTGCTCTTCGAGAACCCGCAGGATCTGCTCAGGGCCATCGAGGCCGGCGTCGACATCAAGGAAGTCAACATCGGTTCCATGGCTCACTCCAAGGGCAAGGTCGTCGTCACCAACGCCGTCGCTATGGGCGATGATGACGTTAAGACTCTCGAGGCCCTCAAGGCCAAGGGCGTCAAGTTCGAGGTCCGCAAGGTTCCTTCGGATTCCTCCGAGGATCTCGACGCCATGTTGAAGAAAGCTAAGGCCGAACTGGCCGCTCAAGCATAGTAAAGGAGGGTCCGATACATGTCTGCAATCACTATTCTGCTTGTTGCGATTGTCGCATTGCTTGCCGGTATGGAAGGCATTCTGGATGAGTTCCAGTTCCATCAGCCGCTCGTGGCATGCACGCTTATCGGTCTCGTAACCGGTCACCTTCAGGAGGGCATCCTCCTGGGCGGTTCGCTCCAGATGATGGCCCTTGGCTGGGCTAACGTCGGCGCCGCCGTCGCGCCTGACGCCGCTCTGGCCTCGGTCGCCTCTTCGATCATCATGGTGCTCGCCCTCAACGGCGGCGCCACCGATTCGGGCAAGGCCGTTACCGCCGCTATCGCCGTCGCCGTCCCGCTGTCGGTCGCTGGTCTGTTCCTGACCATGATCTGCCGTACCCTGGCTACCGCTATCGCTCACGCCATGGACGGTTGCGCCGAGAAGGGCGACTTCGCCGGCATCGAGCGCTGGCAGTACGCTGCTATCCTCATGCAGGGCCTTCGTATCGCCATCCCGGCAGTACTTCTGTGCATCATCCCGGCCGAGGCTGTTACCAACGCGCTTAACGCTATGCCCGACTGGCTGTCCGGTGGCATGGCTGTCGGCGGCGGCATGGTCGCTTCCGTCGGTTACGCCATGGTCATCAACATGATGGCCACCAAGGAGACCTGGCCGTTCTTCATCCTCGGCTTTGTCCTTGCTGCCATCCCTCAGCTCACGCTGATCGCCCTTGGCCTCATCGGCATCTCCCTTGCCCTCATCTACCTTGGCCTTAAGGATCTGGCCAAGCAGGGTGGCGGCATGGGCGGTGGCTCCGGTGACCCGCTCGGCGACATTCTGAACGATTACGAGTAGGAGGGGAGTGATACATATGGCAGAGAACAAGATTCAGCTCACCAAGGCTGACCGCAAGAAGGTTTGCTTCCGTCATCAGTTCCTTCAGGGCTCGTGGAACTACGAGCGTATGCAGAATGGCGGCTGGTGCTTCGCAATGATCCCTGCGATCAAGAAGCTCTACACCAGCAAGGATGACCAGATTGCCGCTCTTAAGCGCCACCTGGAGTTCTATAACACCCACCCCTATGTTTCCGCCCCCGTCATTGGCGTTACCCTCGCTCTCGAGGAGGAGCGCGCCAACGGTGCTCCGATCGACGACGTCGCCATCCAGGGCGTTAAGGTCGGTATGATGGGCCCGCTCGCCGGCGTCGGCGACCCCGCCTTCTGGTTCACCCTTCGCCCGATCCTGGGCGCTCTGGGCGCTTCCCTGGCCCTGTCCGGTAGCATTGCCGGTCCGCTGCTGTTCTTCTTCGCGTGGAACATCATCCGTTACGCCTTCCTGTGGTACACGCAGGAGTTTGGCTACAAGGTCGGCTCCTCCATCGCCAAGGACCTCTCTGGCGGTCTGATGGGCAAGGTTACCGAGGGTGCTTCCATCCTTGGTATGTTCATCATCGGCGCCCTGGTCGAGCGCTGGGTGTCCATCTCCTTCACCCCGGTTGTCTCCAAGGTCACGCAGTCTGCTGGCGCCTTTATCGACTGGGCTAACCTGCCCTCCGGTTCCGAGGGTGTCAAGGAAGCACTGACGATGTATAACTCCATCGGCGGTACTGCCCTTGATCAGGTGAAGGTCACCACGCTTCAGGCCAACCTCGATCAGCTCATCCCCGGCCTTGCCGCCGTGTGCCTGACCCTGCTGGTCTGCAAGCTGCTCAAGAAGAAGGTCAGCCCGATCGTCATCATCCTGGCTCTCTTCGCCGTCGGCATCATCGGTCGCGTCTGCGGCTTCATGTAAGCACGCTTCGGCTTAAGACCGAGAGTAGCTAGTCAAGGGCTTTTGAGCCATTGAAACGGACCGCATCCGGTGGGTACACTGGATGCGGTCCGATTGTTTTATTTGGAGGGCGAGGCGCGCATGGCGCAATCTCAGAACAGCACGGTCGATCTGGCAACGCCGGCAACCTGCCTGATGGGGCTTACTAGCCACGGTAACGTGATGGTGGGCAATAAGGCGTTCGAGTACTATAACGAGCGCAATCCCGAGGATTATATCCAAATCCCGTGGGACGAGGTCGACTATATTGCCGCCGAGGTTTTGCGCGGCACCAAGAAGATCACGCGTTTTGCCATTTTTACCAAGGATAACGGTCACTTTACGTTTTCGACGCGCGACGACAAAGAGACGCTGCGCGCGGTTCGCAAGTACGTTGAGGAGGACAAGCTCGTGCGCTCGCCCGACTTTATCGATGTGACCGCCAAGGGCGCCAAGAGCATTCCCTCCGTTATCAAAAACCTCTTCCACAAAGGCAACTAGTCGCCTGCGACGTTCTTAAACGACTAGTCATTAAAGAACGTCCCCAATGACTATCACTTCGAAGAGTAGCTATACGCTGCATTACAACGGCGTAAATCTGCTACACTAGTACAACATGCCTCCGTAGCTCAGGGGATAGAGCACCGCTCTCCTAAAGCGGGTGTCGACGGTTCGAATCCGCCCGGGGGCACCAGAGAACAAACGAGCCCGGTACCGCCACGGTGCCGGGCTCTTCTGGTGTTGAGGGCCGGATTCGGGCCGTCGACACCCGCGTCACCAATTTCCCCGCGGGGGGAGTTTTCGAATCGCCGGGGGCACCAGAGATTTGCCGATCCCGGTACCGCAACGGCGATATGCCTTGCTAGTTTTGGAAAGCTCGTCGTCGGTGCCCTAGCGCACTGCCGTTTAGTGCCGATTCTGCCATGCCCGCACTCTTAGCGAGGGTGAGGATCGCGAATTAATCGGAGAGGGCCAACCACTCTGATAAAATCGTCCTCGCTGTCGGCAGCCCTCGTGCCGGGCAGAGCCCTCCATCCGATGGGAGGTGATGCCCATGACCGATTTCACCGAGCTCGTGAAGCTCCTGACCGCTATGGTCTCGCTCCTCACGGCCCTTGTCGGCCTTTCCAAGGCACTCAAGCAGGGTTCGAAGCCCAAAAGACGATATGAGAAAGCCATTGGGGTCGCCTCCCCCGCGTCGCAGCTTCTTTCCGCGGGCTCGGG
>CAKUGR010000009.1 GCA_934654775.1 uncultured Collinsella sp.
GGCCTCGGGGGCGTTCGGCTAGCTGCGGGAACGGTCTATCCGCTCAACGTGTTCGGCTGAGATCGGAAATCAACCATGACCTACTTGGGAGCATTACCGCTCCGGTCGCGTTCGCTTTGCTCCACACGCCACTCTTCCCAACCGCGGCCCGCAGGCTGCCAGAACGCGCCGCGCTCCAGCCCCTCGGGCAAATAGCGCTGCTCGACCCAGCCTTCGGGATAGTCATGCGGATACTTGTACACTCCGTACTCATCGCTGCCCGGGCGATGGCGATCGCGCAGGTAACTAGGCACCTCGCGAAGACCACTTCTGTGGATATCGGCCAGCGCTGCATCGATTGAGGCCTCGCACGCATTGGACTTAGGCGCCAGGCACACATAAAGCGCAGCCTGTGCCAGGTTGATGCGACACTCGGGATACCCAATGACCTCGGCAGATTTAAACGCAGCGTGCGCTATAAGCAGGGCCTGCGGATCGGCGTTACCGACGTCTTCGGAAGCATGGATCATGATGCGTCGAGCGATAAACTTGGGGTCCTCCCCCGCGTCAATCATGCGTGCAAGCCAATAGATGGTGGCATCGGGGTCGCTGCCGCGCATGGACTTAATGAACGCGCTGATAATGTCGTAGTGCATGTCGCCGTTTTTGTCATAGGTAAAGCCACGACGCGGATTGGCAATCTTTACGTCATCCACGGTAATGGGATAGCGCTCCCCCGCCGTCGGTGCAGGCGTGCCCTCGGTATCGGGACGCGTGACGGCGATCTCACTTGCAAGCTCGAGCGTTGTGAGTGCCGAGCGGGCATCGCCCGCGGCCAGCGTGCAAATGGTTTTAACCGTATCCTCATCGGCCGAGAACTTGCCGCCCAAACCCTGCGGCGCCTCGAGCGCACGCTCAATGAGCGTGGCGATATCCTCGTCCTTCAGGTGCTCAAGCTCTACCACGCGGCCACGCGACAACAGTGCTGAGTTGACCTCGAAGTACGGGTTCTCGGTCGTGGCGCCAATCATAATGACGGTACGGTTTTCAACCGCATGCAAAAGCGCATCCTGCTGCGACTTCGAAAAACGGTGAATCTCGTCGATGAACAAGATGGTACGGCGGTCATACGTATTCAGGCGCGACTTTGCCTCGTCGATCACGCGACGCAGGTCCTTCACGGTACCCGTGACGGCGCTGACCTCGACAAACTCGCTCTTGGTATGGTTGGCGATGATATGCGCCAGCGTCGTCTTGCCCGTACCGGCGGGCCCATACAGAATCACGCTCGATAGCACATCATGCTCGATTGCCGCACGCAACCACGAACCCTTGCCCACGGCCTTTTGCTGGCCCACGTACTCGTCGAGCGAATTGGGACGCATGCGCACCGCGAGCGGCGCATTTTTAAAGGAACGCTCGCGCGTCGAGGCAGAAAAAAGGTCGTCCATAGCCATCCCATGCATCAATCAAAAGCTTTGTTCGTCAACAGTATACCGAAAAGATACGAACTACCGTTCGTTAATATAGGTACGATGCGGAAACTCCAGACCAGGGAATAGTTTGCTCGTCAGCTCGCAGAAATAGCCGTCCGTCATGCTCGCGATGTAATCCACCACCGCTTGATCCTTGTCGTCCTGCCAGGCATAGGTGCGATCGTAGTAGGAAAGCTGCTGCTCAATGCGCGAAATATGATGCTTAAAGATGTAAGAGGACTCGTCGCTTTTATTTAGATCCAGCAGGCAACGGTCGTAGAGCTTTTCGAAGGCCTCACGCAACTCCGCCTCGGAATCGCCCTCGATACCGCCCTTGCTGTAGATCTTCTCGTAGTTCTCGCGCTTGGCCCGGCGGATCTCCTCAAACAGGTCCTCGCTCATCTCGATACGCGGTTTGCCGTAGCTATGCTCAACGATATCGATGGAAGCGTGCGTGAGGATCCAGCTGTTATAGGCGCCGCCCCGACCATCGTCAAAAGCGTCGGGCGACAGCAGGCCCGCCGCAATGGCGTCCTGACGATCACGACCGACGTAGGCGAGGATATCCGAGATACGCACCACACAGCCCTCGAGCGTCATGGGACGCAGGTGCTCAATCGCGCTATAGCCTGTGGCAATGCATTCCTCGACGGTTCGGTCGAACTGGTCAAAGGAACCCATGCCCGAAAGCTCAAAAACACGCTGTTCGTACTCACCGTTGTGGCATAGCACGCCATCGAGCGTCTGGAGGGACACGTTGCGGCCATACAGCGCATCGAGCACGCGGACCGACTGCACGTTATGAAAAAAGTAGCGACCCGTGCGCTCGTGGTAAATATCGTTGAGAAAGCGCTCACCGGCATGGCCAAAGGGCGTGTGGCCCAAGTCGTGGCCTAAGCCAATCGCCTCGATCAGATCGCAGTTGAGCCCCAGGGCGCGGCCGATATCGCGCGCAATGCGCGAAACAAGCTGCACGTGCAAACCGCGGCGCGACAGATCATCATTGCTACGGAAGCTAAAGACCTGCGTTTTGCCTGCATAACGCGTGTACGCCGGAAGATGAAGAATCTTTTCGGTATCGCGCGTAAATGCCGGACGCATAAGCGTGCCTTTGTCGGCAGCGCGATCAATACGACGAATGACCTGATCGTCGTTGCAACGATACGGGTTGACAGCACCCGAAGCACGATCGGCGGAAATGCGCTCGACAAGTTCGGGCGACAACGCCGAGGGAATACGATCCATGCGCGCCTTAATGACGGCCGTTTCTTGATTAGTTGCCATGGCATGCTCCTTAAGAAGGATGCGCAATCGGTTACAATGTGCAGCCCACGACCTCGATTATGGCAAAAATCGGCACCAAAAACGGCAGCAAAGGCAGGGAGCGCGATTTTGTGAAGAGGCAGGAGGGGGCAAGGGCCAGGAGCGCGACGGCAAATGCCACGATGCCGCCCATAGGGTCAAGCGTGCAAAGCGCGAAGAGTGCCTTGGCATCTCCCATGCCGATGCCCGTGGTTTGACAGAGGCGCCGCCAAAGCGACTCAGTCAGCACAAGAGAAAGGTACACGATGACCGCAAGGCCAGCGCGGTCAAGTGCCGTGTTCAAGCCCGCATCCAGCCACACGCCCGCAAACGCCGCCACGGCACACGCAGCCGCAAGCGCGTTGGGAAACCGCCGCTCACGGGCATCGATCACCGCACCGGCAAAGGCGCAGATCCAAAATGGGATATAGACCACAGGACACCTCCCGGGACAGCCCTCTCAAAAGCAAAAACCACCACAAAGGTGCCTGCCCCCTTTGTGGTGGTTTTGATGGTGGTTATTTGGCGCCTTGCATGACCTCATCGAGGGTAACGTTGACGGCATGCTGGGTAGGAACCCAGTCGACCTTCAGGAACAGCGCGGCAACCGTGATGGGGATATAGCTGAACATAAAGATCGGGAAGGTAAACAGGTTGGTCACCAGGCGCCACTTTTGAGCGCAATGAATGTGCTTGTACTCAAAGATGGTCGTGAGCAGCGCCAGGATAAAGAAGGTCTGGTACATCATCACGAACGTCATGATAAGCGAGGCGGCACAAGCCTGCATCTCGACCTCAGTAGCCAAGAAACCATGCGAAAGGCCACCAACGATCAGGAACGTCGCATTGGCGAGCATCGAGATCAGCGATAGCAGCATACCCGGGGCGATGGTCATAAACATGTCGTAGGCGGCAAAGCGATGATAGCGAAACGTCGATTTGACAAGATGCTTGCCGTAGGTAAAAAAGACCTGGTAGAAGCCCTTGGTCCAACGCATGCGCTGTTTCCAGGACGCCTTAAACGTCACCGGCTGCTCGTCAAAGAACTCAGCCGGCGCATAGCCGATGCGGATGCCGTGAATGGCACAGAACGTGGTGAACTGAATGTCCTCGGTCAGTGTATGGAACTGCCAGCCGTGCATGCCCTCGATAACACTGGCGGAGATGAGGTAGCCCGAACCCGAGACAGCGCAGGACGTCTTGCAGATATTACGCGCGTTGTTGAGGAAGCGGGCCTCACGCAGATACCAGGTGGCGTTGGCAGACGAAATCCACGAACTGCCGAAGTTCTTGGAGTTGCGATAGCTCGTGACCACATGAAAGCCCTGGTCAAAGGCGTCATTCATCTTGGAGACGTAATCGCGGGAGATAACGTTGTCGGCATCGAAGATAAAGTAGCCCTCAAACGTGTCGGGATACTCGTTAAGGATGCGATCGAAACCAAAATCCATGACCCAGCTCTTGCCCTTGCGGGCCAGATCATTGCGCTCGTAAACAATGGCACCGGCCTCACGCGCAAGCTGCGCGGTGTTGTCGGTGCAGGCGTCGGCAACGACAAAGACTTCGATGAGCTCGGACGGATAGTCCTGATCCTTAATGGAGCGAACGAGGTTGGCGATCACGGCCTCCTCGTTATGCGCCGCAATAAAGAAGGCGTACCGGTGGAGTTTTTTGGCCTTGGGAGGCGCGACCTCGCCACGAAGAGCGCCAATGACAAAGAAGACCACCTGGTACAGAAAGCAGACCGTGAGCAGCGTGACGACAATCTGGTTGAAGATCACGATGGGCGTGTTAGTTTGTAAAAAGGCGAGCATGCAGGCTCCCAGGAACGCGTTACGTAAACAACCGTATATCTTACCGCAGGCTAACCGAGTTCAAGAAACCACCTAATACTGGCTAGGCTTCGAGCAGACCGAGCTGCGGAACGATTTCATCGCCGGCAGCGGTGCGGCCAAGCGAGCGCGGGGCCAGGTCGTCAAGAACCGCAGCGAGATCCCACGGCAGCTCGTCGCGGCACTCAATGCGCTCCCCCGTCACGGGATGGTCGAATGCAACGCGCCAGGAATGAAGGAATTGCCTGGTCAGACCCTGATCGGCACGTGCATCGCACTTGCCATAGAGTGGATCGCCCACGCAGGCATGGTTGATATGGCGCATATGCACGCGAATCTGGTGTGTGCGGCCCGTAAACAGGTGGCACTCGACGAGCGTGTAGCCGTCGTCAAAACGCGTGGAATCAAAGCGCTCAAGGACCTTGAAGGTCGTGATGGCTTGGCGCGCAAAGGGATCATCCGAAACCGCCATCTTGACACGGTCACGCGTAGAACGGGCAATACCGGTGTTGATGGTGCCCTCGTCCATGACGATGTGCCCGTGAACGAGCGTAATGTAGCGGCGGTCGAGCGTGCGCGTACGGATAAGATTTTGGAGCGCGCGCTGGGTGTCGTCGTCCTTGGCCGCAAGCATAAGACCCGAGGTATCGCGATCCAAACGATGCACGATACCGGGGCGGTCCTCGCCCTGCACGGTGCCCAGATGGTCGATACCACAGTGATAGACCAGGGCATTCGCGAGCGTACCGCTCTCATGACCATGTGCAGGATGGCACACCAGGCCGCGCTGCTTGGAGAGCACGATGAGGTAGTCGTCCTCGTAGCGAATGTCGAGCGGGATGGCCTCGGGAATCACGTCGGTCGGGTCGTGCGGCTCGGGCAGGTCGACCGAAATGCGGTCGCCGGCTCGCACGGCATACTTTTTGGACAGGCAGGTCTCGTCATTGACACATACGGCCCCGCCCTCAATCAGATGCGCGCAGGCAGAGCGCGTAGGGCAGCCGTCATTGGCGCCCAGATAGGCGTCAAGACGCTGACCAGCGGCATCATCGGCAACAAGGATATGGATGTCGGCCATTAGCGCTCATTCCTTTCGCGAATCTTGCGGGCACGCTCCCCACGCTGCTTGGCTTTGCGCTTGGCGCGGGCCTCGTCACGGGCGTTAAGCTCGGCGGTCGCATCGACCTCACGGGCCGCGGGGCTCAAGAACATGTAGCCAAAGAGGGCGAGCACGACGCCCGCGGTAATGCCGATATCGGCAACATTGAAGACGGGGAAGTCAATGAAGGTGGTGGCAATAAAATCGGTCACGAAGCCAAAAGCCAAACGATCGATAGCATTGCCGATAGCACCGCCCGCAACCATCGCCATGCCCACAACCTCAAGATGAGCGAGCTGGGGTGCACGAACGAGGTACACGGCAATAGCAATAATGACTGCCAACGCCAGCACGGCAAACGCGATGCCATGCCCCTCGCCCATGCTAAAGGCAGCACCGATATTGCGGACAAACATAAAGTCGACGACACCGGGGATGACGGTCACATGCAAAGCGTCGCCCACGGCACGTACCGCAAGCTTGGTCAGCTGGTCAACAAGCAGCACAACCAGCGCCACCCCACCAGCAACACCCAACCGCCAACGCAAAGGCGGCGTCATATCCCCAGTACGACCCAAATCAATCCCCTACCCTCAAGAACTTGAATTCCGTTTAGTGCAAGTAATCATCTTATAGTGACAAACGCCAAACGCGCAGCATATTCACCAACGAAAGCCAAATAACCAGCACAAAATAAAAGCGACATTCCGAAGAACGGAATGTCGCTCAATAACTTTAGTTCCAACAATGGAAAAACCGCATTATCGTCACCAACAGCGAAAACGTCCCTAAGCGAGCAAGGTGACGTGAAAGAGGAGGGAAGCGTACTTTGGTACGCGACCGACGATTGAACGTCAGATTGCCGCTTAGGGGCGTTTGCAGCGTCGGTAGGTTACGGCGTTCTACGAACGCCGTAACCTACAACGCGTCAGCGCAACGTTTGCAGATATGCGCGTGGCCGTTGTACTCGCCGACGGTGGTGCGGTAGTTCCAGCAACGGTCGCAGCACTCGCCCTCGGCAGCCTCGATGACAACGGAAAGCTCCTCGCCCTGGGTCAGCTCAACATCGGAAACGATGTAGAACTCGGCCAGGTCGACGGCCTTTTCGCCGGTCAGCAACGCGTACATCTCGGCGGGAACGACTGCCTTGACGCGGACCTGCTGGCTCTTGGTGAAGGTACCGGCGGAACGGGCATCCTCAAGGGCCTTGGTCACGGCGCTACGGAGCTCGAGCGAAGCCTCGAGCACGCCCTCAAACTCATTGGCCTCGTCGACCGTGATGGGCGACTTATACCAATCGAGCAGCGCGGCGTACTTCTGGTGATCGACGCAGCCGGCGGGTGCATAGGCCATGGCCTCGTCGACCGTGTAGGACAGGATCGGCTGCAGGTCGCGCATGAGCATCGAGAAGAGCTCGGCCAGCACGGTCTGGGCGCTGCGACGCTCGAGCGAGCCGGGCTTGTCGCAGTACAGACGATCCTTCAGGGCGTCGAGGTACACGTTAGAAAGCTCGGTGACCACGAAGTCGTAGAGCGCACGGTAGGCGCGCGGGAACTCGTAGCTGGCGTAGGCGTCGTCGACCTCGGCCTGGACCTGGGTCAGGCGGGCAACCATGAGCTTATCGAGCGGCAGCAGGTCGGCAAAGGCGACGCCGTCGGTCTCGGGCTCAAACTGGCCCTCGAGCTCGGAGAGCAGGAAGCGCAGCGTGTTGCGGAAGCGACGGTAGGCATCGGACGTACGAGCAAGGATCTCGTGGTCAATGGACACGTCGGAGCTGGTATCGACGGATGCAACCCACAGACGGATGATGTCGGCGCCCATCTCGTCGCAGACCTTGTTGGGGTCGATGACGTTGCCGAGCGACTTGGACATCTTACGGCCCTGGCCGTCGAGGGTGAAGCCCTGCGAGACGACCGCCTTGTACGGAGCATGGCCGTTGGCGCCCACCGAGGTGAGCAGCGAGCTCTGGAACCAACCGCGGTGCTGGTCGGAGCCCTCGAGATACACGTCCGCCGGATACTCCAGCTCGGGGCGATACTCACAGACGGCCTTCCAGGAAACGCCGGAGTCCCACCACACGTCGAGGATGTCCTTATCGGCCTTGAGGTGATGGCCACCGCACTTGGGGCAGACACAGGCCTCGCCCAGGTAGCTCTCGGGAGCGTCGGTGAACCAGGCGTCGGAGCCCTTCTCGTGGAAAAGCTTGATGACGGCGTCGAGCGTGGCGTCGTTCATGACCTTCTCGCCGCAGTCGGCGCAAGTGTAGCTGGGGATAGGCACGCCCCAGTTGCGCTGACGGCTGATGCACCAGTCGGGACGCTGCTCGACCATGGCACCGATGCGGTTGGCGGCGTGGGCCGGATACCACTTGACGTTCTCGCGAACCTCCTTGCCAGCCTGCTCGCGCAAACCGGTCTTGTCCATCGAGACAAACCACTGGTCGGTAGCACGGAAGAGCACCGGGTGCTTGCAGCGCCAGCAGTGCGGATAGCTATGCGTGATCTTCTTCTCGAGGACCAGGGTGCCGCGCTCGCGCAGGAACTCGATGATATGCGGGTTGGCCTCGTCGGTATCCATACCGCTGAAGGGGCCGCCGGTGCCAAACTCCTCGCCGGTGTAGAACTTACCGTCGTCATCGACCGGCATGCAGATGTCGGTGATGCCCTCCTTGAGGCAGGCAAAGTAGTCGTCGACGCCGTGGCCGGGCGAGTTGTGGACGATACCGGTACCATCATCGACACCGACGTAATCGGCCAGCAGCGCCACGCCCTCAACGCCGTCGAAGATCGGCTGCTTGTAGTGGATGTGGTGGAAGGTCTCGGCGGGAACCACGTAGGGCTTGCCGTCGACCATAACCGGGGTGTACTCCCAGCCAAACTCCTCGCAGCACTTGGGAGCCAGGTCCTCGAGCATGACCTCGGCGCGACCGTCGTGCTCGACGGCGACATAAGCGGCGCCGGGCTTGAGGGAGACAGCCTGGTCGGAGGGGATGGTCCACGGCGTGGTCGTCCAGATGATGAAGTCGACCGGGCCGTCGAAGTTTTCGAGGCCGGCGGGCTTGGAGGTCATCTCGAAGCGCACGAAGATGGAGGGGCTCGTCTCGTCGGAGTACTCGATCTCGGCCTCAGCGAGCGCGGTGTGGCAGTGCTTGCACCAGTGGACGGGCTTATGACCGCGATAGATCATGCCCTTGTCGAACATGGCCTTAAAGACCTCGATGTCGGCGGCATCGTGCTGGTGATAGAGCGTCAGGTAGGGGTTGTCCCAGTCGCCGAGCACGCCCAGGCGGCGGAAGCCAGCCTTCTGCAGCTCGATGTTCTCAACAGCGAACTCATTGCAGAGCTCACGAATCTTAGCCGTGGAGGTCTGGTTGAACTTCTCGGTGCCGAGCTTCTCCTCGACCTTGTGCTCGATCGGCTGACCGTGGCAGTCCCAACCGGGGACATAGGGAACTTCGCAGCCCTGCATCATCCAGTAACGGTTGATCATGTCCTTGGAGATCTTGTTCATGGCGTGGCCGATGTGGATCGGGCCGTTGGCGTACGGAGGACCGTCGTGCAGCACGAACTTCTTGTGACCCTCGTTCTTCTTCAGAACCTGCTCGTAGACCTTGTTGTCCTGCCAGTCCTTGAGTCGCTTGGGCTCGGACTTGGAAAGACCGGCACGCATGGGAAAACCGGTCTTGGGCAGATTCATCGTCTGCTTGTACTCGTTTGCCACGGTACCCCTTTCTTGTCGTGGGCGCGCACGCCCTCTGGGCACCAAAAAAGCGCCCGTCCCTGCAAGCTGGGACGAAGCGCCACAAAACGGGCCGTGCGCCCGCAAAAGCTCTTCGCTTAACCACCCAGCTTAGATGCCCTCGCCCGCGTCGCCGCGCGCTCGCATCCGTTACTCGGCTGGTCTGTATCGACGACCATCTCGGCGATGTCTACTAAGACGAACCTGTTCGGCACGTCCGTTGGGACCGCAGCTCCGGGGTGATTTTCATCGGTCGCATGCGCGGGTTCTCAGCACTCCCCGCTCTCTGTAGCATGCGGATGGCCGACTACTCGTCCCCATCAACGCTTATGCGGAGTATGCTAGCACGTTCCGCGCCGGCGAAAAACCCTCAACACTGGTTTTATACGTTCAAAATTTCTTGCAGCCGTGGACCTTCTCTTGGAGCAAAATACCTGTAAGCACTTTATCGAACGAAAGAAGGTACCTATGCGCACAATTGGAATGAGCGACTATACCGTCGGCGAAGACTGCTTTGACGAGCTGCCCGGAGCGCTGGCCGAATACGGAGCGACCAAGGTCGCGATCATCGGTGGCAAGCGGGCACTGGCCGCAGCACTTCCCGGTATCGACGCTGCGCTGGAAGGTACCGACGTCGAAATTCTGGAGACGCGCGTCTACGGCACCAACAGCACGCGTGCCAATATCGCCAAGGTCGTGAACTCCCCTGCCTGCCAGGAGGCTGACGTGCTCATTGCCTGCGGCGGCGGCAAGGCACTCGACACCGTCAAGACGGCGGCCATCGAGCTCAAGAAGATCGTCTTTACGGTGCCGACGATCTGCTCCAACTGCTCCGCCGCGACCGCCATTGCCGTCGTGTATAACGACGACGGCTCGCTCGAGGGCTATTCGTACCCCAACCGACCGGCGCACATCTTCATCAACCCCAAAATCATCGCCGAGGCTCCGGCGGAGTACTTCTGGGCCGGCGTGGGCGATGCTCTGTCAAAGCAGCCCGAGGTCGAGTACGCCACGAGCGCCGGTAACCTGGAGCACACCGCCGGTCTTGGCCTGGCGCTCGCGCACACCTGTTCCGAGCCGCTGTTTACCTATGGCGTCCAGGGTCTTGAGGACGTGCGCCAGAATCTATCGAGCGAGGCCGTCAAGCAGATCGCGCTCGACATCGTGGTCAACACGGGCTATGTCTCGAACCTCACGAACCAGAACGATTACTACTACAACTCGAGCGTGGCGCACGCGTTCTACAACGCCACCTGCAGCATTCCGCGCGAGGGAACGTATCTACACGGCGAGGTCGTGAGCCTGGGCGTGCTCGTACTGTTTGCCTATACGGGCGATACCGAGAACCTTGAGCGCTACGCCGCCTTTAACAAACAGATGGGCCTGCCCGTGACGCTTGAGCAGGTCGGCCTTACAGAGGCGGACATCCCCGCCCTGTGCGAGTTCGCGCACGCTACCAACGAGTGGAAGCAGGGCAACCCGGAGCCCTTCACCGACGAGAAGTTCGCCGCCGCCATCAAGGCCGCCAACGCCTACGGCCACACCCTCTAGCTCTAACCCAAAACCACCACAAAGGGGACAGGCACCTTTGTGGTGGTTTTTTATTGCTCCAGCATGCTGGGATCGAACTCGCTAGCCGGAATCACGCGATAACCGTGGCGGAGCAGAAGGTCGACAAAAATACCGTTGCCCACGGTGAGCGTACCGCTGAAGGTGCCATCGTAGACGCGACCCGCACCGCACGAGGGGCTACGATCTTGAAGGATGCACGCAGCAATTTCGGACGGCCCGCCCGCCTGCTCGCACATTTCGAGCGCGCGCTCTGCGCCCAGGCGAAACTCGCGATCGACCGAGATGCCCTCGCAGGTACGAACCTCGCCGTTCACAATCTCGGACGGCTTGCGCGGTGTGGGCAAGCCGCCAAAAACCTCGGGGCACACCAACAGGACCTCGGTCCCTGTGCGTTCGCACGCTTCGACCAGCTCGCGTTGGTAGTTATCGAGCCCGTTATACTTGCAACTCTCGCCCATCAAGCAGGCACTTACCACGATCTTCATATACAACTCCCCCACGCAAATCGCCCCATTTGAGATGAACACTCAAATGGGGCGATTGACATAGCGCAACTAGTATTACTGCTGCTTTGGCATCAGCGGATTCTCGCGCGTGAGAAGATTCATAAACTCCTCGCCCGTGATCGTCTCCTTCTTGTACAGATAACGAGCCAGCTCGTGAAGCTTAAACTTGTTCTCCTTCAGGATCTGCAGGGCGCGGTCGTGCGCATCCTCGATCAGCTTGGCGACAATCGCGTCCACGCGCTCGGCCGTGCCGGGGGCGCAGGTGAGCGACGTGTCCTGGTTGAGGTACGCATTCTGGACAGTACCGAGTGCCATCATGCCAAACTCATCGGACATACCAAAGCGCGTCACCATGTTGCGGGCAAGCTTGGTTGCCTGCTCGATATCGTTGGCCGCGCCGGTCGTCATCTCGCCAAAGATGAGCTCCTCGGCCGCGCGACCACCGCAGTAGACGGCGAGCTTGTCCAGAACCTCCTGGCGCGTCGTCAGGAAGCGCTCGTCCTCCTCGACCTGCATGGTGTAGCCCAGAGCGCCGCTCGTGCGCGGAACGATGGTGATCTTGGTAACCGGCGCAGAGCCCTTCTGGCGGGCGGCAACGATGGCATGGCCGATCTCGTGGTAGGACACGACCTGCTTCTCATGGTCCGACAGCACCGTGGACTTACGCTGCTGGCCGGCAATGACGACCTCCACCGACTCCTCAAAGTCGTCCTGGGTCGCGCGCTTGCGGCCCTCGCGGACGGCGCGCAGGGCCCCCTCGTTGATGATGTTGGCCAAGTCGGCACCCGAGGCACCGGGCGTGGCGCGGGCAATCGCGGTCAGGTCGATCGGCGGCTGCGTCTTCACGCTCTTGGCATGCAGCTCGAGGATGTTCTTGCGACCGGTCAGGTCGGGCAGCTCAACGGGGATGCGGCGGTCAAAACGACCGGGGCGCAACAGGGCCGGGTCAAGGCTGTCGGGGCGGTTGGTAGCAGCGAGAACGACGATGCCCTTGTGGTTATCGAAGCCGTCCATCTCGGTCAACAGCTGGTTGAGCGTCTGCTCGCGCTCGTCGTTGCCGCTAAAGCCGCCGCCATCGCGCTTCTTGCCGATGGTATCAATCTCGTCGATAAAGACGATGCACGGGGCCTTTTCCTTGGCCTGCTTAAACAGGTCACGCACCTTGGCGGCGCCACGGCCGACGAACATCTCGACGAACTCAGAACCAGAAATACTAAAGAACGGAACGCCCGCCTCGCCGGCCACAGCCTTGGCAAGCAGGGTCTTACCCGTACCCGGAGGGCCGACAAGGAGGGCACCGCGCGGCAGCTTGGCGCCAATCTCCTCGTAGCGCTGCGGCTTCTCCAGAAAGTCGACGACCTCCTTGAGGGACTCCTTGGCCTCTTCCTGGCCGGCGACGTCCTTAAAGGTCACGCCCACATCCTTGGAGGCGATCACGCGCGCGCCGGACTTACCCAGTCCACCGCCGCCAAAACCGCCGCCGCCAAAGTTCATCGACGGACCGTCATCACCCATGGCCTTCTTCATGCGGCGGTTGAGCCACCAGCCAATCAAGAAGAAAATCGCCATGGGAAGGATGAGGGTGAGCAGGTAGTAGGTCATCAGACCCGAGTTCTTATCGGGAACGACCGACTCAAGCGAGGCGCCAGATTCAAGCACGCGATCGGTAAAGCCCGCGTCATTCGGCACGCCGGTCGTCTTGTAGGCGATGTTCTCGTCCTCGCCCTTCTTGGTGTAATAAATCGTGTAATCGTCCGTGTTGTACTCGACCTTGTCGACGCTCTTCTTATCGAGCGCTTTGACAAACGTCGAATAATCGGTCTTCGTAATCTGCTGCGTGTGACCGATGTTGGGGAACAGAACGGTCGAGAGCACGAGGTAGACGACGAAGGCGATGAGCACGTAGAGGATCATATTCCGTCTACGTTTGTTGTCATCCATCTCCATCTGCTTGAACTCCATCTACTGGGGTTGATAATGCTAACTAGAATACCCAACCCGGCCGGCGATAAACCGACGCCGGGCACGAAAGGACAGAGATGGCATCACTGGAAGTCGGCAAGGTTCAGATCTACACGGGCGACGGCAAGGGCAAGACGACGGCTGCGCTGGGGCTCGCACTGCGTGCCACGGGCTATGGACTTAACGTGCTCATGCTTCAGTTTGCCAAGAAGCTGCACTGCGCCGAACATGACGCAGCGCCTCGATTGGGGCTACGCATCGTACAAGCCGACCGCGACACGCCCGAAGCCTGTGCCGCACAGATTATGGAGCTGGCGCGCGAGCAGATTAGCCAGGTCGATGTGCTGATCTTGGATGAACTGGGAGAAGCCATGCGACGGGGCTTTGTGACGCGCGAAGATGTCGAAGCGCTGATCGCGATGAAACCGACCACCACAGAGCTCGTGCTCACCGGCCGCGGCTTGCTACCCCTCGCCGACCTTGCCGACCTAGTAACCGAAATGTGCCCCATCAAACACTACTTCGACGAAGGCCTCCTAGCCCGCCAAGGCATCGAATACTAATTGATCCGCGGGGGACGCAGAAAGAAGTTGCGGTGGAATAGTTCTTGTTTGGCGGCCCACAAGGGCTTTTCAGGAACTATTTCACCGCAACTTAGCAGGGGTACCTGACGGATGTCCTAGGCAGTGGCGCGACCGAGCCAGTTGCCGCTGTGGTGGTAGATAGTGAACATCGTGGCGGTGATTACCCAGGTTACGGGGTAGACCAGCAGCAGATGCTCGAGCGAGGGGTCGAGCGGCATAATCGCGAACACCCACGCCACACGGAGCACGACCGTGCCGAAGATCGTGAGCATCATAGGCTGGAAGCTCACGCCAGCGCCACGGATGGAGCCGGACGCGTTTTCGATAATCGAGAAAATCGCGTAAAACGGCGCGATGAAATGAAGAATCGTCGTGGTGTAAGCCGAAATTGCGGCATCGTCGATAAACAAACGCGACAACGGACCCGAGAACACAAGCAGCACGGCAGACAGGCCACCAATGAGCATAAACGACAGCACGAGCGACGTGTGATATCCCTTTCGCATGCGATCGTAATTGCGCGCACCAAAGTTCTGCGCCGAGAACGTGGTGATCGACACGCCAAGCGCCTCGGTCACCATCCAGATAATGCCGTCCAGGCGACCGGAAAGGCCCCAAGCGGTCGTGACATCGGCACCAAACGAGTTGACCGACACCTGAATCAAAACGTTGGAGATCGAATACGCGGCAGACTGAACGCCCAGCGGCAAACCGCACGAAAGCATGCTCTTGCAAATGCTGCGATCGATACCGAGCTTGGAAAGCGACAACCGCCACGCCCCCGGAGCGCGCATCATGCGGATCACAATCATCGTGGCATTGGTGCAGATAGTCAGCGCCACCGCGATGCCGCAGCCCAGCGCTTCCATGTGCAGCACGGCGACAAAGAGAATGTCGAGTGCCACATTGACGAAGCAGCCGGACGCAATAATGACCGCCGGACCGCGCGTGTCGCCCACGGCGCGCAACAGCGCCGTCCCCATATTGAGCAGCAGCGCCGCAAACATGGCGGCAAAGTAGCAACGGGCATACGCCACACCCTCGGCCAGCAGCTCATGCGGCGTATTCATCAAAACAAGCATCGGCTCGACAAACACCATGCCCAGAATGGAAATGACAATGCCGCCCACCAGCGCGAGCGTCATGGCCGTATGGACCGATCGGCTCAGGCGCTCATCATCGTGCTGGCCAAAATACTGACCGGTAATAACGGCACAACCGGCGCCCACGCCGACACAAAAACCAATGCAGAGCTCCGTAAGCACCATCGTGGCCTGAATGCCGCCCAGCGCAAGCTTGCCGCCAAACTGACCGACGATATAGGTGCCGATAAGCGTGTATGCCTGTTGAAAGAACGAGCTAAAAAAGATGGGAACGCACAGCGACAGCAGCTGCTGCCAAATGACACCCTGCGTTACATCGATAGCCGTAGATTTCTTAGCCACACGCCCTCCCCACAAGCGTACGTCAAACAACAAAACATCAATTGAACGGCAAAGCCAATATCAGCTTAGCACCGACCGACGTCGGCCGAAACGCCCCGAACCAGAGCCCGGTGCGCAATATCCGCCTAGTGATACAGCCCCGGCTGATAGTGGTACTCGTTGCTCACATGCGGGCACAGCTGCCAAAAGGCGACGGCACTTGCCGCGGCCACGTTGAGCGAATCAACCCCATGTGCCATCGGAATGCGCACGGCGCGGTCGCAGCCTGCGATGGTCTTGGCACCCAGGCCAGCACCCTCGGTGCCCATAAAGATCGCCAGGCGGTCAATCTTCTGCAGCACGGGATCATCCAGCGACACCGAGTCGTCCGTCAACGCCATGGCGGCACACGAAAAGCCGGCATCGTGCAGCGCGGACAGACCATCGTGCGGCCACACGCGTGCCTCACTGCCAATGCGCGTCCAGGGCACCTGGAACACCGTACCCATGCTTACGCGGGCCGAGCGACGGTACAGCGGATCGCAGCAGGTGGGACTCACCAAAATGCCATCGACGTTCAGCGCGGCAGCCGAGCGGAAAATCGCGCCGACGTTGGTGTGGTCGACAATGCCCTCGAGTACGCAGACGCGTACTGGGCGCTCCCCCGCCGCCCCGACGACGCCGCCCAAGAACTCATCAACCGGAATCTGACGCGGACGACGGAACGCAGCGAGCGCACCGCGCGTCACGTTAAAGCCCGTCAGCTGCTCCATAAGCTCCATCGAGGCAACGAACACGGGAACCGGACCCGCGCCCTCGCGTAGCGTCAGGCGCTCAAACAGCGGCATCATCTGGTCGAGCCAGCGCTCGCCCAAAAGAAAGCTCACCGGCTCGTATCCGGCTCGCACCGCGCGCTCGATGACCTTGGCGCTCTCGGCGATAAAAATGCCCTTCTGTGGCTCCAGCACGCAACGCAGCTCACGCTCAGTCAGTCGCACGTAGGCATCGAGCCGCTCGTCCTCGAGCGAATCGATTCGCAGAACCTCAACGGCATCAGTCATAACAGCCAGCCCGCACCTTTCTTTACAGCGCATCTATACCAAACGAGGCGACGCTAAGCGCCGCCCCATGCATTCAAACAAACCGATGATACCGTTCACGCCAGACGATTTACGCCTCAACGCGACGATACGTCACGAACTCATAATCGACACCCTCGTCGCCCTCGCCCGTGGCAATCGTGGCAACACCGTCACGCCGCGCAATCTCCCACGCGGGATCGGCATCCAGATCGGGAAAGTACGTATCCACGGCATGCACGCAATGGTTATGCGTGACCTCGGCCTCGGCGCAATACGGCAAAAACTGCCGATACACCTCGCCGCCGCCAATCACCCACGCAACGGGCTCGTCGGCCACGGCAGCCAGCGCCTCGTCAACGCTATGCACCACGTCAACGCCCTCGGGAGCAAAGCCCTCGTCGCGCGTGAGCACAATGTTGCGGCGATTCTTAAGCGGACGCCCGCCGGGAAAACTCAACAGCGTCTTGCGACCCATAATGACCGGGCAACCCTTGGTGCATGCCACAAAATGGCGCATGTCGGCGCGGTTGGACACCACCATGTCGCCCTCGCAGCCAATGCCCCAGTCATCGCACACGGCAACGATGGCAGAAAGCTTACAAGCCATACCCGTCACCTACACCGCGATGGGAATGTTCTTGACCTGCGGGCCGTGCTCGTAGCCCTCGACGATCAGGTCATCGGTCGTAAACGCATAGAAGTCGTGCACATCGGGGTTGAGCGTTACCTTGGGCGCCGCAAACTGCGGACGCTCGATAAGCTCGCGGACGATATCGACATGACGGTCGTAAATATGAGCATCGGCAATCACGTGCAGCAGCTCGCCGGGAATCATATCGACCGACTGCGCCACCATCATCAGCAAAATGGCGTACTGGCACACGTTCCAGTTATTCGCGGCCAAGATATCCTGGCTGCGCTGGTTGAGAATCATGTTAAGCGTCGGCTTATCATCCTGCGGGCGCTGTGTGACGTTATAGGTCACGCTGTAAGCGCACGGATACAGGTGCATCTCGGACAGGTCACTAAACACATAGGTGTTCGTCATAATGCGGCGGCTGTACGGCGTGCTCTTAAGGTCGTACAGCACGCGATCCATCTGATCGAAGTCACCCTCGGCATAATGGCTCTTCTGCCCAATCTGATACCCGTAGGCCTTGCCGATGGAGCCGGTCTCGTCGGCCCACTCATCCCAAATGTGGCTGTTGAGATCATGCACGTTATTGGACTTCTTTTGATAGATCCATAGGATCTCATCCATGGCAGATTTGAGGGCCGTACGACGCAGGGTAAGCGCCGGAAACTCCTCACGCAGGTCGTAGCGTGCCGTGACACCAAAGTTTTTAATGGTATAGGCAGGGGTGCCATCCTCCCACACCGGACGGACCTTTTGGCCCTCGGTGGTGGTGCCATGGTCCAGAATATCGCGGCACATGGTTACAAACTGTTGATCAGCCTTGCTCATTGACCCTCCTGTCAGTCGCCTACAAGCGAGATTCATTGTAGCCCAGGCACACGCGGCCCCACAGCCCAAACATAAGCCCTCGTTTTCTGGCATATGTCAGAAATTCCTTGCGCAAATCTACGCGTTCGCTATTCTATTGTTGACATATGTCAGATAAGGAGGGCGCATGGCAGGAAGAAGCGAGAAACTGCGCCGCGTCGGGATCATCCCCGAATATCGCGGCTTTACCCCTGACGGTCTAGCCAGTGGAGACGCCATCGACATGACAATCGACGAGCTCGAAGTCCTGCGCCTCTGCGACCTGGAAGGCCTCAATCAAGAGGCGGTCGCCCAGCAGATGGGCATCGCCCGTGCCACGGTGGCGGCCATTTGCAGCCGCGCGCATCGAAAGGTGGCAAACGCCTTGGTCAACGGGCGAGCGCTCATCATCGAGGGCGGTACTATCGCGTACTCCCCCATCGCAACAACGACGGCCGCATGGCCAGCAAAGGAGGTCGGCACCATGAGGGTGGCAACCACGTACGACAACGGCAACATCTTTATGCACTTTGGACGCAGCGAGCAGTTCAAGATCTACGACATTCAGGACGGTAAGGTGCTCAACGAGCAGGTCGTGGGCACCGGCGGCACCGGTCACGGCGCCCTGGCTGGCCTGCTCGCCAACGGCGGTGTCGATACGCTCATCTGTGGCGGTATCGGCGGCGGCGCCATCAACGCGCTCGCCCAGGCCGGCATCACGGTCTATGCCGGCGCCCAGGGCAGCTGCGACGCCTGCGTCGAGGCGCTCATCGCCGGCACGCTCGTACAAAACGGCGAGGCCACATGCGACTGTCACGGCCACGAGCACGGGCACGCCCACGAGCATAGCGAATCCTGCGGCTGCCACGGCAATCACGAGCACGAGGGCCACGAGGGCTGCGGCTGCCATTAACGACACGGCACTGCGAGCTCGGGGCGCGACGCTGAACGCAACCCAACAATCAAAGCCAACAGTAAAGGCCACCCGGTAGCTTCCGAGCGGCCTTTGCCATATCAAGCTGGAATTACAGCCCTATTTCTTATTACGCATCTGCGCTTCCATCTGGCGCAGCAGCTCCATATCGGATTTGGGACCGCCCGTACCCAGGCCGCCCATGCCGCCCAGACCCATAGCGTCCAGGCCAGGGATATTGGGCATGCGCATCCTCTTGCCTTTCTTTCCCTTTTTGCCCTTCTTGCCGCCGGCCTGTGCCTGATTGGCCATCGTGCGCATGCGGCCCATCATCTTATTCATCTCGCCCCACTGCTTCATAAGGCTGTTGACCTCGGTGGGGGTTACGCCGGCGCCCTTGGCGATACGCGCGCGACGCTGGCCGTTGATGATGGAGGGACGCAGGCGCTCCTCCTTGGTCATCGACATGATAATGGCCTCGTTCTTATCGAAGATGCCCTCGTCCAAGTTGCCGCCCATCTGGTTGAGCGCGCGCTGGCCACCGGGGAGCATGCCCAGGATACCCTTCATGCCGCCCATCTTTTTGACGGCTTTCATCTGGTCGAGCATGTCGTTCATGGTGAAGCCCTCGCGCAGCATACGCTCGGCAGCCTCAAGCTGCTCTGCATCGGCTGCCTCCTGGGCCTTCTCGATGATGCCGACGACATCGCCCATGCCCAGAATACGCTTGGCCATGCGATCGGGATAGAACGGCTCAAGCGAGTCGGGCTTCTCGCCCATGCTCACAAACTTGATGGGCTTGCCGGTCACCTGACGCACCGAAAGTGCGCCACCGCCACGGGCGTCACCGTCGAGCTTGGAGATAATCACGCCATCAAAGTCGGTGCGCTCGGCAAACGTCGAGACCACGTTGACGATGTCCTGGCCGGTCATGGCGTCGACGACCATCAGCACCTGGTCGGGCTTGACGGCCTTCTTGATATCGACGGCCTCCTGCATCATCTGCTCGTCGATCTGAAGACGACCGGCGGTATCGACGATCACCACGTCACGCAAGTGGTCGACGGCCTCCTGGATGGCGCCCTTGGCAATGTCGATCGGGTGCGCACCGTCGCCGCGGAAGACCGGTACGCCGATCTCGCCACCGAGCGTGGCCAGCTGGTCGGCAGCGGCGGGACGGTAGACGTCGCACGCGGCGAGCAGCGGCGAGCGGCCCTGCTTCTTGAGCAGGTAGGCAAGCTTAACGGCAGCCGTGGTCTTACCGGAGCCCTGCAGGCCCACGAGCATGATGACATTGGGAATGCGGTTGCTAAAGACGAGTTTGCTCTCGGTTGAGCCGAGCATCTCGGTGAGCTCGTCGAGCACGATCTTGACGACGTTTTGTGCCGGCGACAGCGACTCCATGACCTCGGCGGTCATGCAGCGCTCCTTGGTCTTGGCGACGAACTCCTTGACGACCTTGAAATTGACGTCGGCCTCGAGCAGTGCCATGCGAATATCGCGCATGGCCGAAGTAATATCGGCCTCGGTCAGCTTGCCCTTGCCACGCAGGCGGTCAAATGTGTCGTTGAGGCGATCGCTCAGGGAATCAAACACTAGTCACTCCTTAGTTGGACTCGCCCACCAGGGCGCGACAGAAATCTTTGGCGTTAAACTCCTGCAGGTCATCGACCTGCTCACCCACGCCGATGCGCAGGATCGGGAGCTTGAGCTTCTCGGCCACGGCCATGGCGATACCGCCCTTAGCCGTACCGTCGAGCTTAGTCATGATAATACCGTCCAGGCCCAGCGCCTCGTTAAACTCGAGCGCCTGGTTCAGACCGTTCTGACCAGTGGCGGCATCGATCACAAGCACGACCGAGACGGGCATGGGGCCGGCGGCCATATTGGCGGCGCGCTTACGGGTCACGTTGACCACCTTGGCGAGCTCGCGCATAAGCTCGGGACTCGTGTGCAGACGACCGGCGGTATCGATGAGCACCAGGTCGCTGCCGCGCTTATCGGCCTCGTCGAGCACGTCATAGCACACGCTCGCCGGATCGGAGCCGCGGTCACGCTTGATAACCGGTACGCCGGCACGCTGGCCCCACACATCGAGCTGCTCGATGGCGGCGGCGCGGAAGGTGTCGGCCGAACCGATCACCACGTTCTTGCCGCGGGCGGCCATGGCGCTCGCAATCTTGCCGACCGTGGTGGTCTTGCCGGCACCGTTAATGCCCACAAACAGCACGCAGCTCGGCGTGTCGGAAAACGGGTCGCGCTCAACAGGCACAAAATGGCCCTCGAGCTGCTCGGCCAAGGCGCGGCGAAGCTGCGGGGCGGTCTTGAGGTTCTTCTTGGCCGCGGCGTCGCGCAGGTCATCGGAGACCTGAATGGCGACCTCGGCACCCATGTCACCCATGACGAGGGTGTCCTCAAGATCCTCCCAAAAATCCTCATCGACCTCGCCGCCAAAGTAGAAGACCTCGTTGAGGGCCTCGCGGCTGCGCTCAAGTCCGCGCGAGAGTGCGTCAAAGAATCCCATTATGCATTCACGACCTTTCCGGTTTCGCGATCGAGTTTTTGCGAGACGACGCGACTGACGCCGTCGGCTTGCATCGAGACGCCGTAGAGAACGTCAGCATCCTCCATAGTACGGCGCTGATGCGAGATTACCAAGAGCTGCGTATCGGAACGCAGCACATCGAGGGCGCCGATGAGCTTGGACAGGTTGGCGTCGTCGAGCGCAGCCTCGACCTCGTCCAGCACATAAAACGGCACCGTGCGCGTACGGTATACGGCAAAGAGCAGGGCGAGCGCCGTCAGGCTCTTCTCGCCACCCGACATGAGCATCATCTTGGTGATGCGCTTGCCGCGCGGCTGCGCCACGACCTCAATGCCCGTCTCGGCCGGATGCTCGGGGTCGGTCATCTCCAGGTGAGCCTGACCGCCCGGGAAGAGCATGGCGAAGATCTCGCGGAAATTCGCATCAACCTTCTCAAACGTCACCAGGAACGCCTTGCGCATCTTGCGGTCGATCGCCACGGTGATCTTGGTAAGCGCCTTGCGCGCGCTCTCAAGATCGGCCAGCTGCTCCTCGATGTAATCGGCACGGCGCTTGAGCTGCTCGTACTCCTCCATGGCGACTTGGTTCACAGGACCCAAGTTGTTGATCTGGCGCACGAGTTGGTTAAGCTCGCGCTCGGCGGCATCGCGATCGGTGGGCGCCGGCAGCATGAGCGCTTCCTCGAGCACCGTGGTACCATCGGCAGTGATGGCCTTGATGGCAGCCTCGACCTGCACCTCGAGCTTGCCGCGCGCCACCTTGAACTCATTTTGCGCCGTGGCGGCAACATCGACCCTCTCTTTGGCGCGGGCGACCTCGGTCTTGGCGTCCTCGATGGTCTTCTTAAGCGAAGCCGAGTCCGCCTCCTCAAGCGATGCCTGATCGCGCAGGCGCGCAGCCCAGTCCGAGGCACGCTCCAACAGGGCAGAATAGCGCTCATGCATGGGATCGACGCGAAGGCGCAGCAGCTCGAGCGAGCGTGAGGCCTGACGCGTCCCGCGGATACGACGGTCGATACCCTCCAGGCGATGCTCAAGATCGGGCACGCGGCCCTTCAGCGAACGCAGGCGCTCGCTCGTCTGGGCCAGGCGGACCTTGGCGTCGGCGAGCTTACCGGCAGCCTCGGAATCGTCACGGCGCACGCGGTCGAGCTCGTCGTTGGCCTCGGCAATCTGCAAGCCCAAGTCGCTCGCCTGCGCACGAGCTTCGTCACGCGAACGGGTAAGTTCGTCCACGCGCGGACGCGCAGCGCGAACGGCCTCTGCGGCCTGCTCGCGGCGCTTGGAAATCCGTACCCGCTCGACCTCGGCATTGTTGGCACTCTGCTCCAGGCGGCCGATCTCGGACAGCAGGGAGCGACGCTCGCCCTCAAGACGGGCGATCTCGCCGGCAGCATCGCCCTCGGCAGCACGGGCCTCCTCAACGGCAATGTTGGCCTCGACGACCTGATCCGAAACATGCTCAAACACGGCAGCAAGATCGGGCTCCAGGCCTTCCAGCTCGCGGATACGACGCTTACGCTCCAAGGCACCCGAAGCCTCGCCGGCATCGAGCCCCACGCGAACCAGACCGCCGCAGGCAACGCGTGCACCATCGGGCGTCACGTAGGTCACACCGCCAACGACGGGCGCGGCCAGTGCGGCAGAAAGGTCATCGACCACGTAATAGCCGCCGAGCAGTGCCTCGACGACCGGACCGTAGCCCGCACGCACGGACAGGCAATCAACAAGACGGGTACCGGCGGCACCCTCGGCAGCCGCAGAGCCACTCACGCTGCGCGTCACCAGCAGCGCCTCGCCCGAGGCCTTCTTCTGATTCAGGGCAGCGCGACCGGCGCGCTCGAGTGCGGCAGCGTTATCGAACAACAGGGCATCGATATCGCCGGCAAGCAGCTGCTCAACCAGGCCCTCGAGATCGCGAGGGGCTTCGAGCACGTCGCCCAGACGGCCCGAAACATCGTCGCCCAGCGCGCCCACCAGACGGCTCACGAGCGGTGAGCTGTCTGCCATGCGGGCATCGAGCTTCTTTTGGCTGGCAAGCTCCGAGCGAACCTCGGACAGCTTGTTGCGCGCCTCGCTCTCGCGGGCACGCAGGTCCTTGAGGGCAGCGCGTGCCGTCTCGGTGGCCTCGCGCGCATCGCTCTGGGCCTGACGGGCCGCCTCAAGAGCGCTCTCAAGCTCCTCAGCACGGTCGCGGCGGCTATCAAGCGATGCTGTGACCTCCTCGAGCTGTTCATCAATCTGCTCCAGGCGCGAGGCGTACATGTTGTCCTCGACCTCGGCATTGCTCAGCGAGTCCTTCACCTTAGCGAGCTCGAGCGCGGCGTTATCGGCCACACGCTGGACATCACGCTGCTCGCGCGTGAGCTGCGAAATCTGATTGTCAAGCGCAACGCGACGCTCGTGGAGCTCGGCGGCGGCAGGGCCGGCGGCGTCAACGTCGTCCTGGGCCTGCATATGCGCGCCGGTCACTTCCTCGAGCTGGGCACGCGCATCCTCGAGCTCCTCGACCACGCGACGACGCTGATGCTCGGAGCTCGAGATCTGGCCGCGCATGTCGGACAGGCGCGACACCATGTTGTGACCCTTTTCCTCGAGCAGGCGCATATCGGAGTTAATGCGGCCGACCACATCTTGCATATGGCGGCGCTGCTCGCCCAAGTCGCCCACAAACAGGCCCTTTTCTTCGAGCATGACCTGGAGCTTCTCGAGCTCGCGCTCCTTTTCACCCAAGCGGTATTGCGCAAGCTCAAGCTCGGCAGCGCCCTCCTTGGAGCGGCTTTCCAGGTCGTTCCACTGCGACTGCAGCGAACGAAGCTCGTCGACAGCCAGCATCTGCGTAAGCTCGTTCGCGCGCGAGGACAGCTCTTTGTACTTGCGCGCGCGATCGACCTGACGCTCCAGCGGCCGCAGCTGACGGGCGATTTCCTTGTTGATGTCGCGGGCACGGGTCAGGTGCTCGTCCATCGATTTAATCTTTTTGAGCGCACGTTCCTTGCGACGCTTATGCTTGGAGATGCCGGCGGCCTCCTCAATGAGGGCACGGCGCTCCTCGGGGCGGCTCTGCAAAATGGCGTCGAGCTTGCCCTGGCTGATGATGGAATGCGTATCCTTGCCCAGTCCCGAATCGTGCAGGATGTCCTGGATGTCCATCAGGCGGCACGGGCTCGAGTTGATGAGGTACTCGCTTTCGCCCGAGCGATACATGCGGCGGGTGATAGCCACCTCGTCAAAGTCGACAGGAAGCATATGGTCCGAGTTATCGAGCACCAGCGTGACCTCGGCCACACCCACCGGCTTGCGCGCCGACGAGCCCGAGAAGATGACGTCCTCCATGGCCTGGCCGCGCAGCTGCTTGGCGCTCTGCTCGCCCAGGACCCACAGAATCGAGTCGGAGATGTTCGATTTTCCCGAGCCGTTGGGACCGACGATGACGGTTAGGCCCGGCTCAAACGTCATATGGGCGCGGTCGGCAAACGACTTGAACCCTTTGAGCGTGAGGGACTTGAGATACACGGTTCCTCGCTTAAACAGGCTTCTTGTTGAGAATCACGCCGTTGGTGGTGTAACCCATGCGGTCGAGCGCCTCGAGCGCAGCGGCTCCCTCGGCCTCCTTCTTGGAAGAACCGGTGCCGCGGCCCTGGCGAATACCGTCGATGAGAACCACGGCGGTAAAGGTCGGTGCGTGCGCCGGGCCCTCAGAGCCAACGAGCTTGTACGCCGGAGGCTCGTGGCCGTCGGCCTGCACGCACTCCTGCAAGAACGACTTGGGGTTCGCGGGGTGCTCGGCACGCTCGGAGGCCAAATGGGGCTTAAGCGTACGGTGAATGAACTCCGCCGCCGCATCCCAGCCAGCATCCAGATACAGCGCGCCCACGAGCGACTCGTAGACGTTCTCGAGCGCCGAGTGCAGGCCGCGCGCGCCGGTACCGGTCTCGGAGGCACCAAAGATGATGATGTCGTCGATGCCCAGCTCATGGGACACCTCGGACAGCGTGGCACCCGAGACAAGGGACACCTTCAGGCGCGTAAGCTTGCCCTCGTCAAACTCCGGATAGGATTCAAAGAGCGAACGGGCAACCACGGCGCCCAAAATGGAATCGCCCAAAAACTCAAGACGCTCATAGCTCGCCGAGACGGGCTGACCTTCCACGGCAGAGGGGTGCGTGAGCGCCGCGCGCAGCAGCACCTTGTTATTGAACTCGTGGCCCAGGATTTCCTGGGCGCGCGCGAGTCGTTGAGATAAAGCCAAGACTTAGGCCTCCTTGGCGTTTTCAATAGCGTCGACAGCGTCGGCGACAGAGTCGAGCGACAGCAGGGTCTCGTCATCGATCTCGAGGTCGAACTCGTCCTCGATGGCCGTCACCAGCTGCAGACGCTCGAGCGAATCGGCATCGAGATCGTCGAAGGTGGTCTCGTCGCTAATGTCGGCGACATCGACACCCAGCACATCGGCGGCAACTTCGGCGATCTTATCGAAGATTTCGGAGCGGTCCATAGCGCTTCCTCTCGTATTGCGTGAACAACAACATGTCGGCACCGCAAGCGCAGTGCCAAAACACGGTTTTGATTCTACCCCACGATACAGGCCGCGAGGCACATAACAGCGCTCTAACTCGCTCTTATAAAACGATGCCGTCCATGGAATTGGCGACGTTCTCGACAAGCCCGGCGCGCACGGCCTCCGCCGCGGCGAGTGTACCGTTTTTGACGGCCTCGACCGAGGTGGCACCGTGGCCGATCAGGACCACGCCACGCAGACCCAGCAGAATGGCGCCGCCCTTAGCATCGCCCGAGAGCTTTGCCTTGATCTCGCGCATCTGCTTTTTGATGAGCAGCGCGGCAATCTTGGTGCCGAGCGAAGACATAAAGACACCTTTGAGCTCCTGCAGCAAAAACTTGGCCGCGCCCTCGGTGGCTTTGAGCGCGATGTTGCCCGACATGCCGTCGGCGACCACGACGTCAAAGTTGCCCGACGTAAGATCGGTGCCCTCGCAGTTGCCCACAAAACCGGGAACAGCGGCCTTCATGGCCGGGAAGCACGACTTGGTGAAGTTGGAGCCCTTCTCATCCTCGGTGCCGTTGGCAAGCAGGCCCACGCGGGGATGCTCAATGCCCAAGACGACGCGCGCATAGGCGCTACCCATCTGGGCAAAACGTACCATGTCATCGACCTCGACATCGGGGTTGGCGCCCATGTCGCACAGGACCGTCAGGCCGCCGGCGCGGTTGGGCAGTGCATTGGTGAGGCACGGACGCACCGGCTGTTTCTTGCCCTCGGCCTGATACCTAAAGGGCGTGACGTAGGCGGTGGCGGCAGCGGTCATGGCGCCGGTGGAGCCGGCGGAGAAGAACGCGTCCGCGTTGCCCTTCTTGATAGCGCGGCAGGCAAGCACGATCGAGGACTTGCGCTTGGTCATCACGGCTCGAATGGGATCGTCATCCATGGCGATGACATCGGGCGCCTCCAAGGCCTCGACGCGAGCGTGAGCCGCGGCAAAGGGGTTCACGATCTCTGCGGGACCAACGGCCAAGACCTCGATATCGGGATCAGCCGCAAGCGCCGCCTCGATACCGTCGAGGACAACCTGAGGCTTCTCGTCTCCACCCACAACGTCTACACAAACGCGAACGTTACTCATATACATGCTCCTTATACAAAAATGGCCGACTCATTGAGCCGGCCATTGTGGTTCCAGTTGGAACGGCATCGCATCCAGAGTATACAGTTACTCGGTAACGATAACCTCGCGGTCCTTGTAGAAACCGCAGCTGGGGCACACGTGGTGCGGGAGCTTGACAGCACCGCAACGGGGGCACGTGGACTGAGCCGCAGCCGAAATCTTCATGTTGGCGGAACGGCGGGTGTGAGTGCGGATACGACCCTGCTTTTGTTTAGGTACGGGCATAGTGACCTTCCTTATGAACTATCCAGTGTGGCGATTACGCGCAAGTAGCGATACTACCACAGTTTTACTCGTCAAGCTTGAGATTCTTCAATGCTGCAAATGGATTTTCCGTGGCAGCGGCCCATTCGGCCTCTGCCTGGGCGGCGCAATCGCATTGTTCCACATTGAGATTGATGCCACAGGTGGGGCATAGGCCACGGCAATCGGGCTTGCAGAGCACCACGAACGGCGTGTCCATGACGACGGCATCGTTGATGGGCTCACCCAGATCGACCATGCGATCCTCGCCCAGCAGCTCGTAGCCGTCCTCATAGGCCTCGGGGTCCTCGGGCTCGTTAAAGAGGTAGAACTCCTCGATCTCGCCGGCAATATCAAACGAAGCGGGCTCCAGGCAACGGTCGCACTCGCCGGTGGCGTGCGCGCGGACCATGCCCGTAAGCAGAACACCGGTGCCGGCATTGGTAAAGACCACGTCGTAGTCGATGCCGTCCTGCAGCTGGTACTCCTTCTCGCCCACCGTGTAGGTGGCGACATCGACCTTACCGGTCAGCGGATACGAGTCTCCGGGAAACTCGAGCTGCTCGGAAAGATCGACGGTAACGCTCGGAAACTCAGCCATTACCACTGACCGTTCTGCTGGGCGGCACCCTCGTTGAGCTGCTGGCGGCAACGGGTAACCGTGCCAGTCAGGCTCTTGAGGTTCTCCTCGAGGTGCGTAAAGACCTGCTCAGCGTAATCCTCGGCGGCATAACGCGTCTCGCGCTCATACTGCTGGGCACGGTCGCGAATATCGTCGGCCTGCTGCTGCGCTAAGCGGACGATCTCCTGCTCACCGGCAATGGTGAGGGCCTGCTGCTGAGCATCGGCGATGATGGAATCGGCCTGAGCGGCGGCGGAAGCCATAAGCTCCTCGCGCTCCTTGAGGATACGGCGGGACTTCTGCCATTCCTCGGGATAGCTCATACGGATCTCGTCGAGGATGTTAAAGAAGACGTCGGCATCGATAACCTTCATCTGGGCGTTCTTGCCGAACGGCGTCTTAGCCTCTTCGATGAGCCCCTCGAGCTCGTCGACAAGACTCACGATCCTGTCGCCAGGAAAATTCTCGCCCGGCATCCGGTCTCCTTTCATAGGTAACATATCATCGTGTTAGTTTACCACATGCCACCAGGCATTAAAAAACGTCACGAAAAGCGATGTTTGAGCGCCTTGACCACATTGGGCGGAACAAAATTAGAGACGTCGCTACCGAGCGAGGCAATCTGGCGAACCACCGAGCTCGAGATATAGCCGTACTGCGGCGCACTCATGACGAAGATGGACTCCAGCTCGTTATCCAGGCGGTAGTTAAGGTCGGCCTGCTGCAACTCGTACTCAAAGTCGGTCATGGCACGCAGACCCTTGACCACGGCTCCTGCTCCCTGTTCGCGGGCAAAATCGACCAAGAGGCCGGTGAAGGGTAGCACCCCAACGCCGTCAATATCACCGAGCGCCTCACGTGCCAGCGCCACGCGCTCATCGAGCATAAAGGTGGTGCCCACGCCGTTTTTTCCCTGTGACTCGGCAACGGCCACGATCACGCTGGGAAAGATGCGGCGGGCACGGCGAATCACGTCGATGTGGCCAAACGTGATGGGATCGAAGGTGCCCGGGACGATTACGCGGTTAATGGTGTCACTCATGAGCATCCTCCGTGGGTGCGTCGCTATCGTTGCCATCATCCTCGCCGTTACCAACCCAACGAAGCAGGTCGACCGAGGTAATGCCGTAACGCTTCTCGCGCACGATCTCAAAGCCTGCCGGATGCGCACCCGCATCGGCGGCAGCGTGCTCGAACAGCGCATAGGCACCCGGTACCAGCAAGCCTTGCTGAGCTAAGTTTTGCAGCAGCTCCTCGACCGGCTCGGCGCCAAAAGCATAGGGCGGGTCGAGCAGGACCAGGTCAAAGGGACCGCCCGGCACGCGGCCGCGCGAAGCGCTTGCCAGCACGTCGCCGCTCACCACGCGCCAACGCGCACGGTCGCGGCACAGCGACTCGATATTCTTGGTAATCAGACGAGCAGCGTTGCGATCGATCTCAAACGTTGTGAGCGAGCGGGCACCACGCGAGAGCATCTCAATGCCCAAGGCACCGGAGCCGCCAAAGGCATCCAGCACGCGGACCTCGTCCAGATCGAAGTCGAATGCCGACATGACCATAGATGCGCACGCCTCGCGCACGCGATCGGTCGTGGGGCGGGTGACATCGCGACCACGGGGCTCCTCGATCTTACGACCGCGCCATTCGCCGCCGATGATTCTCATCCTCCGCTGACCTCCTTAAAGATGTGCCGATACCGCGTGGCGACCGCATCGCGCAAGGGACGCGTCGCCACGGAGTCAAGGTTGCAAGCATACCGCAAGAGCTCGACCGCGTCCAAATGAGCCCACTCGATCAATTCCTCGTCGGCATCGAGGTCAACAAAGCGCAAGGTCACGCCGCCATGCTGGCGGTAACCCAGGATTTCACCCTCGTGGCGCAGACGCAAGTCCATCTGGGCAAGCGTAAAGCCGTCCGAGGTCTTCTCGAGCGACTGGAGGCGGTCTTGTGCCGCCGACGCGCTGCCGTTGCCCTTGGAGTGCGTCATGACCAGGCACGTACCCGACACGCTGCCGCGGCCCACGCGACCGCGCAACTGGTGCAGGGCCGCCAAACCAAAACGCTCTCCATTCTCGATGACCATAACGGTGGCGTTGGGCACGTCAACGCCCACCTCGACCACCGTGGTCGAGACGAGCACATCGATCTCGCCACGCTTAAAGGCATCGATGACCCGGTCCTTCTCCCCTGCCGGCATGCGGCCATGAAGACGCTCGATGGTAAGCCCCGGCAATGCCAGACGAAGGCGATCGAGCTCGGTCGCCGTGTCATGCAACGGCACGGGCACGGTCACGCGGCCTTCGTCGTCGCGAGCGATGCCGGGTACGTCTTCGAGCTCATCGGCGGAATCGCTCGGCTCCACGAGCGGACAGATCACGTAGGCTTGCTGTCCCTTTTCGTGCGCCTCGCGAATGGCGCCATAGGCCAGGTCACGACTCGACTCGGTGAGGACGCGCGTCGTCACGCCGGCACCCGGAACCGGACGATGGCGGATGATGCTCGTATCTAGGTCGCCGTACACCGAAAGCGCCAGCGTGCGCGGGATCGGCGTGGCAGTCATGACCAGCAAGTCGGCACCGGGGCCTTTTGCGCGCAGGGCGTTACGCTGGCCCACACCAAAGCGGTGCTGCTCGTCGATCACCACAAGCGACAAATGCTTGAACGTGACGTTCTCCGAAAGTACCGCATGGGTACCAAAGAGCACGTCGAGCTCGCCAGACTGGAGCCGGGCATGAATCTGTTCACGTTCGGCCGCCGGCGTGGCGCCCGTCAAGAGCGCCCAGGTCATGCCAGCTTGCGAGAGCAAGGGGCCGGTCTTATCGGCATATTGACGCGCCAGCACGCCCGTGGGCGCCATAGCGCAGGCCTGGGTGCCGCTATCGGCCGCAACCGCCAACGCACAGGCGGCAACGGCGGTCTTACCGGTACCGACATCGCCCAGCAGCAGACGGTTCATCACGCGACCGCCATCGCACATGTCATGCAGGATGTCTTGAAATGCTGCCTCCTGCTCGTCGCTCAGCGAAAACGGCAGGGCCTCCTTGAGCGCCGCCAGGTGTCCGCCTGCGGCATGCGCATAAGGCACTACGTCGACCATACCGCCATCGTTGCGCAGACGCAGTGCGAGCTGCAAGTAAAGACACTCCTCGTAGGCAAGACGCCGGCGCGCGATATCGCGCTCGGCCATGCTCGAGGGAAAGTGAATCGATCGAAGCGCACGGGCATTGCTCATGAGCTTCCGCTTTGTGCGCAGCGGCGCGGGAATGGGATCGAACGGATTGGAAGCCACTTCGAGCGCACCGCTCACGATACGGCGCATCCATGCCTGACTCACGCCGTCACTTACGTAGTGGACCGGCAAAATAGTACCCGCGGCACGCCCGTCCTCGAGCTTTTCAAAGTGGGGTGAGGCCATTTGCTTAAAACCATAAGCAAACTCGACCTTGCCCATCACGGCCAGGCAGTCGCCCTGCTTAAGCTGTTGGGCAATCCAAGGCTGACGGAAAAAGGCAACCTGCAGCACGCCCGTCTCGTCCACGAGCGAGATCTCAGTCACCTGCATACGCGGACGGGGCTGTTTTTGAACAATACGATCGACCGTGGCGATGATGGTGCACACGGTACCGATGGGCGCCATCTCAATGGACCACGAGCGAGTGAAGTCCAGGTAGCGATGAGGAATATGGAGAAGGAGGTCCCCCACCGTCCGAATTCCCAGACGGCGAAGGGCCTCCTCACGTTTACCCGAAACAAATTTGAGTCGCGCGATATCCTCGTCGAGCGCATTGCTCTGGGCAAAGCGCTCCGAGACGCGCGGCACGGAGCACAGCTCGGACATGGGCAGATGCCTACTCGATCGAGAAGATCACGGGATAGAGCGGCTGCTCGCCACGATGGGCATCAATCTCCAGGTCGGGCTGAGCCTCCTCGATAGCGTCGACGATCTCCTGGAAGGCCTCGTCGGACAGCTCCTCGCCGGCCAGAATCGTCAGCGCGTCGCCCTCCTCTTCCTCCTGCATGCGGTTGATGCAGTCGAGCGTGACCTGCTTCACGTCGGAGCCGACCACGTCGATGGAGCCGGCAATGATACCCATGACGTCACCGGAGTGAATCGGAGAGCCATCGGAGGAACTGGAATCGCGCACGGCGCGGGTGACCTCGCCATCGCGGACCTCGCAAATGGCGTCGACCATAGCGGCAACGGCGTCCTCGAGCTCAGAATCGGGCAGGACCGCGAACAGTGCGGAGAAGGCCTGCGGGACGGTCTTGGTGGGAACGACGGCGACCTTCTTGTCGGTGCAGGCGGAAGCAGCGGCCTCGGCAGCCATGCGGATGTTGCCATTGTTGGGCAGGATGATGACCGAGGTCGCGTTGACCTGGTCGACGGCGCCCAGCAGGTCGGCGGTCGAGGGATTCATGGTTTGACCGCCCGACACGATCACATCGACGCCGAGGGACTTGAGGATGTCGGCCTCGCCGGAACCGGCGGCAACGGCGACAAAGCCCAGGGCCTTCGCGGGCTCGGCGGCCTTCTCCTGGTCCTCGTGGATCTTAGCGGTACGGTCGTGGGCCTCCATCTCCATGTTGTGGATAAAGACCTCGTAGATCTGACCGAGCTGCAGCATGTGCTCGAGCACCAGGTTGGGAGTGTTGGAGTGCACGTGGATCTTGTAATCGGGGTAGGCACCCACGAGCAGCTCACAGTCGCCCATGGAGCCCAGGAACTTAAGGCACTCGTCCTCGTCAAACGGGGCGTCGGCCTTAAAGAGGAACTCGTTGCAGTAACGGAACTCCGAGCCCTCCCAGTCGTCGTTGGCCTCGATCTCCACGCGGTCAAGAGCGGCGTCGCGTGCAGAACCAGCGGAATCAAACGTGGCGGAGAAATCCTCGACCACGGTGCTGCGGCCAAGAGCGGCGGCAACAAAGTTCTCCAAGAAGATGGCAAAGCCAAAGGCACCGGAGTCGACCACGCCGTTCTCCTTGAGGACGGGCAGCAGGTCGGGCGTGCGGGCGACGGACTGGTAGGCCTCGACGACGATGGCGTCGAGCGCATCCTCGGCAGAGAACTTCTTCTTCTCGCACTCGTCTGCCTTGGTCGAAACATCACGCAGGACCGTGAGGATCGTGCCCTCGATGGGCTTACGGACAGCCTGGAAGGCAACCTTGACGGCACGGCGGAAGGCGAAGGCGATATTGGCGGATGTAATGGGCTCATCGGCAGAGACAAGGCCCTCGGCCACACCACGCAGAATCTGCGAGGTGATGACGCCGGAGTTGCCGCGGGCGCCCATCAGGGAACCGTGGGTAATGGCGCCGGCAATGGCCTCCATGTCGGCGTCGGCGGGAAGGGCGGAAAGCTCCTTAGTCACCGAGGCGAGCGTGAGCGACATGTTGGTGCCGGTGTCGCCGTCGGGTACGGGGAAGACGTTGAGCTTGTTGATCTCCTCGGCCTTTTCGGAAACGGCAGCCGCAGCGATCGGAAAACAGGTGCGAATGGTCTTTGCAATCATGAGTGGTGAAATCTCCGTATTCGGATGCTAGTTCAGACGGCTCTTGAGCGCGTCGATGTGAATGCCGATCTTAAGGCTGGCGGGATCGATCTGAGCGATCTCCTGCAGGGTGAAGGCGACGGAGCTCGAAAGATTGTGGCAGACGGACTTCATGTTGACGCCGTTCTCGAGCACGACGTGAAGGTCGACCGTAAGGCCGTTCTCGTCGGCGGAAACAAGCACGCCCTTGCGGAGGCGCTGGCCGGCAAGCAGGCGCACGCTCTCGGCGCCCTGGAGCTGTTCGGCCATACCGACAACGCCGTAGCACGTCATCGCGGCATAACCGGCAATATCGGCAATAACGTCGTTCGAGACGCTCAGGCTGCCGTTAATGGTCTCAGACACAAGAATCTCCTTTTCTGGTGCTCGCGGCACCATGTCGTGGGAGCAATCATTCCAACATTTTACAACGACCGCGCCATGTTAAGGCCGCGGGGTTCACGATTACATCCTCGACACGAAATGTTGATACGGTAACGTTCGCCACAGGCGATCGCGGCATGAAAAAACCCGCCGCATATGCGACGGGTTTTACAACCTGGCTCCCCGGGTAGGACTCGAACCTACAACAGCGCGGTTAACAGCCGCGTGCTCTACCATTGAGCTACCGAGGAATTTATAAGCCCAACGGAAAGGGCTGGAAAATTCTGGCTCCCCGGGTAGGACTCGAACCTACAACAGCGCGGTTAACAGCCGCGTGCTCTACCATTGAGCTACCGAGGAATAGGTGCGTGCTCTCAAGCAACGAAGTTTATTATACGGACGAATCGGCACAGGGCAAGAACTTTTTTAAGAAATTTTTCGCCCTAGTCATTGGGGACGTTCTTAAACGACTAGACATTCAAGAACGTCCCCAATGACTACATGAAAGCGCCCTCAAGCGGATGTACTTGAGGGCGCTTCTTGCTTGACTAGCTTTCGATATAGTCTTTGAGCTTGCTGCTGCGGCTCGGATGGCGGAGCTTGGCCAGGGTCTTGGACTCGATCTGGCGGATACGCTCGCGCGTGACGCCAAACTCGCGACCGACTTCCTCGAGCGTGCGGGGATGTCCGTCGACGAGACCAAAGCGCAGCTCGATAACCTTGCGCTCACGATCGGCAAGCGAATCGAGCACCTGGGTGAGCTGCTCCTGCAGCATGGAGAAGCTGGCGGCATCGGGCGGAACGATCGCCTGGGAGTCCTCGATGAAGTCGCCCAGCTGGGAATCCTCTTCCTCGCCGATCGGGGTCTCGAGCGACACGGGCTCCTGCGAGATCTTCTGGATCTCGCGGACGCGATCGGCGCTCATGTCCATCTCGGCACCGATCTCCTCGGGGGTCGGGTCGCGACCCAGGTCCTGGAGGAGCTGGCGCTGCACGCGGACGAGCTTGTTGATGGTCTCGACCATGTGCACGGGGATACGGATGGTACGGGCCTGGTCGGCAATAGCGCGCGTAATGGCCTGACGGATCCACCACGTGGCGTACGTGGAGAACTTGAAGCCCTTCTGGTAGTCGAACTTCTCGACGGCGCGAATCAGACCGAGGTTGCCCTCCTGGATCAGATCCAGGAACAGCATGCCACGGCCGACATAGCGCTTGGCGATAGAGACGACCAGACGCAGGTTTGCACTGATGAGCGCCTGCTTGGCCTCAAGACCGACGTTCTCAATACGCGTAAGACGACGCATCTCGGCGCGGGTGAGCTCGATCTCGCCTGCCTCGGCAGCCTCAAGCTTCTCGGTAGCCTCGAGACCGGCCTCGATCTTCATGGCCAGATCGACCTCTTCAGATGCGGTCAGCAGGTCGACCTTACCGATCTCCTTGAGATACATGCGAACCGGGTCGCCGGTCAGCATCACCGTGGAGGCATCGATGCCGCGCACGCGCGAACGCGAACGGGACGTGCGCACGGTGCGCTTCTTCTTGCTCTTGGAAGAGCCCATCTCGGCATCGGCCTGGCGGGCCATCTTAAGCTCGTGGTCGTCAAGCGAGCCGGAATCGTGCTCGTCGTCGTCATCGAAATCGTCGGTATCGTTATCGTCATCGTCGACGCCCATCGGGGCGTCGTCGTTTCCGCTCGCGGAGATAATCTGGATGCCGCTGTTGCGCAGCGCGGAATACACCGCGTTGAGCTGCTCATCAGAGACATCGATATCCTTCAGGGCGACCTGAATCTCGTCCTCGGTTACCGAAGTCCTGTTTGAGCCGTTGCCCATGAGCTTTGCAACGTAGGATTCCAGCCCAGTACCCGTGCTCTCACTCTTTTTTGGCACAGATTCTCCCTTCATAGTCCACAGGACTCAATACTTTAGCACACACGTAGACGTCTATACCCAAAATAAAGACAGGATATAGGCGAGAATACGCTGGTTGACCACAACATCTAGGCCTGATCGGCACCTGCGGTCTCCAAACCGATTAAACGGAACGGGTCGGCCACGCCGCCGATCGACTTTTGGAGCTCGCGCTGGCGCTGTGAATCTTGCACCGCCTGCATCGTCAGCACGCGACGGGCCTCATCGTCGAGTGAACGGTCCTGACGCAACTTGGCCTGCGCGGCTCGCATGCGACGTTTGATGGTGTAGAGCTCGAGCGTATCGATCATAAAGACGATGTTCGTCTCGGTCGGGTGCTTACTCGTTGCCGAGATGCGCCCGGCGCTGACAAGCGACGCCGCCTCGGGACACACCGCGCGCGCCGCATCCATGCAGGCCGCAGGATCGGTGCCCGGGGGCGTCGCAAGTACGGCCCACGCAATAGACTCGTGACGCGGGTCGACCCACTCGATAGAACAAATACGATCGGCATACGTGCGGAACAGATCGGGATAGCTCGTGAGCATCGTAAGCAGCTCGCGCTCCCCCGCCAGGGATTTCCGCTCCAGATCGGTCAAAACAATCGGCATCGACGGAGCTGCCGCCGCGCTTGAACCATCGGCAACGGTCGCGGCGCTTTCCATCCCCGCTGGCACATCAATTGGCGGCAGGTCCTCGTCGACCTCCACCGGCGCGGCCCCATAGGCATCAAGCGGAACGTAGTCGTACGGGTCCTCCTCGACCGGTGCGGACACCGGCGGCGTCGCACCCGCGGCCCAGGCACCACGACCGGCACTGCGCGCACCAGCCGCACCGCCGCCCGAGCTTCGTCCCTGCGAACCGCCCGCGCGCTCAGCTTGTGCGCGCTGACGCTCATAACTCTGCTCACGCCGGCGCTCGGCATCCTCGCGCCTGGCGACATCGCGAAACACACGACCCGAACTCGCGCGCACGGTCTCCAGGTCCAAACCCAACAGGTCGGCAATCTGGATAAAGTACGTGTCGATCATATAGCTGTCGCGTAGCGGATAGATAAGTGTCAGCGCGTCCTCGAGCGCTTTGGCGCGACCGCCCGGTGTGGTGATGTCGCTCGACTCCTGCAGCGAACGGTACACAAAGTCCATGAGGGGCTCGGCGGCATCGATGCGCGCCTGAAGCTCCTGGCCGCCATGCGCCGTGATGAACTCCATGGGGTCGTTGCCGTCGGGAAGCACCACGCAGCGCAGGTCCATCGAATCCTGCTCGATAAACTGAATCGCGCGGCGCGCGGCCTTTTGACCGGCGGCGTCGCCATCGAACATATATACAATGCGCTTGGCAAAACGGGTGAGTGTCTTAACGTGATGTTCTGTGAGTGCTGTGCCCAGCGTGGCGACGACGTTTTTGATCCCTGCCTCCCAGCAGGCGATGCAGTCGGTATAGCCCTCCACGACGATGGCGGTATCCTGCGCGACGATAAACTCCTTGGCCCAGTTAAAGCCGTAGAGATTTCGCTTTTTATGGAACACGCTCGTCTCGGCGGTGTTGAGGTACTTGGGCTGGCCATCGCCCATGATGCGCCCGCCAAAGGCGATATTGTGACCCTGCTCATCAAAGATGGGAAACATCACGCGATCGTAAAAGCGGTCCGCGAGCTGTCCGCGCCCACGGCTCACGGCCACGTTGGCGTCAATCATCTCCTGCGGGGTAAAGCCCGCTTGAGACAGATGCGAAACCAGCGCGTTGCGACCCGGCGCAAAGCCCAGGCAATAGCGTCGACAGACATCTCCGCCCATGCCGCGGCTGGCAAAGTACTCGCGCGGGCGGCTGTCCTTACCGCGCATAAGCATGGTGTGGTAGAACTGAGCCGTCTCGGCGCACAGGTCATAGATGCGGGCACGCTTGGTGCCACGATCGCGCTGCGCACCGGTATCGTGCAGTTCAATGCCCGCACGATCAGCCAAATAGCGGATCGACTCGGGAAAACTCAGGTTCTCGCGCTTCATGATATAGGTAAAGACGTCGCCGCCCTCGCCGCAGCCAAAGCAGTGCCACACCTGCGTAGCAGGGATAATGTGAAACGATGGGGTCTTTTCGCCATGAAACGGGCAGCAGCCCCAAAACTCATGGCCGCGGGGCTTGAGCTCAACCGTTTCCTGCACGATGGCAACCAGGTCCGACGCCGCGCGTACCTGATCTTTTTCCTCATCACTAATCACGGATGCTCACCCCCTGCTCACCCAAGTTATGACGGATATCGTCGATATTACCCTCGACGGTCGCGACCAGCTCGTCCAGGGAATCGAACACGCGAGACGGACGCAGCCAGCGCGTAAACGCCAGTGACACGGAAGCGCCATACAGGTCGCCCGCATAGCCGATCAAGTTGGCCTCGAGATGCGCCGAAGCGGCATCATCGGCATAGGTCGGCGGCAGGCCGACGTTAACGGCAGCAGGCCATACGGTATCGTCGACCAGCACCAGACCCTCATAGACGCCATCCGCAGGCACTTGGATGCCGTCGGGTACCTGGATGTTTGCCGTGGGAAAGCCCATGTCGGAGCCCTCGTGACGGCCAGCCGCCACAACGCCGCGCAACATATAAGGACGGCCGAGAAGCTCGGCAGCCAGCTCCACATGACCCTGAGCCAGCTCATGGCGGATACGCGTGGCACAGATGGTCTGTCCGTTAACGCAGAGCAGGTCGTGACCGTAAACGTCAACCCCACGCTCAGTGCCCCAGGCGCGCATCTCGGCAACGCCCGAAGCGCCGCCACGGCCGAGCCTAAAGTCGCTGCCTACACGAATGGAGCGAATGTCGACAACGCGCGACAACAGCGCCAGAAACCCGACATGGTCGAGTGCCGCCACGGCGGGTGTAAAGGGAACGGCTACCACCGCATCGACCCCGGTTTGAGCCAGGGCATGCAGGCGGTCGGCCGTCGTCATCAATTTTTGAGCTGGCGACGGACTCACCACGACGTCCGGATCAGGATCGAAGGTGACCACGACCGCTTTGCTGCCGTGGGAACGCGCATCGCGAATAACCGCGTCGATCAGCTCTTGGTGCCCACGATGCACGCCATCAAACACGCCAATGGCAACCGACGCGGCACCCAAGAACTCGCACCCATCAAATGCATCGGCAGAAACGATACGGGCCTCATCCAACTCACCCGCGAAAAAGATACGCGCGAGCTCGCGGGGCGCCAGCATCATCGAACACCGCCAATCGCCTGCGGAAAAACGTGCTCCATCACAAAGCGGCCGCCCTCGATACGAGCAAGCGCCTTGAGTCCCCCATCGAGCACGAGCGCGAACGGTGCCTTCGCCGTATCGAAGTCCGCAAGCGCGCGTTCAACGGGAATGCGGCGACCACAAAGCAGGTCGTCTGCAAGATTGCCCGGCAAATCGACACGCGTGGCACCAAGGACGGCGATGGGATCCAGAGCGAAGCCGGCCGCGGACTCGGGAGAAAGCTCCTCCACCGCATGGCAGGTGCCGATAGAAACCACACCGGAGGCCGTACGGCGCAGGGCGGAAATATGCGCGGCGCTGTCGCAGGCGCGACCCAAGTCGCGAGCGAGCGCGCGGATATAGGTGCCCTTGCTTACCGAAAACGCCACGGTCCAGACGCACGTATCGCCCTCGCCGCCCACGGCGATCAGGTCGGCGGCATAGACCTCGACGGGGCGCGGAGGTAGGTCCACCGCATTGCCCTCGCGAGCAGACTTGTAGGCGCGAACGCCATTGACCGAGATGGCCGAAAACGCCGGCGGCACCTGCATCTGCGGACCCAACATGGCGCACAAGCGCTCGCGGGCATGGGCCGGATCGCGCAGCTCGGGGGCAACGGGCACCGTACGGACGGCCTCGCCCTCGGCGTCATCGGTATTGGTCTCGACGCCAAACGAAATGTCAGCGACATAACTTTTGGTATCGAGGGTTAGCATGCCCAGCAGACGGGTCGCCTGGCCCACGCCCACCACCATGACACCCGAGGCCATGGGGTCGAGCGTACCGGCATGGCCGACGCGTCGCTCATGGAGGGCGCGTCGGCACTGCGATACCACGTCGTGGGACGTACAGCCCACCGGCTTATCGACGGCGAGCAGCATATTCAGTTGAGAAGGCGTACGACGAGCCATGTACCATCCAAAATGTTAGAGCTCGACGGTCACCGAAGCGGGATCCTCCCCTACCAGCTCGGCCAGCATGGGGAGTGCCGCGGTGAGCGTCTCGAGAATCGTTCCGTTGTTAGAGAAACCGGCGGCCGCGGGATGCCCGCCACCGCCAAAAGCAGCAGCGATCTCGGAAACATTGAGGTCACCCTTGGAGCGCAGGTTGCCGCGTACCTTGGTATCGCCCTCAATGCCCTTCAGGAACAGGCAGACCTCCACACCCATCACCGAACGCACCACATCGACCAGGCCGTCGCACTCGTCCGAAGTGACGCCGCAGGCCTCGAGGTCGCTCTGGTACGCATAACTATATGCCACGCGACCGTGCGCCACCGTCTTGATGCGGCCCATAACGATGGACTTGAGATGCAAGAACTCTACGCGCATGCTCTGGTAGACCTCGAGCGCAACACGCGCGGGATCGGCACCGTGCGCGACCAGGCGCGAGGCGGCATGGAACGCAGCGGCATCGGCGTTTTGATACTGAAAACGACCGGTATCGGTCACCAGGCCGCACAGCAGGCAAGTCGCGACACCATCGCGAGCCACAATGCCGCAATTATCCAAAAAGCGGTCGATGATCATGGCGCATGCCGCGGCGTCGACGCACCTCAGGCTCAGCTCGGCAAATTCCTCACGTGCCGGATGGTGATCGAAGCACACCACATGCGACGAGCGGCGGAGCACCTCGCCAGAGTTGTTCAGACGCTCGACGACCGGCACGTCCACCGAGATGAACAGGTCCGGCTTGCCAGTATACGCAGATGCCGGCACCAGACGATCGGCACCCTCCATAAAGCGGTAGATGCGCGGAACCGGGTCATCGTCTGCCAGCAGCAGGGCAATGTCCTTGTTGGGGAAAAACTTCATAAGCGAGAGGCCCAGACCCAGCACGGAGCCCAGGGCGTCACCATCGGGAGACGTATGTCCCGAAATCGCAATGGAGGACGCACCCTCGATGAGCTCGAGGATGCGTCGCTGAATATCTGCAGACTCGCACGATGCGAGGTCGGCGGAATTACTCATCTAAAGCTGCCTCCTGGGCGGCATCCGCAATTGGATAACCGTCCTCGTCCTTTTCGATCGCAAGCGTGGCGGGAACGTTTTCCAGCGCACGCGTGATGCGCTCGGCCTCATCGGTCGAGCGATCGATGCGAAAATCGAGCTCGGGTGTGACACGCCAATCGAGCGAGCGGGCCAGCAGGCTACGGATGCGGCCCTTGGCGCTGGCGAGCGCCTCCATGACCTCGTCGTAGCGACTCGCGTCGCACGACACGTACACACGCGCGAACGAACGGTCCACCGCGACCTCGACCGCGGTCAGGGTGACCAGGTCGAGACGCGGATCGGAAACCTCAAAGAGCAGGATATAACCGAGCTTCTCGCGAAGCTGCTCGCCCAAACGGCGGGTTGCCTGCGTTTGCTTCATAGCGCTACCCCCTACTCGGTACGGGCAACCTGGTCGATGCGGTAGCCCTCGATGGTGTCGCCAGGCTTGATGTCCTGGAAGTTCTCCAGGCCAATACCGCCCTCGGAGCCGCTCTTGAGGCTCTTGGCCTCGTCCTTGTAGTGGCGCATCGAGGCGATTTTACCGTTGAAGACCACGATACCGTCGCGCACCAGGCGCACGGAATCGGTCGCGGCGATCTCTCCCTCTTCGACGCGGACACCGGCGGCGATACCGACCTTGGGCACCTTGAAGGTGTCCAGAACGGTCGCGGAACCCGTGGAGACCTCGACCTCGGTGGGCTTGAGCATACCGATACGGGCTGCGTCGAGGTCCTCGAGGCACTTGTAGATGACGTCGTAGCAACGGATCTCGACGCCCTCACGCTCGGCAGCGGAGCGGGCCTTGCCGTCGGGACGGACGCCAAAGCCGATGATGATGGCGTTGGAGGCGTCGGCCAGAACGACGTCGGTCTCGTTGATGGCGCCAACGGCGGAGTGGATCGTGTTGATGCGCACCTCGGACTGGTCCATCTTGTCGAGGGAGTCCTGAAGGGCCTCGATGGAACCCTGGACGTCGGCCTTGATGATCAGGTTGAGCTCCTTGACCTCGGCGTCGGCGATGGTCTCGAAGAGGTTCTCGAGCGTCACGTGCTTCACGCGGCTCTGCTCCTCGATACGGGCCTTGAGCGAACGCTCATCGGCCAGGGCGCGTGCCTCGCGCTCGTCCTCGAACACGCGGAACTCATCGCCGGCGTTGGGGACGGACTGCAGGCCCAGGATCTCGACGGCGTCGGAGGGACCGGCCTCGGTGACGGCGTTGCCCTTGGGGTCGAGCATGGCGCGGACGCGGCCGTAGGTAAGGCCGGCGACCAGCGTATCGCCCACGTGCAGGGTACCGCGGGTCACGAGCACGGTAGCGACCGAGCCGCGGCCCTTGTCGAGCTTGGCCTCGAGGACGTTACCGGAGGCAAAGGTGTCGGGGTTGGCCTTGAGCTCGAGCACGTCGGCCTGGAGCAGCACGGTCTCCAGAAGGTCGTCGATACCGATCTTCTGCTTGGCCGAGATGTTGACGAACATGTTCTGTCCGCCCCACTCCTCGGGGATGATGCCGTACTCGGTGAGCTCCTGGCGCACGCGATCGGGGTTGGCACCCGGCTTATCGATCTTGTTGACGGCGACGACGATGGGAACACCGGCGGCCTTGGCGTGGTTGATCGACTCGATGGTCTGGGGCATGACGCCGTCGTCGGCAGCCACGATCAGAATGACGATGTCGGTCACCTTGGCGCCGCGGGCACGCATGGCCGTAAAGGTGGCGTGACCGGGGGTATCGATGAAGGTGATCTTGCGGTCGTTGATCATGACCTGCGAAGCACCGATGGCCTGGGTAATGCCGCCCGCCTCGCCGGCAGCGACGCCGGTGTGACGGATGGCGTCGAGGAGGCTCGTCTTGCCGTGGTCGACGTGGCCCATGACGGTGACGACCGGGGCACGCGGCTTAAGGTCGGCGGGATCGTCGTAGAACGAGAAGGTGTTCTCCTCCTCGGGGGTGATGATCTTAATCTGGCGGCCCAGGTCGTCGGCAACGAGCTCGACGAGGTCGTCGGACATGGACTGCGTCATGGTAAGCGGCGTGCCCAGCAGGAACAGGCGCTTGATGATGTCGTTGGCCGGAACGTCGAGCGCCTCGGCGAGCTCCTGGACGGTAACGCCCTGGGAGACCTTGATGGCGTCGAGATCCTCGGGGTTCACGCCCTGGGCCAGCGCCTCCTCAATCTTGCGCTCTTCCTGAGCCTTTGCGGCCTCGCGCTCGCGCTTCTCCTTGCGCTTTTTGCGGCGACCAGTGGACTCGCGAGAAGCCTCCTCGACGGCGGCACGAGCCTCCTCGAGCACCTTCTCGCGGCTGTACTCCTCGGCCTCGCGAGCCATGCGGCTGTAGTGGTCCTCTTCGTTGTTGTGACCGCCCTTGCGCTTCTTGCCCTTGCCCTGCTTGTCGGGGTTGGGGAAGTCCATGCCGGCAGCGACGTTGTTGCTGGCATTGGTGCGATGGCTGTGGGGACGGCTCTCGGAGACGTTGCGCTCGGAGTTGTTGTCGGAGGCGTTGCGATCGTTACGACGGCCACCGCGACGGTCGTTGTTGCCGCCACGACGGTTGCCGCGCTCGGCAGCGCGCTCGGCCTTGGCCTTCTGTTCGGCGTCCTTCTTCTCCTTGAGCACGGTCTCCTGTGCGGCGATCTGGTCAAGTAGAGAGCGGAAACGCGAACCGGAGTCGGAAGCGGGAACGGCGCGGCGCTGGGCCTCGCGGGCAGCCTCCTCCTTCTCGCGGGCAAGGCGCTCCTGCTCGGCCTTCTTCTTGGCCTCGGCCTCGGCGCGGGCGGCCTCCTCGGCAGCCTGGGCGGCGGCGAACTGGCGGCGCTCCTCCTCGCGTGCCTTCTCGGCGGCGATGCGCTCGCGCTCGGCCTCGGCAGCGCGTGCTGCCTCCTCGGCGGCGGCTGCCTCCTCCTCGGCCTGCTTGGCGGCCTCGACTTCCTGAGCGCGGGCCTCGATCACCGAGGCGAGCTGCTTGCGGACCATAGCGACGTAGGCGTCCTCCAGAGCGGAGGAAGCGGACTTAGCGGGAATCTTCATTTCGGCGAGATGACCCATCAGTTCCTTAGAGGTCATGCCGAACTCTTTGGCCAGGGTGGACACACGGACTTTTGCCATATGACTTCACCTACCCTTTCTGGCACCTTGGGTGCCTAGAGACTGAACGAGCGTGGGGTATGCGCTGGGACCTGCCCGGCGCGACCGCGCGCTAGATCAGGTCCTCCGCATCATCGAAGGCGTCGGTGTCGTGGACACCGCAGAAACGGGAGCCGGGACGGGCCTGGTTGCGGCACTGGATGCCGTCCTCGGACACGAACTCGCAGCGACGGACGTCCTCGTCCTCCTCGTCACCGATCAGGTCGGCGGCGGGCTCCTCGTGAACGGGAACGTTCTTGAGGATGTCGGCGGCAAGGGTCTCGGACTTAATATCGATATGCCAGCCAGTCAGGCGCGCGGCGAGGCGGGCGTTCTGGCCCTCCTTGCCGATGGCGAGGGAAAGCTGGTCGTCGGGCACGATAACGCCGGCGTAGGCCTTCTCCTCGTCGATAAGGACGCGAGTGACCTTGGCAGGCGACAGGGCGTTGGCGACGTAGACGGCCGGATCGGCATCCCACAGGATGACGTCGACGCGCTCGCCACGGAGTTCGCCCACGACGGCGCGAACACGGCTGCCCTTGGGGCCGACGCAGGCGCCAACGGGATCCAGGCGATCGTCGAGCGAGTGGACGGCAACCTTGGAGCGCTGGCCGGGCTCGCGGGCGATCGACTTGATCTGGACGGTACCCTCATAGATCTCGGGCACCTCCTGCTCAAACAGACGACGCATGAGCTCGGGGTGGGTACGGGAGATGACAATCGGCGGACGGCTGTGCTCGCCACGAACCGGCTGCAGGTTGGAGTTGGGGTCGCGAACGTCGATGATCACGGCCTTGATGTGCTGGTTGTGCAGGTAGCGCTCGCCCATCGGACGCTCGTTGCGCTCGTTCTCGTAACGGCGCTGGTCGAAGTGCGGAAGCTCGGCCTCGACGCCCTCGCGAATCTTGACGATCGTGAAGTCGGGCGTTGACTGCAGCACGGTACCGCTGATGAGGTCACCGATGCGGCCGGAGAATTCCTCGTAGATCTGCTCGCGGGCGGAGTTGCGCACGATGGCGTTGATCTCGGCCTTGGCGTGCTGGGCGGCGATGCGGCTCGTGTTCTTGGGAGTGACGTCGATCTCCTCGAACTCGGTGAAGTTGCCCTCCTCGTCCATGGAATCGTCGATCGGCTCCAGGCGGTAGACGTAGATCTTGCCGGTGGTGCGGTCGATGGTCACCTTGGCACCCCACTCAAGATGCAGGATCTCGGCATAGCTCTTGGCGAGCGACTGCTCCAGGCGGTCGATCAGGTAGAGCTGGTCGATGTGCTTCTCCTGGCAAAGCTCCATCAGGGCGGACATCATGTCGGATGCTGCCATCTTACTTTCCTTCCTTCGCGGGCTTGAAGTCATAGGTGGGCTTCAACTTGCACTTTTTAACATCAGAGAAATCGAGGGTAACGGACTCGCCGTCCTCGAGCTCGAGGGTCACGTTCGTCTCGGTGGCGGTGGCAATCTTGCCGGCGTACTTGCGACGGCCCTCGGTGGCGGTGGAGGTGAGCTCGCAGTTCTCGCCCACAAAGCGGGCAAAGTCACTCGGACGGCGCAGCGGGCGCGCCATACCCGGGCTCGACACCTCGAGCGTATAGCTCGAAGAGATGGGGTCGAGCTCCTCAATCACATCGCCGACCCATTTGGTGTTGGCCGTGACGTCATTGAGCGACAGGCTCTGACCCTCGGCACCCTCGATACGCACACGCACGCAGGGGGCCTTGGTGGCACCCACGAGCTCAACGTCGACGATGTCGACATCGTGCTGGGGAGCGACGGCCTCGAGCGCGTCGATGATCGCCTGCTCGGTCTTGGTCTTGACCATTGCGGCACCTCCATTCATACAAAAAAGAAGCGGGGCCGAAACCCCACTTCTTTCAATTACAACTTCATTTGCAAGCAAACTATACCAATACCTGCACAAACGTGCAACCACAACACAAACCCGCAGGTCAGCGTGAGCACAGGTTCTCCACAAGAATAGGACAATTGGACCGATAGTACCGTGCGGAGCGCGGCCAAGCGTCCAAGAACGAGCCATGCGTCCCAATCCACAGGCCCGTTCGGGCCCCAAGGGCGTTCCTTCCCGAGCCCCTATCACCCAGACTAGCGCTAAGGGGCATTCTGTAAAAAGCCAGCCAGCCGGTCGAACAACGGCAAGCCCATCCAGAACCTCTAAGCAAGGAGGCACCCATGAAACGTCTCGGCACCCTCTGCATGACAGCACTCGCCATCGCAGCATGCTCGCTTTCCCTCGCGGGCTGCGGCAACATCGATGACAAAACCGGGCCATGTGAGCCGGATTGCGGAAGCACCGAAGCCGCCGAGAAAAGGACGCCACAGGAGGGCTTCGACAAAATCAACGAAGACATCGTCGACCCCCAGGGTCTGGGCCCCGAACCCCAAGAGCAGTTCCCTATCGACCTTGAAGCGGATGAGAACGTCCACGTCACCTGCATCGGCAAGGACACCGACGGCTACGGCGACGCTGTGCTGGTTTTTACGGTGACCAATAACACCGGTGTCGACATGATGTTTGGCGATGTGGACTCCTACGCCTACGTCAACGGCGTGGTCCGCGACGTGCGCATGCGCCAGCCGGTCGCCGCGGGCGAGGAAACGCAAGCCATGCTCACCTTCGTCGGCACCTTCGACGACCCAAACTTTGATGTGAACAACGACCTCAACAACATCTACCTCAACATCTGGATGTTCGAAGAGGCAACGAGCAACGTCTACTTTAGGGACCTGGTGCACATCCCTTAGAAGGCGGTGCGACGCGCCAAACAAGCAGGGCATACAACGCAAAACGAGGGACAACCCAACCGGATCGTCCCTCGTCTTTTGCATGTCAGCTTTGCGCGTGGCGTTTACTTGACCACCAGGTTGACCAACTTGCCGGGCACGCAGATGGCCTTGACGACCGTCTTGCCCTCGAGCCACTTGGCGACGGCGGCCTCGGCGGCTGCCTGCATCTCCTCGTTGGAGGCGTCGCGGGCGACATCGATGCGGCCACGGACCTTACCGAGCACCTGTACGACGATCTGCACCGTGTCCTCGATGGACTCGGCCAGGTCGAACTCGGGCCAGGCGGCGGTGTAGGCGTTGCCCTCGCAGCCGAGTGCCTCATGCCACAGCTCGTCGGCCCAGAACGGGCAGATGGGGGCAAGGACGCTCACGATATCCTTGGCCACGCCGTAGCACAGCGCCTTGTCGCGCGATGCGCCCTCAGTGGCATTGAGGTAGGCGCTCGCCGCGTTGACGAGTTCCATGACGGCCGAGATCGCGGTGTTGAACTGACCACGGTCAAAGTCCTCGGTGCACTTGGCAATGGTGCGATGACGCTCGCGATAAAGCTTCATCGCGACCTCATCGAGCGCGGACTTGTCAAAGGCCACGTTGGAGTCACCGGACTGGACGAGCTGCCACACGATACGCCAGGCGCGCTTAATGAAGCGGTTGGCGCCCTCGACGGCCTTGGGGTCCCAGTCGAAGTCCTTCTCGGGCGGGGCGATAAACAGGATCGCCAGACGCATGGTGTCGGCGCCGTAGGGCTCGATGACCGAGCTCGGGGGCACGACGTTGCCCTTGGACTTGGACATGGTGTCGCCGTTCTCGTCCTTGACCATGCCCTGGCACAGCAGGTTGATAAAGGGTTCGTCAACGCTCAGCAGGCCCAGGTCGCGCAGCGCCTTGGTAAAGAATCGGCTGTAGAGCAGGTGCAGAATGGCGTGCTCGATGCCGCCGATATAGTTATCGACGGGCATCCAACGATCGGCAGCCTCGCGGGAGAAGGGCAGCTCGGTGTTGTGCGGGTCGGTATAGCGCAGGTAATACCAGCTGGAGCAAGTAAAGGTATCCATGGTATCGGTCTCGCGCTTGGCCGGGCGACCGCAGACCGGGCAGGTGGTCTCGTAGAACTCCTTGCACTCGGCGAGGGTCTCGCCGGCACCCAGGTCCAGGTTCTCGGGCAGCGTCACCGGCAGCTGGTCCTCGGGCACGGGCACGATGCCGCAGTGCTCGCAGTGGATGGCCGGGATGGGGTTGCCCCAATAACGCTGACGGCTGATGAGCCAGTCGCGCAGACGGAACTCGACCTTGCGACGGCCGCAGCCCATCGCCTCGAGGTCGGCCACGATCGCAGCCTCGCCCTCGGAGTGCTTGCCACCGCGCATGCCGGTGTACTTGCCGGACTGGACGAGCGTGCCCTCGGCAGCGTGGGCGCAATCCCAGTCGACGGTCTCGGCATGGAAAGTATCGATGGTCTCGCCGCTGGCCTCGACGGCAGCGCGGTCGTCATCGTCCAGGATGATCGGCACGATCGGCAGGTCGTACTTGCGGGCAAACTCAAAGTCGCGCTGGTCGCCACAGGGAACGGCCATGACGGCGCCGGTGCCGTAGTCGGACACGACATAATCAGCAACCCACACGGGGACTTTCTCGCCGTTGACGGGATTCACCACGTAGCGGCCGGTAAAAGCACCATGCTTCTCGAGGGTGCCCTGGGCACGCTCGACGGCAGAGATATGCTTGGAGTCCTCGACGATCTTGGTGACGGCCTCCTCGAACTCCGTGCCCTCGACGAGCTCGTGCAGGCGCGCATACTCGGGAGCCAGGACAAAGAAGGAGACACCGAAGAGTGTGTCGGCACGCGTGGTGAAAACGGTGATCTTACCCTCGTCGCCCTCGATGGGCTCGCCATCCTGGTCGCACAGGGTAAAGTCGACCTCGGCGCCCTCGGAGCGGCCGATCCAGTTGGCCTGCATCTGCTTAACGCGCTCGGGCCAGCCGGGGAGCTTCTCCAGATCGTCGAGCAGCTCCTGAGAGTACTCGGTAATCTTGAAGTACCACTGCTCAAGGTCGCGCTTCTCGGGCTCGGTGCCGCAGCGCCAGCACTTGCCCTCGGTGACCTGTTCGTTGGCCAGAACGGTCTTGCAGTTAGGACACCAGTTGACTGGGTTCTTCTTACGATAGACCAGGCCCTTTTCCCACAGCTTCTCAAAGATCCACTGACCCCAGCGGTAGTAGTCGGGGCTGCAGGTCTTAACCATGCGATCCAGATCGTAGGAGAAACCCATGCGCTTCATCGTGGCGAGAGCCTGGTCCATGTTCTTATACGTCCAGGCGGCAGCCTGCGTGTTGTGCTTGATGGCGGCATTCTCGGCGGGCAGACCAAAGGCATCGAAGCCGATGGGATGCAGCACGTCGTAGCCGCGCATGCGGGCCTGACGGGCCATGGCATCGCCGATGGTATAGTTGCGCGCGTGGCCCATGTGCAGGTCGCCCGACGGATACGGGAACATCTCGAGCACATACTTCTTGGGCTTGCTGTCGTCGGTGTCGACGGCAAAGAGGTTGGAGTCCTCCCAGGCCTTCATCCACTTGGACTCAATGACCTGCGCGTCGTAGGCAGGGATCTCATCCTTATGATCTGTGCAATCGCACATATCAGCTCCTTTAATCTTAGCTGGGGTCGGTCGGCTTGGCTTTGTTCGCTACTGCGGACAGTCCTGCGCAAGACGAAGAGCACATTAAGTGCTCTTCTTTGCGTGCGGAACTTGTAGCGAACAAAGCCAAGCCGACCGACCCTAAGGTTAACTCGCATGATGATAGCAAATACAACAAGCGAGATGCCTGCGACTTGCAGGCATCTCGCTTTATCTAAATAACGTGGTTGATACTCAACCTTTATGTGCGGCTATTACCCTATCGATAAGACACAGACTGCTGTGAGTCTTTCACGACTACGTCGTGGGCTCCGCCTTCGACGATGGAGGTGGAGCTGACCAGGGTCAGGCGTGCCTTTTCCTGGAGCTCGGGGATCGAGAGGGCACCGCAGTTGCACATCGTGGACTTGACCTTGTAGAGCGTGCCGCCCACGCCGTCCTTGAGGGAGCCGGCGTACGGCACGTAGGAGTCGACGCCCTCGACGAAGCTGAGCTTCGCGGCGCCGCCCAGGTCGTAGCGCTGCCAGTTGCGGGCACGCGCAGAACCCTCGCCCCAGTACTCCTTCATGTACTGACCGTTGACATTGACGCGCTCGGTCGGGCTCTCATCGAAGCGGGCGAAGTAGCGGCCAAGCATCATAAAGTCGGCACCCATGGCAAGGGCGAGCGTCATGTGGTAGTCGTAGACGATGCCACCGTCGGAGCACACGGGCACGTAGACACCGGTCTCCTCGTAGTACTCGTCACGGGCTCGGCAGACGTCAATCAGCGCGGTGGCCTGGCCACGGCCGATGCCCTTGGTCTCGCGGGTAATGCAGATGGAACCGCCGCCGATACCGACCTTGATGAAGTCGGCACCGCAGTCGGCCAGGAAGCGGAAGCCCTCGGCGTCGACAACGTTACCGGCACCGACCTTGACGTCCTCGCCGTAGTTGGCGCGGATCCACTCGATGGTGCGCTTCTGCCACTCGCTGAAGCCCTCGGAAGAGTCAATGCACAGGACGTCGGCACCGGCCTCGATGAGCAGCGGCACGCGCTCGGCATAGTCGCGGGTGTTGATGCCGGCGCCGACCATGTAGCGCTTATCGCCGTCGAGAAGCTCGTTGGGGTTGGTCTTGTGGCTGTCGTAGTCCTTACGGAAGACGATGCCCATGAGGTGATCGTTGTCGTCAACGATGGGCAGGGCGTTGAGCTTGTTGTCCCAGATGACGTCGTTCGCAACCTTGAGGCTGATGTTCTTGTCGCCCACGATGAGCTGCTCACGCGGGGTCATGAACTCGGAGACCTTCTTCTGGTGGTCGTCGCGGCTGGGACGATAGTCACGGCTGGTGACGATGCCCAGGAGCTTGCCCTTGGGAGTGCCGTCGTCGGTAACCGGCATGGTGGAGTGACCGGTCTTATCCTTGAGCTCGATGACCTGCTCCATGGTCATATCGGGGGTCAGCGTGGAATCGGACTGAACGAAGCCAGCCTTGTGATCCTTGACGGCCTTGACCATAGCGGCCTCGGACTCGGGGGTCTGGGAGCCGTAGATGAAGGACAGGCCGCCCTCGGTAGCGAGCGCGACACCCATGTCGACGCCCGAGACGGACTGCATGATGGCGGAAACCATGGGGATGTTCAGGGTGATTGCCGGCTTCTCACCGCGCTTAAAGCGGGTCAGCGGCGTCTTAAGAGAGACGTTGTTGGGGATGCACTGCGAGGACGAGTAACCAGGAACCAGCAGATACTCCGAAAACGTGTGGGACTCACCGGGAAAGAACGTAGCCATGTTTCTCCTTTTTCCATGCGACCGGTCGGCTGCAGGCCTCGTAGGACCCAGCCCAACCTTGGGCGCCCAATACTGGGGAAGTATCTTAACGCACTTTGACTGCTACAATGCATGATTTAAGAAGAGCACACGAGGGTTTGACGCAGGCTTTGCGTTTGCCCAGCAAACACTTTAGCGGGGAGACGTGGAGCGTATGGAGTACAAGACGACGGCAAAGTTGGTCATTCAAGCGTGCGACGAAGATCTGCCGGGCGTGTTTGGCCATGGCTGCGTCTTGCTGCTGCAGGGAATTGCCCGCGAGCACTCGCTGAACCGCGCCGCCAAGAGTATGGGCATGGCGTATTCCAAGGCTTGGCGCATTGTGAATGAGGCCGAAGGCCAGCTGGGCTGCAAGCTCATCGAGCGCGACGGCGCCCGCGGGTCCACGCTCACGCCGGCCGGCGAGCGCGCCATAGCGGTCTATGAGGAGCTGCAGGCCGACATCAACAACGTCATCGCCACCAGGGCCAACGACCTCATCGCCAGCATTAACGCGTAATAGTCTTTTAGGGACTGATTTTTAGTCCGCCGCACTCACGAATTAAGGCGCGCGCCACAAAATGGGCCCATCTACTACGTTTGGTTGAATACCCTCGACCATACCGAAAATGGAGAAAACAAAACCGCAGGTAGAAAGCTTGCCAATTTTCAAAAAAGCTGGGTATGGTCGACCCCTAGGGGTTAAACGTAGTAGATAGGCCGTTTTCGTGGCACAGGCCCCGATGAGCTATTTTCGGAGGGCGTTGTCTAGGGTGGCGGCTATTTGCAGAGGGTCGTCGGTGCCGGCGAAGAGGCGGATGGTACTCCCCTGTTTACCTCGCGGGGCCGAGAGACGCGTTATTGCGCCGCCGGCGGGCGATGTGCGGAATTCGTCCGGCAGCGCTTCGAACAGCTCGCCCGCGGTGCGGTCAATCAGGTCAAACTCTACTGCCGGACCAAAACCGTGCTCGAGGATGCCCGTCGCGACGGCGTGATCGGGATGCGAGGTCAGCCCGGGATAGCGCACGTTGCACACCATCTCGTTCGCGGCCAAATATTCAGCCAGCGCGCGGGCGCGATCGAAGTGCGCCCACATGCGGGCATCGAGCGAGGACAGTCCGCGTTCCAGCACCCCGGCCTCATCGGCGGACAGATTGAGTGCAGGCAAACCGCAACCCTCGAGCAACGCATGCGCGCATTCGGCGGCGACGTCCACGCGGTGGCGTTTAAGCTGTGAGCGTGCGACCGACGCTGCCACGAGCTTGCGCGGAGCCTTACCGGCGCACACGCGGTCGAGCGCCTCGATCGACAGAACGGCACCCAAACGCAGCGGATCGCAGCCAAAAGCCGACGCCACGGTGTTGTCCACAACCAGCAGCGCGCGGGCCTCACGAGCCGCGCGGCCCAGCGCACGAAGGTCGGGGGCACGCAGGCCAAACCCGCCGATGGAGTTGACGAACCACCACAGGTGTGGCCCCTCGACATCAAACGAAGCATCAAAGCCCTCGGACGCGCCAGCAAACGCCGCAACCGATGGCTCCCCCACCATAGCCACGTCGCAGGCATCAAAGCCGCGCGCAAACGCTTCGGCAAAGTCATCCGCAAAGGCCACCAAGCGATCGCCGGGCTGCACAATCCCCAGCATCGACAGCGCCGCCGGCACATGCGAGGCCGCAACAAGACGCGCCTCACGCGCACCAGCCCTTGCAGCCCAGGCCTCTTCTAACTGTTGCACGTCCACGCGACACCGTCCCTTAAATAATAAAACTGAACCAAATTAGCCATCCTGGAAGAGCACGCGCCAGCGAGCGGGCAGCTGTCGTGGCGAGGTGCCGTGAAAGAGGAGCGACGCGTACTTCATGTACGCGAGCGACGGTTTGAGCGGCAGATCGCCCGGCAGATGCCCGCGCAGCGTCGAGCGGTCCGGCGTTCGTTAGAACGCCGGAACAAAATTAGCCGTGATATTCACCGTTGTATTGGATCAACGTTAGGTCTTCCACGCCGTCGAGCGCTCGAATCGCATCGGCATAGGGCATATCCACACCGTCCGAGAAGACCTCGACGGCCATCTCGACCTTTTCGCCGCGCATGGTTTTGGACTTGACGGTAAACTTGGTGCGCCCAAACGCGCGCACAATATCGTCACCGGTGGTCTGGCCCGTGTAGTGGATGACCATCATGTACACGCGCGCCTTGTCCTGGTGGCTCGCAAAGCCGGCAATCATCACCACGATCACCACTGCCGTGATCCCTACGAGCGCATACATGCCGGCACCCGCCGTAATGCCCGTGGTAATCGCCCAAAACAGATACAACAGGTCGAGCGGGTCCTTGACCGCCGTACGATAGCGGACGATGGACAGAGCACCGACCATACCGAGCGAAATGACCACGTTGGTCGAGATCGCGAGCGTGACCATGCAGGTGAGCACGCACATACCCACGAGCGTCACGGCAAAGCTGCGCGAATACACCACGCCGGTAAAAAAGCGTTTGTACACGTAATAGATCAGGATGCCCATGGCGAGCGCCACGAGCAGCGACAGGCCGATCTTGGCAGGGTCGACCTGACCAAACGCCTCCAAGACGGAGTTCTTAAAAAAGTCCCTGGTGCTCATGGTCTAAATATCCCCTCGGTTCTCAAAATCCGATTCCCAGTAGTTAAAGCCGCGTAAGTAGGCAGTCTTTTCGTAGCACAGGCAGTACTTGGAGACCGCCGTAAGCTCAGCCGCGCCCGGCGGCACCATATCGCGCACGAGCTGCGGGCAAAACTCCGTAAACTTGACCTCCATCACCAGCTTGCCGGGCTCCAAGACCGGCAGCGCGGGCAGCGTCGCGTCAAAGATATCGAAGCTTCCCACCGCGGCACGCACGTTCATGTCAAACGTGATGCGCACGGTGCCCTCATCCATCACCCACGGCTCGCGCTCGTAGTCCACGATAGTCCTCGGGCGCATCACGTTGCAGATGCACTCGATGTAGAACTCGCGACAGAGCGGATAGGGGCTCCTCAGCAAAAAGTCGTAGTCTCCGGCCAGTATCTGCTCAAACTCGCCACGCGTGAGTGGCGCGTCCTCCTTGTAAATCCAGCTGCCGTACTTCTTTTTGCGCTCCAGCTTAATCACCTTGTCGCCACCGTTATAGATGCGCACGCGGTACTTTTTGCGCATGAGAATACCGGCGTCTTTTTCTTCGTAGGCAGAGTTGCAGTAGTCGTCAAAGTACAGGCTGCGAATGGTGTAGCCGCCCGCCTGCGCATGCTTGTCCAGCTCAAACACCGGCGCCATGCGGCAGGCAAGCGCGGCGTGCTCGCCCTCGTTAATAAGATATTTGAGCTCGTGGCGGTAACGCTCTTGCGTGGTACGCGCAGGCGGGGCCGCCAGGCGCTCAAGCAGCGCGCTAGCCCTCCTCATACGTGTCCTCCACGACCTTACCGCCGTCCTGCACGTAAAAACACTTCATGCCGTACTGCTTACCATCGTCGGTCACATAGTAGTCAAACGCATCTTGCGTATAGTCGTCGGAGTTGGTGGCGCGCACGCGCACAAAATACTGGCCGGCATCGGGCGCATCGCACGTTACCTCGGGCAGAAGCACGTCCTCAGCCTTAAAGATCACGTCGGTAATAGCGTTATCACGCGCCAGCTCCACGGTATAGCGAATGTCGCGCGCTTTAAAGTCGTACGACGCGTCCCAATTCACGCGCAGTTTACCGTTATCAATCTGCGGCACACCAATGTAGAACGGCATTGGCTTCTTATAGCTCTCGCGGAAGCTCTGATAATTCTCCTCGATCTCGGACGGAATCGCCGCGGCGATTTGCTCGTATTGGTCCTTGGTGACAGGCAGATTGTCGATATCGGGCGAAGCAAAGACGAGCGACTCCGTCACCTCGCGATAATGCTCGATCATCTTGCTCAGTCGTTCCTCGGTCAAATACGAGCGCAGGTCCTTGACGGCAGCGTCGAGCTCGCTGCGGAACGACTTGCTACGCAACGCGCGGTTAAACAGCACGTTGCCCCAGTAGTTGCTCACGCCGCGCTCCCAGCTCGCGTAATCCGAGAACCCCGTCAGGCTCAGCTCCAGCTTGCGCAGCATGCCGTCATTGTCCCAATCCAGGATGTACCAGACCTTGGAGTTGAGCGGGCTGTACAGATAGCAGTTACGGTTTTGCGTATCGCAGTTGCCCGTCAAGATCTGAAACGCCATCCAATAGACCAGGTTTTCGGTATCAAAGTAGGTCGCGAGCACGTCGTCGATCTTTTGCGAATCGTCGTTGAGCGCGTCGAGCATCTCGATTAACTTGGTATGGTCCGAGTCGCCCTTAATCTCGAGCATGCCCTCAAACGCCGTCTGGTTATAGTCAGGGTCATCCGCCAGCTTGATGGTGTCTTCGAAGCGATGGAAATCAAAGCTGTTCACCTTGTACAGGTGCCCGCTCTTATCCAGACCGTGGGCTTTGAGCGCCGTCTTGTTGAGCTGCTCCACCTGCGTAAACAGACCGTAGTCCTCAAAGGTATCGTTGGACTTTTCGGTCTGGTCGCACACCCACAGATGCACAAACTGCGTGCGCAAGCCCATCATCTGGGGAATCCCACGGATAAGGTCATAGGCCATCTTGTTACGAAAGCGCATGCCCTCGCCCATGTGCTTGTTAAGCGCAATCGCGCGCTGCTGGCGCCAGGTACCCTTGCCCTTTTTGAGCTCTACCTTGTAATTCTTTTGCGAGTTCATGCTCGACGTCTGGCCGCGAACCTGCACCGTGGCATTGGGCGCCTCTTCGCCATAGCCCACCTCGCCAGCCACCGGGCCCTTATCATCGCCTGGCTGAAGCAGACCCATAACCTGATAGCGCGTCACGCCCATGTCGGCATAGTCGTAGACCGAGTACGTGTTGATCTCGGCCCAGCTATGGTCGGTGTTCTCGGAGCTGTTGCCACGCGAGACCGTAAGGTACATGCACACAATGCCCGAATCGTCATAGACCTCGTAGAGGTCATCCTTATCGCGCAGATGCTTGGTATCGCTGGATGCATCGGCCTTTTTAATCTTGCCCTGCTTCTTGGTCTTTTTGGTCGAGGATTCGTCCTGCGAAGAGCAGCCCGAAAGCAGCAACGTGCCGGCAGCCGCCTCGATCAAGCGGCGGCGCGATATCATCCTATCGGTCATCAGGACCTCCCCAATGGTTGCGATACACGCGAACCACCGTGCGCTCAAACGCACTATGCGGCTCGCCCTCCTGGCGCAGCTCCTCGTAGCGTTGCTCGGCACGGTCGAGCAAGCGGCCCAGCTCCGTAAAACGGCCCGTCTTGTCGGTCGCCACAATGGGCTGCTGACTCAGGATACGATACGGTAAGTTGGCGGTATAGGTATCGAGCCGCATCAGCGCCACAACAAAAAACACCGCCGCGCCCAGCAAAAAGCCAAAGCCGTAAAACTGTTGCGGAAAGAACAGCGAGATGATGGTCGCGAGCCCCGCCACGCCCGCAAACAGCCCGGAGGCAAGCACGGCGCCCTTGTAGTCGGTAAAGTACAGCAAGATCAGCAGAATCGTGTTGCCCACGGCATACAGGCCATAGCCCACGCACAGCGTACGAAAATACCCGTGCATCAGGTTGTTAAAGCCCAGCGGAAGGGCCGAGAGCACCGTGGTCTCGAGCGAGATAACCGCCGCCGTCACAAACAGCTGCTTGAGTGCGCAAAACCGCAGCTCGCGGTTGAGCGTGGCGAGCATTTCCTCCTCGGCCACCACAATGTCGCCCACCACGCCGCCGTCGTTAAACAAGCTGTAGTAATCGCGGTAGCGCGGATAGAAGTTGACCTCGACCGACACCACAAAGTTGACGGTCGTCACCAGAATGGTCAAAAAAGCAAGCAACGCCGGCACATCATGATAGGGTGCGCCGTAAAAAAGGCCTTTGACCTGCACGCCAATGGGCCCTGCCCAGATAATCACCAGGTGCGCAAAGAGCCCCAGGTTGGTAAACAGGCCCGTGAGCGCCAGCGGCATAAACTGATCGAGCCACTGCAAAAAGAGCCAGGGGCTGCGATCGCTCTGAGGAAAATACCGGTACAGCAGCACCACGTCCCAGGCGAGCATCACACCGTAGCCCAGGGCGATCGATGCCAGCAGGCCCTCGACAGGCGGCAGCCCCAGTGCCAGCGCGGCCAGGGCGCACAGACACGCCACGCCAATGGCGGCGGCAAAGCTGCACAAAATGCCACGGTAATCCTTGATGGCGGTGAGATAGCTCATGCCGTTCCAGTTGACGATCATAATGTTGAACAGCCACAGGCACAGCAGCCCCTGCAGCAACGTGGCGCCCGAGAACAGCAAGAAGATACCGTAGAGCACCGTGCCCGCGACCAGCATGATGGCATTGGAGCCCCAAAACGAGGGCAGAATCTCTGTGTCGCGCTCGGCAAACAGCATGTCGGCCAAAAAGCGCGTGACCGGCATGGAGAAAAAGCTCGTGAGCGTAAGCGACGCCAGCAGCGTATAGGTCACCATGCACACCAGCAGATCCTGGTTGGCACGTCCCACACCCCACAGACCGCACAGCACCAAGATACCCACCTGGAGCAGCACGCCCAGCAGCATGGGGCCCGTGCACACAATGCCGGCGTAGCCATAGGCGCGCATCGTGGCAAACAGACCTTTGCGCCTAAACAGGCGCTTGAGCTCAAAACCGATTCCGGCCATCGACTACACCTCCTTCTTGGGCAGGTTAAACGCGCGAGCCGTCTCATCGTACAGCGCGCGATAGTTGGCGAGCATCTGCTCGTGTAGGTAGTAGGTCGCCACGCGGCGCTGGCCGCGCTCCCCCATCTCGATGCGGCGGGCACGGCTTGTGCACATGCGCTCCATGGCGTCGGCCAGGCCCTTGCGATACATAGGCGGCGTCACGAAACCGGCCACACCAAAGTCGTCGCCGGGCGCGCCCTCCAGCAGCTCGCGGCAGCAGCCGACCTCGGTCGTCACGCAGGGTCGACGCGCGCCCAGCGATTCCAACACGCTCAGCGGCTGGCCCTCCGAGATACTCGTCAAAATCGTAAAGTCGAGCTTTTCCATGTACTCGACCACGTTAACGCGACCGGTAAAGATCAAGTCGCGCACGCCCAGCGTCTCGACCAGCGCATGGCACTCAGCGCCATACTCCTCGTCGTCTACGCCGCCCATAATATGCAGACGCACCTTTGGCAGGCGCTCGTGCAGCTCAAAGAAGGCATAGATCATGGTCTTGACGTCCTTGATGGGCGCCAGGCGCACCACCGCGCCAATGTCCACCCAGCCGTCATCGGGCTTTAAGGGAATGTCCTTAAAGCGATCGAACTGGATGCCGTTGGGAATGACCAGGCATTTGTCCGCCTCGCAGCCCATGTCGATCTGTGTCTTACGGGCGTTATGGAACAGACTCGTCACGCGGAAGGCGCGGCGATAGATTTCCTCCGAAAGCAGATAGAAAAAGCGGATCCAACGGTCCTTAAACGACGGAACCACCCAGTCGGCACGAATGATTTCCTCCTCGCGCTCGCGGGTGTAGATGCCGTGCTCGGTCAGCAGTACCGGCGCGTTGTGAACGCTCGAACCCAGGCTCGCCAACAGTCCGCCGTAGCCGGTCGAAATGGCGTGATACACGTCGGCCACCGGCACCTCGCTGCCCAGCAGATAAAGCACGGGCAATAGCATCGAGCGCATGGTGTGGAAGGCGTCGGCGAACGGCGTATACGGATACTCGGCCAGGCACACGTCGTGGAAGATATCCATGAAGGTGCGGCTCTGCAAAAACGAGAGCGGGTGGACGCGGCGGCGCTGGAAGATATCGAACAGCACATCCCAGTCGGGGTTGGAGAGCGACACAAGCCGGCGCAGCGCCTCGCGCTCGCGCTCGTCAAAGTCGACTTCCTCCTGCTCGCCCGAGAGTCGCAGGGCATCGTCCAGGAACACCTCGTGCACCTCGACGACGTTGTCGGGCAGCTCGTAGACAAACTTGCCGCGGTCCTCGGCATGCGCGCCAATCACCCACAGCACAAACTCATGCTCAGGCATGGCCGTGATGTAGCCGTGCATCCAGGTGGACACGCCACCGTGCACGTAGGGGTAGCAGCCCTCGAGCACCAAGCAGATTCTCATCGGTCGCCGCCCTCCTTGCGCTCGATCGCCACGGTCTTGTCCGTCGCTTTGACCAGGTACAGGTCGCCCATCAGGTGCGTCAGCTCGCCACCGGACACCGCACCCGGCTCACCGTCGTTGGCGCGAAACATTAACCATGCCTCGTCGTGGAAGTTGCCAAGGTTGAGCGTCCAGGCACCGTCGCTCGTGCCCACGCTCACCGTCACAGACGCAAAGCGCTGGATAGCACCCGAGCACTCCGAACCCGTCTGGTGACGCAGGTCGGGCGCGGACTTGGTCAGCCAGTCCAGGTAATCGGTCAGGCCGCCCTTGTAGACCCCCCAGCCTTCCGTGGCGCCGCGGTCGGGATCGAGCAGATCGTCAGGATGCATAAAGTGCGTGCTTACATAATGCATATTGAGCTCGGACACCGCAGCGAGACGCATGTAGGAATCGTCGACCATGCCGCCCGATACAATGCGCGGCTGCTCCACGATGCCGTCGCTCGCCACGCCAAACTCCTGCACGTAGGGCAGATCGGTTCCGTCCTCAAAATACGTACTGGCAATGGTCTTAATGCGCGGCACATCCTCGCCAATGATCTTGCGGGCGCGGGCCGAAAGGATATTCGACGGCGGCACATAAACCGAGCCGTGCGCATTGGGCAGGACGTCGTCTTGGAAGGCGATGAGCTCGTTGAGCGCGGCAACCAACGTGTCCTTGTTCTTCCATGTTTTGTAGTCATACAGCGTGCCGTAGTCGGTGTCCCAGAGCGCCAGCGGCTGATGATTGTAGCCGTGAAAGCCCAGCTCTCCGCCCATCTGCAGCAGCATACCGCCAAAGTAGCGGAACTGCGTGGTATCGGCCTGGCGCGCGGGCTCGGTTTGATTGACCACGTCCTCGTAGTTTTCGATCATCACGCCGGTATAGCGGATGCCGTATTTTTGTGCGAGTTTTTGCAGATCGGGCCACCAGACCTTGGCATAAAAGTCGGCGATGGAAAGCCCGTAGTCGCGCTTGATGTAGGTGCCGTCGCCCGAGGGCACAGGGCTGGGGAAGTCGTCCAGGTAAAACACCGCGCTATTGATGACCGGATAGGCCGTGGCATCGCCCAGCAGGCTCACCGCCGCGGCATAAAAGCCACGCATGACCTTGTCATAGATGCCGATATTGCACACCACGGCACGCCCGCTGCCGCAATCGCTCGACCAAATAAGCGGCGTTCCCGCATCGCCGGTTTTAGCCCACACGTGGGCCGTCTCACGCAGCGAAACCGAGAGTGACGAATCAAAGGGGTCCGAGAACTCATAGCGCTGACCGCCGCCAATCATAAAGTCCTCGCTCGGCACGATACTCTCCGCCGTCGCATATTCGTAGCCGGCAGAATCGATACCCAACTTGGGACCGATTGCCTGCAAGTAGCTGGAATTGTCCGGCGTCATGGCGAGCATCAGCGAACCGCCGGCGCTCACCCAGCTCATGATGTCGGAGAGGTGCGTACCGAGCCCATCGATCGAAGGCATCAGTAAAATCACGCGGTCGAAGGATGTGAGGGAAGGAATCGCATCAGCACCATCGGTGGCAATATCCACATCGCGGTGGGCAATTTTCATGTCGAGCAGAATCTGGTCAAACTGCTCTTTGACGTCCTCGACACCGTCCTGGTCCGAGTCGGTAACAACCAAGCATGTGGGCTTTTTGCCAAACATCGCCGAGCTTGCCGGCACGGCGTCGTTGGCGGCGAGCATGCCCAGCTTATGCTGCCCGGCGCTGTACTGCACGCCAGCACGCTCGATCAACAACACGGCGGCCATGGCGATAAAGACCGCCCATACCACGAGCAGCCCCATCCAGCGAAAATGGCCCGCACGCTCGCGGATATGTTGCACCACGCTCATCGGGCCTCCTCTCCTTCACGCCAAAATGACAACCTCTCGCGATTTTCGGCATTCAAATACACATGCTGCTTGTCGATCGCGTCGATTACACGCCGTACCGCCTGTCCATCGCGACGAATCACAGCCAAGCGCAGGCAGAGCATCCACACGTCCTGTTCGTCTGACGCATCGATCACCAACTGGCTCGCGACGTCCTCTGCCTTATCAATCTCGCCGGCATCGGCCAGCGCCGTGGCATAGCGAATGCGCAGTGCCGGCCCATCCTCGCGTTCGCAACGGCGAGCGAGCAAGCGTGCATACTGCTGGTGCTGAATCTGCGCCACGCGACCCTCGGCCAAACCCGAGTCCAGATAAACACCCAAAAAGTCGCAATACGCATCCAGGTTATGCGAGCTGGGATCGGTCTTAAACGCGCGTTCAAGCTGCTGAAGCTTAAGGTCAGACTCCTTGGAAATCTGCGCCACCGCCGTCGCGGCATAGTGTGCGACCTCAACGTCATCGTTGAGCTTGGCGGCCTGCAGCTGCGCCAGGTATGCATCGGGGTCCTCGGTAAGCATCGAGAGCATCAGACGGCGGCGGTCGCCCGGGTCGTTGACGATCAGCGCCTCCTCGAGCGGCACCACGCCGCCATCGCCCTCGCGCCCCTGCACCAACATGCTGCGATGCATGTCATCGTTAATGCGCAGCGTCTCCAGCGTGGCATCCTTAAGGTCGTCACCGAACACCGCGCTACGCACCGAGAGCAGTACCACGAGCAACGGGCCCCACAGCGGTACGAGCACCATCACGGCAAGCATGTGCCCTCGAACCGGCAGCAAGCCCAGTTTCATAAGCGTCCACAGCACCAGACACACCAGCGCATGAATTAATAGCAGTACGGTAGCAACAACAAGCGAGATCAAACGGCCTCCCCTTCACCGCTTCCGGTGGGCGCGATGCGCTGCAGCAGGGCCACAACGTCCTCGCTGCCGACGGGTTCCACCGTAATGTGCTTGGCGGCCATGCGTTTGCAAATAACGGGCAGGTCGGCCTCGGTCGCCTGACGCATGAGCAGGTAAAGTGTGTCTCCATCGACCAGGCCCGCAGCGTCACTCTCGCGAATCGCCGACCCAATAGCGCCGACCAGCTCGCCAACAGGCTCCATGCCCGGCACCACGCGCAAGAGCAAGAAACTCCCCATCTTATTGTCCGCAAGCGCCTGCTCGGCGGCGAGTTCCTGGCCAAAGGCGTCGTGGTTGAGCACGCACGTGCCGGCAACGCAGCGCTTATCCTGCGCCACTGCCTCGTAATCGAAGGCGCGTCCCAACGCGCTTTCCACCAGGCCGCACAGGATGCGGAACAGGTTTTGGTAGTACAGGGTCATTTGGCTTTCGGCCACGTGACGCACAAAGATCAATACGGCTGGGGCTCCATCGCGCTCGATCGCATAGCCAAACATCGGAAGCCCCGACGTCAGCGCGCGGTTCACCCACAAACCCGAGATCGCACCTTGGAGCACGGACGCAAGGTCATCGAGCGAGAGCGAGCGCGGCACATTGTTGGAAATCGCCGGGCTCGCCGCTACCAGCCGCGCAAATGCCCCGCCCGAAACATGGTAGATTGTCACCGAATCGTTCTCGAGAATCTCACCCAGCAGCTCGCAGCACTTGCGGTATATATCACGCGGGTTGAGTACGTCGAGTTCCTGCGTCACGGCAAAGATTTTGCCAAAGCTGTCGTGGCGCCCCACAATCTGTCGCTTGTAGGCGCGTTTGTCCTCGATTGCGTCGTGATAGAGCCGCGTTAGAAACGTGTTGCGGTTTCGCACAAGCTCGTTCTCGTCACGCTCCGCCTTAATGGCCTCGCTGTTGCGCAGCTGCACATAGCCGCACACGGCGCCCACCACAAAGTACGCGATAAACGGCAGCCAGTTGGAAGGCTCATAGAACAAGCCTTGGAAAGTGTATCCGTACAGGGCAAAATAACTCACCGCCAGACCAATCGACGCCAACAGCGCGGCGACCAGGCCAAAGTCGAGACCGTAGAGCGTGCCAATCAGGACCACATAGAGCAGACGGTAATCGAGCACGTTGAGCTGGGCCGATTGGGAGAACAGATGCTCCAGCACCTCGAACAGCACCCATGCGACGCCCGTCTCCAGGCACTTAATGGGCAGCGTGCGCAGCTGAATGCGATCGATGGCCGCACGCAAGGGATTGGCCTTTTTGGTACGGGTGTTAGCCCAGCGGGCGTGGATGGTCGAAAGGTCGCGCAGCAGGTCGTAGCGCTGGAACCAGCCATAGCGCTTGCGAATGACATCGCCTGAGGGCAACGCATAGCCGATCGACTCGCCATAGGCAACGGATAGCCCGGGGAACAGACCCTGGAGTGCTTCGCCCAAGTCACCCGCCGTGCGATGGAAAGCATCTGCCACGTCGAGCGTCTCAAAGGTGGCGTCCCAGCTATCGAAGATGCGATGTACCAGCACCGCAAGCTCCTCCGCACACAACAGGGGAAGCGGCGCGTCCACGGCCCCTTGGAGTGCTACCGATCCGGTCGAGCACGCCTCGAACAGCGGCACCAGGAACGGATCGCCGAGCGACGCGGATGCGGTATACAGATAGGGCGCGCACAGGATCTTGGCCTGGATGCCATCTTGCGAGGCATAGTAGCGACAGAGGTCGTTGGCCGCGCGGGCAATAATGCCCTTGCCCGTTTGGATCGGAGCAGCGAACGCGGCATCAGGGACATCGGCAGCATTCGCCGCGCCATCAGCACACTCCGCGCCCGCAGGCCCCGCCACAAACAGCAGCTGGACCCGACGGCCCATGCAGGCACGAAACACCGAGCGCAGCAACTCAATGTCGCCAAAAGTCTCGGTATGCGGAGTGAGATAAGTAGAGAGGTAGACCACACGGTCGAACTCATAGGCCTGATCCAGGTGGCGCAGCAGCTCTTTCCACGAGCCGTGGGACGATGACTCGCGCTGCGCATCATCGGCGGCTACAACCTGAACATGATCGCCAGGAAACGCCTTGGCACAAAAGTCGTCGTCAACATACGCGGTATTGCCGACAACCAGCACCTCCATGGCGTACCCCTCCCCTTAAATTCCACTTTTGCCTAAGTCAAACATGCGTATTGTACGCTGTCAACGCAAGCCGAGGCGCCTTTAAGGCTGTCTTAAGAACTTTTTTAGAGGATGGGGTGAGGAGCACCTTACCGTGAGCCGCCTTCAATCGTTGTACATTTAATCTCGGAGATTTAATCTGGAGCCTTAATACCTCGATAGAATCTCATCTCTATTATCTTTGAGATACTCATCCAAATCCGGCACAGCAAATTGAACATAGCCCCTCTGAGGCGCCTGGATAACTTCTCGTGAAAGTAGCTTGGCCCTAACAGAACTCAGCTCACTCGTCTTTTTACCAAGGCGTTTGGCTAAATCCGAGGTCTTAGATTGCCTACTATCCTCGCACATGGCATACAGGTAGTTGATTTCATTACGAGAAAGACCCGAAATTGCAGGCTCGTGGACCACGTCGTGGAAATGAGCTTCGGCAAGCAGGATACCTTCATCAACATCGCGCCCAGTAACGAGAGTTGATTTCTCCCGATGAAGGTTGGCGCGCTGCCAGATTGAATACCCAACAAGTTGAACTAAATACGCATAACCTTTTGTTGCTCTCGCCGCTTTTGATAGCAAATCCCCGTCGAGAGAAAGACCGGTCGCATTAAAGCTATCACTCAAAGAAAGTGCAACCTCGATTTGATTGATAGGAGCAAGGTCTTCAGGAACCGCGCGACGAAGAAAAGTAAGTGCCTTGCCGTTAATGAGATCCATAACGCCCGATGGCAATCCGGCAAAGGCAAGAGCGATGTTGGCTTTCTCCCCAATGAGTAATTGAACTGTCGAGGCAATAATGCGCATTTCCTCAACTGGGGCATCTTGGACTTCATCAACAGCGATAAACAGGCCCTTTGAGCCCTGTGCAATCTGCTTTAGTTTTGCTCGAAGGCTCATTTCGCTTGAAGAAATGTCCAACTTGGCAGAAGCAATACCAACGTTAACGCCAAGCGAAGCGGAGGAAAAAGTCAGTTGGTCTTGAATCTGCTCCATAAGATCGTGCGACAAACGCGGACCAGCCGAAACAACAACGGCCTTCCAACCCAGTTCAATCGCTCGGTCGCGCAGATCGCAAAGAAGAACCGTTTTTCCCGACCCACGCGGGCCTGTGATTCGCATAAGACGCGCGGGGGCGCCAACGCCGGACATGAGACCCTCCACGAACTCGAGAGAGATGTCATCACGACCGATGATTCGAGGAGGCTCCGCACCGGCGGTCGGACGAAATGGATTGTAGAACTTGGCTTTGTCCATAACCAGAATCCTCAGTCAAACGTCGCTTATATATAAATAATTATATATGTATATAAAACTTTATAAACAGCTATAAAAATATTCGATAATCGAAAGCTAATTCGTTATACAAGCCGAAATGCCAGTTTCAAACAAAGGAAGCTGCAAGTCATCCCCATGTCTTACAGCCCGTTTTTAAACACTAGCCTGTCTTTATGTCTCAAAAAGCAAAGACCCGGCATTATTACCGGGTCTCTAAAACTCATATGGTGCTCCATGGCGGATTCGAACCGTCGACCTTGGGATTAGAAGTCCCCTGCTCTATCCAACTGAGCTAATGGAGCATAAAGCCGCACGTACAAGCGGTGCAAGTTCGCACGGCCAATAGATTATAACCTACTTGAACTGGTCGTGGTACGCCTTGCAAACCTCATCAACGGGGCCGTCCATACGCAAGTCGCCTTTCTCGATCCATACGGCACGCTGGCAAATGCGCTCGACCTGTTCCATAGAGTGAGACACGAACAAAACCGTGACGTCACCGCTCTCAATAAAGTGCTGAATACGGCGCTCGCACTTCTGCTGGAAAAAGACATCGCCAACAGATAGTGTCTCATCGACAATCAAGATATCAGGCTCAGTAATCGTGGCGATAGCAAAGGCAATGCGTGCAACCATGCCCGAAGAAAAGTTCTTCAAGGGCATGTCAACGAAGTCTTTAAGCTCAGCGAAATCAATGATCTCGTCAAAACTAGCGTCGATGAACTCCTTGGTATAGCCAAGCAATGCACCATTCAGATAGATGTTCTCACGCGCCGTAAGCTCCGGGTCAAAGCCGGCACCAAGCTCGATCAGCGGTGCAATATTACCGTGGACCTTAACCTCGCCCTCGCTGGGCTCCAAAACGCCAGCGATGATCTTGAGCATCGTGGACTTACCGGAACCATTAGTACCAACAAGGCCAACAACCTCGCCGCGATGCACGTCAAACGAAATGTGCTTGAGCGCACGGAACTCCTCAAAGAACAGCTCGTGCTTAGCAAGCTTAATAAAGTACTCCTTAAGGTTCGTAAGCGACTCAGACGCCATATTAAAAATCATGGTGACGTCTTTGACCTCAACAGCAAGGGGCTGCTTGCTGTAATCAATAGCAGATTCAGTCATTACAGCACTCCTTAGATGTAGAGAATGAACTTGTGCTCGGTCTTATGGAACACGGTATAGCCAATAGCAAGAGCGAAAACAGCCCAAGCAACGCACAGGCCAAGCGTAAGCGCGGAAGGCATGGTGTTGAACAGGAAGATATCACGCATAAACTGGAGATAGTTGTACATAGGATTCACGACCACCAACACCTGAATCCAGTGATCCATTTGACCAATGAAGTCAGTCGTCCAAAAAATCGGCGTCAGATACATCCAGGCAGTAATGACAACACTCCACAAATGCATAACATCGCGGAAGAAGACCGCCAGAGCCGAAAGCATCAAACCCAAACCCATGCAGAAGCACATGAGCAAAAACAGGCAAACCGGCAACAGAATTAAATGCCAAGTAGGAACCACATGGAACCAGAGCATGACCAGGGCAACGGCAACCAAGGAGAAAGCAAAGTTGACGAGCGAGAACAACACCTTCTGCACCGGGAATACCCAACGATGCACTTTGACTTTCTTCAGCAACGAGGAAGCCCAGATGATGGACATAAGTGCCTGGTTCGTCGACTCGGACATGACAGAAAACGTCACATTACCGACAATCAAGTAAAGCGGGTACATCTCAGGTGTAATAGAGCCGTTACGACCCTGCGCGAAGATTGTCGAGAACACAATCGACATGACGACCATCATCAGCAAAGGATTAAGCACAGACCAAGCCACACCCAAAACACTGCGACGATACTTAATCTTAAAATCCTTGGTAACCAGCTGCCTAAGGATAAATTTGTCCTTCTCAAAATCATTTTTAGCGTGAGAGGCCGGTTTAGCCACTGCCTTCTGACTCTCTACGTTGTCAGCCACGGACCAACTCCTTGTTTCGTAAAACACAACAGAGGAAAGTATAGCCCTCCCGTGAACGCGATAAACCAGCGCGACAAATCTGGAGAACTAACCCATATCTAATCATGATTGCATGCGATAGGTATACTTTCGACCAGTTGAGTCATTAAAGGGGGTCCTATATGGACTATTCGAATACAGCCGTCGTTATCCCTTGCTACAACGAAGCATTAACGATTGGCAAAGTTGTCGATGATTTTCATCGAGAGATGCCTGGCGCAATTGTCTATGTTTATGACAACAACTCGTCTGATGATACTTCGCAAATTGCCAAACAGCACGGAGCAACGGTGCGTCACGAGTCAAGGCAAGGCAAGGGGAACGTATGCCGCCAGATGTTTCGTGATATCGACGCCGAGTGCTATCTGATGGTCGATGGCGACGACACATACCCTGCCGAAGCCGCCAAATCGCTCTGCGAGCCCATCCTTAGCGGCGAAGCAGATATGACCGTCGGCGATCGCCTTTCCAACGGTACATATGCTGAAGAAAACAAACGAGCCTTTCACGGCTTTGGAAATAACCTCGTTCGCGCCATGATCAAATGGATATACGGCTACAGCTTTGACGACGTTATGACAGGCTACAGAGCCATGAGCAAACCTTTCGTAAAGACCTTCCCTGTCTTGAGCGAGGGCTTTCAAATTGAAACCGAGCTCTCCATCCATGCCGTCGACCATCGTTGGCGTATTAAAGACGTACCAGTAGAATACCGTGATAGGCCCACGGGCTCCGAGTCCAAGCTCAACACAGTAAGTGACGGTATTAAAGTTATCGCAATGATTGGAACGCTCTTTAAGGATTATCGTCCGCTTAAGTTCTTTAGTCTTATTGCACTCATCTTTGCCATCATAGGGCTCGCGCTCGGTGTACCGATCGTCGTAGAGTACTTCCAAACCGGCTTGGTGCCTCGCTTCCCCACCGCTATGCTTGCCGTCTCGTTCATGTTCCTTTGTGGACTGAGCCTGGCAACAGGCCTTATCCTCGACTCAGTTGCGAAAGTTGAGCGTAAGCAATGGGAGCTGCAAGCATATAAAACCTATTCAAAATAAGAAGAGGTCCGGACTTAATCCGGACCTCTTCTTATTTCAGACCTAAATACTGTTCCCAGAACTCTTGCGAAGTCATGTACGGCATGGCATCTTTCCACGCCACTCTGACGCTCTTGCCTTCTTTACGATAGCGCGCCATCAGCTCATGTTCTCTGCGACGAATAGTCTTAAACCTCGCTCGGTCCATCGTGCGAACAGCCCCTTTCTCACGAGTCGGATCGAGAAAGACCAGCGTCTTGCAACGCGTCGAGCTACCCTCGAGCGTACAGCCACCGTTCTTGACCACATAGCCGGGCTTCCCACGCAACAGGACATCGGGGAGATAATGCTTGTCGTAAGGAATGAATCTCCAATACTTCATAAATTTCGAAGAATGGAATTCGAAGTTAACGTTGGCGAGCACCTGCTCCGTAACGCCGGCCCTGCGAAGAAGCTCTGGGGCCATTTCGGAAATAGGGATCAGCTTCTCGTTTAACTTGCCCTTGCCAATCATCGTCTCGGCGCCATCAAGCTTCTGGAGATACTCAGGGCCGCGAAGATAATCCTCAAAGCCATCAAGAATAAACTCGGCAGCCTGATAGTCCATATCGCGTAACTTTTGACGCACCCCTCGCTGGATACGCAGGACAAACATCTTCTCATCAGCGCAATCATCAAGCGCAATCATGGCAAAGAAGTTCCGGAAGTACTGGTAGCAATCAACCGAAGCGCGGAAACGGCCCTCAAAGCTTGCATGCCACACGCAAATGCAATTCATAGTCATGTAGATAGGCTTATTGCGCATGCCAAATTCAACGTCGTCACAGCGGATAAAGAAAGGCATGGGAAGGCCATTCTTTTCGATAGCCTTCACCGGAATACAGCTATACCACCAAGCTCCGTAAGCCTGGTCAACCTCGACGCTCGTGCGCTCGTTTTCGAGAATATCGGACAACTTACCAACATTCAGATCTTCTTTTACGCGACGATAGATACCAGAAGCGTCCACATATGAAACATCCTCATACTGGCGAGTGGGATCTTCCATTGAGAGCATAGCCCCGTTAATAAAGGCATCCTTATATTCACCCTTAGCAAGAGAGAGAAGATTGAACGTACGAATCAAGCTTTCGGGCATGATGGAGACATCATCATCCATCAAAATGATATGGGTGAACTGACCAGGAGTTTCGGTAGCCGCCATCATTCCACGCGCGAATCCTCCCGAACCGCCCGTATTGGGATTCGGGAGCACGGTGACCAATTCATCGGAAAGCGACGTATGATCAAGCGTCTGCCCATTGTCGACAACGAACATGTGGAAGTGGTCGCGAATCGGACCGTCCTCTTTGAAGATGCCGGCTTTGACGAGCTCGATGTTGGGAAGAATGTACTGCTCATTTTTAAACGTAGTAGTCGAAAGAGCAAGATTGATCGGGTTAATTGAGCCCACAGGAACATCCGTTAGATATGAAGCACTCAAAAGGTCAGCGGAATAGCCCTCATCACTCTCAACCATAAAACCGATTAAGTCATAGCCAGTCGTATCGATATCAATGTTGAGCACGCAAGCATCAACCTGGTCGCCTTTAAAAGAAGTCGACTTAAGCTCGATAGAATCCAGCTCGCTAGATTTCACTCCATGAACGACAACCCGGCCTCGGCCAAATAAAGCCATATGCACGATAACGCGGCCAACAGACGCGTACCGACGCCATTTGCCTGCAGATAGCCCATTTACATACGTCAAAAAATCGACGCTACCATTGATGTGGAGTGAATGAATGCCATCGTTATACGAGACATCACCAGAAAGCACGCGATAGTAAAGCTCGGGATGCATGGCCGCGTGTTTATCGACCCGCAAGATTATGTTAGCCAGTTTAAAGTTCATACGTTCTTCCTGTTTCTAAGATGACCCCATGGGCGGCATGCGAACCCTGGGGCTTCGAGACCACGGTCGGGCTAAAGCGGTCTAACGCGCATAGCAGCATTTTGATTTAGGCCACAGGCTCGCTGCGAGCCAGTCTCTAAGATAATTAAACCGACGTCGCCCAACCTATCTTGCGCATCTGCTGCACAGTCGACCGCAAGCCATCTTCAATAGTATAACGAGCCCTCCAGCCAAGCCCTTGAGCCTTTGAGCCGTTCATAAGAGCTAATGTAGCCACCGAGTAACCAGCCGCCTCTTGAGCATCGGGCAAATCAAAGACAACACTCACGCCTCCGACGCCGGCAACAAGTCCGGCAAGATCCTTTAGTGAAATATCGGACCCTGTATCGGCAAGATTGTATGCCTCGCCATCAGTACCAAGCAACATCACGTGCAGCAAGCCGGACACAGCATCCGCAACGTGTAAATACGAAAACCTTTGCGTCCCATCGCTTTTGAGGACAACATCTTCACCGTCAAGCGATCGTCGAATAAACTGCGATAGGGCCTTAGAGTCATCGTTCAAAAGTGTCGGTCCGTAAATGCGCGCAATACGTGCAATTACCGCCTCGACACCCCTCTGAGAGCGGTAGGCCTGGCACATCGCCTCGCCCAGGCGCTTAGATTCGTTGTAGCACGCTCGCAATGTATTGCAGTCAATGTTTCCACAATATCGTTCGTCAAAGCGCTCAACATCACCACGGTTCTGACCGTAAATCTCTACAGACGAAGCAAAGAGTAATCTTGCGCCATTGTCGGCAGAGAATTCGAGCAGATTCTGCAGTCCATCGACGTTCGCTCGAATTGTGCCTATTGGATCGGTTGAATACTGCCGTGGATGCGTGGAGCTTGCCAAATGCAAGACGTAATCTGCAGAAATGGCGGGACGATAGCCAGGCGTCACAATAGAGGCCTCTTCAAATGAAAAGAAAGACGCACCAAAGTACGGAAGCCTCAAGCGAGCCTTCTCAGCGCTTCTGCCCAATGCGACAACGTTGCAACTCAATCCGTCCGTCATATTCTTTCGCATCAAAACATCGATGATAAACGCACCAATCATTCCGGTCGCACCGGAGACGACAACCGTCTTCTCCTTAAGGTCATTCCAAGGAAGATCGAGATTGCATACGGCATCAAGATCGGCAACGTATTCAGTGCAGGCCAATCTATTCATCACGAGCTTCTTTCTCCGCAGCCCATGCGCGGAAGAATTCAAGGTTCTCGGGCGTAGTGAGCTTAATATTCCTGTCAGAACCAGCGGCAAAGTTAAGCCTAACGCCCAGTTGGACCATCATCGTGTTCGTGTAGTTAGACCCGTCAATTCCCACGCCTTTCCCGAACGCCTCATGATACTTGGAGTCAAGGAGGTCGAAACGGTATGCCTGTGGGGTTGAAACACGGCGGAGCGTTTCACGCGGAATATACTGCGTGGTGGTGGTTGGGTCCTCCTCATCAATGATAAAAATTTGCTCGTTATAGGGCATGCTCGTCACGGCATTACCGTGACTCTGTGCAACACGAATAACATCGGTAATGACCTCTGGATCGAGCATGGGTCGCACGCCGTCGTGCACGATGCAAATATCATTCTCAGAAAGTTTACCTTCGAGGTTGTACACGCCGTTACGAATAGATTCTTGTCCCGACGCTCCACCTTTAACGACCCACTTCAACTTATCAATCTTGTATTGTTTCGCATACGCGAGAAGAACCTGTTCCCAGCCATCTAGGCAAACTACCTCAATCGAATCCACAAGCGGATGATTCTGAAAGGCCTCGAGAGTATAAACAATGACGGGCTTCTCCCCCACATTAATAAACTGCTTAGGAATCTTCTGCCCCATACGCGAGCCAACCCCACCCGCGATAATGATCGCACATATCGCCATGACTTACTCAACTTCCTCTCGAGTGAACCACTGCACCAAAGATATCAGACCCGTTATAACTCATTGTGTGAATATCATTGCACGCACAAAGCACGCGGGCAAAGAACCGAACATAATTGCACCGTTAGATTAAAGCATTAAACATGCTAATCTAACGGTGTATTCGCTACGATGCTAGTAGCAGGTATTAAATAACTCCACGATAGATAGGAATTCATATCTAATGTCAAGCAAGCGAATGGCCAATTGGGATTTACTCAGATCAATCTCAATGTTTTTGGTTGTAGTCGTACACACGGCAGGCTATCTTGGGCCCGTTCACGGCACATCAATTCAGGGGGTAATTGGAGAGCTCGCTCTAATTTGTGACCCGATTTTCTTTACATTGTCAGGATACTTTGCTATTAGACCTCTTAAGCAATCTTATGGTTACTATCTATCAAATAAGGTCCGATCGATTGTTCTCCCCCTATTTACATACGTAATTCTTGTCTATTTATATGGCACTCTAGCTGGAGGCATCGTGCTCGGCCCAAGCGCATTCCTGGAATGGACAGCCAGCATATTGGCGAGTAGCTACTGGTTTATCCCGTCGCTCATACCCTACTTAATTATTGCACCTCTTTTATATCAGATGTTTTCCTCACTTGGTAAAAAAGAGGTTAAAACACTAGGGTATATACTGATCGCCGCATGCGCATATGGAATTATTGCTACACTAATTGGTTCATTTTTGCCCAATTCACGTTTATCAAAGATTGTAAACGTAATAAATTATATTGTTCCATCTGGATCACATGTAATTCTAGGAAGCTACTTTCCGTATTTCTGTTTGGGCTATTTCGTTAAGGTAATTCCTGAATACCTAGAACTGAAAAAATTAAAGTAATTGAATACGCTGGAATTATTGGCTGGATTACAGGCACTTTTTTATCTCATTTTGGTTACCAGAGGTCAGATCCGAGTTATCTATGGTTCCCTGCAACTGTAGCCATATTCTTATTGTTCAGTAAAGTGAGCATCGAAAGCACCTCGATTTGCAAAGCGCTAAGTTGGACAGCAAGGCGTTCCTATTCAATATACTTACTACAAGTAACAACAATAGGCATTGTATTCACACCACTAGTCAATAACGGTTTTTTGGGACAAGAGACGACGCTAGCAGCAATCATACGCTTGCCGCTTTTCTTGATTGCACTTTTATCGGCATATCTTTTGGCATTACTGATAGCAAGCATTGTTGATTCTTCAATACTTAGGCTAATACAAGCTGGATACACAGCACTTGTCAAGAAGCTGTGCCGCACCAAGTGTTGAGCCCAGAGGAAGGGCGTGCTGTCTAACCAAATAGTCAACAGCACGCCCTTACACAAATAGTGTCAAAACCATCTCACTTTATGCTAGCTTAGAAGCCGCTGAAGTGCACTTTCGGTAGCGCCATCAGCAACATCAGTATGCTTAAAATGGGAAGCAATATCATTTGGAAGGCTAAAAGGGTCGCCATAATGCTTCGTTAGCAATTCCATGTACTTGCAGGGCGCCTTGATTTGCATCCCCTCAAACTCAAGGTCGATAAGAGGGAATATCTCGTCCAGCGGCGAAACCCAATGGAAATTGTCAACACCAACGGTGTTGTCGATTGACCAGATAACGGCCTTAGCGTCGCTCCTGTCACACACAAGACCGACCGCCCTTTCCTCATTTATCGCATTCGAAAATAAAGAATCGGCGATGTCCATATTGGGATCAGTAGCAGGAACACACGACTTATCAATCCAAGACGAAAGACAAGAAGCGTTGCGCATGCGTTCGACCATGTCCTCACGAATCTGGAGCTGCTGGTCGTAAATCTCAACGTTGTCGGTCGACGCCCAGTCAAAAATAAAAATGTCCAAGAATATGGGGATAGAGTCGTCTGCGTATTGGAATCTCACCTGACGGCACTGGACAAAACCATCAAAAGCAACCGAGACACGGAATCGGTCGTGAGATTGAACTAGACCAACCAAACGCTCAATATCCTTCCGCATCATTCCAAGATCGATGTCGTCATCCCAGGGAATAAAGCCACTGTGGCGCGCCGCCCCAAGCAGCGTTCCGCAGGTGGCAAAATATGGGATGTCGTTATCCCTGCACAGAGAGTCAAAGTCGGCTAGCAACTTAGCCGAACCAAGCTGGAGCAGCCTCAAGCCGCCAGTGGCAGCAGGGAGCGATGTGAAGAAGCGCTTTTTGGCTTCGATGAGCGACTCCCCCTCCTTGCGATAACCTTCCCAGGCAAAGAGCATGGCCTTCTCGTCATGAGATTTAAGGTCACCCCTTAGGGCCTTCACTTCATTAAGCAGCTGAACGCTTATGTCCCAATGCAGCGCGTCATGGATGTCGTGAGCCTCAGAAGCTGTGAGCATATGTTCTTTTATGTCTTCAGATAGCATGCAGAAGCGCGCAAGTGAAACTGGCAAGAAATGCTTAATGAACTTTTTTACAGACATATCAACCTCAATATTAAAGTCCAATGTGGTACGGAAGGAATTAACGACGACCAGTCATTTTGCGAAGAATGTTTTGGGCATTTTTATAGAAATGCGATTCAGCGACTTTCCTGGCTAGCCTTTCGATGGCGACCTTATGCTCTCCATCATCACCGTGCAAGGGTGAAAGAAAGTAATAGGGAGTGTCGAACAGGGAGTAGCGTGTAATTAGTCCATGGTTAAGGTTGCACTGAATTGATACAAGCTGTTCGTAAACGCCTTCGTCGTCAGTCTGTTTCTGAATCGCTTCGCGATAATCACGATTAAAGCGAATTGCAATGGTGGCATAGAGTTCACCCATGCCCAGCCTCTCCGCCACAGCAAGATTGTGCCCCATGCCCCAAAGCATGTCCCTGACTCTACCAACGGTCCATTCGGTCTCTTTGTAGCCGACCCTATAGTGATACACGTCAACCGGAACGACCTTACAGCCACCCGCCTTCTCCACTGCACGCAAGAAAAAGACAGGGTCTTCATACCAATTCAGTTGAGGGAAGCGGACATTACCGTCGACAAACAGGGACGAGTCGTACATAAAACGAATCCAGCCGTAGTCAGTCCAAATATGCTCGAGGGACACTTCACGCTCGCAAGAAACATGATAGAAAGACTCGTCAAATGAAAACTCAGACTTAATCTTGCCGGACGGCTTTAGCAATGAAAGAGAGCCGCCGCAAATTAAGGCTCCCGACCTATCCATGGCATCGATCAAATCGGAAAACACATGGTCAGTGGCAAACTTGTCATCGGGATCAATGAAAATAATGCGCTTGCCCCTAGCAAGCTCAATACCTCTATTACGGGCAGATCCGGCACCACAATTAAACTGACTCAAAACGCGGACACGCGAGTCACGAGATGCGACCTCTTCCAGCAGGTCCAAAGAGCCATCGGTTGAACCATCGTTAACAAGCAACACTTCAAAATCTTTAAAAGACTGCTGAAGCACTGAATCCAAGCACTCTTCGAGATACTCATGGACATTGTATACGGGGACGACCACCGATAAGAAAGGCGCAACATCCGAACAGGCATGAGGAGCAAATAGTGCATCAACGCTTGCCATGGAATAATACTGTTCGCGCAAGCGGCAGGCCTGGTCCCAATCGAGAGCCGAATAGCCCTTACGGACTGAAGACCACACGGAGAGGAGCTGGCCATAAAGAAGTCGTTTTTTTTCATAGGACTCGGACATACCGAACAGGCAGCTCGCCATTTCTTTTGCATCATCTATGGCAATGTCAAAGGCTCCAGCCTCAGGCGCACAAGGAGAACAAAGCAAAGACGCCCAATTATCCGGGAACCGCTTAATTTGATCTAGATCAAGCTTTGTAATTGCACGCAGCGCAGCCGTTACAAGCGTAGAAGAGCCCTCGGCCCGCAACTCAACATTTCGAAGAGCATAGTTCTTGCCATCAGTCGAATAAGCATCTCCACCATCAGGGGAAGCAGCAAGATCGTCAAAGTTGGCGTCCCTCGCAGCAAGGGCAACAATAGAAATGTTCTCGGCACGGCACGCATCCGCATCAAAATGACCCAGAAGGCGATGCTGAAGAACGTCAGCGTCGCTACGAAGCCTGCCCATTCCTTCAAATTCATTTTTAAGCTCAAAAACAAGGGCATCAGAATCAGGCGAGACAACAAATACCTCGTCATCATTTGAAAATTTATCGAGCAAATTGCGAACGGAGGCTTTTGCGTCCGCAGCTGAAAGGGCGCTGCAGCAAACTAAGATGGATCTCTTAGGCTCAGTGGGTCCATATTGCTCCAAGAAATAAGCCTCGGAGTCATTAATCATTCTATTTAAGCGAGCCAAGGTGCGCGAGTCGAATCGATTGGAATCAATTAAACCTGCTTCTTTGATCTTACTAAATTCTTCGACACATCTTGGATAAAAACGTTGTTGCAGCTCAGGAGCAAGGCGATTTAGGTTCCACAGATAGCCCTCGTATTGCTGACGAGGAATCCAGCACTTTAAAACCTGAAATTTATCGTGGTCTCGTTTGGCGTAATCCCAAACCTCAGCATACTCATCACACACGCAAAAGAGCTTATTCTGATTCTTTACGGAAGAGCTGGCGTTATCGATGCGGTAATGGAGATACCCATCTTTAAGCAGCTTAACTCTGTCTGCAGCATAAAATGCCTTGAAATAAAAGGCCGTGTCCTGGAACGACGCCCCTGGCGTAGGCAAGAAACGCACTTCTTCCTTTTCGAGCATCGACTTTCTATAAATGCTTGTCCAAATTGCAGGCTGACACATAAAGACGCGGGGGTTATCGATCGGATGAAAAACCTTGTCGTACGAACCGCAGACAGCAAGATTTTCGACCAGATAATCGCACAACGAGTCCTCTCCCGTACGATGGGCATAGTAATTTGATCGGACGACGTCGAGATTGTTTTTAACCGCTTCTTGATACAACGTTTCGAACATATTAAGGGAAGCAAAGTCGTCGGACTCAACGATTCCGACATACTCGCCACGAGCAAGATCGAGTCCCTTGTTCATCGAATCGCCGTACCCACTATTGGGCTTATCAATTACAACGATACGCTCATCCCGTCGCTCGTATTCGCGAATAATCGACAACGATGAATCGGTTGATCCGTCATTGATGCAGATGATTTCAATTTCGCGAAGCGTCTGATTAACCAGACTGTTTAGGCACTCACGCAAGTAGCGCTCAACATTGCATATCGGCACCAAAATCGAAACTTTAGGATTTTTCAACATAGACCACCGTTAACGTAACGAATACTACGGGTCTAATACTATCATCCACTTCGTATAATTAGATAAAACCCATTGCCTAGAAGCCCATAAAGGAGAATCCCTTTGTTTCCTCTAACAGCGTTCCTCATTGCGCTTGCGGTCCTCTATCTTCCTGGCTGCTTTATTTGGAGCAACCGCTTTGACAATCCAGCAGCGACTGCCGCGGCGGCGCCCCCAACGAGTATTTTTTTATATGTGTTAGTCGGCATCTTGTGTTCGAAATTCCATATTGCCATCTCAGCGATTAGCATATTTACTGTCACAGTTTTACTCTCAATTGGCATCTCTCTATGCTTGCTGATTGCTTCAAAAACCAGGAGGTCAGTTCCTTCCATAGCCAAGCTTAATGGGAAGGATTTCTTACCTCTATTAATTTGCGTAGGAACCGGCTTCGTCTTTGCCTATTGGTTCTTTTCACATTCTTTGGCAGACTGGTCCCATTTAACGCAATCCGAAGACAACATTCGTCACTATGCCTACATACGCAGCCTTCTCAACTCAACGGATTGGTCGACACTAAACGTGTCTATGTATGGAATAGGCACTTCGCAATCGATCAACCCCTATTTATCCCAGACCGGAGGGTTTTATCCCCTTGGATGGCATATCCCGGCTGCTATAACCTGCGCACTGGCATCGACAAGCATAGGAATTGGGACAAATGTAGTTAATTTCACTCTTATCGGCATTTCGCTGCCCATTGGATCTTATTACTTAATTAGCCAAGTATTTCCAAATGAATCCAAGCTACGAGTCGCCACCGGGGCCATCGTTTCTCTGGTTTTACCGGCTTCACCCTGGGTATTGCTCGCAGTATGGCCTCTATTTCCAAACCTTGCCACAATGTGTCTAGTCCCAGCTGCAGCCGCCTTATTTATCGATGCAACAACTGATTCAAGCGCTTATAGTTCAACCAAAATAGCCGGTTTTATTCTGTGCTGTGGCGGAATAAGCGTCACGCAGCCCAACGGCATTTTCGTGTGTGCCGTATTTCTTATTCCTTATACCGTATGGATCTGCTCCAAGTACGCTGGAGAAAGGCAATTTGCAAATAAACTTGGAAAAGATAAGGCCAGGTTGATTGCTGGATCCGCTGCGGGCCTTTCTATCTCATTAATATGGTTATTTGTATATAAACTTCCGCCTTTTCAGGGCGTAGTTTCTTACTACTGGAGCCCGATAAGCACGATTTGGCAGGCGATAGTCGACTGTCTAGTTACTGCTTACCCCATTCAGCCGGCAAGTATTTGTGTAGCATTGTTATGCGCAGCAGGTGCCCTACAGCTGCTTCGTAAAAAGCTATATTGGCCCGTTATTTCATGCTCATTGGCAGTTATTCTTTATATCGTTGCGGCAGCTTTTGGCGACAACGTTATCAAACATGTGCTGACTGGGTTTTGGTACACCGACCCGTACAGAGTTGCAGCAATGCTGGCCTTCTGTTGCATTCCCGTAGCGTATTCTGGATTCACCTTACTTTTAGGGACAGTCAAAGCAATCGCTGATCGCCTTGATATGCCAAGCAGGTCCCGCATCGTTGCCATTGCCGCGGTCCTCGTGCTCTTTATTGTATTTGCACTACCGTCCTTTTCTATCCGAGGTGTCTCGGAAATTACCACTCCCTATTCAACCATGACCGCAAACATGAGAGGATTTACAAGGGTTGAGGAAGGAGCAATTCTAACTGACTCCAAAATTGAATTCCTGAATAAAGTTGCCGCGATTACTGGCCCCAACGCCGTGATTGCTAACACTCCATATGATGGAAGCTGTTTTGCTAAAGGCGTCGCAAACCTCAGTCTGCTCTTCTGCAACGATGAAAACTACACTGAATTAACCACGAGTAACTGGGCCATTGATCTCCGTTCAAATCTCTGCAATTACACCAGCTCGAATTCGACAAGGGAGATTGTCCGCGAGAAGAACGTTCAGTATGTTCTCTGCCTCGAAGCAGACGAGAAGATTATGAAAACATGGTATCCGGGCTTTGAGCAGTCAAACTGGACGGGAATTCTCTCAATAACTGGGGCAACGCCAGGTTTTGAATTGGTTTTGCAAACAGGGGATATGGTGCTATACAAAATCACTAATTAGCAAAGCTCATCATACGATGCTTCTGCAAAAAGATTGATACTGATCGATTCAAAAGATACAAGCACCGTACAGCCGAAAGGGCGGACTATACTCATGTGGGCATCTTTTATTGCCGCTTTTCTTTGTGGCATTATAACGATAATGGTTCCGGGCTACTTCATCGGAAGGGCTTTATTTAGCAACCCTTTACAAGCAATCGCTTTCTCACCAACAGCATCTGTTGCGCTATTCATAGTTGTGGGTTTAATAGCATATCCAATAAGCATGCCTTCGCTTCATTTTTATTTGCTCGTTTTATTTCTTAGCCTCACGCTTTTTTTACTATTTAAAAAAACAAGAGTGGCACCGAATGCCGATCATTATTTAACGCTATCAGTTTATGTGCTTGTAGGAACAATTCTAACTGTCTCTATATTCCTTCGGAATATAGACGGACCGGCCTCTTATTCGGTGCAAACAGATACAACCTTCCATTTATCATGCGCAAAAGCGATGCTTGATTCAGGCAGGTATTCGATTCTACATGCATCCGAATATCCAGACTTGATAAGCGCAGGAGAAGGCATATTCTATCCTGCGGCATGGCACATCATCACCGCCGTTGCAAACGGGTTATCAAAAGCGAATATAGTCATTGCTCATAATGCAATTAATTTCATTATCTGCTCATATGTATATCCTCTTTCCACATGGCTATTTCTTTCTTCCATTTTTAAATCCGATAAGAGCCTTATTTTTGCAGGTGGAATTACTTGCAGCCTATTTTCCTATTTTCCTTGGGCTTTTTTAATTGTGGGGCAATTTGATTCCAATTTGCTAGCAAACGCGCTATTACCCGCATTTCTTTTTGCGTTCTATCAGTTAATAACAAACGATCATCTTTCAAACGAAGTATCAATCGGAATATCAAAATCCAAATTACTGCCTCCCGCAGCATGCGCAATATGCTTATTATCCATATCATTCATTGCCCTTGTAGGCTCACAAACTAATGCAGTTTTCTCTGCCGGTGTAATTTGTATTCCGTTGATTGTCCATTTTTCCTGGAAAACGGCAGGCCGCCATACGAACAGAATTGAACTCCGTTTTCTAGCCTCAATTCTAACGATTGGATTAATCGGCATCCTGTGGCTATTGGTATATTCCTTGCCTTTTATCCAACCCATCGTCAACGTATATAGAGAACCGACGGCAACACCGCTAGAGGCTTTTAAGAACATCCTTCTTTTAAAATTCGGGCAGCCCACCAACGCGCAGCCCATACTCGGGCTGCTTGTGTGTATCGGACTTGTCGCCGCGTTCGCAAGCACTAGATATAAATGGCTTTCAATCTCATACATTTTAATTGCCGCCTTGGCGTTTACATGCATGACTCTGAACCATCCGCTTCGTCAACTCATATGTGGCTTCTGGTACTCGGGAACTATTCGACTAGATGGAGTACTAGCAATTGTCGCCGTGCCGCTAGCCTCGATCGGACTATACAAAATCGGGCACGTACTTATTAGGCCCATATTAAATAGCGGCAGAATAAAACCTGTCGAATTGCTAATTCAGGCGTTCACCCTATGCATGACTATCCTTATAGTTGCTTATCCTAAAACTATTTCATTCGGCAAAAATAATTACAGATATCTTTGCGAGCAAATACAGGTGAATTATTCGTTAGCGTCAGGCGTTTCCATTTCACCTGGAGAAAGGCAATTTGTAGACAAGGTAAAACGAATCGTTGGAAATAACACCGTGATCAACATACCCTCAGATGGCAGTATCTGGTTATATGCGTCCGATGATATAAACGTGATCTCTCGTCAGTTTTACTCTACGCCTTATAAAGAATATGAGCTGTTTAAAACTTCACTTTACGAGGTCTCTAAAAACAATGACGTTCTTAACGCAATACATAAAACGTGCGCACGTTATGTGCTCATCCTCGATGAAACAGTAAATCTTGGCTACTTTAATCCAAACGAATGGAAAGGCATATTAGATATCACAGACGATACCCCCGGTTTTACATGCGTGCTATCCGATGGCGATATGCGACTGTATCAAATTGATTTTTAATGCTTAAGCGAAATATTAATACCGGCAAAGAATTGCGACTCGACATGACCCCAGCAATGGAAGTGACAAGAAAGATGGTTTGGCGCCCGATCCGAAGCGAGTCGGTCCGGCGATCAGGAACCTGAAATACGGTTAATATCCTATGCCGGCATCGACCCTGCCCGCAAGTGCGAGGCCGAACTCGATCATCTTCCTAGTCTCCGCCTCAAGCCGCGCCCAGTCGACCGCCCCGTCGATTCCGCACCTGCGCCCTCGTCGTAGAACTCGTTCCCTCATCTCCGAGAAGCACCTGGAGCCCTGCCATATCTCGTCCTGCTCATACATGACCGCGCCCGCGGAACACCTGCGAGGTGATCACGCCCACGCAGGCGGGGAGCGCCCTCTCACAGTAGCCGCTGCGGCTGTTCGAGCCGCCGCACAGCTGGTCGGCCTCCGCGTCCATCACGGCGTTCACGACCTGTTCGACGAGCCTGCGCAGCAGCTCCTGCATGTCGATGGGGCCGCCGCCGAACCGGGAAATGACGTGCATGTCCGGAGTCGGGTCTGATAGGATTTCCATAACGGTCTTCATCCTTTCATAGAACCTGTTGTTGTAGTGATTTCAGATTCTAGGACGAAGACCGCTCTTCTTTAAACGGGCGCTAGGGTGCCGACTTTACACCAACAATTTCGATGCGTACACCGTTTTACAAGATCAGCATCGTTCCAACAAACAAATACTCAAGTAGATATTATTTATCTAATGCGACCGCCTGAACAAGAGAGTTCAAGCGCTCCTCCAACTTAGCCAGGCGCAAGGAATTGCAGAAATCACGAACGACGAGAACAGCAATCACATACAAAAACACTAAGTTTGAAGGCGAAACAAAACCAAATAAAGTCGAACAAGCGATTGCTATTTCAGGAAAAATGCCAAGAATCACAAAGCTCAAGCTAAACAACAGCCAAAATAGCGAATCCAGAGCTTGCATCTGGGACTTCTTAAGCTTTCGAACTACAAATAACAAAACAACGGCAGCGCTGACAATCAGCAACACGCGAAGTGATATAGACACAACCATCACCTAAACCACTGAACAATAAGAAGTGTTACGAATACTCGGAGCATGTACTGCATAGATTTAACCGGATTTAAGTAGCTCTCTCCACCTTGACGTTCACGCATTGAAACCTGAACTTCGGAGACCGAATATCCCTGTTTCAAAAACAAAGCAATTGATTCTGGCTCGGGATTAAGGGTGTTGTCGTAATAGTATCTTTCGAGTACAGAACGACTAAACAGTCTGAAGCCAGATGTGGGATCACTAATGCGATGACCGGTCAGTATTTTAATCAAAACAGTAATCATGCGTGAACCAACCATGCGCATCGATTTATCTTTGCGAACAGTCAGAAACCTAGAACCGATGACGATATCGGAACCACTATCTACCGCTTTCTCAACAAGAGCAGCCAAATACTCCGGACGATGCTGCCCGTCAGCATCAAATTGGATCATATAGTCGTATCCATGGTCAACGGCATATCGAGCTGCAGTCTGAAAACCAACTGTAAGGCCACAGTTAATTGGCATATTAATAATATTGCAGCCGATATTCTCGCAGATAGAAAGCGTGCGATCATGAGATCCATCATTAATAACAACAAAATCGAACTTAGGCGCGACTTTCCTAAGTTCGAATATGGTATTTTCTATGCACTCTTCCTCGTTATACGCCGGAATGGCAACAAGGGTTCTTGGACTATAGGACACGCAAATCCGTTCTCGATGTCTTAACTTGACATATTAATTTTAGCGTACGAATTCATCATCGGTATACACCCTGTATAACGATATAATAAATCCTTCGACCAAAAATTTGGTATCGAAATGCAGTACGACTGCAAACGATAGCCATACTTAATCTTATAAAACGATTAATGGACGAAGTAGGGGCCACACTAAAAAGTGTCTGCCTGCAATAATACGGCAGGCAAAGCTAATCACGTCATAGACGGACAACCTGCCGGCCCCTCGCATTGGTGCATTAGCTTGGAAATAAGTTTAACCAAGGTAACCACCACCCTTCGCCACAAATAGCAGCCACCATGACTGCTATTTTGGAATTGTATCTATACACGCAGGAATATCAAGTAAAAATGACCAATTCCTTGATAAGCGTGCCTGCCGCCTTCCGCCCACCATTGATAATCAATTTTGGAAAATTTCGCCCCGAAGCCCGGAATGGGTGCAGGGCGTGCAACAAAACTGCGGAAACGGGATATCCCATAAATTTGTTCCGATGAAATCGGAAATTCACCAAATAATTTGGACCAGCCTTCCGATTGTCATCATTTATCGGAAAAGCAACGAGCTAATACGACTGTCTGCTACCACTTAATATCAATGCCGAGCTTGTCTACCATGGCACGATAAACCTTTAGAGCTAAAAGGAACTGACCAGAACATCGAACTGCCCTAGCAAACTTAATTTTACGCATTGCTTTGCTATTAGATGGAATGTCAGCCGTTCTCCAGGTACTAAAGTGCTGATCAAGATATCTATCGTTTTCCGATATAACATCCCTCAAATTAGCCGATTTATCGTACGCAAGTCTAAACATCAGCGATACGCCGAGATGCAGGCCAGCAGATAAATCAAGAAACTCAATTAGATTTGGAGAAGCGCCTAAAGACCTATACGCAGTTTTAACTTCTCGCATGCATCGATACGTCGAATCGACCTTCTCTTTAGAAATGGTAGTCATAATCGAATCGTTTCGAATGCCGTAATAAACAAGTGGCTTAGGAACAAATGCGACCTTGTCAACGAAGGGATACACCAAAAGATGCATCATCATATCGTCAAATATTTTTGGAGGATTCTTGAAATCGTACATATTCTTCAACAGATACGCCTTAAAGATTTTATTCCAAGGCGCACCATTCAATTGGAGCAATTGCACAGGGTCAGATTTAACTGAAAACGCCTCACGAGGATCAGTCATCTCTTCATTTAAGACTTTCCCGGAATCAGCATCTACTCTGTAAAAACCAGAAACAGCTATATCGGCACCGTTATCCAAGGCACAACGATATAAGGATTCGCACATATCGGGAGCAACATAGTCATCGCTATCGACAAAGCCAATATACTCACCTTTTGCCAATGCGATCGCATCTTGGCGACCACGCCAAACGCCCTCATTTTTTTTGTCGATTACTACGATCTTACCTGGATAATCATTCTTGTAATTCTGAAGAATATCAATGCATCTATCGGGAGAGCCGTCATTAATGCATATGACTTCAATCTCCTGGAGAGTTTGGTTGACAAGAGAATCAAGGCACCGTGGAAGATATTTCTCTACGTTATAGCAGGGGACGATTAAACTGATTTTGCACATTGGAATCTTTCTTTACTGGAAGGATAAATAAAAGCTATTGTAGGAATGCCTGAACCGAAAGATTGGTCTTCCTATTGGTGGCCAATACATCTTCCATAAAACAATCCATGCGATCGCACATACGTTTAAACTTATATGGCTCAAACATTTCAAAAATCTTATCTTTTAGACTCTCGTCAGATAGATCGCATGCTAAACCAAAATCATACTCAGATGAAATTGTCTCCATGTAGGAACCAGGGCTAACGAGAATCGGAAGATGCAACTGAGCTGCATAATATAACTTATTTGTTAGCTGATATTTTACGTGAGTCGACTTCGAACCATACATGCTCATGACAACATCGACATTCTCATATAGAGCATAAGTCTGAGAAGAATCGAACTCACCCGAGACTATAGCATTCTCGATTTTATTGCTCTCAATATAAGGATGAAGCTGCTCATAACCACGACCGAGAAACATCAATTTAAAGCGAGAATCATTTGCAAAATAATCGAGTACGAGTTTATCTAACTCAATGTTCTTTGCTGTACCAATACTAGCAAGCACCAAAGGTGTCCCTGGCCTATTTCTTTGTTTTACACGCAAAATGTCCGATTGAGGAATCAAATGAGCGTTGTGCATCAAGAGAAAATCGTGCTCTCCGAGAAAAGAAGTATACGCAGGAGAAGAAATAATCGAAAGACCCGAGCTGTCTATTATTTTCTCCTCCAGCATACGATATAAGGGATTGTTTTCTAGAAAATAATCCCTTATATCAATTAAATAACGACCTCTATATTTTTGCTTAAGAACATCCCCGACTAAAACAGCGCTGTTTCCAGTAAGTGCAATCACCCTCTGATAGTTTTCACTCATCAAAATGCGACGGGCAAATTGTCTAAATCCAAAATAGCCCGCGAGCAGATCCATATACTTTTTTGATCCGGAACTAGAAACCGTATGCTTGTAGCGCCACACCTTCTGTGCACCGGGCTCTACGCCAATGTCTGAACGCTGCCAATAGATATAGTCATATGGCTTAGTGAGCAGGTGCTCATAGTGCTCAAAATAAGGCGTTACATTAATGCCATCTAAATTAATAAAAGCAATTGGGGCACTCAAAACGGTTCTCCACGATTAGTCAAACAGCTTATGCGAAATTATAGCGCATCGCTTAATATCAAATTTTTCAGCAGGGGCGCGCAAAGAAATGGACGCTGGCTTTCTAATACTCTTATTGATAGCGGTAACCCATTCGTCTGGACTGTCGATATCGCAGGCAAAACAGTTGTTGGAGATTACGGCATCTTGAGTAATTTGATCCGAAATAACGCAGGGTAACCCATTAAATTGAGCCTCTAGCAACGAAACGGGCAAGCCTTCATAAAGCGATGGAAAGGCAAAGACATCAAAAGATGAAAGCCAAGCTTGAATATCATTTTGGGCGCCAGCAAAAAACACCTTATCCCTAACACCCAATAATTCAGCCAAGGATGCTATCTCATCCTGAAGTTCTCCCTCCCCCACAATAACCAAAAATGCATTCGTCTTCGGCGTACAAAGGGAGGCAAGTACCTTAACAAGAAAGCTGTGATTTTTTTGAGGCGACAAACGGCCAATAGAACCAATTACAAACGCATTGTCTAAACCTAAATCCCTGCGCAACCTGTTTCGCTTTTCCTTGCAAAAAGCGACCTTATCAGAATCTACTAAATTTGGGACAAACCGATACCGCTTCTCTGGAAACATGTACTTAGCGGCAACATCTGAACACGCCCAAAACTCTGTCCCTTCTCTTTGCATTCGTTTTCTATGAAAACGATGAAGCACTTTTAACAGAAGAGATTCAGGGTCCATCGAATTATGGCTATGCACAATTAGACGAGGGATATTTGCTTTATGGGCATAATTGAGCACATCAATATTCGCTGCATGATTCGTATTGAACCACAATCCAGAATATTCCCCTTTATGCTCACGGAAAAATAATCTTAAATCACGGTAATACTTAATCGGATTGCGATTCTTTGCAGTTATAACGAAATACCGGTTAGCGGTTCCCTTAAATAGATTCTCGAAATTGTCCGGACGCTCAAAGGTAATGAAATCAAAAGAGCAGAAATCGATATGACTGACATAGTTATTAATTACCATCTCTGTTCCGGCAATGCGATTTGAAAGACCCCATACTAAGTATCTTTTCATTGCACATCCTTAAACACAGATGACGGTGTGAGCAGAAAAACAATCATTTGGCCTAGCCTTCTTGAAAAACCAGAAGGAAGGTAGCCATGCTTATAAGCGCAAATGATTCGATTAATTGGGTTTAATTCGAACATATCGATAAATCCTTTGATAATCTCAGTGCTTTCAGCCGGTAAATAATCCTGATAGTTATTCAAAAAAGCCTCAGCATTTTTTCTTACTGTATTCCAAAAACTACGCGAGTTCTGAAGACTAAATCCGCTCACCAGTTTAAAAAATGAGAATTTATGAGATCCAACTTCTTGACCTGAATGTTGGCGGTATAAACTAGTCGATTCATTAATAAAATATGAAAAACCGGCACTTTTACAAATCAAATTTACCAGCCAGTCATGCATAATCAAACCATCATAACTTGCGCATCTGCTTAACCAAATTCTCAACGAAGCATTGCCGATAATTGTACAGCCCCAAACATTATTCTCAATTAGAGCATGGCCAAGAGAAGAATCTTTTGTTCCGAATCTTTCGTAGTTAATAAAACTGGAAGAAAGCAAATTTAAATCATCATCAACAATTTTCATGTCGCTAGAAACGAAAATAGGCTTATCGGTACCGAATTCATTCTCAAGGCTTGTAATATACTCAACGCTAATTTTAATTTTGTCCTCAAGCCAAATGTCGTCTTGATCACAGAACATGAATAAAGAGGACTCAGATTTACTCAAAGCGTTTAAAAAATTGGGCATAGCCCCACCGAATTTGACTTCATTTGAAATCAATTTGATTCTATCGTCTGAATTTATATAACTTCTCACAATATCCAAAGTAGCATCAGAGGAGCAATCATCAGAGATAAGAAGACGCCAGTTTTTATAAGACTGCCTTTGAATTGATTCAATCTGCTCTGATACATACTTTGCACCATTATATGTGGCCATAATTATGTCTACCACAGGTTCTTCCATCGTGCTTGACCTCTTCCCGCTACAAGTTCATATGAATATAACTAATTAACTCATGCTCCCAATCGGGCATGTGGAACCCTGCGGACTCGAGCTTGGACAGGTCGAGCGCGGAGTGGACCGGGCGCAGGGCGACGGGGCCTACGGCGCTCGCGTAGTAGTCGGCGGTGCTGACCGGGACCACCTTCTCGCCGTTACCGTTGGCGGCGTCGAAGACGGCGCGGGCGATGTCGGCCCAGGACTTGACCGCACCCGATCCGGTGCAGTTATAGGTGCCGTAGGGGGCGTGCGCGCCCAGCACGTGGAAGATGGCAGCCGCCATGTCGCGGGTGAAGGTCAGGCGGCCCAGTTGGTCGTCGACGACCGTGATCTTATCCAGCTTGTCCTCGGAGTCGGCGACGCGGTCCGACAGGCCCTTCATGGTCTTGACGAAGTTGCGACCTTCGCCGATGACCCAGGAGCTGCGCATGATGTAGTGGCGCGGGCAGCCGGCCACGGCGATGTCTCCGGCGGCCTTGGTCTGGCCGTAGACGGAAAGCGGGCTGAATGGCTCCTCCTCGGTATGGACCTCCGCGGTGCCGTCGAAGACGTAGTCGCTGGACACGTGGACGAGGGTGATGCCGTGCTTGGCGCAGGTGCGGGCGAGAAGCGCGGGGCCGGTGGCATTGGCCTTCCAGGCGATCACGCGGTCCTCGGGGGTCTCCGCTTTGTCCACGGCGGTGTAGGCGCCGCAGTTGATCACGGTGCCGTACAGCGACCAGTCGTACTGCGCGTAGGCGTCCGAGTCGGACATGTCGAAGGTGTCGATGTCGCAGAAGTCGAAGTCCTTGGCGACGCCGCGCTCCTCCGCCAGCGCGCGGACAGCATGGCCCAGCTGGCCGTTGCAGCCGGTGACGAGCGTCCTCTTGGGCGCCATGGGGACGACATCGGCGAGCATCGGGTGGTTGAGGTCGGCCTCGGACACGGTGGCCTGGTCGAGCGGGATCGGCCACTCGATGGCGAGCTCCGGGTCGGCGAGGTTCACGAAGGTGTAGGTCTTCTTGAGCTCGAGGGACCAGTGGGCGTCCACCAGGTAGGTGTAGGCGGTGCCGTCCTCCAGGGCCTGGAAGGAGTTGCCCACGCCGCGCGGGACGTAGATGGCCCTGGACGGGTCGAGCGTGCAGGTGTAGACCTTGCCGAAGGTGGCGCTGCCCTCGCGCAGGTCGACCCAGGCGCCGAAGACCGAGCCCCGCGCCACGGAGATGAACTTGTCCCAGGGCTCGGCGTGGATGCCGCGGGTGACGCCCCTCTTCTCGTTGTAGGAGACGTTGTTCTGGACGACGCGGAGGTCGGGGATGCCGAGTCCGGTCATCTTGGCGCGCTGCCAGTTCTCCTTGAACCAGCCGCGCGAGTCGCCGTGGACGGCGAGGTCGACGACCTTGAGGCCCTCGATGCCGGTCTCGGTGACTGAGAGGTCCTTCTCGAATTCGATTTCTGCCATGTCTCTCCCCTTCCTACTGGCCCTGGGCCCTGTACCTGGCCTCGGTGGCCTCCTTGGCCGGGCGCCACCAGGACTCGTTGGCGACGTACCACTCGATCGTCTGCTTGAGTCCCTCGGCGAAGTCGGTGTGCGCCGGCCTCCAGCCCAGCTCGCGCTGGAGCTTGGTGGAGTCGATGGCGTAGCGGCGGTCGTGGCCGGGGCGGTCGGCGACCCAGTCGAAGTCCTCGGGGTCCTTTCCCATCGCCTCGAGGATCATGCGCAGGACGGTGATGTTGTTCTTCTCTCCGTTTGCTCCGATGAGGTAGGTCTCCCCCATGCGGCCCTTGGTGAGGATGTCCCAGACGGCCGAGCTGTGGTCCTCGGTGTGGATCCAGTCGCGGACGTTCTCGCCCTTTCCGTAGAGCTTGGGGCGCACGCCGTCGACGATGTTCGTGATCTGCCTGGGGATGAACTTCTCCACGTGCTGGTAGGGGCCGTAGTTGTTGGAGCAGTTGGAGATGGTGGTGCGCAGGCCGTAGGTGCGGGTCCACGCGCGGACGAGCATGTCGGAGGACGCCTTCGTCGAGCTGTACGGCGAAGAGGGCTTATAGGGCGTCTCCTCGGTGAACTTCGCCGGGTCGTCGAGCGCCAGGTCGCCGTAGACCTCGTCGGTGGAGACGTGGTGGTAGCGGATTCCGTATTTGCGGACGGCCTCCAGCAGGCGGAAGGTGCCCTCGACGTTGGTGCGCAGGAAGGGCTCCGGGTCGGCGATGGAGTTGTCGTTGTGGCTCTCGGCGGCGTAGTGCACGATGGCGTCGTGGCCCGGGACGATGTGGTCCAGCAGCGCGGCGTCGCAGATGTCGCCCACGACGAGCTCCACGCGGTCGGAGGGCAGCCCGGCGATGTTCTCGGGGTTGCCGGCGTAGGTCAGCTTGTCCAGGACGGTGACGTGCACCCCGGGGTGGTTGTTCACGACGTAGTGCACGAAGTTGCTGCCGATGAAGCCGCAGCCGCCCGTGACGATGATGTTCCTGGGGGAGAAGGTCTCCTCTGCCATGTTCGAATCTCCTTGTTCCTAGTACTCGCGCGGGCTGTTGACGATCTCGCCGGCGGCGACCTTCTTCAGGTGCTGCCCGTAGACCGACTTACCGTAGGCCTCGGCGGCCTCCTCGAGCCCGGCGGTCGTGATCCAGCCGTTCTCCCAGGCGATCTCCTCGGGCACGGACACGGGAAGGTCCTGGGAGTGCTCGACGGCGCGGACGAACTCCGCGGCCTCGTGCAGGCTCTCCATGGTGCCGGTGTCCAGCCAGGCGTAGCCGCGGCCGAGGGTGACCACGGACAGCGTCCCCTCCCCCAGGTACATCTGGTTGAGCGTGGTGATCTCCAGCTCCCCGCGGGCGGAAGGCTTGACCCCGCGGGCCTTGGCGGCCACGTCGCCCGGGTAGAAGTACAGGCCGGTGACGGCGTAGGAGCTCTTGGGCTGGGCGGGCTTCTCCTCGATGGAGACGGCCCTCCCCTCCCCGTCGAACTCCACGACGCCGAAGCGCTCGGGGTCGTCGACGTGGTAGCCGAAGACCGTGGCGCGGCCCGACTCGGCGTTCTGCACGGCGCGCGTCAGGTGGCGCGAGAGGCCGTTGCCGTAGAAGATGTTGTCGCCGAGCACCAGGGCGCACGGCTCGCCGCCGATGAACTCCTCGCCGATGGTGAAGGCCTGCGCCAGGCCGTCCGGCGAGGGCTGCTCGGCGTAGGAGAGGTTCACGCCGTAGCGCGAGCCGTCCCCGAGCAGGCGCTCGAAGTTGGGGAGGTCCGTCGGCGTGGAGACGACCAGGATGTCCCTGATGCCCGCCAGCATGAGGGTGGACAGCGGGTAGTAGATCATGGGCTTGTCGTAGACCGGCAGCAGCTGCTTGGAGGTCACGAGCGTGAGCGGGTACAGGCGCGTGCCGGACCCGCCGGCGAGGATGATGCCTTTCATAGTGACTCCTTAACTTTTCAAAACATCGTTGAGCTTGAACACCCTGCGTAAAACCGTCTTATTAATGACTAGATAGGTTGAATATACGAATAGAAAGATGACAGAGGTCGAAAGAGGAGTAAACAATTGCGCCGTAATTACAAATCCAACACTCAATATGGAACTTACAAATGATAATTTAGTCTGAGAAACATTGAGCGTTTTCCCAATTAGCAGTTCTGACAACAAGCATCTGAACGCGAGTGCAATTACAACGCAAAAGAGAACAAATTCAACCGAATTAAGCACATAAGTACCGAACAGAGTGCACACAAAACTAAAGAGTAGCGTTACTAAATTAACCTCTAGCAGCCATTTTTCTTCACGCAAAACTTTGAAAAACGTCGTACCGACAATATCCATCTTCCCCTCAAAAACGCAAATCGGGAATAGGACCGCGAATAGCTGGATGCTTCTCGCATACTGAGGCAGCCACCAATTAAGAACAACCGTTATGGGACCATAAAGGATATACACCGCTGGAAGCAACAAATCGAGAACGTCTCTCATCAAACAAAAGGCACTCGAACAGCCATGCCGGTCGAGTTGTTTTAAATTAGGAAACAGCACCATGCTAACTTGCGTCAGGAACGTCAAGAAAAAAGCTGCAATCGAAAGGGAAAAGGAGACAATTGAAAATACCTCAATTCCCCAGTTCAAATCAACGAAAAACCTAACGACTCCAAGTATCAAGCTGCTCACTATGTTGGCAAACATTAGCTTGATGCCAACGCGGATGCTCTCAATCGACTCCTTAACACAGGCAGAGTGCGTTAAAACCCCAGCAGACAGAATATCCCTAGCTTTATACAGGCAATAAACCAATCTGAAGTATTTGGCCAGCGTATAAAAAATAATATAGGGCTCGAACGAATCAGCTCCGAAAACAACCAGAACGATCAGGGCCGCAAAAAAGGCCAGAGCATCGAGCGCTGTTGAAAAAGAAAACAGCGCAGTTTCATTTACCGCCTGAAATACATACCCCAAATAGAACGAGCAATTATTAGCAAGCAGAATTATGCCAATCCAGACAATAACGAACTGGCGCTGAGCCTCAAAAGGCCCAAATAAGGCAACGAGTATTACAGCTACGCTGATTACTGCCTGATAAATAATACTGACCAGAAACTGGGAGTTAATTGCCTTTTTATCAAGCGCATCTCGGGTCTCTCCGCCATGGATGAGATAGACACCGTCATTAATCCCAAAATGAAAGAATCCGACGTAACTAAGATAGAAAACGAACAGTTGCCAATATCCAAACTCGGCAACACCCAGGACCTTAGGCAAAAGAAGGGTCAGTATGACACTAACGGCTGTGCTTAGACCTTGTGCAAATACTGCATAGAGCATATCCCTAGCAATTTTCTTAGCGTTCAAACAAATCCCCAATTAATAGAAATCAAGTCGTTATACGAATATCAGCTAAGCATATCAAATCATCCAGAATAGTTTTCTAAATTAGATGAACAACGGAATTGACCTATATTTCGTGATCCCAATCCGTCTCTCAAAGCAAATCACAAACGCCCATAGCTAAACCGCCGCTGTTGAACGCACCTCAGTTCCATGAGCTTAAGCGACATCGATTTGAATACAATGTCCAGCATACGGAACAGCATGCACCGGTCCAGCAAAAGCGACCTTGAACAGAATTGGCCAGTACCGCATCGGACCGCAAGCACATCTCTGAAGAATGCCAGCGAGCCCATCGAGGCAGAGTAACTAATATACTACCATTTCTCAACCATTTTAACCTCAATCGCCTCCAGATGAAGGGCCTCTCCAGTTGTACCGGCGCACTCGCCCGATTTAACCCAGTCTAGCCAACCCTTGCCTTGCACATGTGCTCTATAGACAACATCATAATGCTTGGCGAGATCTCCCGTCAGCTTTATTTCAACCGCCTCGATAGATAGAGACTTCCCTGTTGTGCCGGCAACTTTGCCATTCATGACCCACTTTTGCCACCCGATATTCTGAACGTGAGCTCGATACAGGATGCTCCCAGAATACCCGAGGTCAGGCTTGCTAATCGTCAACGCCTCAACAGCAAAGTTTCGGCCAGTTGTGCCAACGGTCATCCCTTCATAAACAGGCGACTGCCAACCAAGGTTTGAAACATGTGCCCTGATTGAAAACGTTTTCTGAAAAGAAGGTTGACTTGTATCCCCAGGAGCGGGCAAACCCTTTTCAACTAAAACAACCTGATACGCCTCGAGCCTCAAACCGAAACCGGTCGTTCCGGCAACCTGGTCATTGCAGGCCCAACCGAGCCACCCCTTATCCTGAACATGGGCTCGATAGTAAACGTCGTAGCGATTTGCCATCTCACCAGTAAGGCGAATTTGAATAGCCTGGACGGACTTGCTCTGGCCCGTAGTACCAGAAACTTCCCCCTCTTTCACATAATCCTGCCAGCCATAATCGGAAACATGCGTCCTGTACTCCAGCGCACCATCGTAGGGAGCATTCTGCAGGTTAAGAGTAATGGCCTCGACAGCTTTTGACTGACCAACGGTACCGGAAGCATTTCCACCCTTGGAGGCCGATTGCCAGCCGTCATTCGAAACATGCGAAGTTGCCAAGATGTCAAGAGGACCTCGTGACACTTTGACGACGTCGTAGCCCGACTCGCCCTTCTTGAAATAAGTTAGAGTGCCACTATTATGCGAATAGATAGCAAGGTCGTAATTTGCCGAAACAAGTATGGAATCCGAAAATTCTACGAGATAGCAGGAGTCACCCTGCTTGCAAAGGGCTCTGATTGCAGCATCCGTGTCTTCTATAACCGGAGAAGCAAACCAATCCATAATCGAATAATCGATAACGGCACCCGGCTTCAACGCCTCGGCCTTCGTGGAATTCCAAAGTCCACCAGCAGCATCAGCACTGGCCGAGTTATACGTACTAGACCCATAACCAGAGAGACCGATCTCAGGATTAAAGAAGAGAATCAGCTCTGCAGCAACGGAAGAATCGACATCGGTAATGCCAAGACGGTCAAGCTGATCTTGCTTTTGGGGATACATGCCCGTCGGTGTGTTTGGGTGCCCCTTGTAATAATACAAATAGTCATCGCCATAGATAACTTCGGTCAAGTTTGCATAGTCATCGAAATTCTGCTCGTAAGAAACATACGTTCCAAGCAGCATCATTACCTTTTTGCCCTGTTGAGTCGCCGCATCAAAATAACCATCGTTAAAGTTGTACAGGGTCTTAAACGCTTGGACCGTATCCTCTCCCCTATTCTGCAGGCTCGCAAGCATGCCCGAAACATTCACCTTCTTAACGTTAGGATCGGATGCGATCTTATTCGCAAAGGCATTATCGTCACCACTCGTAAACAGATTAGTTCGAGTCATCCACCACTGAGTGCCAGGCTCAATACTCAGCACGGCATACATAGAATCCCAGTGATCGTGATAATCGCTATACGACTTTGAAACCTCACCGGTTTCGTATTCCTTATTCTTGGCAGCGTTCCATAAAGCAATCAACTCCGCTTGCTTAGAATCTGGATTCTTAACGTCGAAGGCCTCGTTGGTAAAGACATATGTGGCAGATCCATCGGACAACAGCCGAATGGAGTATTGACCAGCGGGAATCTTATTGGCGTAAATCATCCTATGGATCAACGAGCAGGTAATGTCATTGATATACAGATTGAACTTTGCCTTGGGGTTGATCTTGTAGAGAGCGGCGACATAATCCGCGAACGCCTGATAGCTCGAGCTAGAAGCATTCTCCTCATGAGTCAGATACGGAAGACCATACATCCCGGATGGAAGCGAGTTCCAGTTATAGGCACTAGGACGATCGAGCATCACAATTGACGGAATGGTCGTTCCAGCAGAAGAGGTGCTGATATCCCAGAAAGATAGCGAATAGAGAACAACGGGGAAAGAAGCACTCAAAGGGGCAAGGTTGTACTCGCTCGCAGAAATGCCAATTGACTGATGGTCCTCATGAACAATGTTTCCATTCTTCAAATACTGCAACGTAACGTCAAACGGACCATAATCGCTAAATTCAATTTCACTGGAACTAAAGCCCAGATCTCCGAGCGCAATCGTGCTGGAAACAGAACGGGCAACCTTCCCTCCATACGACATGGAGCCAGACACCTTTACAGAATCGGCGATACCGAGTCGTTTTATATCCTTGATCTGCGAAATATTCAGGGTTACCTTAGTCGTCTCCCCAACCTGAGAAAGAGAGCAATTAAAGACATACGGGACATAGGCGCCAGCGGTATCGCCGGGCGCCGCGTCACCCTTCTTTACAATGACGATCTGTATTGCTTCAACGGCATAAGACCAACCGGTGGTTCCCGCAGTCGACCCATTTGAGGTCCATCCAAGCCAGCCGAAATTAGAAGCATGAACGCGATAATACAGGTCATAAGAAGCCGCCCTGTCACCCGTCAGCTTGAGCTCGACAGCTTCAATCTGAAGTCCCTTTCCCGTTGTGCCGGAGACGGCTCCATTAGAAACCCAATCCTGCCAGCCTTCATTTTGAACATGAGAGCGGTATTCGATACCAAGGTCTTCCGAATTAGGGAGGGAAACCCTGAGCGCTTCAAGCCTACGAGACTGGCCTGTTGTGCCAGAGATCGAGCCATTCGATGTAAACGTCGGCTCCCAACCAATACCTGAAATGTGAGATTTATAGCTGACGTCCGGGACCGCCTCTTTGGGCTCCACGGTAGCATCAATCGAAGGCGCCGTTTCATCGGCTACAGCAGCAGTTTGATCCGAGGGGTCGGATTGGGTCTCTGGAACGGATTCATATTCGTTGGAACCAACATTTTGATCTGCCCAACAAGCCAAAGGGCTCAAAAGCAGCATCGTTATGAAGCAGGAAATCAGAACAATAAATGCTCTAAATTGCCTTTTCAAAAGAATCGCCTCCTAGATAGACAGTCGTCAATAACCATACTATCGGGAGTTAGCTTCATTAATGCCACCAATTAGGTGAACGAAGAAAAAGGAGCCTAATCCAACGGCAAGGGCCCTTTCCTGTTGCGAAGACAACGGCAACAGGAAAGGGCCCTCTAACAAGCTCTCGCCGCTTGCGGGAATAGCTAGTAGATTACAACCTTAGTAGCAAGAGGCACGTTATCCCAAATCCATTTGGCGCGATCGATGGGCAAACGCACGCAGCCTTGTGAAATATGCATTCCCATTCGGCTATCCATGGGATTAAAGGTTCCTTGGTAATACGGTATTGAATGGAACAGATAGTCCCCGTAAAACTGCGTGTAGTAGTAGCAGGTATATCCATGTCCAAACGAGTAGCCCTTACCGGTGACAGTATACTCACCCGTAGGCGTTGGGGTGCTAGGGGCGCCGGTTGAGCAAGTCCAGTATTGTGCGTAACTCCACGACCCTCGCTGTCCACGAAAAACCCCGAGGCGACACGCCTGCCTATCTACCAAGATGAGCCAGCTTGTGTTGCTCGTGTGGCGATTAGCGCGGCTGAGCATAGCCATCATGTCAATCGGGAGCATCGGCTGTTCAGTATAAGGACGACCAGTAGGACCGGGAGCACCGGCACCCTTGGGAACAATCTTCACTTGAACCGACTCGACCCTGTATCCAATCTTAGATGTGCCCGCAGGCCGCCCATTTGAAGCCCAATCGAGCCATCCAAAGTCTTGGCAATATGCTCGATACCAAACATCAAAGTAGTTCGATAAATCACCGGTCAACCTAATCTTAAGAGCCTCGATACGCTTTGCGCGGCCTACCGTGCCAGCGACATCCCCATTGGAAGCCCAGCCTTGCCAGCCCACATCCTGCACATGAGCAGAGTACTCAATACCGCCCGATACGCCACTGGAGACATTCAACTTCAGTGCCTCAACAGCAAGTGATCTGCCAGTTGTGCCCGCAACACTACCGTTGCCAACGGGATTCATCCAACCAAGTGTGGCAACATGCGCCTGGAGCGTTAGAGCTGGTTCCGAGATAAACGCGGGCGCAGACGACGCACCAGGATCCCCACCCTTCGCGACAAGCTTAATTTGGACGGCTTCAACCTGGATATTTAACCCGGTGGTTCCAGCGGAATCGCCGTTTTTGGCCCACCCCAACCAGCCATAACCAGCCGAATGAACTCTATAGTAAATGTCATACTGATTCGCAATCGAGCCATTTAAACGCAGCTCAAGGGCCTGAATGGCCAGCCCTTGCCCAACTGTTCCAACATAAGCGGCGGAACGCCAATCCTGCCAACCAATATTGGCAACATGAGCCCTGGCCTCGATAAACGAATCATCGTCAACGCCAGCCAGCGACACGTTCAAAGCCTGAAGAGAGAGCGATTTTCCAGTCGTACCAGCTTCGCGCCCATCAAGAACAGATGAAGACCACCCATTGTTAGCCGAATGAGCCTGGTAGATAACATGCGGACCATAAGCGGACGGGTCCGTAACAAACGCTCCGTCCGTTACGCCGGGAGCACCGCCATCCTTGCTGATGATACGCACTTCAATCGCCTTAAGGAATGAACCTGCCAAAGCCGTTCCTGAATCCGCGCCATTGCACGCCCAGCCAAGCCATCCTTTTTGAGAGTCAAAGCAGCGGTACCAAATGTCATAGGAGCCAGACAACTCCCCTGTAAGAGTCAACCTAACAGCTTTTAGGGCACGCCCGTCATTTTTTGAATTAAGTGCCGCACCATCAGAAACGATATCGCTCCATCCTCCAAATTCAAAACAACCGGAGTAATCAATTGAACCCAGAGTCTCCTGGTTTTCAAGCGCAAAGGAAATCGATGTCAAAGGTTTAGAACCGCTCTCAGAACCCAGTATTATCGACTTACCCTGCGCAAAGCCCAGACTTGTACCGTTCAGACCGAGGGAGATACCGCTCAAAGTATCCGTAACTCCAGCAAAATGGCCCGTGGTGTCGCCAGGAGCAGAACCGCCCTTTTCGACCAATAAGATCTGAACACCTTGAATGCCAACACCCTTCGCCGTAGATCCCGCAGGAGCCCCATTCGACGCCCAGCCAAGCCATCCGTCTAATCCAGAAGCATAGACCCGGTACCAAATGTCATAGGCAGTAGATATCTCACCGTTCAGCTTAAACTGAACGGCCTCAATCGATCGAGACTGACCCGTCGTGCCAATAGTATCTGAAGACCAGTTTTGCCAACCGATGCCAGAGACATGCGCACGAGAAGAGATAGCACCTCCGTGCCCATACCAAGTAACCCTAGGCGACAACGCCTCGATAGCATTCTTTGAGCCAACGACACCCGAGGTATTTCCATTCGTAACCGTACTCATCCAACCAACATTGGAGACATGAGATCGATAGGATAAGGTAGGCGGTTCCTGAGCATGGTCCCTAAAGGCATCGCCTCGCACTGGCGCATCTTGGGCATTTTTGGGAAGCACCTTAATCTGAACTGCCTCCATCTGGTAAGCATAGCCCTGTGTTCCGGCAGGCTCGCCATTTGAAGCCCAACCAAGCCAGCCAACATTTGCAGAGTGTACGCGATACCAAATGTCATACGATTCAGAAAGACCGCCCGACAAAGATAGCTTGATGGCCTCGATGGCTCGCGACTGTCCAACTGTTCCAGAAGTCTGCCCGTTGCCCACCGGTTGAGACTCCCAGCCGATCCCGGAAATGTGTGATTGGACCGAAATGCAGTCATTCTCCAAAGGGCTGCCATCCTGTGAAAGCAGATTGATCTTGAGGGCTTCGACGCGCTTAGCACGACCTGTAGTGCCAGCTGTCATTCCGTTTGAAACGGGAGCTTGCCAGCCAATATCCTGGACATGAGTCTGGTATGAAACAGAGCCAAATACAGCGGATACATCATTTTCTGGTTTCGCCGAATCTTTTACATTAGAGGTAGACTCGCTAGAAACGGATGAGAGGGGATCATCGTCTAACACAGTCGGCTGCTCGACTTCAACCCCCTGTTGATCGTCATTTAAGACGGGCCCCTCGTCTTTCGAGCCGCTGGCAACACCGTCGGAATAATCAGTAGCTTCCGGCAGTACCTCTAAAGAATCAGCCCAGACAGAAAGAGGCGTCAGAAGACACTGAAGGATCAGTAATAGCGTCATTGCCGTTGCTAGCAGTCGTTGCGTCTTTTTCATTCAACTCCCCCATCAATCGACTATCGTTAGCATCATTATTTATCGTTTCGCCAATTGCTTAAATATCGAAAACGTGAATGGCACATAAATAGAAACGAACGGACCGTTGCAATACGACCCGTTCGTTTTAATCGGAGTATCTGCTAGAACCTGTGCGAAGACATGATTTTCGATTAGCTATGCAAGCGGCACGTTGTCATACCAACCCCATTTTGGCTTATATGAGGTGGAATAATAATCCAACCAGTACGCCATATCGAGCGTCCTGATCTGACCAACGTTATCCATAACCTGGTTGTTACCAGTGTAGAGACAAACGTGGCCGTAAATACTGCCCATATAATTATGTGTATGCGAAGGAACGGCAATGACCATTCCAACCTTCAGCTGAGAATAATCGGTATATTTACCATAATCCCAGTAATAATCGCAGGCGTCTGTATGAACGTTCCTAAATCCGGCACGCTCATAGATTTGGGCAATCCATTCAGAGCACAATCCCGGACCAGGAGACGGTACTTGGCGCGCAAGTTCTACAATCTTCCTCTGCATTGGATTTGCAAGTGCAAAAGGCTGCCCAAGCAAACACGGCGAAACGGCACTTCCGGGAGCATTGGCACCTTTCTTTGTTAGCCGAACTTGAACAGCCTGGACGTGAGTTCCATAGCCGGTGCTGCCGGCGATAGCGCCATTTTTAGTCCAACCAAGCCAGCCAACGTTATCTACATGGACCCTATACCAGACATCAAAATAAGTTGCCAAGTCACCTGACAGGGAAATTTTAATAGCTTCAACCGAATTGGATCCAGCGGCAGACGATAACTGCCCTCCGTTTGACTTAACGGAAGTCCAGCCTACTTTCGAAAGATGCAGTTGATAATTAATCCCGCCGGCAACAGATGAAGTAGTTTCAGCCGAAAAGCCAGTGATGGAAATTCCCTGACCAGTTGTACCAGACACCTCTCCGGCCGGGACAGAATTTTGCCAAGAACCCTCCACCAGAGATGAATACGTTACCGCAGGAATTTCAAGATGAGAATAGCCCGTCGTATCGGGGTGGGAAACGCCCTTCTTAATCAACTTGATCTGGACGGCCTCAAGAGAACAAGCCATTCCAATGGTACCGGCCTCCTCGCCGTCCTTGGCCCATGCCATCCAGCCGATGTTGGAGGCGTGGACGCGGTAGTAGACGTCGTAGTCCTTGGCGAGGGAGCCCGTGAGCCTCAGGCGCACGGCCTCGACGGCGCGGCCCTGGCCGGTGGTGCCGCCCTCGGAGGCCGAGGGGGTGTCCCAGCCCTGCCAGCCGATGCCCGAGACGTGGGCGTCGATCTGGACGGAAGATCCGTCCGAGTAGTCGGAGCTGTCGATCGAGACCTTGAGGTCCTCGAGCGCGAGGCCGCGGCCGGTGGTGCCAGCGGTCGCCCCGTCGGACACGGTGCCCTGCCAGCCCACGTTGGAGACGTGGGCGCGGCAGCTCAGGGACATGGGCTTCTTCTTGAAGGCGTAGTCGACGTTGGCGCCGTCGGACGAGGGGGCGGCGTCGCCCTTCTTGACGAGCCTGATCTGGACGGCCTCGACGCTCCTGCCGAAGCCGGTGGTACCGGCCTCCTCGCCGTCCTTGGCCCAGGCCATCCAGCCGATGTTGGAGGCGTGGACGCGGTAGTAGACGTCGTAGTCCTTGGCGAGGGAGCCCGTGAGCCTCAGGCGCACGGCCTCGACGGCGCGGCCCTGGCCGGTGGTGCCGCCCTCGGAGGCCGAGGGGGTGTCCCAGCCCTGCCAGCCGATGCCCGAGACGTGGGCGTCGATCTGGACGGAAGATCCGTCCGAGTAGTCGGAGCTGTCGATCGAGACCTTGAGGTCCTCGAGCGCGAGGCCGCGGCCGGTGGTGCCAGCGGTCGCCCCGTCGGACACGGTGCCCTGCCAGCCCACGTTGGAGACGTGGGCGCGGCAGCTCAGGGACATGGGCTTCTTCTTGAAGGCGTAGTCGACGTTGGCGCCGTCGGACGAGGGGGCGGCGTCGCCCTTCTTGACGAGCCTGATCTGGACGGCCTCGACGCTCCTGCCGAAGCCGGTGGTACCGGCCTCCTCGCCGTCCTTGGCCCAGGCCATCCAGCCGATGTTGGAGGCGTGGACGCGGTAGTAGACGTCGTAGTCCTTGGCGAGGGAGCCCGTGAGCCTCAGGCGCACGGCCTCGACGGCGCGGCCCTGGCCGGTGGTGCCGCCCTCGGAGGCCGAGGGGGTGTCCCAGCCCTGCCAGCCGATGCCCGAGACGTGGGCGTCGATCTGGACGGAACCGTCAACCACAGGATTCAGAATACTAACTTTAACATCTTCAACAGCCTTAGACTGCCCCGTTGTACCAGCAGTAGAGCCATCTCTTTTGCTACTCATCCACCCAATATTGGAAACATGAGTCTCGTATTGGATATGCATCTTACCGTCATCCACGTTTAAATAAGACCCATTGAAGCAGTAATTCATATCGCAAGATCCATTAACGCCCGGGACATTGCCCCTGCTTGAATATTGCCAGAAACTATAGCTACCGGCATAATCGCAACGCCAATTGTATTGTGCGACCCAATGGTCATAACCGCTCAGCGACGGAGAGTTCAGATAGTTGTTAAACCAGTTAAGGTTTGCATAGATGCCCGCTTTAAAACCAACGGCTTCCATGCGGTTGCAAAAAGTCTGAGCGATCTGAGCAAGCTTATCTTTGCTGAAATTTGAATCCTCCAGGATATAGTTATCCTCAAGATCGTAATAAACGGGAAGCGACGGATGATGGCCACCGAGCCAAGCAAGCGTTCGATCAGCTTCTTTATTTGCATCCGCCACAGAACGAGCATAGGAGTAGTAGTAGACACCATAAGGAATCCCGAGGCGTTCGCATTCGGTAGCATTTCGCTCAAACGTTGAATCTGGTTTTCCATAAACAGGACCGACCTTGAGAATGGCAAATTCTATTCCAGCGGCCTTAACCTGATTCCAGTCAATCGTCCCTTGAAAGTTGCTGACATCGATTCCACGCGCAACGGCACCATTGGGCAAGGAATCGTCAGCTGAAGACTGGGCATCGATATCGCCGTTGTCAGCTGCGATAAGCACGCCATTTTCATAACGCCAAGAGTTCGGCTTCAAAGAGTCGGCATCAGAGGAATTCGCCCCAATGGAATCATTAGCCGAGGCCTCACCGTTAGAATCGTCAATACCAGGCTCTTCAGCACCAATTCCAGGCTGATCGCCAGAAGCAGAGTCCGCATCCCCATCAGGACGAGCAGCATTTGCATCGTCGCCATACCATTCGGTTGCACTCTGAGAACCAGAGGCATCGTCCAAAGTTCCCTGAGAACTTGCATCTTGAGATTCATGTTCGTTCGATGTTTGCAAGACCGACTGCGAAGCAGCGGCCGATTGGACCGACATCGCATATGCACTGTAAGGCTGGATAATTTGTGACCAGCCCATTAATAGCATGCAAAGCAAAGCCGCAGACGCTTTGAGACGTTTCATGTATAACCCCCGAGACATTGACCCCATGAAAAGACACGAATACTTGCTATATTACCGCACTTCCATACAGGCACTTAAAGCTTAAGCGAGTAATGATTTGCATACAGTCAAAAAGGGGCGTTCCTGCAATGGAACGCCCCGACAAACTCTATGCGAAAGGCCTAGCGGCACCGATTACACGACCGGGAGCATTGACGGAACGCTCAGTAACTCCAATTCCCGGCCACGAATCAATAATTCGACCGTTTCCGATGTAAATTCCAATATGGCCCTGGTAGTAGACCACATCTCCCCTCTGCATAGCTGAGGTGCTAACCGGCATAAACGTATTGTTGCGATACCAGTTCATGGAGTTGTAGGTTTGCTCGGGCAACCACCGATGGTTATAGGGGTTATACCAACCCATATCCATGCCAGTCGCATACAGACATTGCAGTACCAAGCCTGAGCAATCAACCGCATCTCCCGGCCAAGAAGACCAAGGCTCGATATAACGAGTTCCAATATATTCGCGAGCACGCTGGATAAATGCATTAATGCAGTCCTGGCGCGAAGCGTTATAGGGGATACGGGAAGGCGTGACGTACGTAAAGTATCCGGTGCAATACGAAGGGAGCTGCACGCTGTTGCAATTGACCTTTGGGTAGGATCCTGGAGTCTGGTAGCCCATATAACGATAGGTCTCAAAATAAGAATCGGAAGTAGAACCCGGTGCAGCGGCACCCTTGGGAACAATCTTTACCTGCAAAGCCTGAACGGGAATCCCAAGCTTCGTAGTGCCCGCCGGAGATCCATTTTTGGCCCAGCCAAGCCATCCGTAATCTGAGATGTGAACGCGATACCAAACATCAAAGTAATTTGAAACATCGCCGGTCAAGCTGATCTTTACAGCCTGAATTTGCTGCCCTTGACCAACGGTTCCCGATGTATCCCCATCAGAAACAGAGGGTTGCCAACCAATATTGGACACGTGAGCGGAATACGAAATACCACCATTTATAGAACTATCAGAAAGCGACAGCTGCATGGCCTCCATGGCGCGATTCTGTCCAACCGTACCGGCAACATCATCATTACCAACAGCTGCTTGCCAGCCAAGGTCAGAGCAGTTTGCCTTAACGGAAAGTCCAGGAAGCTGAATCAAAGCCGCCTGATCTTGGACGGGAGCTTCAGACGAGCCCTTAGCGACTAACTTAATTTGAATTGCCTCAGCCTGCTTAGACAAGCCAACGGTGCCGGCGGCAGCGTCATTCTTAGCCCAGCCAAGCCAGCCGTAATCAGCCGCGTGAATACGATAATAGATATCATATTTTGAGGCGTCATTGCCGCTAAGCCTTAATTTAACCGCCTGAATTGCGAGATTCTTGCCAACAGTGCCAGCATAGTCGGCTCCCGAAACGTATGGCTGCCAGCCGATATTCGCAACATGTGCCGATACTTCGACGGAGGCATCTATGCCCTGCGTTGCAACATGCAACGCCTGCAGAGAGCGGGACTTGCCCGTCTGTCCAGCGGTTTCGCCGTTGCCAGCAGGAGACAACCAACCTGCAGAAGCAACGTGCGCCTGAGAAACAAGCCCGATTCCAGATGCCTCGATAAATGCATTGGCAGTGGAGCCGGGCGAGGACTGACCCTTGCTAACAAGTGCTATATCAATGCCGCATAAGCCAGAAGTACCGCCGGAAACTCCACACGGTTGGCCATTTGAGGTCCATCCGGTCCAACCATTACTAGAATCGAAAACCCTATACCAGATGTCATAATTGGCAGAAAGCTGACCGCTCAATGACATTTTTATCGCTTTTATTGGCGCCCCGGACACTGCCTTGGCAGGGCCGCCATCCGATGAAGAAGAACCCCAGCCCGAGTACTCGTCCATAACGGTATAGGAAATAGAGCCATCATCAGTCTGACCTGCAACGCTTAAGGCGATAGAGTTCAACAGCTTGGAGTCTTTGCCTCCAATTGAAGCCTTTTGGCCAGAGGAAGAACCTAACGTTTCCCCAGAAATAGCCGATCCGGAAACCGTAACGGCATCTGGATCTCCGATAAAAACCTTATCCGAAGAGCCGGGCGCCGATCCGCCCTTCTCTACAAGAACCACTTTGACCGCTTCGATAGCCTTGCCCTTACCGGCGGAGCCAGCAGCTGCGCCATTGCATGCCCAATCGAGCCAGCCTATGCCCGAGACATGAGCGCAATACCAAACGTCATATTTTTCAGCCGCCTCACCAGTCAAGCGAATCTGAACAGCCTCAAGGCGTTGCGCCTTACCAGTCGTACCGCTACGCCCTTCGGACCACTTCTGCCATCCAATATTCGACACATGGCCACGAAGTTCAATAGAACCCGAATGGCCATACCAGTCAAGCTGGGCCTCAAGAGCCTCCATGGGGAGGCCCCTGCCAGTTGTTCCAGCAACAGATCCGCTCCCCACAGGCGACATCCAACCAATATTCGACGAATGCGAGCGGACGGTGATAGAGGCAGGTTCATCGCTGCGGTTCTTAAAAGGACAGGAGGTGTCGCCCGGGGCGGGGTCGCCCTTGGGCAGGACCGCGACCTGGACGGCCTGGGCGGCGCGGCCGTAGCCCGCCGAGCCGGCCTCGGCGCCGTCGCAGGCCCACCCCAGCCAGCCGAACTGGGCGGAGTGGACGCGGTACCAGACGGTGTAGCGGGCCGCCAGCCCGTCGGACAGCCTGACCCTCAGGGCTTCGACGGCGCGGGACTGGCCGGTGGTGCCGGCGGTGCAGCCGTTGCCAACGGCGGGCTGCCAGCCGATGCCGGCGACGTGGGCCTCGACGGAAAGGGCGTTTGCAACCTGCTCTTGAGAGGAAGCCCCATCCACTTCGAGTGAAATTTTAAGTGCCTCGAGATTCAAGCCCCTGCCCGTGGTTCCGGCAATCTCACCCGAACCAACCGGATTCATCCAGCCAATATTCTGCACATGAGCAGAAACGCTTACGCTTTTGACGGTCAGCTGATTGCTTTCGGCTGAATCGGCAGCAGTGGCTCCACTAGCCTCTTCGGAGGAAGCCAACTGCGCGTTTTGGGACTCACTATTCTCGGGAGTACCATCCGATTTTTGGTCCTCGGACACCGAGCCGTCTTGCGTGGCAACCGAACCTTCAAGGACGGAATCATTTGAGCCAGCAGGTACGCCAATTGAATAATCAGCATATGCAGCGGTCACAGCCCATGATTGACTCACGAGCAACACAGCAGCCATGAGAACAGAAACGGACACATCAAAGAGACGTCTCACGATTCCACCTTCCTTCATCTATTAACGAACCTACTTAAGGACAACCGCCTGGGCCCCTCGCTGCGAGTATAGCGAAGCGATGCGTTCAGCAGAGTTAGAGACATACCCAGAGAGCGAATCGGCAATGTAAACGGTGCCTAGAGAGCGATTAAAACCTCTTAAGACAACGGTATGAGAGTTGGTATATGTTCTATAGACCCTTCCACCGTAAGCCTGAGTCGCATAGCATCGACCCAAATTCTGCATGCCTATCGTCGACCAGATGATAACGGGATGACCAGCCTCCAAGTACGAATAAAGGTCATAGAAACCTGTACCGCTCACGTCGTACGCTCGCAAACTACTACCGCTGCTAATCAAGAAAGAATTAGCGGTGTTGGTCAGTCCAGGGGCAGATATACAGTTTCCATTCGAAGCGCTATGAGGGTTACCCCAAAACGCTGTCACAAAATCCCAGCTGCTCTTAGGCATATATGCATCTGCAATGACGGTTTTGCCCAGACCAAATCCGTAATAGTTAAGCGCATTGGTCAGTGCAACGGACTCGCAGCCAGTCGGAAGCTCAGGGTTCTGCATTGCACAAGGAACGTTGAGGACAAGCGAATTCGGATGCAAAGGACGGTCCCTGTACGCGCCGTCCGTGGGCCCCGGGGCGGCCGAGCCCTTCGCGACGATGCGGACCTGGAGCGCCTCGAGGCGGTAGCCGATGCCGGTCGTGCCGGCGCGGGCCCCGTCGCTCGCCCACCCGAGCCAGCCGTAGTCCTGCACGTAGGCGCGGTACCACACGTCGTAGTACTCGGAGAGATCGCCGGTCAGGCGCATCTTCACGCACTCCACCGCCCTGCCCTGGCCGGTGGTGCCGGCCACGGCGCCGCCCGAGACCTCGTCCTGCCAGCCGATGCCCGCGACGTGGGCGCTGTAGGACAGGCCGCCGGCGACCGGCGAGGAGACCTCGGCCGCGATCGCCTCGACGGCGCGGGCCTGGCCGGTGGTGCCGGCGGTGCCGCCGGCCCCGACGGCGTCCCGCCAGCCGATGCCGGAGACGTGGGCCCTGAGGCTGAGCGAGGGTGCGGAGAGCTCGGCGGGGGCGCCGGACGAGGGGGCGTCGCCGCCCTTCTCGACGAGGACGGCCTGGAGCGCCTCGGCCTGGACGCCGAGGCCCTCGGTGCCCGCGGGCTCGCCGTCCTTGGCCCAGCCGAGCCAGCCGTAGCCGGCCGCGTGGACGCGGTACCAGACGTCGTAGGAATCGGAAACGGGGCCGGACAGGGTCACCCTCACGGCCTGCACGGCGCGGCCCTGCCCCACCGTGCCGGCGTAGGAGGGGGCGGAGGCGGCGTCCTGCCAGCCGATGCCGGCCACGTGGGCCGCGACGGAGACCGAGCTCCCCTCGCCCGCCCCCTCGAGGGAGGCTCGGACGGCCTGGAGCGCGAGGCCCCTGCCGGTCGTGCCGACGTCCTCGCCGCCGCCCGCCGCGGACAGCCAGCCGAGCTCGGCGACGTGGCCCTGCAGGACGAGCGCCGGGCCGGAGGCGGCGCCGGCGACGAAGGCCCCCTCGGCCGAGCCGGGGGCGTCGGCGCCCTTCGCGACGAGGGCGACCTGGACGGCGGTGAGGCCCGAGGCGCCGGACTCGACGCCGGAGGGCTCGCCGCCCCTGGCCCAGCCGAGCCAGCCGCGCGCGGAGTCGCAGGAGCGGTACCAGACGTCGTAGCGCTCGGCGAGGCCGCCGGACAGCTCGAAGCGGACGGCCTTGAGCTGGAGCCCCCCGTCCGGGGCGCCGAGCTGCGCCCCGTCGGAGCTGGGCGCCCCCTGCCAGCCGGAGCCCAGCAGCAGGCCGCGGTAGCAGACCGACCCGTCGGACTCGAGGTTGTCGACGACCGCGGCGACGGAGCCCAGCACGGGGCCGCCCTCGGAGCCGAGCGTCAGGACCCCGCCGGAGGAAGAGGAGCCCGCCGGGGAGCCGGAGACGGAGAGGGCCGACCCGGACAGGCGCTCGCCGGCGCCGCGGAAGGCGCCGCCGACCGGGCCCGGCGCGCCGCCACCCTTGGGGACGAGCACGACCTGGACGGCCTGGACGGCCTTCGCAAGCCCCACCGTGCCCGCGGACGCGCCGTCCCTGGCCCAGCCGAGCCAGCCGTAGTCGGCGCAGTGCACGCGGTACCACACGTCGTAGGACGAGGCGGCCTCGCCGGAGAGCCTGAGCTGGAGCGCCTCGACCGCCAGGGCGCGCCCGGTGGTGCCGGCGGCGCCCGAGGCCCAGCCCTGCCAGCCGAGGTTCGAGACGTGGGCCCTCACCTCGAGGGATGAGGAGCCGTGACCGTACCAGGAGACGGAGCCCGAGAGGGCCTCGAGGGCGCGGCCCTGCCCGGTGGTGCCGGCGGTGCCGCCGTCCGAGACGGAGCCCTCCCAGCCGATGCCGGCGACGTGGGCGCGGTATGAGACCGAGGGGGGCTCGGAGGACCTGTCGACGAAGGGCGTGGAGGTGTCGCCCGGGGCGGGGTCGCCCTTGGGCAGGACCGCGACCTGGACGGCCTGGGCGGCGCGGCCGTAGCCCG
>CAKUGR010000010.1 GCA_934654775.1 uncultured Collinsella sp.
GCCTGACCCCATATCGTTGGGGCCAGGCCCGATTTTGCCTCTTGACAATGTCCTGCTCATATTAAAAGGAACGTCCCCGAGTGCCGGCAGTTTGGGACAGTCATTGTTGATGAGAATCGGGCGCAATGCCAAAAGCCCCGTTCGGCGAGATGTCGAACGGGAAGGTGCCGCAGCGATTGAACGCGGCGATAAACATGCGGATGGCATTGGACGGCGTGGTACCCACGAGCTGGGTTGCCGCCGCGAAGGCCGCCTTCTCCTCGGGCAAGACCTTCGCGACTACAGGGGTCATGTGTTCTGCCATGGCGCTTCCTTTTTGAAACGACGGTGGTGCGGATAGATGCGGGCCATGCGGCTGGGCGACGGGCTGTGAAGGCAACCCGATTGGCCCGCATCCGGAGTTTGTTTTTGCAGCGTTGGTATTACTTGGTATTCCTAAGTATTACCCCGCAGATAGAATAGCACATCACTCCCATAGGAGCAAATGAAAACAGGTCATTTTGTTGTTGAATTTGAGCTTGAATTTAGACTTGGAGGAACCTCTACAGCGTGATGACGTCCGAGATGTTGAGAGCTTGGGCGTCGGTGGCGTCGTGCGTGGCGAGCAAGAGCGTGCGGCTGTCGAGCAGGTCGAGCACGGCCTTGGCCGTCGCATCGCGCGCGACGGGGTCCAGACCGGTAAAGGGCTCATCCAGAATGACGGCTCTGCCGCCGCACAGCAGGGCGCGCGCGATCTCGACACGCCGGCGCTGTCCACCCGAAAGCTCGGCCACGCGAGCCTGCACGTCCATCCCCGACACCAGCAGTCGCAGCAGGGCCGCGGCACTCGAGGCACCCACGCGCGCATCGGCACAAACCAGCACGTTATCGAGGGCCGAGGCATCCTCGACCAAACGCACATCCTGAAACACCATCGAGCACGGCGCGCACTCCCCCGCCGCAAGCGTAAGCAGCGTCGACTTACCCACACCCGAGGCGCCCATCACGCAAGCACGCCCACCCGAAGGCACGTTGAGCACCAGACCGTCGAGCGCCGGCGCCCAGGGCGCACGATTGCCAATAGCAAGCGCAAGCCCCGCCGCAGCGCTATCGCCCGCAGCCCCCGCACGCCCACGAGCACCATGCCCGTGCGTCCGCACGGCCACCCGCCACGCCACGGACCCCGAAGCCTGCAGCAACCACACCAGCGCGCGCTCACACGCCCACGAAACGGCAACGACCAGCACGGTCCACGCCAGCAGATCAGCCGTCTCAATCAAAAGTTTTGCCTGATAGATGCGCTCGCCCACGGTACCCACCGCCATGCCGATAAGCTCGGCCGCCACGCCAGCCTTCCAGCCCATGCCAATCACGGCCCGGGCGCACGAAAGCACAAACGGCAACACCTCGCGCCAGGTATGGGCGCAAAACAGGCGCCAGCCCCGCACGCCATGCAGACGAAACATCTCCTCCAACGACCCATTAACCTGCGCCAGGCCCTCGGCCAGCGAAAAATACACGCCCGGCAGCGCCATCAAAAAGACGGCGGCGATGCTCACGCGCGCCGACCCCAGCCAAATGAGCAGCAGGACCACCACGCAGGCGACCGGTGTCGCCTTCACAAACGACAGCGCCGGCGCCACCAGGCGAGCAAAAGCCCGCGAGCGTGACGAAACCCCGGCCAGCACGCCACCGCATACCGCGGCAAGCGCCAACCCGCCCAGAATCCGCGCGCCCGAGCCCGCCAAAATCGCCCAGGTACCGCCATCGCACACCAGCCGCAACAGCGCCGCTACAACAGCACCCGGTCCGGGCAAGATCAGCGGCTGCGCCACCAGCGCCGCCACCAGCATCCACGCGGCAAGCCAAAAGGCGGCGACGGCACCTACTGCCGCCACCGCCTTCATACGCTCTGTCATTTGTCGAGCAAACGCACGCACGGGCTACTCCATGTAGTAGAAATCGTCAGCCGGAAGTTTACCACCCACGGCGCTCGCGTCCGCATCGGACAGCACCTGCAGATACCCGCCAAGCGCCGCCTTCATATCCTTGCCCGTCTGGCACACGAGCATGCACCCGGGGATCGCCTTCTCGGCGATCTTGGCGTTGTCCACGATACCGGCATCGACCACGGCCTGCGCCCAGTCCGCCGGTGCCGCATTGACAGTCTTAACGCTCGCCGCATGGCAGCTCAAGAACTCCGCCACGGCCTCGGGATGCTCCTCGGCAAACGCACGGCGCACCACGGTCACGCCCGTCAACAAACGCGAACCTGTGTCGCCCGCCAGCTCATCCCACACGTCGGTCAGACTCACCGGCGCCGACAGCTTGCCCTCGCTCTTGGCGATGGCCGCCGTCTTAAACGGCTCCGGCAGCACGCCCACGGCAGACGGATCGGCCAGCAGCGCCGACAGCACCTCGGTGGGCTCGCTCTTAAACTCGAGCGTCACCTGGCCGGTCAGACCCGCGCGCTCTAGCAGGTAGTTCATCACATACTCCGGCGTGGTGCCCTTGCCCGTCATATAGACGGTATGGCCCGCCAGATCGCCAAACGAGGTAACGTCCGCGTCGCCCGTCACAACGTTCAGCACGCCCAGCGTGTTGATGTCGATGACCTGCACCGCGCCCTCGGTCTTGTTGTAGAGCACGCTCGCCACGTTGGCGGGCACCAGGGCAATGTCGATATCGCCCTGAATGACCTTGGGCACGATCTCGTCGGCGGCAGTGTTGATCGCAAAGTCGAACTCATTGTCCGTCTCGCCATCGGCAGCCTGGTCCATAAACTGCACCAGGCCAATCGAGGTCGGCCCCTTGAGCGAGGCGACATGCACCTCGACCGGCTCTGCAGCAGCGCCGTCCGTGGCAGCCGAGCCCGCGGCGGACCCGGCACCGGCAGCCCCGCCGCCACAGCCCGCGAGCGCAAGCGACAGAGCGCCCGCGACGAGCGCCGAGGCAAACCCCCGGCGCGACATCTCAAAATCAAACGCGCGCATCGCTAGCACGTCCCCTCGTTAGGCATCGACCAGGCGTGATGGTCGGTATGCAGCAGCTCCTCGGCCAGCGGCGAGAGCGGCTCGCCCAAGAACTCGCGGTAGCACGCCTGGACATCGGGATTCTCGTGCGAGAAGCGAATGTCCGCAGCAGCATCCAGGCCCCACAGCACCTGACCGCGCTCGACCGCCAACTCGCAGCCGTCGTGGATGGGCTGACCGCCGCCACCGACGCAGCCGCCCGGGCACGCCATGACCTCAACGAAGTCATAGCTCACGCGGCCGTCGCGAATCGCGTCGAGTAGACGAGCGGCGTTGCCCAGCCCGTGCGCCACGGCGACGCGCACCCTGGTGCCATCGATGTCGGCCACGGCTTCCTTCCAGCCGTCGAGTCCGCGCACGTCGGTAAAGAAGTCGGCGTCGGGGTTCTTACCCGTCACCAGGTAATATGCCGAGCGCACGGCGGCCTCCATCACGCCGCCCGTGGCGCCAAAGATCACACCCGCGCCCGTGCCAAAGCCCAGCGGCGTATCGAGCGGCTCCTCGACCAGCGTATCCACGCTCACGTGGTTCGCGCGGATCATGCGCACCATCTCGCGCACCGTCAGCGCAACGTCCACATCGGGCGTACCGTCCTCGCCCACCATGCTCGGCAGCGCGCACTCGGCCTTCTTAGCCGTGCACGGCATAACGGACACCACAAACAGGCGCTCGGGCTCCACGCCCAGCACCTTGGCGTAGTAGGTCTTGGCAATAGCGCCAAACATCTGCTGCGGCGACTTAGACGTGGACAGGCTGTCGACAAACTCCGGATAGCGCGCCTTCACAAAGCGCACCCAGCCCGGGCAGCAGCTCGTAAACATGGGCCAGCCGCGGCTGTCGCCCTCGCCCTTGGCGGCCTTACCCAGGCGCTCGAGCAGCTCGGAGCCCTCCTCCATAATGGTGAGGTCGGCCGAGAAGTCGGTGTCGAACACGTACTCAAAGCCCACGCGACGCAGCGCGCAAGCCAGGCGCTCGACGGTAGCCTCCTCGCGCGGAATGCCGAGCTCCTCGCCCCAGGCGCTACGCACGGCCGGCGCAATCTGCACCAGTACGATCTTGTCGGGATCGGCGAGAGCATCGAACACGGTCTCGGTATCGTCACGCTCGCGCAGGGCGCCCGTCGGGCAATGCGTGATGCACTGACCGCACGCGACGCAATCGGTCTTGCCGATCGGCGCACGCCCACGGGTGCCTACGGCGGTATGCGTGGCGCGGTTGGTCAGGTCCCAAATCCCTAAGCCCTGCACGCTCTCACACACCTTGATGCAGCGCATGCATTTGATGCACTTGTCGTTATCGCGGATGATGGGGAAATCGAAGTCCCAGCCCTCGCGCGCCAGGTGCTGCTCGTACGGCAGATAGAAGATGCCCAGGTCGTTGGCGATGGTCTGCAGGTTGCAGTTACCACTGCGCACGCAGCTCGTACAGCGCGAGTCGTGCTGGGACAGCAGCAGCTGCACGTTGGTGCGACGGGCCTCACGGGCCTTGGGGCTGTTAGTGTGGACCACCATGCCGCCGAGCACGTAGTTGTTGCAGGCGGCGACCAGCTGGTCGCAGCCCTCGACCTCGACCACGCACACGCGGCAACCGCCGATCTCGTTTAGATCGCGCAGGTAGCACAGGGTGGGAATCTGAATGCCGACGGACTTGGCCGCGTCCAGGATCGTGGTGTGCTCGGGCACCACGACCTCGCAATTATCGATCGTGAGCTTGACCATGTTGAGTGCTCCGCTTTCGGTGTTGTCGCTGACAGTGGTTTTGTTGGGCTCTACCATTCCAGGTTCCTCCCTCCGCGGAACGCGCCAAAGCCAAAGTGGTCGCAACGCAGACAGCGGCTTGCCTCCTGGCGTGCCTCCTGCTCGGTAAGGCCCTGCTCGACCAGATTCCAATCGTGGATGCGCTCGCCGGCCTCGCGCTCGCCCAGCTCGCAGCGGCCGCACTCGTGCTTGCCCTTAAACTGCACGGTCGGCAGCTCAACGTCGAGCTTGATCTTGTGGTCAAAGCCCAGGTAGCGGTCGATATTTGCCGCAGCAACGCGGCCGGCGTTGATGGCACGGATGACGGTAGCGGGACCGGTCTGGCAGTCGCCGCCGCTAAAGAGACCATCGAAGTTGGGCACAGCGCCGTCCGAATCGGTGACGATGCAGCCCCACTTGCAGGCGATGCCCATCTCCTCAAACGGCTTGGAATCGATGTCCTGGCCAATGGCCACAAACACGCGCTCGCAGGGGATGACGCGCTCGGGCGTGGCGGCGGCACGCGGAGCCGGACGACCGCGGCGGGGCTCACCGATAATCTGCGGCTGCACGCGCAGGCCGCTCACGCGACCGCCCTCGCCCGTCTCGATAGCGAGCGGGGCCGTGAGCTCCAGCACCTCGCAGCCCTCGGCCTGGGCACCGGCGATCTCGGCATCCTGGGCCGTCATGTCGCAGATGCGACGGCGGTAGACGATGCTCACCTTTTCGGCACCGCAGCGCACGGCAGAGCGCGCCACGTCCATGGCCACGTTGCCGCCGCCGATGACGCACACGCGCTGGCCGCTCAGGTCGGGCAGCTCGTCGTCGCCGATGGCGCGCAGCATCTTGACGGCCGACTCCACGCCGGGGGCGTCCTCGCACGGAAGACCGAGCTTCTTATCGCTGTGGGCACCGATGGCCAGGTAGACGGCATCAAACTCGTCGCGCAGACGGGTGAGCTCGTCGCCGTTGACGGAGTGGTCAAGCTCCACGTCGATACCGGCACTCAAGATCCAGTCAACCTCGGCCTGCAGGCGCTCGCGCGGCAGACGATAACTGGGGATGCCGTAGCGCAGCATACCGCCCAAGTGATGACGCTGCTCAAAAATGGTCACCTTGTGGCCCATAATTGCCAAGTAGTAGGCGCAGGAAAGACCAGCCGGGCCGCCGCCGATCACGGCAACGCGCTTGCCGGTGGCCTCGGCGATCCAAGGCTTGTGGTCGTTGAGGTCGCTGTGCTCAACGGCAAAACGCTTGAGGGCAAGGATGTTCATGGGATCGTCGACCATGCCGCGACGGCAGTGCATCTCGCAGGGATGCTCGCACACCAGGCCGCAGACGAGCGGCAGCGGGTTGTTCTTGCGGATGACCTTGACGGCGTCGGCATAGCGGCCGGCCTCGACGAGCGAAATGTAGCCGGGAATGTCGACATGCGCCGGGCAGCCCGAGACACACGGGACGCGGGCCTCGCGGTCGAAGCCGCAGGAGTGCTCGCGGATGTGATGCTCAAAGTCATCACGGAAGCCACGAATGGCCGTGAGCGCCATGGCGCCGGCCTCGTAGCCGATAGCGCAGTCACTCGAAAGGTAGATGGTGCGGGCGGTGCGCTCGATCAGATTGAGCGTGGACTCGTCGGCGCGGCCCTCGAGCACATCGGCGAGCAGGTCGCTCAGCGCGCTCAGGCCCACGCGGCAGGGCGTACACTTGCCGCAGCTCTGCGTCGAGCACAGGTTGACGAGCGCCGCCGTAAACTCAACGGGACACGGGGCGAGCGAACTCACCGCCAGACGACGTCCAAGCGCATCGTGCAGGTCGTCCATGACGGCCTGAGCGTGGCTGCGTTCCATTACATGCAGTCGAGCCATAAGATCCCCTCTCACATGGCAGCCCGGAGGCGTGGCCGGGCGAAATTGCTACACGCACAACACTGACCTAAAAAGTTGTTAGGTCTCCACACGGTTCGGCAGGCGGTATAAAATGTCGCCCTCAGCGGTGAAAAAGAACATTACCGCAGATAAATGCCATATTTGATAAAACGCGTTTTCAAATGACAATACCCCGCCCACGCAATCACGTGGACGGGGCATTGCTCCAGGTATGCGGTCGGCGACCCTGTTGCTTTTACTTAAGCTCGGGCCAGAAGTCCTTGTTGGCCTCGATCATGTCGTCGAGAACCTCCTTGGCGACCTTCATCGAAGGCACGGTCTTGTTGAGCGTAAAGGCCTTGAGTGCCTTCTCGTACGAACCCTCGATCGTAGCCTCGACCACGAGCTTCTCGGAGTTCAGCTGCTGCATCATGAGGCCCTGCTGGAACAGCGGAATGTTGTCGCGGCTGATGACCTCGGGGCCGTTCTTGCCAATGTAGGCAGGCAGCTCGACCATGGCGTCGTAGGGCATGTTGGGGATAGCGCCCTTGTTCTCGCAAATGACCAGGAAGCGCTGCTTGGTGTCGTTCTTCAGGGCGATAGCCAGGTCGGCAATCCAGTCGCCGTGGCTGCCCGCATAGAACGTGCTCTCGTCGATCTCGCCCGTCTTCTCGTAATGGTCGATACCATCAAAGAGGTTCTTCTCACGCGTCTCCTCAACCTCATTCGCACGGGTGCGCTCGGGGTTGGAATGCTCGACGAACTCCTTCTGCTGCAGGTAGTAGTTCAGGTACGTGTTGGGCAGGTACTCCGGGAAGCACTCCATGATCTCGTACTCGCCCTTCCAGACGTAGTACCAGCTGCCCTTGGTGTGGCGGTTCTGCTCGGGGTGCTCGTCGGTGGCCTCCTCGGGCTTCTTGGACATCAGCGAGCCCATGCCCTTGAGGTACGAATCAGGCAGCAGAATCTCGTGCTCCTTGATGTACTCGCGCAGCTGCGGGAGCACCTCCTCGCCCTTGTGACGGATCGAGGTGAACCAGCCAAAGTGGTTGAGGCCAAAGTAATCGTACTCGACATCCTTCTTGTCGATATCGAGTGCAGCGCAGACCACGTCGATAATCGCGATCGGCATGTCGCAGATGTTGATGATGCGAGCGTTGGGACGCAGCACACGGCAGCCCTCGGACACGATGGCAGCGGGGTTGGAGTAGTTGAGAATCCAGTAGTCCTTCTTGGCGTACTTCTCAACGTCATCAATCAGCTCGACCATGGGGAAGATGGTGCGCATGCCGTAGGCAAGGCCACCGCAGCCACAGGTCTCCTGACCCACGCAGCCGTGACGCAGCGGAATCTTCTCGTCCTGCTCGCGCATGGCATAGCCGCCCACGCGCATCTGGGCAAACACGAAACTCGCGTCGGCAAAAGCCGTCTCCTTGTCGGTGGTCACCGTAAGCTTGATGTCCAGGCCAAGGTCCTCGTGCAGAATCCAGTCCACGAGCACGCCGATCTTGCGCTGGCGCTCCTCGTTGATGTCATACAGACGAATCTCGTCAACGTCGAGCTCGTCCTTGCGCAGGGCGATGGACTTGACGATGCCAGGGGTAAAGGTGGATCCGCCACCACACAGAGTAATGATCATTGTTTACTGCTCCTTCTCAATTGCGTTTTCGACCTTGTCGCGCATCTCGGCGACCTTCATGCCAAAGATGATCTGGATATTGTTGCCGTTGCGGTTGATGCCGCTGTTGGGCACGTGGTTGATGAGGTTCTCATCGATGAGGTCCGGGTTCTTAACGTTCACGCGGAGACGAGTAAAGCAGTTCTCGAGCTCCTCGATGTTGTCCTTGCCGCCAAGACCTGCGACCAGGTCGGCAATACCTGCATCGACGCCCTCTGCGGGAGCTGCGGCAACAGCGCCCTGCTTCACCGCGACAGACGCGGCGGCCTCGCCCTCGGCAACGGACTCGGCGAGCTCGGACTCCTCCTCGCGACCAGGCGTGTGGAGGTTGAGCTTCTTAATAAGGAAGGTGAAGAGGAAGAAGTACAGCGCGGCGTTGACGACTCCAAGCACCAGCATAACCGGCCAGTTGGTCTTATCGACACCGAGGACCAGGTTGGAAACCACGATGTTGATGATGCCGCCTGCAGTCGAAGCGGGCACGGAGAGGACCTTGAGCAGGACCAGGAAGATACCGGAAAGAACCGAGTGAACGACAAAGAGCACGGGAGCGGCAAAGACAAAGAGGAAGTCCATGGGCTCGGTGACACAGGAGAGCACGGCGGTGATGATCAGCGGGATGATAACGGCCTTGGTCTTATCCTTGTTCCCCTTGTAAGCGGTGAAGATAAAGGCGAGACCGATACCGATGTAGGGCCACAGGTTGTTGAAGGTGTAGCTGTTGAAATACGTGCTATCGGAGAAGGGCTGGCCCGTCATTGCCATCTCGGCAACACGGATGGGATAGGCGCCGGCGATAACCTGATCGCCCAGCGTCAGGGTGCCGCCCACATCGGAGAACTGGAACGGGGTGTAGATGAGGTGGTGCAGACCGGTGGGAACGAGCAGCTTGTTGAGCATGCCGTAGATAAACAGACCGATGTTGCCCGACTCCTTAATGATGCCGGCAACGGAGGAGATGGCACCCTGAACCGGAGGCCAAACGATGCAGAAGCCAGCGCCCATGATCCAGGAGATGATGATCATGATCAGGAACGGAAAGCGAACGCCCGAGAACATCGAAAGGGCAATGGGGAACTGCTTGTTCGAGTACTTGTTGAACACGGCACCGGTGATGCAGCCAAGAATGATGCCGCCAAACACGCCGGTATCGAGCACCTGAATGCCCATAACGGTGCTCTGGCCGGTTCCGGTAAGGCCGAGCATGCCGCTCGCTTCGGCAAGAGAGCCGGTGGCGTTGAGCACGATGTTGTTAGCCTGCAGGAACAGGAAGAACGACATCAGGGCGATAAGCGAAGCGTGGCCCTTGTTCTTCTTTGCCATGGCGCCGGCGATGCCCACGCAGAACAGAATCGAGAGGTTGTTGATGATAAACATCAGCGACTGATAGACAACGGCGCCCACAAGCTGGAACGGACCGGAGCCCAGCACGGGAATCATGGCGCAAATGGTCTTGTTGGTCAGAATGATGCCCACGATGAGCAGAATGCCGGCAACCGAGAGATACATCATCGGCTGGACGATCGACTTCGCGAACACCTCCAACGGCGCTTTGAAATTGAACTTCTTTTTTGCGGTCATAGCGGTACTCCCCTTCCTTTTCCGCAAATTAAGACAGATGTGCCCTGGACAAGACCGTGAGCCTTGCCTTATATCAATCGATGTGTGGGCACGTTATGCCTAGAGACCAGGTTCTCCAAGCAGGTTAACAATGTGATACGCGAGATAACTCTTCTCGGCATCGGTAACGACAACGTTATAGGTAGACGACAAGTGGGCGGCTATGGCGTCCGCGCACGAGAACGCGCACGGATACTTAGTTTCATCGATTCGGAACAGCGCATCGTCATTGATCTGCCCGGCCGCGGGGTCAAGCGCTCGCTGCGCGAAAAACTGCAGGTGACGAACGAAACGCTCATAGGGCAACGAGGTGTCGTCGAGGGTCGCAGCGTAACGATCGGAAACAATCGCGAGTACGTCACGAACAAGCTGGACCGAGATGATGAGACGGTCGGAGCGTTGCGGCATGGTGGCGTTGACGATATGCAGCGTAATAAAACCCTGCTCTTCTTCGCTCATCTGGATGCCCATATACTCCTTGACAATCTGCAGCGCACGGCCCGCAAGCGCATACTCCTTGCGATAGAACTGCTGGATCTCGAGCAGCAACGGATTCTCACAGGAGACGCCCTTGCGCTCGCGCTCCAAAGCAAGGCCGATATGGTCTGCGAGAGCAATGAGAATCTTGTCGTTGATATCAACATTGAGCTCTCGACGGAGCATCTGAACAATGTCTTCGGCAATCACGAGGTTGACGGTGGGGATGGACTCCAAAAGATGTGCCAAGCGGTCAATCGTACGCGAATCCTGAGAAGTGCCCTCCTGCAGCGCATAGGTCTTTTCGACCGATGCTTCATCGATAGCGTCGCCGGTATGACGGCCAAAGCAGAGGCCTCGACCGATGACGATGAGCTCGGAGCCATCGTCCGAAGTGACCATTGCGACGTTATTGTTGAAAACTCGCTTGATAACCACGGTACCCACCACAAGAATTTACTCGGAAAGCCAGACGACAGGCTCTTTAACAGCAACAGGGCCGGAAGCGTGCTCACGAAGAGTCGAGTTCTCCGAACGCTCGCACACGATAACGAAGACCGTGGGATCGAAGCCGGCGGCGCGGACCGCGTCGAAATCGACCTCGACGAGGGGCTGGCCCGCGTCGACATGGTCACCCTGAGCAACAAGCGCATGGAAGCCCTTGCCCTCAAGTTTAACAGTGTCGATTCCGATATGCAGCATCACCTGAGCAGAGCTGTCGTCGGACATGATGCCCAGCGCGTGCTCAGTCGGAAACAGTGCCGCGACGGTGCCGGAAACAGGAGCGCACACCGTTCCCTCTTGGGGAACCACGGCAACGCCATCGCCCACGGCACGGCTGCTAAAAGCGGGATCATTGGTTTTTTCTAGGTGAACAAGCTCGCCGGAAACGGGGGCGAGGATTTCGAACTCGGAAGTTGCAGTCTTCTGCTCATCCGAACCGCCCATCAGGCGAGAAAAGAAACCCATGGTGGCATGTCCCTTCATAAATATAGCCCAACCAAAATCAAGCGAATGCGTCCATAGAGACACACCCGTTCAAAGACTTTGGTTAGGCCCACGTCCGAGGGACTCGGTAACCTTCCGCATTTCTTTTACGAAGGCTATTGTAGACAAGCCCAAAGCCAGAATAACCATTGTGAACGGCGAACGGTATTTTTTCTCCGATAAACGGTATCCAGGCGGCACTTAGGGACGTTCCTTTCCTGCCGGCACCCGGGGACACTCCTTGCACCAATTGTGAGTTGCGGTGAAATAGGGACTGAAAAGCCGTTTAAAAGGCAAAAGCAGTCCGTATTCCACCGCAACTTAGAGAAAGGATGCCGCCACCTGCCGGGAGGGACGGAGAAAAACTGATTGACGCTCCTGCACTAGATGAAGAGCTCGCATTCTTTCCGCTCGACGCAAGCCTTGCTCAGCATCTGGGTAACGACGGCGAGTTTGCTGGGATCAAGCTTGCGAGCATCCTGCGGACATACGGAGATGCAGCGCATGCAGGAGATGCACGCCTCGCTATCCACCTGCTTGGGATCGCCCTTGTCGATAGCCCGAACAGGGCACACCGCGGCACAGGCACCGCAGGAGACGCAGTCCTCCGTTGCCATTGGCACCATGGCGTGGCCTCCAGCTTGCTTATAAGGACGATTGCCGGGAATAGTGGGCTCGGATACATCCTCATCCAGCAGCTTGTACCGGATCTGCTGAGCAAGCTCGGCAAGCCGGGCCACATCCTGCGCGTCCGGTCGCCCAGCAGCGAACTGTCGAGCAACGGAATGTTCCGCAATGGCAGCAACTGCTGCAATCACCCTAAATCCAGCCCGTTTTGCAACGTCCTCCAACTCTACAAGCGTGTCCTCAAACGCCCGGTTTCCGTATACACAGACCAGAACGGCGCGCGCTCCGTTGCCGCGCACCATGCTCAACCGTTCAACAGCCACGGCGGGAACCCTGCCGGCATACGACGGCACGGAGATCACGGCAACGTCGTCCTTCGTCATCGATACGGCACCGAAATCCAGTCCGTTATCGGTCAGATCAACGGTAACGGCATTCCCATCCAGCGCCCCGGCAACAAGACCAGACACCTTCTCCGTTCCACCTGTCGGACTAAACACCATTTCAAACACGCTCATCGAACATCCTCCCCTACGCCCGGTAATACACCGAGCCGTTCACGTACTCAGTCAGAGTATACGGCACGCGGGAACACCCTCCATTTTGGTGCAAAGGGGTCAGGTTTGTTTGCACCAACTTGGTGCAGATTAACCTGACCCCCTTGCACCAAGTCATCTCCGTTCTCCAGCGGATCGGCGGCATCCTTTACCTAAGTTGCGGTGGAATAGGGACTGTTTGGGGCTTTCAAGCGGCTTTTTAGTCCCTATTTCACCGCAACTCATGATCTGATTGGTGCAAACAAACCTGACCCCCTTGCACCAAAAAGGGCCCCGAGCGTAGTTGCTCGGGGCCCTGTTCGCCTCGCGTTAGCGTGCGTCGCGTATGTTACTTGCGTTTGCCGCCGCCGTCACCGGGGCGACGGGAGCTGCTACCGCGCTTGCCGCCACGATTGTTGCCATAGCTGCCACGGTTATCGCGACCGCCGGCACGACCGCCGCGGGAGCCGGCCTGGTTGCCGCTACGCCCGCCGCGATAGCCGCCACGGCGCTCCTCGCGGGTGTCATCGTAGTTGCGCCAGTCATCGCGACGATCGCGGCTGGCACGCGGGTCGCGACGATCGCGCGGCTCATCCGAACGACCGGCGCCGCTGCGGCCACCGTTGCCACGAGCGCCCTCGCGACGCTCACCACCGCGGCCGCCCCCGCGGCCTCCGCGCTCGTCAAAGCGCTTGCCGCCGCGGGACTCGCCGCCGCGGGCACCGCGCTCGTCACGCGAACCACGGCCCTCGCCGCCACGGCGCTCATCGCGCTCGCCATCGCGACCGGAGCGACGACGGTCACCCGAGCCGCGCTTGCCACCGCGCGAACCACGGCCCTCGTCCTCGCGCTCTACACGACGACGACCGCCACGGTCCTCGTCCTCACGACGACGGCGATGCGCCTCGCCCTGGAACTGCTTGGCACGACGCTCGGCACGATTGCCGCGCGGGCCCTGTTCAGCGGCACCAGCGCGCTCCTCGGCAGCCACCTCGCGGGCCACGCTCTCCACAGCCTCGTCCACGCGAGCCTGAACGCCCTCGCGCACGCGGGTCTTGCCGCCGCGCTTGGGACGGCTCGGGCGCTCGCCGTCGCCGCGACGCTCGTCGCGACCGCGGTTGGAACGACCGGCCACATCGCCGTAATCGTCGCCGTTGCGCTTGCCGTCGCGACGTGCCTGCTCGAGCTTCTTCTTGCTCTTGGACTTGCCGCGTTTGGTCTTCTTCTTCACCTTAAAGGCCGCAGGATCGCGCTCGGGGTCAACCGCGGGCGGGTTGGGACCCACATGCAGGTCGCCAGCTTCGTAGATGTCGGCGGTCTTGTCCATGAGCTTCTCGATCTCGTAGAACTCATCGACGTCCTGCTCGGTCACAAACGTGATGGCCCAGCCCAGCTCGCCGGCGCGGCCCGTACGGCCAATACGGTGGATGTAGTCGGTCGGCTCGGCCGGCACGTCAAAATTCACGACGTAGCGCACATCGCTAATGTCGATACCGCGGGCAAGCACGTCGGTTGCCACCAGCACGTCGACGGTGCCGTCGCGGAAAGCCGAAAGCGCGCGCTCGCGCTGGGCCTGGCTGCGGTTGCCGTGGATTGCGGCGGCCTTGATGCCCTTGCGCTCCAGACGACGGCAGCAGCTGTCGGCGCGGTGCTTGGTGCGCATAAAGACAATAGTGCGCTCCGGGCCCTCCTTTTTGAGGAACTCGGGCAGCAGATTGTTCTTGGCCTCGATGGACACCGGGAACACAAACTGGTCGACGGTATCGGCGGTCGACGTGGCGGGCGCGATCTCCACGCGGGCCGGGTCGCTCACCAGGTCGGTGATCTCGCCCACGGCCTCCTCGTCGAGCGTCGCCGAGAACAGCAGCGTCTGGCGCTCAGACGGCGTCTCGCGCACGATGCGACGAACGGCAGGCAAAAAGCCCATGTCGAGCATGCGGTCAGCCTCGTCGAGCACCAGCACCTTGACCTCGTCCAGGTGGCAAGCGCCCTGCTCGATCAGATCGACCAGACGGCCCGGCGTGGCGACCAGGATGTCGCAGCCGTACTTGAGCGCCGCGGTCTGGGGCTTGTAGCTCACGCCGCCCACGACGGTCACGGCGACGTGGCCGGTGACGTCGGCGATCTTGCTCGCGACCTCGTCGATCTGCTGGGCGAGCTCGCGCGTGGGAGTGATGACGAGCATCACGGGGCCGCGGCCGTTGCCCTCGGGCTTCTTGGCGCCGCGACGGCGATTGCGGCTGCCGCGCTCGCGCACGGGCTTGGGCGGAGCGATGTGCTCCAGGTTGTTCATGGTCGGCAGCAAGAAGGCAGCCGTCTTGCCAGTGCCGGTCTGGGCGGCGGCAAGCAGGTCGCGGCCCTCGAGCACCACGGGGATGGAGCCGGCCTGAACGGGCGTGGGCGCCGTGTAGCCCAGGTTCTCGATAGCACGAAGTATCTCGTCCGAAAGTCCCAGCTCGTCAAAGGCGGGCAGGCTCTCGGTCGCGGACTCAACGGTCTCGGCGGCGCTGGCCTCGTCGGCAGCATCGAAGGCAGCCTGGGTCATGGCCTCGCGGGTCTCGTCCAGAATCTCGGCGTCCGTGACGTCGGATACAGAATTACGCATATGTTGTTGTTCCTTATCTGCACGCGTAATGGGCACGGTATGCGGCCGCGCGGGCGTGCTTGGTAGTGCGCTAATACATACAAAAACAGGTGCGCACAGAGAGGACGTTGCTCAGCACGCTGGCGATCGCTTTGGCAGCCCTATCACGCGCCGTCCAGACGCAGCAGCTCTAAGCGATGGAGCAGATTCGCCGCCGGTTAGTATACCCGTACTCCGTATGCCCCCACGTAAACCACAGATGACGGGATATCGGGGCCCTGCAGAGACTCCCCCGCCGAGAAACATCTAAATCTGTAACAGTTCGGGGCAAATCGGGTCTCAGATGTTACAGACCGAGACAGAAGACTCCCCCGTCAGACAATGTCTCAATCTGTAACAGTTACTCGGCAAAATCGGTCCTTGCTGTTACAGATCGAGACAAACCGCTATGCCAGGACACAACATCTCAATCTGTAACAGTTATCGAGCAAATTGAGCTGTAGATGTTACAGATTGAGATTATTGACCGGCGGGGCGGCACTGGCTCCAACGCCGACGACGACGCCGACCCCTATTCCTTCACAAACTGGGGCGTAGGCGTGTTGTTCTCGAACGACCACGCACTAAACTCCGAAAGCCCGCTCATCATGCCGCCCGTAACCCCAGTCATAACAGGAAGTGTGTAGCGCCCCGCTTTGCCGTAGCCCGTCTGTACCGAAAGACCCTGGTCGTCACCCCTATACACATTAATCCCGCCAGGCGACGAAGGGTTCAGCACGAACACGAGAGCCGCGTCGCCCGACTCTGCACCGGTAATTTCTTCGCAGCTGGTTACCAGGCCGCCGCCTCCGCCAATCCTAAATCCCTTATAGCCACTGTCGTCGATGTCCTCGAGCTCAATATCGTCTTTTCTAAAGAGCATGCGACCGCTCAGCTTCTTCCTCGAAAGCGAATAGTCCGTCGACAGCTCAACGGAAATCGTCCCCTCGTCCTCGTCATAGTTCGAAATCTTAAGGTAGATGTCCGGCGTGTCGGCGCCACCGGAATCCTCATAGGTACCCGAGATATCGAGCATGGGGTCGGAATCGCCGTCATCGTCGTAACGACCGGAATCCGAGAGGGACCATCCTTCGTCATCTTCGAAATAGTACGAGTACTCCTGATGGTAGGACGGGTCGTAGTACCAAGGCGCACCGCCGGGGATCTCCTGCTTAACCGTGCACGACGAGCCATCGAGTTCGGGATCCAAATCCGTCAGCCCGTTTTCCTCGTCAAAATCGATGCCCCTCTTGGGCTCGGTCGATTTATCGTTGAGTTTCAGCGTCACGTTCGAAACTGTGTCGCCCGAGCCCTTGACGCCGGTAAACGTAAAGTCCATCGTCGAGCGGAAGCTGCGATTCGCCGTGACGGCCTCAGCCGAGCCGCTCACCAGCCCATTGTTCTCCGTAACGTTGTTCACCTCGACGGACTTGACCTTGTACGTCGAAGGATTGACGTAGTCGTTAGAGACAAAACCGTCAAAGCTCTCGCCGTACTGCTCCCCCACCGTCTTCTCCACGGCCGCCGTCACCTGATCTACCATCTTTTGATGCTGAGCCTTCTGCCAAAACGAGAATCCCGCAAAGCCGCCGACACCCACGGCAATAACGACGGCAGCGATGGCCAGACCTGCGGCGATTTTCTTTCCTCGACGGGGTTTCTTGGCGGGAGCTGTCGGCATTGGCGCCGGAGCGGAGTCCGACTGGAACTGCTGAGGTTGAGCCCAGTACCGCTGTTCCGGCTGAGCCTGCGACTGATCCCAATACTGCTGAGCATAATCGGCAGTATTCGCCATCGGCTCGTCAAAACCCTGATCCATGACCTGGGCGCCGCAAATGGGACAAAACGTCGTGCCGGACACAAGCTCGCTTCCACAGCTAGGACACCTCATGGCATCTCCCCTCAACAATGCAGAGTCGCCGCGCAAACAAAAGCGCTGGCAAGCTCTTCAACTTCTTCTTGGCGCAAGCATATGAGAGGTTTTGTCCAAGACGTTGCGCAACATTGCCGAACAGCAGACTTCCGGCCGTCAACAGCAGGTTTTGTCTAAATCTGTAACAGCTACGGGGCAAAATCAGGTTCAGTTGTTACAGATCAAGACAAACCATCAACCCCAAGAACAAACATCTCGATCTGTAACACGTAGAGGTCAATTTCTCGTCTAGATGTTACAGATTTAGACTGAAGAATCTCCGTCGGACAATATCTCGATCTGTAACAGGTAGAGGTTGAAATCCCACCCAGGTGTTACAGATCGAGACGGAATCCGTACACACGAGCACCACTATTGGCGCCGTCGCAAGGTTTTTCGCAGTGTTGCGCAACAACTTTGCCCTATACCGCAGGTACCATAGATTCGAACCTAAGAAACACCTAAAAGAGGGGAGCTCACCTTATGTTTTGCACGCAATGCGGAACGAAGCTGCCTGACGACGCACGCTTTTGCACCAATTGCGGAGCGTCCGTAGCGCCCAAGACAGCAACCCAGGCTCCGGCGCCCGCCGAGACACAGACCACTAAACCTGCACCCGCCGAGGCGCCCGCCGTTGATCCGGGTGAGACCGTCGTTACGCTCGATGCCGTTGAGCCGACGTCCGAGCCCGCACCTGCACCCGAGACCGTCACCGACCCCGGCGAGACGGTCGTCACGCTGGACGCTTTCGATGCAGATCCCGGCGAGACCGTGGTGACCCTCGACGCCGTCGAGCCCTCGGCCAATACCGAAGCCGAAGCATCTACCCCGGCGCCCGTCGACCCGGGCGAGACCGTCGTCACACTCGACGCCGCTGACCCGGAGTCGGACGCTCCGACAGACACCGCCGAGCCTCAAGCCGATCAGACCGACCCCGGCGAGACGGTCGTCACGTTGGACGCCGTTGAGCCCGCGGCCGACCCCGAGCCGGCCGCCGAGCCCGTCATCGACGACGCCGCGCCCGTTGACGCCGCCGAGGCCAACGAGATCTTCGAGACCGACGACAACGCAGCCGTAGCCGTTGCCTTCCCCGGTGACGATGCGGCCATGCCTGTCGCCGTCGCCGACGACCCCACCACACTCGTCAACGTCAACGACGACCCCACTACCATCGCCGAGTTCGACGAGGATGCCCAGGCGACCGCCGAGGCCATGGAGTCGCTCGGCGTGGCACAACCCACGGCCGGCGCCACCGTCGTCGACCTGCCCCAGCAGCAGATGACCGACACCACCATGCAGGCGGCGCCTATTCCGCAGCCGCAGCCCCAACCGCAGATGCCCATGCCCCAGCAGCCGCAGCAAAAGAAGCGCCGCTGGCCGGTCTTCGCGGGCCTTGGTCTGTTCGCCGCCGGCGCCGCCGTGGCAGCCATCCTGCTACTCACGCCCAACGCCAACGCCGTCGAGATCACCTCGGGCAGCCAGGACGCCGTCGTGTGCACGGTCGACACCAAGGTCCTGCCCAAAAAGAAGGACCGCGTGATCCACAGCTACACCGCGACCCTCACGCCCAAGAACGGCGGCAAGAGCTACAAGATCAAGGTCAAGGGCGACGACGGCTTTACGATCGGCGACTTTGGCAAGGTCAAGCCCGGCGACTACAGCTGCAAGATCGAGGACACCAAGGGCAATACGGTCCAAAACTTCAACACCACCGTGGTCAAGAAGGACGACACCAGCGCCGAGAAGCCTGCCGAGAGCGTGACCGTCAACACCCCCAAGAAGGATGACGACGCGTCGAGCAGCACGGACAACAACAACGATTCCTCGAGCACGACCCCCAAGGACGACGCCAGCGACGACTCCACGAGCAGCGACGACGCCACAACCGACAACGATTCGAGCACGTCGAGCGACAGCACAAGCAGCTCCAAGCCCAGCAAGTCCGACAAGAAGACCGACACGTCCAAGGACACCACGAACACCACCGCGCCCGCCACGATTGATGACGCGACCTACAAGGCCGCCTGCACTGCCTACAAGAGCAAGCTCAACAGCCTGATCAAGAAGTACGGCGAGCCCGAGCTTGTCTCGACCGGCTCGAGCGACTACCAGATCAGCGGCGTTCAGTTTGCCCAGCTCGTCGACTTTAACGGCGACGGCCTCGAGGAACTCGTGACCGTTCACTCCAAGACCAAGGCAAAGTCCTTCAACAAGAAGACGCGCCTTTCGAACGGCGATTACGTCCTTGACGTGTGGGGCTACAACGGCAAGAAGGTCGTCAATCTCTACAGCGGCTCCCCGGAGGCCTCCAACGGCGGCTACGTCTTTGTGACCTTTAAGACCATGATCGGCGACTCGAGCAATCACGTCTATCTGACCCAGCTCATGTCCGACGACACGGCGGTGCTCGTCGATAGCGACGCCGAGTACAAGTACTTCACGTACGACGGTACTGAGTTTAAGGCTGCCGAGGGCGAGCTTCACGGCGACGACCTCAACTACCAGAGCGCCTTCCTCATTAAGGGCTACAGCGACAACCTGGAGGACCAGGATGTCTCTGCCCCGGAGGGCGCCATCGATACCTCCAAGCTCAACCTCAACAACACGGTCGATACCGTCGAGCAGACCTTGATGACGCTTACCACCAAGATCAGCGGCACCGATACCGATACCGATGCGAGCGATAGCAAGTCGACCGACTCGTCCAGCAGCAAGTCGAGCTCCAGCAAAAAGTCGAGCAAGTCGTCCAGCTCCAGCAAGTCGTCCAGCTACGACGACTCCGACGATGACTACGACTCCGACTACGACGACAGCTACGACGATTCCAGCGACTACGACGATAGCTACGACGACTCCACGGACTCCGTTCCGCCCACCGAGTTCACCGACGTCGACGAGTAACGCCGAGCGCCACATCCTCAGCGCACAAAGAAGCGCCCCGTTTCTTCCAGGGAAACGGGGCGCTTTCTTGTAAGCGAAACTACTTAATGTAGATCGAATCGATGATGTACTCCCAATCGGAATCGCCCGAAAGCGAGTCGTACGACCCGAGCCACAGGTCGGTCGATTTACCTACGTTGCCGGTTTTTCCGATCGTGTTAAACCCCGAGTTAAAGTGGTTGGAGATCATCAGCGTTCCCACCGTGTAGCCATCGTGGACAATTTTGTAATCGACCCACAAACCGTTCTTGACGCCACTGTACGTGCCCTGCGAGGTCTGCACATCCCAGTCGCTCCCCCAGTCCTCGGGAACCTCGAACGTAAACACGTCGCCGTCGTAGGTGCGGCTCTTGCGGCTCGCCTCCGAGACGGCCGCGTTATAGCTCGCGACCGCGCCGTTACGCGCCGAAGAAGCCAGGCCCGCCAGGCGATCGGCCTCGTCCTTGTCGTCGCATCCGCCCTGACGCGCGTAATTCTGAGCCATGGTGATCTCTCCGGCCTCAACGTCCACGGCATTGATCGGGTCGCCGAGCTCAAACTTGGCATTCTCGCGCAGGTCGAGCTTCTCGCCCTTCTTGAGCGCGTCGCCCAGCTTTATGCTCACCGAAACGTTGGGTACGTCCCAAATCTCGCCGTCGGCACCCAAAGGCGAGGCAGCAACCGTAAGGCTGTAGCTACCCTGCATGAGCTTGATACCGTTGCCGTCGCTGTCGACATAAAAGACCGTGTCAACGTCCTTGCCATCGACGTCGGTTCCCGTCACGCGCACCGGCAGCTTGGTGGCGCCGGTATCGGTATCCCACTGCATGCCGGTCGCCGTAATGCGCACCGGATGCTTGGAGTGCTTAGCGGCCTCTTCTTCCTTCTTCTTTTCGATGCGCTCGACCTCGGCCTGCTGTGGACGATACACGCCAAAGTAGTAGCCGGCACCGCCGCCCGCAAGGATAGCCGCCAGCACGCCGACCGTGATCAGCGCGGCCTTCTTACCGTTCTTCTTGGGGCGCTGCGGACCAGATGCGCCCGCGCCCATGTCATAGGCGCCCGGCACGTCGACCGGCGGCATATAGGGCGGCAAGTCGCTGGCGCCCGTTACAGAAGCAGGCTGCCCATAGCCCTGCTGCGTCTGACCGGGCTGCTGGTACGTCGGCTGTGCCGGAGCAGCATCAGCGGGCCCAAACTCCTCCATAGGGGCGCCGCAGCTGGTGCAAAAGTGCTGGCCATCGGGCACGTACGAACCGCATTTAGTGCAAAACATAAGGTTCTCCCTTACAACAATTCCGTTACCCAGAGTGTAACCCGCGCTCCGCCAACAACGTTGCGCAACAATTGCCACCTCATAGCAAAAGGCCCCGCGGAAGATCCGCAGGGCCTACGATAGTCTCCTGTAAGCGGGGCCGAGTCTAGCCCGCCAGCAGGCGTATCGACGAAATTAGTCCTCCTTAAGGACAAAGGAGCACACCAGGCCGGCAGCCGAGAAGATGAGCGTGAGGATGGCGCCGAATGCAGGTTGGATAAACGGCTTGATGGACGCGATGATTCCGGCAGTGCTGCTGCTACCCATCGAGGTAAAAGCCGAAACCAGGTTGCTCTCGATCTGACCATTAACGACAAAGGACGCGATCACGCAGATCAGCGAAATGGCGGCAGTGGCGCCAAAAGCGGCAATCAGAACGACGTCGTTCTTCTTGACAAACTTGAGGACGACGCCGGCAATCAGCGCAGCCAGGCAGGCGATCCACAGCACAAAGAAGATGGTGAGGATGTTGGCCGCCAGGTTAATGGAACCCACAGCGCTCTGAGCCTGCTGCAGGGCCGGAAGGTCCGTATAGCTCGACATCTGCGTAATATAGGTGTTGGCCGCAGATGCGATACCGCGCAGGCTACCGGAAAGGCTAAAGACGTGCGGCATATCGAACGAGGTATTGATGAACGCCTTGAAGGCGCCGCCCAGCTGCTGCTCGATCATGGCGGTACTCGAGCCGCTCGCAGATTGCTGCAGGGCATAGTCGAGGCCCTTGTCGGCAAACGGCAGCGAGATCCACGGCTGGAACATGCACACGAACGATGCCACGGCACCGCCCAGCATGGCGAGCGAGCGCTTGCCAAAGCCCGTGGCCGCCGACAGTGTGCCCTGGAAGTTGGAACCGGAACCGCCAAACCCGTGGTGCGTAGCGGGGGCAGGTGCGGGCGCAGCAAAAGGCTGCTGCGGAGCCGGAGCCTGACGGGCAGGAGCCGCCTGGGGCGCAGAAGGAGCGCCGGCCATAGACTGACCGCAGTTGCCGCAGAAGACGGCGCCATCGGGCTGCTGGGCTCCACAATGAGGACAGAACATATCATTCCCCTTTCTTAAGGGAGCGGCCGGGCTCGATCCTGCGGCCGCTCAATCACCTTTGACGGTTAGAATCATCCGTCCAAAAATTCGAAAGTTGTTGCGCAACATGGAAAGCGGCGGCAAGTTTTTTACCTGCCGCCGCTCGTCTACAACGTTTTGCCTGGTACAGACCGTTATCTGTTAACGAATCTCGACCGTAAAGACCTCATTGCCCATCTTGAGTTTATCGCCGTTCTTGAGCTTGACGAGCTCGCCGGGCTCCAGACGGTTGCCATTGATGCACGTGCCGTTGGTGGAGTTCTTGTCCTCCACGGCAAAACACTGGCCCGTGTAGCGCACCAGCAGGTGCACGCGCGAAATGGCGGTGTTGCCCTCGATGCGGACATTTGCCGCCGAGCCCTTGCCTACCGTGGCGGGGAACTCGGTAATGTCATAGCGGGTTCCGCGCTCGCGGATCAGCGCTATACGCGGGCCATAGGCAGAACGAGGCACGTCGGAGGCGATGCGCGGCAGCTCGGAGGACGACGGATGGTCCGAGGACGCCATAAGATCGTCGAGCACCGTCACGCCCGCGCTGGGACGGTTATAGACCGCATTGGGCTGGTTGTAGCCGGCAGCCGGCTGGTTGTTGCCAGCCACGGGACCACGGGGAATTACCACGTTACCGTTGACGCCGGCAGGAGCGGCAGTAGGCGCCGCAGCAGGATGAGAACCGGGGCGCACGGCAGGACCGGCGTCCGGGATATTGGACGGACGGTTGTGCGAAGCGCGGGCGGGACGCTGCACCGGCTGCTGAGGGGCCATACCGGCAACGGGACGGCCAGCCTGCGGCATCTGGGCCGCGCCGGGACGCTGCGCGCCCATGCTCGCCTGTGCGCCGGGCGTCTGCACGGGGCGCTGCTGTTGAGCAGGAGTACGAAGCGTGGCCGCGGCAGCCGTGCCGCCGGGCATGTACTTGGCAAGCTCAGAGCCGCACTTTAGGCAGAACTTGCTGGTATTGGGGTTGTTGTATCCGCAGTGACCACAAAACATGATGGGTCCTTTCCGGCGCCAGGCGCCTTATTGTGCGATCTTGACGAGCTTGGGGTTCTCGGCCGAGGTGTCGAGCGCCCAAAGCGTAGAAGACTTGCCACTATTGTCTGCCACAAAGAGCGTGGTGCCGTTGAGCCACAGCGCCGAGGTTGAAGGATCGAGATCGAGTCCGGCCTTGTCGGCGACCTTGTCGTAGTCACTCGAAAGACCCGAGCTCGCGTCAATCCAACCGAGCTCGCCGCCCGAGAGCACGAGCGCGCAACCGTGGCTATTGGCCCACAGGCGGCCCGCATCGGCATAAGCGTCAAACGAGCTAAACGTACCGCCCTGCGTGCAACGCGAAAGCGTGGTGTGGCCATCGGTGCCCGTCAGCACGGCGTAGAGCGTGCCCTCGCTAAAGAAAGCATTCTTGAGCTGCTCAGAACCGGCAACGTACGAGCCAAAGGGGCCGTGCGTCTCTTGCGGATGCTCGGCCTCGGCCTCGGCATTCTCCTGCTCAAGCGTAATCTCCGCAGCAGACGAAACATCGTCGAGCGTTGCCTCGCACACGGTCCAACCCGTGTCGGTGGCAACCACCACATCGCAGTGGGCGTCATCGGCAAACAGCCAAGCGCTCGATGCCGGCTGGGCGGCCACCAGGTGCGCCGCGTCCTTGTCGAGGCGCCACACGCAGGCCTTGCCGTCCTTGAGCGTCATGGCAACGGCGGTGCCATGACGCACGACAAGTCCCTCAACGTCGCCCTCGAGCGTCGCCACCGTCTTGACCTTAACCTTGGACTTGTCCTTGCCGCCCGCCTGCTTGGCGCACTTGGCAACATCCTCGATCTTCATGACGCTGGCACCATCCGCATAATACAGATCGCCATCGCAAACGTTCAGGTGCTGCGCCGTGGTCTTGGTAAGCACGGTCGCATCCACGGCCTTGGTGCCCGACGCCTTGCGCGCCAAAATATGCGAGCCGTCCGACCAATACAGATACGAGCCGTCGCACACCATCGCGTCGCCGCCCAGGCCCGCCTTGGCTTGCGCCTTGATCTTGCGGTCGCCGCCCATAAGGTCGAGCTTGCATTCGGACTTCTTCTTTTGGGCCGAGACCTGCTGCGCCTCGCGCTTGAGGTCCTGATCGCCCTTCCAAGCCACGCCAACGCCCACGACTACCGCGATAATCAGCACGGCAGCCACGGCAATCGCAATCTTTTTCGCCAGCGGCTTGCGCACCGCGGCGCGTGCGTTATCCAGATGAGGCGTCATGAGCGGTGTCGCAGCATCTTTACCGGTAGAAGCATTGGGGTTTACACCCGCATCGCCATCCAGGTTATCGAGCGAGAACAGCGCGTCCTCCCCCGTCGGAGCCTGCGCGGCAGGCTTTGCGGCCGACGCGGGAGCCTTTGCAAACCGACGGCCAGGCTTCTTCGCGGCCGGCTCGGCGGCAGACCCAGCGGCAGGCTCTGCAACATCGGCCACCCCGCCAGTGCCGGCAGCGTGCGAACCAACGCCCACCGCAGCATCCTCGCCCGCACTCAGCGGCGCCCCGCAAAACGGGCAGCAACGCATTTCCTCATCGACCGGCTGTCCGCAAAACGGGCACAGTGCCTGTTTGGAACTCATCGATCAATCCTTTCCTAACAAAAATGGCGCCCCGCCCAGCAGTGGGGCAAGGCGCCGTAAAGCTCACAGATGCACAAGCGTCTTGCGAAGAGCTTACTTCTCCTCGTTCTCCTTGCGCTTCTTGGCGACGACCATGTAGATACCGCCAGCGACGACAACGATCGCGACGATGGTGCCAACCATAAGCGGCAGGTTGTTCATCCACAGAACGAAGGAGTCGTTGGTGACGAGCACGCCCGTAGCCTTAAGCTCCTTGGACTTGTTGCCCGCGGCATCCCAAGCGACAACGGTGACGTCCTGCTTAGAGGAGCTGCCGTCGAGCGTGAACTCGCGGATCGGGCTCTTCTCGAGCTGGTCGGCCGTGAAGGTAGCCACGGTCTTGCCGTTCACCTTAATCTGAGCCTTCGAAAGCTTGAGGTTGTCCTCGAAGCTCACCTTGGCCTTGTGCGAGGACTCCTCGTACTTGCCGTTGGAAGCAAGGTCGACGAAGGAAGCGATGGGCGCGGTGTCGTCAACAGCGAAGTTGATCTCGGCCGAAGCGCCAGACTTCTGAGCGTTCTTGCCCTCCATGGTGTTCTCGGAGGAGTTGCCAGCAGCGTCCTCACTGTGGAACAGTACGCGGTACGCACCGTCCTTGTCGTAGTTGGACTTGCTGACGGTGTAGTTGTACTCGCTCCAGCCGCTCGACGTGTCGGAATCGGTAGTATAGTTGTCACCGCTCTTGAGCGTCGTGTTCTTGGTGTCGCGGGTCAGCTCGACAGAGGTCTTGTTGTCATCAAGGCCGGACGGGTTGATCTCGGTCACCTTAACATCGGTGGTCTTGGAGCTCTTGAGGTACTGGTCGAGCATCTTGCCGGTGTTATCGGAGATGACGTAGGTCGAACCAAAGCGGTTGACCGACCAGGTGACAGCCTCGGACTCGGTGTTGCCGGCCAGGTCGATAGCCTGAACGGTCAGGGTGTAGACGCCATCGTTGCCCTTGGTCTTGGCCGGGTTGAGGTAGCTCACGGACTTGTCGGTAGCCGAGGTGTTGATCGCGGCGCCCGCGTAGGGGTTCGGATCGTCCTTGGACAGCGGGTAGCTGATCTTGGAGACCTCGATGGTGGTGCCATCGGCAAGGTTGGTGTCGTGGACAGCGGCGCTCGGGGCGACCTCGCCAGCATAAGCCGTGCGGTTGACGACATTCTGGATGTCGATCTTGGGCTTGATGGTGTCGATCACAAACTCAGGCGAGGTGTAGGACTCGGACTTGTTGGAAGCCAGGTCCTCACCCGAGACGGAGAGCGTGTAGACGCCCTGGCCCGGGAAGGTCACCGTAGCGGTGTGGGTATCGCCGTTGCTGGACCAGCCACCGATCTGGGCAGGAGTAGCCTCGTCACCGTTGCCGGCAGAGACCGGAGCCTCGATCTTGAACAGGTTCGGATCGAAGTTGTGCTCCTCAACCGTGATGGTAGCCGTACGAGCAGCGTTGTAATACTTACCGTTCTGAGCAGCCTCAGTGTTCCAAGAAACATTCAGCTTAGGAGCGGTCTTATCGATGGTAAAGGACTCACCATCGAGTTTGGCACCACGATCGAGGAGATCCTTAACGTTAATACCGGAAACCTCGTAGTCACCATCCTCTGTAAAGGAAACAGTTGCGACCCACTTGTCAGTACCATCAATTCGAGTAAAGTTGCCAGGCTTTACGGCCTTCCACGCGGAGCCGTTCTTCGTAATCGTTGCCATAACATGCTCAGGCATATACTCCTGAACATAGTCAAAGAATGGAGCATCGACCGTCAAGGTAAGCGTGCGATTCGTGTTGTAGTACTTACCGTGAGAGGCGGCGGAAGTATCCCATGTAGCAGAAATCGTGGGTTCCGTCGTTTCCGCCATCAGTTCTGCCACGTCAATAGGCGTATCGCCGCTATTGTACTTCTGGTTCGGATTAGAGTTACCGGCATTGTCCATAAGGTCAATGTTGAAAGATTCCACTGAGACCTTGGAATCGGCACTAATATCAAAACTGTAAGTACGTCCGCCGTTCTTGCGCTCAAAATCGCCCGGAGTCTCAGCTGTTTTGCTTCCCTGCTCCTTGTAGGTAACGTGGACGTCGTTCATACCAGACGACAGCGCCGTCTCTTCCCCTTCAGAGGTTACAAACGTAACTCCCATGTTCTTAGCAACAAGAACAGACAGATCTTTGGTTTTGCCCTTCTGTTTAATCCTTTTTGCATCCTTGGGAGTTGCTTCGAAAGAGACCAACTTCGGGGCCACATGATCGAGCTTATAGGTTGTGCCCGTAATTTTACGAACAACGCCCTTGGTGTCCTTAACGTAGAAGCTAGCATCCTGGACGCCGTCGATCACCTCATTGATGTCGGTGGAGTCCTGATAGCTGGCAGCAAACTTAGTGTCGTTGGAAAGAGCCTCCTGCGAAGCGAGAGCAATGGTGCCACCCTCCCACGCATACGTTCCCTTCTCGTGAATCCAAGTTTCACTCGGCTTGTTGAAGGTCTCGTCATTCAGTCCCTTACCGGAAATCGAAAGCTTCCTTACCAAAGATTCCGCATTCGCGTCTCGCGGCTTGGTCCAGTCGCCGCTCTCCATTGCTTTTACCATAATGGAAATGCCCGACTCGCCAACAAACTCGTAGTTGCTCAGTATCGGAAGCTCATTCTCATCGGCAGGATCCAGAACCAAATTGCTGCCCGTAAGCCTGGTCATTTGGCCAGCCTCGGCATTGCTGTAATACATGCTGAGCGTGGAATCGTCCTTTGCGATTTTTGCACTATCGAAGTAATTCTTAATCTCGTCAGCTTCGAACTCGTCGCTCGTCGTGGCCTTCTTAACAAGTTCGGCGACAGCCTCATTCAGATTGTCCTTGAGGGCTTTGTCCTGAAGCTTGTCGTTTGCCTGACGGAAATCAAGGTACTCCGCGCTAACCTCAGAGTTAAGCGCGGTTCCAATTTGAAATAGATTGATTGTCTTTTTCGCAATCTTCACATGTACAGTCGTCGTTGCGCCATCAACGATATCGCCGTTCGGGTAATACCAGTTAATCTTGATATCCGTGCCGTCAAAGTGCTTCTTCGGCTTAATCTTGACTAGCTGAGTCTCCTCGCCAGAAACAGTGGTCAGCTCAGCATCGAACTCGTCACAGCTATAAGTGCTCTTGCCGTTTTCAAATTCTCCAGTAAAGCCTTGCTTGCCAAGAGAAAGCGAATAGGCTGGCTGCGGAGTCTTATAAACCAAGTTCGTCGCGTCGACCTCAGCGAAAGTTGAGGGATCAAGATTCGCATAGTACTCGCTGAACTTCAGCTTGCCCGGCGTTTGGAACACGACCTTTGAATAGTCGGGAGCAAACTGTGTCTTGCAGTTCACCGGCTTCTCAACATCCACGTGGACATAGGTAGGCTCGGGTGCGGGGGTAGGAGTGGTAGGAGTGGTGTCCTCCCCGTCAGAAGCAGGCTTCACGCTCTTAGAGGCGTCAGCATTTTGGTCATTTATGCCAGTATCGTCCTTACCAGACTCGGGATCCTTCTTCTCCTGAGGCTTTTCGTAGCCGTAGCTAAAGCTCACGTTGTAGTTGAGCTTCGTCACGGTAAAGGTAAGCTGGACCTCTCCGTCTGCATTGCCGACAACAGTCACAGAGTTGTCCTTGTTCTGAGTCACGCCGGCAGCGGGCGATACAGTATATGCAAGGCTCTTCGTATCAAGGGAAGTCGTTACGAGATACTCACCGTTCTTGTCTTTCGAGACAGCCTTATCCTTGCAGCCGTCCGGCAGCGTAATGCCAGCAAGTTCATCGTTAACAACCTTGGAGACACCCGTAGCCGCGGTCGGATCATACTTAAACTGGTCACCAGCCTGAGCCCTAACCTGCTCGTCAATCAGCTTGGCAATCGTATCGGCCTTGATGGTTACATTCGGGGTGCCCTTGTCAATATGCACAGAATACGTGACATCCAGGTTGCTACCATTCCAGTTATCGACATCGTTAATTCCAAGATCAGCCGGCGTAACGCTTTTCGCCTTAGTGCTCTCGCCGCTGGTCGTCTTGGCAGGCGTCGAAGTCTCCGCGGCATACGCGGCGGTCACGGCCTGGGCGATCGGGGTGGTGGGGATGGTCGAGGTGGCCATCACGGTGGCGAGGATCACGGCAGCAGGCTTGCGTGAATACGCCTTAAGCTTATCGAACACAGACATCGTTCGTCTTTCCTTCCCTAGTCGTAGAGCCTATCGATAGATTGATCGGTATGGACTACTATCACATTCTGTTTGAGTATGAAGCGGAATCCGTCATCCTCGTGTTGAGCAACACCTTCGGCACCGATGTTTTCATAAACATCGCCGCTGCTGAGTACGTCAGTCTCGGATTCGGACGCCTCGGCGCCCTCGTCGAGCAGGCCGGTCTCCTGCTCGGAGTCCTCGTCGGCCTCGTCGAGCAGACCCGTCTCGCGCTCGGATTCCTCGTCCTCCTCCACGAGCAGGCCCGTGGAGCGCTCGGACTCTTCGTCGTCCTCGACCAAGACGCCGGTCGGGCGCTCGGAATCCTCTTCGTCCTCGGTAAGCACACCGGTCGGACGCTCCGAGTCTTCCTCGTCCTCGGTAAGGACGCCGGTGGGGCGCTCGGAATCTTCCTCGTCCTCCACGAGCACGCCGGTCGGACGCTCAGTATCAAGATCGTCCTCGGTCAGCACCTCGGTCGGGGTCTCGCTACCGGCAAAGCCCTCGTCTTCGTTCTCGTTGCGGACGGGTACCTCCGCCTTGGCAGCATGGGCCTTGGCGTGATGGGTCGATGCCGGCTCGTCGCTGATGGGCGCAACCACCGTGGTCATGTTGTCGTCGCCCTCGGGGCCCTCGTGCGCGATGTCGGTCACACGGTCGTCGCCCTCGGGGCCGCCCAGCACGGAGCGGGCGGGGTTGCCGGACTTTTTAGCACCGGTACCGCGCGAGCCGCGAGCCGCGCGACGGCGCGTGCCCTCACCAGACGTAGGCACGCGCTTGCCCTGGAGGAAGCGGATGGCGTTGATGACATCCATCTTCACAAACACAACCACCGCGGCGACGGCGAGCACGGCCGCGAGAACAAACGCGGCAATCGCTACGTAAAAGTACACGTTTTCCATGTTCGCCCCTCCTTAATCCTCGGCGACGACGGCGTTGGAATACACCGTGGTGATCTTGCGCTGGACCTCGTTCTCCAGACGCTGGATGGTCTCGTCGCGACGCTGCTCGGCTTCGTCATCCTTGGGCGAGACGGACTTAAGGCCCGAATCGACCTTCTTGTAGAGCTTCTCGGCCTGCGACTTCTTAATACCGGCGGCCTTGAACTTATCCATGTAGGTCTCCATGGCGTTGGAGATCAGCGCGTAGCTGTCCAGGCGCACCGTCTCGTTAGACTCGCTGGCGATCTCGTCGGCCAGGTCCTCCAGGTTGCCCCAGTACTCCTTGTACATAGAGTCGGAGTCGTCGTCGGTCTTGACCGCGATGGCGATCTTGGTCGTGAACTGCGCAATGCCGTTGTAGATCTTGGCCTTGTCGCGGTTCTCGAACGACGGGTCCTCCGCGGCGTTCTTAAAGTACTCGGCAGACGCCTTGATGCGCGTGGTGCGGTTGGCGTCCTCGTCGTCCTTGCTGCCGCCGTAGGAGTAGAAGTACCAGTACAGACGACCCATCTCATAAGACAGCTCCGAGAACCTGCTCGAATTCTCGAGCTCGGTCAGGTTCTGCTGATACACGTCGTCGAGCTGCGCCTTCTCCTTGGTGGTGAAGGTGCCGTCGGCCTTGTAGGCATCGATGAGGCCCTCGTAGCCCTCGACGTCGCCCGGACGATAGCCAATGGCGGCGAGGTAGGCCTTCTCGGCCTTCTCGGGAGCCGACTGGGTCTGGTCGCGGCCGAGCTTCATCTGGTAGTCGAACTTCTCGGTGATCGTGGACTCGCGCAGCGCCATGCTGCCAATGCCCACGACCAGGCACACCACGCACGCGATGACGCAGCCAAAGAAAGTCTTGACCTTGCGGGCCTGCTTGTCGCGGAACTCGCGGGTGAGCTCCTTGTAGATCTCCAGATCGGCAGCCAGCTCGTCGCAGTCCTGGTAGCGGCGGGCACGCTCGAGCTCGCAGCACTTGGGGATGATGACGTCGGCAAAGCCCTCGCCCACGTTCTCGTTCTTGGTGTGAACGTTGGGCAGCGGGAACTCGACCGGGGGCGCCTCTCCCACCAGCAGGTGCCACATGGTGGCGCCGATGCCGTAGATATCGGTACGGGCGTCGGTCTGGGCCTTGCCGTACTGCTCGGGCGCGGCGTATCCGGTAGTACCAAAGGCAATGGTGTCCTTGCGGGCCTCGTCCTTGTACTCGCGCGCAACACCAAGGTCGATCAGCTTAATGTAGCCATCGGGGTGCAGCATGATGTTGGAGGGCTTCATGTCGCGGTAGACGATGGGCGGGTCCTGACGGTGCAGGTAGCCCAGGGCGTCGCACACCTGCAGCATCCACTTTTGCACGTCCTCCTCGGACTGCGGGCCCTCGCGGCGCACCACGTCGGCCAGGGACGTACCCTCGACGTGGTCCATGATGACGTAGATGAAGTCCTCGGTCTTTTCGATATCGACGATGTCGACGATATTGGGGTGATCGAGCTTGGAGAGCAGCTCGGCCTCGCTTGCCAGCGACTGCTCGATGGGGCGGCCGGTGGGGTCGGTCGCGTTGCGGTCGACCTCTTTGACGGCCCACTGCTTGTTGGTGAGCTGCAGGTCGGCGGCCAGGTAGACACGGCTCATACCGCCCTTGCCGATCACCGACAGAATCTTGTAGCGGCCCTTGATGACGTCGCCCACGCGCTTACGGCGCGCGTCGACCTCTCGCCTGCTTCTGGTAGACGGCATGGGCTATCGACCTCCCTGAGGCTGGACGCGCAGCACCAGCGCGGTAACGTTATCGGCCTCTTTGCGATCCATGACGAGCTGGGCCGTCTCGGCGATGCGCTGCGTGACGCATCCCGCCTCAAAGCCCTCGCGCTCCTCGCGGTCCAGGTCGGCGGCGGTGCAGGTGGCATAGGCGCCGCGACGGCGTTCGGCATCCCAGGCGTTGGCGTCCAGGGCATCCGGCCCCAGGCGACGGCGAAGCTCGGTATCGGTGAGCACGTGGCGGAAACCGTCGGAGCACAGCAGGTAGATGGCATCGCGGTCCAGGTTGCCGTGGATCAGGTCGGGCACGACCTCCTTGGTGGAACCCAGGCACTGCAGCAGCACGTTGCGGCGCGGGTGCGTGAGGGCCTCCTCGGGCGTGATGCGACCGGCCTCGACCTCGCGGCGCACGAAGGTCTGATCGACCGTGAGCTGGTTGGTCGCCGACTCGGTGAGTTCGTAGGCACGCGTGTCGCCCACGTGCACGATGGAATAGCGGCCGCCGATGGCGAGCATGGCGGTGAGCGTGGTGCCCAGGTTCATGTGCTCGGCCATGCCATAGCGGATCAGCGCCATGTTCATGTCCTGAACCAGGCCGCCCCACTGGCCGTCGACGAAGTTCTCAAAACCGCCGACGGAGCTCTCCATGGCCTCCAGGGCCACGGGCAGCTTGTTGTCGAACCAATCGGACAGCATGTTGATGACGGCGGCAGAAGCGAGCTCGCCGCACTCAAGGCCACCCATGCCGTCGGCGACGGCGACCAGGGCGACATCGCCCACGGGGGTGGAGGCGACCTTGATCAGGTAGCTATCCTGGTTGGATTCGCGCGTTCGGCCGACATTGGAATAACCGGCCCCTTCGAAAAGCATCTGCGCTCCTTTCTCGAATATCTCAACGTGGGTCGCACGCCCTTAGGCGGGCTGGACCTCGAATGCAAAGTTCTCGTCACTCATGCGCACGGTGTCGCCGTCGACGAGTGCGACCGGGAAACCCGGATCGATGCGCTCGTTGTTGACGAAGGTACCGTTGCGCGAGTTGTCGTCCTCGATGGTGCAGGTAGCACCGTCGGTAACGAAGATCGCGTGGCTGCGCGAAACCGTCGTGGAGCCCTTGACCATAAACGAGCTGTGCTTGGACTTGCCAACCACAAAGCGACGGCCGCGGACCTCAAAGCGCTCGCCGGTGGCAATGCGCGTGAGGTAGAAGCGCAGGTGGCGCTCGGGAGCTACGGGCGCGGGGGCCGGCTCGGGCTTGGGAGCGGGCTTGGGCGCGGGCGCGGGTGCCGGCGCGGGCTCGGGCTTGGGCGCGGGCTCAGGTGCAGGCTCGGGCTTGGGAGCGTGAGCGGCGTGCGCGGGCGCCTTGGCGTCGCCTGCATGGGAGCCATGGCGCTCGACCGTATCCTGGGAGAACAGGGACTCGTAACCCTCGGCGACCTTAAAGTCGATCGGATTGAGCACGCCGGTGCGATCCGGGCGGGACTGGGCGATGGGCGCGTCGGCCAGGTCGTCCTCAGGCTCCGGCTCAGGCTCGGGCTCCGGTTCGGGCTCGGGCTCCGGTTCCGGCTGCGGCTCGGGCTCCGGGGCAGGCTGCGGCTCGGGCTCCGGGGCAGGCTGCGGCTCAGGCGCAGGTGCGGGCTCGGTGGCGGCAATCGGCTCGTCCTCCGGATCGGAAAGGACGACCGTGCCCAGCACGGGGCCGGGAGCGACTCCACCCAGGTCCTCGCCGTCGTCGAGCACCGTCGTGCCGTGGTCATCACCGCTATCGAGCACCGTGGTGCCGTGGTCGTCGCCATCGCCATCATCGAGTACGGTAGTACCGGCATCCATAAGCATGGCGCTCGCGCTCACCTGCTTCAGGTGGCGGGAGAAGCCCAAAATATCGAAGGGGCCGGGCTTCTTAAAGAACGCGGCAAACGACGACATGGCGTTCTGAGCGATATCGTCGGAAGGCAAGACCCGTGCGGCGACCTGCTCAAAGAACACGCGAACGGCGTCCAGGTTGGGCGTCAGGCCGGTCATGGGCAAAAACACGAAGCGGCAGCCCGTGCCGGAGGCGTCCATGACCACCTCGTCGGCCGCAAAGCGCAGGTTCATAAGCGGCAGCTGGCCTGCAACCAGGGTGTCGAACGTGCTGGAGATGCTCTCGAGCAGCTCACAGGTCTCGGCGCCGTCAAAGGGGCGCGCCAGGCGCTGCTCCAGCGTCTCGCCGGAAATGCGATAGCGCATCTCGAGCACGCCATCGGGATAGCGCATGAGCGCACCGGGCAGCAGGCAGCCTACGCTGCCGCCGGTCACGACCTCGTAGAGGCGCTTGTCGAGCTGACGCTGGTCGGCGACCACGTAGCCAAGTGCCATAGAACCGTCACGCTGCTGAATAACTCGTTTTTCCATTTGGCTAACCAATCGTCAGAACATGCGCGTCGCGCGCGCAAAACCAATAGGTAATTCGGCCGGCGAGCACAATGCGGTCGCCGAACTCGAGCGGAAAGGCCCGAGGGCCCTTCTCTCCCCCGCTATCGAAAACGCAAGAGGGCGCATCGTCCTCACCGCGCAGGACGCGCGTGCCGTGGGTACTCCCGCCGTCTTCCAAAAACCAGGCGCCGTCGAGCATGAACACGCGACAGTGCAGACGCGAGACCACCGGGTCGGCCTCGATCGCGTCGCAGCTGCTAAAGCGCCCGATCGAAAAGGGCCGGTCGGCATCCACACACCACACGCCCGAGACACACGGCCCGTTCTCGGCCGCGACGCGCACCAGGCAGGCGCCTTCGGGCGCGCGCTCGTCGCACGCTGCCGGCGAGTCATCGGGCTCCGCGGGCGTGCGCGAGCACAGCGTGCGGGCGAATCGATCGTCCAGACAGCCAAAGGCCATGGTGCGAAAGCAGGCGGCAAAGAGCTCGGCAAGCGGGGCACGCCCACAGGCGGCCTGTTGCTCGCCCCAGCGCACCACCTCGCGCGACTCGCAGGCCATGCGCAGCGGATCGACCTCGCGACCGGCGCGGCGCTCGCTTTCCAGTCCGCGCAGCAGCTCGGGCCACGAGGTATGGAGCGCGTAGTCAAACAACTCCGCATCGTCCAGTTTGGTCGTCTCGTGCAGCATCTCGATCAGTGAGGCCGCTGCTTTGGAGAACACCGAGCTGTCGTCGGCATAGCCCTGCTGCATATCGGCGGCATAGCGGCTCGAATGCATCAGGCGGGACAGCGCCGCGGCCGTACGCTTGCGAACGACAGGGTTGCTGTGGTTGATATACCTGCCACGGGTGCCCACGAGCGCGTAGATGTGCTTGTGGTTGCAGCCGCCGCACGTCAGGCTTCTGATGGTCTCGGCAAAACGGTAGAACGCACTGTCCCAGCCGTGCTCGTGAACGCAATCGCAAACCTGAGAGGAGCTCGCCATGAGGCCCCCTTTCCTAACTCCCCGGCACCCCAAACTTTAGGGGCCACCGCATTCCCGCGCTGTTGCGCAACACCTCGGGAACAGTCCAGTAACTCAACATCGCCGCCTGTAGTAGACGGCATTACAGCAACGTGACGGGCGTCACCACATCCATCACGTGCCGATCGCCAATAAAGTCGCCCTTGAGCTGCACGTGGTGGCGAGCCAGGTCGTCAAACACGCGGGCCATCTGCGCCGCCTTTGGACGAACATCGGGATCGCCCGCCAGGCAGGCCGCAATGGCGCCGCGCACATCTGCCGGCAAGCCCTCGTCCACCGCAATGGCATCGGCGCCCGTGTCTCGGCAGGCCTCGAAGAAGTCCCGCCACGCGCCGCCGGAAGCGCCGACCTCGGGTGCGCCCGGCAGATACGGCAGGCTGCCGCAGAGCGCCTCGTGGGCAAGAACGCCCAGCGAGAACACGTCGGACGCGGGCAGGGCGTAGCGCGCTCCGTCGGCCTCCCCCAGCAGCAGCTCGGGCGCCAGGTATCCCGGCGTTCCGTGCGGGCGGGCGCGGTACGCCCCTTCCTCGGCCAAAAACGAAAAGTCCAGGTCGATAAGGGCCGCCTGGGGGATATCCCCCAAAAGGTCGGGCGCCAGATCAAAGGGGTCGCTCTCGAACACGATGTTGGAGGGCTTAAGGTCCTGATGGACAAACGTTCCACCAAAGGCGTCCTGCGCCTGGGCAAGCGCCTTAAAGCACGAGGACACGAGCAAAAGCGTCTGCGCAAACGAAAGGGCGCGCACGCCCGTGGCGCAAGTGCGCACCACGTCGGCAAACGACACGCCCGGAACCATGACCGTTACCACGGCCAACACGGCGTCATCCCCGGGCAGGGCGACGAGCTCGTGGAAGAGCACGCGCGCCAAGCCATGCGAGGAGGGCGTGAGGGTACCGCCGGCATCGGCCTGCGTGTCCGAGACGCGACAGAAGAAGTCGCCCTGGCGACGCAGGTGATCGATGTCGCCGCGGATGAGCTTGAGCGAACACGAGGTGCCACGCAGCCCGTCAGCCGTGCAGGAACCGACAAAGACCTGCGTGCCACCCGCCGCGCTCGAGACGAGCTTGAGCCCGTCGACGCCGGCGAGCTTGGCAACCATGTCGACCTTTGCGTCGATCGGGGCCGCCGCGACGCTCTTCTTATCGGTCGTCTGATCCATCTTGGTAAGCACCTGCCTTTCTTTGCTACCAATACCATGAGGGCAAAAATCAAAAAGTTGTTGCGCAACATTGCCTCTCATCACAAATTTTTTTGTTTTGCCTGCTGAGCGAGGGTAAAGACGAAAAAGAAAAGCGGCCGAGGATGTTGTCCTCGGCCGCTTTGGGTCACGAATCGGTCGTATTGAGCGCCGGTTTTCTAGTGAGCCGACAGAACAGTCTGCTCGCGCAGCACAAAGGTGAGCACGGCGGCGGCAAAGGCAAACAGCGCCATAAAGATGGGAGTGGTGGCCGGCGAGCCGACAGCGCTCATCATGTTGGCGTACAGCAACTCAAAAGCCAGCACCGAGAGCACCATGAGGCCGCAGCCGGCAGGAAGCACAACCTTGAGGCCACGGGTGAGATAGAGGACGATGCCGGCGATCGAGGCGAGCATGCCGAGGGCCCAAAAGGCGGTAACGGCCATTGAGATAAAGGAGACGCCGCCGGAGGAAACCTTGCCGTAGTTGGGGTTAGTGATGCCCACAACATGACCGTGGCCCGAGTCGGAATAGTCATCGTAGTAGGAGCTGCTCAGCGAGCTGGCGAGATCGGACGCCGAGTCGTACATGCTCTGGTAGGTAACGGCAACCTCGCCGGCCTTGCCCAGGCTCCATACGTTGTAGCTCTCGTCAAAGCCCAGACTCGACGAATAGTCGGTGTTCTGGCCGGCGAGCTGGCTTAGGAAATTGGCACCCTGGCTCGCGTAGCTCGAGGCCTGCACCACCGTGGGCGAGATGCTAAACCACGGCATAAAGGAAAGGACGATCGCGACCACCGCAAGAGCGCAAGGGATGATGCGGGCGATGGACAGGGCCGGGTGCACGGCAGAGGCGGGAGCCGCCGCGTGCATGGCAGGCGCTGCGGAAAAGACGGGGGCCGCCTGGGGCTGAGCGGTGTACTGGGGCTGGCTCGGCGCAGCCTGGACGTGAGCGGCGGCATGCGCGGGAGCAGAAGCCGTGGCCTGCATCTGATGGCCGCAAACAGGGCAGAAACGAGCGCCGTCGTCGATCTTGGCGCCACAACCGGGGCAGAACATATCGGTTACCTCCTTGGGGTCGAACAACAAGTCGTGCGGACCTTTGGGGCCCGCACGACCATATTCACCGCTGCTGCCGCAAAGTTGTTGCGCAACATGAAAAAGTTTTTGAGGTATCGTCCCCGACTGTCTAAGCCACGGTCAGACACTGCCGATTACGCCAACTTGTGGCCACAATTCATGCAGAAGGCGTGACCCGCCTGGATGGGCGCGCCGCACGCGGGGCATACGGCCGCACCATCGGCAGGAGCAACCTGAGCCTCGACCGGCGTGGGGGCCGCCTGGGCCTGGCGAGCCAGCTCGGCCTGAATCTCGGCCATCGACTTACCGCAACCCGAGCAAAACATGACGGACTGCTGCAGACGGTTGTGGCAAAACGGACAATCGATGAATGCAGAAGCATAGGCCGCCGCCTGCGCTTGGCGCTCGAGCTCGTCGATCTGGGCCTGAAGCTGAGCACGCTCGTTGTCGATTGCGGCGATGCCGTCAAAAAGCTCCTCGCGGCCCTGACGCAGCTCGGTGTTGTCCTTGGTCGCCTCGTACAGGCTGGCACCCAGCTGGCCGGCAAGCTGCTGGCGGCGCTTAAGGGCGTCATTCATCTGGCTCTTGATCCTGTTAACCTGCAGGGCACGGTTGGCATCCGAAGCCGTACGATCGAGCGATGCCTGCATCTCATCAAGAAAACCCATGGTGGGTCCTTTCTCGTCTAGGTATAAGGGCGCGGTGGCCCCCTCTCAAATGCGCCCATCATCGCACAGCGGCAGCACATCTGCACGCAAAACGGTGTTTTTCAACAGCGCCGCAACCGCGAATGAGAGAAACTAGCCATATTATTGGACATTGCGCGCGAAAGCGGACGGCAATTGCGCCGTCGCCGCCCGCGCCTCATCACGACCGACACTCAGGGGGCGAAGATGGACAATCAAGGACAGCAGGAGCTCATCGTGCTCGACACGTTTGAGCCCGCGGTTGCCTTTGATCCCGCCAAGCGCGACGAATCGCGCCGCCGCTTCTCGATGTTCCTCGTCCAAAGCGAGGCCGGCCAGGGCGGCACGGGCGTAGTCCAGCGTGCCACCAACACCGCCGGCGAGATCTTTGCCATCAAGCGCCTGCACGTGAGCGACACCACGGACGAGCGCATCGCCGCCGGCATGCGCGCCGTGCTGTTCGAGGAATATCGCAACCAGCTCACCGTCTCGCACCTTAAGGGCTTTCCACGCGTATACGGCTATGGCACCAGCGCCGGCGAGCCGCTCATCGTCATGGAATGGGTCGAGGGCTCCACGCTCAAACACATCACCCCGCAGCTCCCCCACGAAGACGGCGGCGTACGCGGCGACGCGGTAGCGGCCATCGGTGTTGCCGTGCTCTCCATTCTCAATAACGTACGGCACCTGGACACGGGCGTTGCACACCGCGATATCTCGCCGCGCAATATCATGATCGCCACGAGCGAGCGCTCGCTCCAAGACCAGCTCGCCACACTCGACTTTGATATCCGCCTCATCGACTTTGGCAGTTCGACGGCGCTCAATCCCATCGACCCCACCTTTACCGTGCGCGCCGACGTCTGGCGCGGCGGCACGCCCGAGTATGCGCCGCCCGAGATGCTCACCCACGATATCGCGGGCATCGAGACCAGGCGCCTGAGCCCCACGGTCGACATCTACGCGCTCTCGAGCGTGCTCTACGAGCTGTACTGCGGGCATACCCCGTTTAACCTGCAGGCGCTGGGCACCGCATCGCCCTACCGCGTCAAAACCGAAACCGCCTTTGAAATGCCACAGGCCCGCACGACCGCCGACGAGGCGCTCGTCAGCATTATCGTGGCGGGACTCGCCGTCGACCAAGAGCGGCGCCCCTCCGTTGAGCAAATGCTCGACCTGCTGCGCCGCTGGCAATCGAGCGAGCTGGGCGACTGGCCCACGCCCGAGCCGGTCTGGGGCAACAGGGCCATGGATGCCCAGACCACCTACATTGGCCCGGGGGCAAGTGTCGACGAGCCCGTGCCGGCCACCTTCGATACCGCGCAGCCCGTCATGTTCCCGCTGGATGACGATGACGCCGCCGCTCCGGTTGACCCGTTTGCGACCGCATCCGATGTCGCCGCCGAAGGCGCCCCGCTCGACAACGGGCAACAGAACCGCTCGTCTTACCTGCCCGTACCAGTCGTGCTCGAAGCACCCCGGACAGCCTATGGCGCCGATGCCGCCGCGCAAAACGCGATCTTTGGCGGCGCCGCGGCAGGCCCTTCCGCCTCCGCTGACTCCGCTGCCCCTGCCGGCCTTTCCTCGACAGCGTCCGCAGCCACCACGACGGCCACGGCGGCAACGTCCGTCTCGCGCCGCGCTTTTCTCGCAGCGGGGGGCCTCACCTTTACGGCACTTGTCGGTGGCGGCGCCTACCTGCTGTCGCGTAACCTACACAATGGCAACGACACCGCGGTTGCGGCAGACGCCAAAAGCGACGACAGCTCGTCCAAAAGCAAAGAAGGCAGCGACTCCGACGCTTCGGACAGCTCCGACACCTCCGCAACGTCGTCTAACACCATCAGCGTGGAGATGCGCTATGCCGCCCAAAGCGACGGCAAGTGGGGACTGATCGACGACACCGGCACCTGGAAGGTCAAACCGACCTACAGCGACATGCGGCTCTACGGAGCCGGCCTTGCCGCCGCATTCGATTCCGCCTCCGGCATGTGGGGTTACATCGACCAGGACGGAAACTGGGCCATCGAGCCGCAGCTCTCGGACACCCGGCCCTTCAACGACTACGGCGCCGTCGCCCAAGATACGCAGACCAGCTTTTGGGGCGTGCTCAACCGCCAGGGCAAATGGATCGTCGATGCCAAGTACTACGCCATGGGCGATATGGTGCTGGGCAACTTTGTCCCCTATCGCTCGAGCAACGAAGAGGACAGCTGGGGCTACATCTATATCAAGACCGGCAAGCGCAACGACGTGCCGCCGACCTTTAGGGGCTTGGGCGGCTGGGACTCGGCAAACGGCCTGGGGCCCGCGACGCAGGACGGCACCACCTGGGGCTACATCAACGGCTACGGCCAGTGGAAGATCGAGCCGCAGTTTAAGGCCGCCCGCCGCTTTGCCAGCAACCGCGCCGCGGTGCAGTTCGACGACGGCTCGTGGGGCTATATTCTGCCCGACGGCACACGCGCGTTCTCCGCCACTTTTGCCGAGGCACGCGAGTTCGCCAACGGCTGGGCGCCCGTCAAGGACCAGGTCACCGGCCTATGGGGCTGCTCGACGGTGAGCGGCGCCTGGCAAGTCGAACCCAAGTTCCGCGCCATGGGCGACATCTTCTACACCTCCACTGACGTGTTTTTGCCCGTACAGGACAACGACAGCGGCAAATGGGGCGTGCTCGACGACGCCGGCGACTGGCGCGTTATGCCCAAATTCGACGCGATTATCTAGCGCCAGCGCCCCAGCCCGTTTATAGCAATGTAAAGACGGCGTTGACGTGCATGTTTTAGTCCGCCCAATCGGATATAGTAGATTGAACTGTCAAACTGCATGCAAGTTCGGTCTGCGTGCTGCAACCGCAAGGAGGGGACCAATGGATCGAGAGACACCGCGCTCCGTCATGTTCGACGATCTGCGCAAGTTCGGCGGAATCACCAATCGCGATACTGCTTGGATGCTGCTGCGCTCCACCCCTATGGCCGGTGGCAAAGCACCACGCGACCGCGTGGACGAGCGAACGTTCCTATCGCGCGAGGTTGTTCACGCCCCCGTCGAGCGTCCGCGCCCCGAGCTGTTTGCCGATATCACCCAGACGGCCCAAAACATCACCGCTCGCCTGATCTCCAACCTCGGTGGTAATGAGATGGCTCGTGCCATGGTGGCAGAGCACTATAGCGGCGAGGCTGCCGACGCCATGCGCGAGTCGCTGAGCGTCTATGGTCTCGACGACCGCATCTACCGCAACGCCTGCGATCGCATCGCCGCGCCCGGCACCACGGCCGCCGATTGCGCCCTGCCGCTGGTCACGCTGTTTGTGGCGTGCGGTTGCCTATGCGACCCCCAAGCCGCCGTACAGGTGACCGAGACGCTCATCGCCGACAAGATGGGCGGGCACTTCTCCACCACCGAGCTCAGCGTAGGCGAAGGCTTTACCGCCACCGTCGAGCCCGAGGTCAAGCATGCCGAGCGCCTGGGCCTCATCCGCATTGTGGGTAACGCCGCCAAGCCTCCGCTGTACCCGCTCAACGAAGGCGAGGGCGGCACCGTAATCGGTTCGCTCGCCACGGGCACCGGCGCCATCACCGATGTCGACCGCGATGTCTCGCGCCGCCACGCACGCGTCTTTGCCAAGGACGGCTACTGGTACGTGCAGGGTCTGGGTTCCACCAACGGCACCGTGCTCATCTCGGGCGCGGATATGTCCCAGCACGTGGTCGAGCCGCCGCGTCATACACGCAGACCCGGCGTCGAATACCCGCCCGTTCCCCTGTGGCACAGCGACACCATTTGCTTAGGTGCCACGACCCGTTTTTTGGTTATGAAACTCGCAATCTAGTGTTGCGCCCGGCGCCGTGCATGGCGAACCGGGCGCAACGTGTATTTGGCAAGAAGTGTTGCGTCCGTGCCCGCAACACCACAAGGTAAGGTCACCATGGCAGATACCACCCCGCAGCCCGATTCAACGACGGTTCTCTTTCAGCTCGAATCGTTCGACACCGCCGCCCCCGTCAATCCCGCCGACGAGGAACTCGCCAAGCGCCGCTTTATGACGCTCATGGTCTCGGCCGGCCGTTCCTCGCACGGCAACACGGGCCTTGTGCTGCCGGCGCATAACACCTCAAACGAGCGCTTCGCCGTCAAGGTGCTCTCGGACAACACGCTCGTGCGCGCGCTGAGCACCAACACGCCGTCGCGCACAGCGGACGAATCCGCTATGCACCTGGCAAACACCGCCGCGCTCTTTGAGGAATACCGAAACCTCTGCCGCGTGTCGCACTTGCGCGGGTTTCCCCGCGTCTATGGCTATGGCACGTGCCAGGGCGAACCACTCATCCTTATGGAGTGGATCGAGGGCACGTCGCTCGACAAAGCAGCTAGTATGCTGCCACATGATGGCGAGGGCGTGACTTGTGCCGCCACCGCATCGGTAGGCTGCGCTGTGCTGGGCACGCTGCTGTCGACCCAAAACCTCGAGACGCCGCTTGTACACCGCGACCTGTCGCCCGCGAACATCATGTTCCGCACCAACGAACTTGGCATCGACGAGCAAGTGCAGACGCTGGCGTTTAAGCCATGTCTGGTCGATATGGGCTCCTCGGTCCCGGCCCTGGGTGGCGACACGCTCACGCAGCGCGCCGACATTTGGCGCTATGCCACACCGGCATACGCCGCGCCCGAAATGCTCACCCGCGATATTCCCAACATTGCCGAGCTGCGCCGCTCGCCCGCCGTCGACGTATATGCCATCGCGAGCATCCTCTACGAGCTCTACAGCGGGCACACCCCCTTTAGGGCTGCCAGGCACCAAGCGCGTGAGGTCTGCTCGTATTACCTGCTCAAGACGCAAAACGAACCCGAGCCGCTCGTTGCCCACAAGGGTGACGACCAGGCTTTTGCCGACCTTATCATGTCGTGTCTCGCGACCGACCAGGCATCGCGCCCCAGCGAGCGCGAGTTCTACGAAGGCTTGCTGGCATTCGCCCCCGACCTGGGCGAATCGGCCGTGAGCACACCGGGACTCTCCAACCAGCCCATCAACATCGATGCCGGCGCGCACCTTAAGGTCGATGTCGCCGGTGACCGTGCCCGGGCGCTTTTGGAGCAGGCCCGTCGCGATGCCATGACCCGTCGCCGGTTTATTATCGGCAGCGTCGTCGCAGTCGCCGCAGGACTCGGCGTTATCGGAGCTGCAACCAACGGCTTTGGCATTCCCGATTACCTCGACGGCATTCGTGGATCGATTGACGACTATACCTGGGACCAGCTGCAGGAAATCTCGCTCAAAATTAAGAACGCCGAGACCCGCAGCGAGGCGCGCGAGATTGCCCGGCGCCATCACCTGCTTGATGCCGACGGACGCATCCCCTATCCGTGCACCAAACACATGCGGCTCACCAACGGACTCGAAGTCGGAGCACAGCTTGTGGGCATCCGCCACGACGAGCTTCTGGACGGAACGGGCAAAGCCGGGCTGTCGTTTATCTTTGACGCCGGCATTGCCGAGCGCAACGCCGCGGAGCGCCCGCTCAACAGCGGTTGGGCCGATTGCGAACTGCGCGAATGGCTCGACGAGGACGGCATTGAGCTGCTGCCCAAGGAGCTACGATCGGTTATTAAGCCGGTCAAGAAGGTCTCGAATAACGTGGGCGCCGCCGATAGCGATTCGTGCCTGTCCGAGCTACCCGCGACCCTTTGGCTTCCCGCCATGGTCGAAATCTCGGGCGATCAGCCACCCGAGTCATTTGCCGAAGACTATCACTACCTGGCCGATATCTACAACGGCGAGGGCGAGGAGTATCAGCTGTTCCGCGAGCTTAAGGTGAGCCCGTATTCCACCAACTCGACCATGGTGCGCCAGTGGAAGGGCAAGGACACCTGCTGGTGGGAGCGCACGGTGAGTCCCGACACGTCGGACGAGAAGGGCACGACCTATATCAACCGTGTCGGCGACGACGGAGGCGTCTTTATGTACGCCACCCCTGCGAGTAAGCCGGACAAGCGGACCTGCGTGATTCCTGGATTCTGTATCTAGAGGCGGAGAGCTGCGGCGGGGCTCCCGGCCCCGGCGTTTATCTCAATCTGTAACATCTAGGACCCAAATACCGGCCTAACTGTTACAGATTGAGATGTTGAGTTGTGGCTCGGCGGAATGTCTCGATCTGTAACAGTTAGAGGTCTTTTTCCCTGCTAGATGTTACAGATTGAGATGTTAGGTTGACGGTCGAACGGTTTGTCTCGATCTGTAACAGTAACTCGGCAAAATCGGGTCTTGTTGTTACAGATTGAGATGAAGGGCTGGATTGGCCGCTGGCCCGGCAGCTGACCCTTCTGTAACGAAATGTCATACATTTTCATCCCCACTGGACACCCCCAGGGGGTATGGGTGTATAGTATCGGCAGGTTAACATTTCCGACATTACGTCACAGAAAGGAGAAGCCATGGCTCAAGATAAGTTCGACGTGGGTGGCATGACGTGCGCCGCCTGCCAGGCGCACGTGGACCGTGCCGTGAGCAAACTCGACGGCGTCCAAAGCGTCGCGGTCAACCTGCTCGCCGGCTCTATGCTGGTCGACTACGATCCCGCGCAGGTCACGCCCGACGACATCTGCACCGCCGTCGACCGCGCGGGCTACTCGGCATCGCCCGTCAGCGCGGGCGCCGAAGCCGCCCCAGGCGGCAGCGCGCAAGCCAGGTCCGGCGCCGTCCATATGGAGTCGCCCACCAAAAAGCTGGAGGTCGCCGCCTCCGCCATGCGCACCCGCCTCATCATCTCGATCATCTTCCTCGTCCCATTGTTCTACATAGGCATGGGGCACATGCTCGGCTGGCCGCTGCCCGGCATCTTCACCGACCACACCCACAGCATGACGCTCGCGCTCACCGAGCTCGTCCTACTCATTCCCATCGTCTACGTCAACGACGCGTACTTTATCAACGGCTTCAAGTCGCTCGTGCACGGCGCGCCCACCATGGATGCCCTCATCGCCGTCGGTGCCACGGCTTCCATTGCCTGGTCGCTCTACGCCATGTTCATCATGGCCGACCAGCTGGCCGCCGGACAGGTCCACGAGGCCATGATGACGGGCATGGACAACCTGTATTTTGAGAGCGCCGGCACGATTCTGTCGCTCGTCACCGTGGGCAAGTACCTCGAGACGCGCAGCAAGTCTAAGACCGGCGGTGCGATCGAGGCGCTGATCGACCTTGCGCCCAAGACTGCGACCGTCGTGGCCGAGGACGGCACCGAGACCACCGTCGACGTCGACGCCATCCTGCCCGGCCAGGTGCTGCGCGTGCGCCCCGGCGAGTCCATCCCCGTCGACGGCGTGGTGCTCGAGGGTGCCTCGGCCGTCGATGAGAGCGCGCTTACCGGCGAGTCCATCCCCGTGGAAAAGACCGCCGGCGACACCGTCAACGCCGCCACGGTCAACTGCACTGGTTCGTTCACCTTTCGCGCTACGCGCGTGGGCGCCGATACGTCGCTCGCCAAGATTATCCAGCTTGTGGAGGACGCCAATGCCACCAAGGCGCCCATCGCCCGCATGGCCGATAAGGTCGCCGGCGTGTTTGTGCCCGTGGTGTTTGCGATCTCGGCCGTGACCTTTGTGGCATGGATGGTGCTGACCGGAAGCGTAAACGAGGCTCTCACCTCCGCTGTGGCCGTGCTTGTGATCAGCTGCCCGTGCGCGCTGGGCCTGGCCACGCCCGTCGCCATTATGGTCGGCACCGGCAAGGGCGCCGAGATGGGCATTCTGTTTAAGAGTGCCGAGGCGCTGGAGAACCTGCGCAGCGTGGGCACCGTGGTGCTCGACAAGACGGGCACCGTCACCCGCGGCAAGCCGGCTGTGACCGACATTGTGGTGGCCACGCGCGCCGACAGCTCGCCCGCCATGAGCGAGAAGGCGCTGCTCAAGCTGGCCGCAGCGCTGGAGCGCCAAAGCGAGCACCCGCTGGCCGAGGCAATTATGGCCGAGTGCGAGGCGCGCGGGATCGTCGCACGCATGGTCGAGGACTTTGCCGCCGTGCCCGGGCGAGGCGTTACCGCGCGCGAGGGACAAAACGTCATCGCTGCCGGCAACGTGCGTCTGATGAACGAGCTTGAGGTCACCGTGCCCGCGGGCCTTGCCGAGCAATTTGCCGCCGAGGGCAAGACGCCGCTGTTCTTCGCCAAGAACGGCGAGCTTGCCGGCACCATCGCCGTGGCAGACGAGGTCAAGGAGACGAGTGCCGGAGCTATCGCCGCGCTGCGCTCGCTCGGCGTCGACGTGCGCATGCTCACCGGCGACAACCGCGTGACGGCCGAGGCCATCGCCCGCCGCGTGGGACTGGGCCGCGAGCAGGTCATCGCCGACGTTCTGCCCGCCGATAAGGAGCGCCACGTGCGCGAGCTGCAGGACGCGGGCGGCAAGGTCGCCATGGTGGGCGACGGCATCAATGACTCCCCCGCCCTGGCGCGCGCCGACGTGGGCCTTGCCATCGGCACCGGCGCCGACATCGCCAAGGAGGGTGCCGACGTGGTGCTCATGCGCAGCGACCTCATGGACGTCGCCCGCGCCATCGAGCTTTCGCGCGCCACGATCCGCAACATCAAACAGGATCTGTTCTGGGCACTGTTCTACAACGGCATCGGCATTCCGCTGGCAGCGGGCATGTTCTTCCCCCTCACCGGATGGCAGCTCTCGCCGATGTTTGGCGCCGCAGCCATGAGCCTGTCGAGTGTCTGCGTCGTAAGCAATGCCCTACGTCTGAAATCCTTTAAGCCTAAAACGGCGCACTGATGCACCCGACCTTGCCCCTCAAACCGTCGCTCACGTACCCAAGTACGCTTCGCTCCTCTTTCGGGGCAATCTCGGGCACCTCAGCGCACCTTTAAGATGACGCTGTTCACGACTAAACTGTCAGATAATCTCAATCGATAAGGAGTACACCCATGCGTTACACAATCAAGACTTCCGGTCTCATGTGCGGCCACTGCGACGCCACCGTCGAGACGGCACTGCTCAACGTTGCCGGCGTGACCGACGCCGATGCCGATCACGAGAGCCAGACCGTCCAGGTGGAGTGCGCCGACACCGTGACCGCCGAGCAGCTCGCCGCCGCCGTCGAGGGCGCGGGTGAGAAGTTCCACGCCCTATCTGTGACCGCCGCGTAGCAGCTGCCGCACCAACAGACACCGCCGTCCAACCAGCCCCTCAGAAGTTGCGGTGAAATAGTTCCGGTTTAAACGCTTTAAGCCTTCAATCAGGAACTATTTCACCGCAACTGAGGATGAGGTATTTGAAGGATCGACCAGAAACGAGGACCCGCCATGATGGCAGACCACAAATCGGTGACCCGCATGCTCAAGACGGCACGCGGCCAAATCGACGGCATCTTGCGGATGGTCGAGGAGGACCGCTACTGTGTCGATATTTCCACGCAGCTCATGGCAACGCAGGCGCTCCTCGCGCGCATTAACGCCGACGTGCTCAAGGCCCACATTGAGGGCTGCGTCGCCTCGGCAATTGAATCGGGCGACGAGGAACTCAAGGCCGCCAAGCTTGCCGAGATCGAACGCGTCGTCGACAAACTCGCCAAGTAATCGGTGCATTGGGGACAGGTACGTTTGCACCACCTTGGTGCAGATTGACCTATCCCCAATGCACCAAAAGGGGTATAAAGGCGTGCAGTATATCGAACGAAAGGCAATTCGCATGAATGACTTTATGAAGGGTCGCAACGGCGCCGACGAACTCACCGTCGTGTTGGGCTTCGCCGGCATTGTCATCGCGATGATCGGATCGATGGCCCGTATCCAGTGGCTCAGCTGGATCGCCATCGCCGTGATCGTGCTCGGCGTGCTGCGCGGTCTGTCCAAAAACATCGACGCGCGCCGCAAGGAGAACGACGCCTTTGTCACGGCGACCGCAAACGTCCCCGGCCTAGGCAAGTTCGTCGCCAGCTTGGGCGGCGGGACTGCAGCTGCCAACGCCTCGCGCACGGCCGGCACCAGCAAGGAAGACTTTGAGCGCGCCAAGCGAACGGCCAAGAAGATGTGGAAGGGCCGCAAGACCACGGCATACCTCAAGTGCCCCAACTGCGGTCAGATGCTGTCCGTCCCCAAGGGCAAGGGCAAGATCCGCGTCACCTGCCCCAAGTGCCACGCCAAGATGGAAACGCGCTCCTAGCAGCTACACCATAGGAAAAATAAAAGCCGAGGCCTCGTGTTGAGACCTCGGCTTTTTTGAGCGCGGCAAAGGGGCCGTCCCTTTGTCACACCTATGCCACGCCGTCGCGGGCGAGCTCCTCGGCCAGCGCTTCGGCAGGCATGGCCATAATCGCGTCGAGCTCGGCGTCCACCTCGGGAATACGCTTCACCTTGAGTTTGCGCACCAGGTTGCCGCAGCACATCACATGCATTGGCCCACGCAGAGCACACAGGTCATCGAGCGGGTTCTCGCGCGTCACCAAAATGTCGGCCGCCTTGCCGCACTCGATCGTACCGGTCTCGTCACCCAGGCCCAGTAGCTCAGCATTGACTTGCGTGGCCGTATGCAGCGCAAACGCATTGCTCACGCCCACGTACTTGGCAAAATAGGCCACCTCGCGCCACATGTCGTACTGGGTCACGAACGGGCAGCTCGAGTCCGTGCCCAGGCCCACCTTAACGCCTGCTTCCAGGGCGGCACGAGCACTCTCGATAATGCCCGAGCACACGATGTCGCCGTTCTTCTTTTGCGTGTCAGTCGAATGAGTCTTCTCCGGATCGAGCAGTACGAACGGCAGCGCCGGGCTGATCGTGCAGGTCACGCTCGGCGCGCGTCCCTCGAGCTGCGTTCCCGCGGCGCCGCGGTACAGTTCCAGAATCTCGGGCGTCAGCGGAGCGCCGTGCTCGATTGTGTCGACGCCGGCCTGGAGCGCGGCCTTCACACCTTCGGTGCTCTCGACATGGGCCATGACCGGAAGGCCAACCCCGTGCGCCGCCTTGCACGCCGCCGCGGCGACATCGACCGGCATGCGCAGCACACCCGGCTCGCCCACCTCGGTCGCGTCGAACACACCACCCGTCACGAACAGCTTAATGACGTCGGCGCCGCGCGCGTACAGGTCGCGCACCTGCTCGGCCGCCTCGGCGGGGGTATTGGCAACTTGTGCAAACAGGCCCGCGCCGTGGCCGCCCGGCACCGTGACGCCCGTGCCCGGCGCCACCAGGCGCGGACCCGGATACTTGCCGGCATCGATGGCATCGCGCACGGCAATATCGGCAAACAGTGGATCGCCCGCGCCGCGCACCGTGGTCACACCGCTTGCCAGCTGCTGCTGGGCGCTGCCCTTGAGGATATGGCGGACGATGGCGCGGCCCACAGGATTATCGAGCTTCTTCATGAGCGCGCCCGCATCGCCCGCCGAAACCGGCTTGCCCGAGCCGCACAGATGCACGTGCATGTTGATAAGGCCCGGCATGAGATACGCGCCGCCCAGGTCGATGACCTCGGCACCCGCTGGTGCCTGCGCCACGGCACTCGGGCCGATCCACGTGATGACGCCGCGTTCAACAGCCACGGCCATATCGGACTGCGGCTCCATATGCTCCGAGCCATCCAGAATAGTCGCATTGATAAACAACGTGGGACGATCGGCAGTCGCCATATCGGGCTCCTCCCCCTCGATTAACATGAACATTTGTCCATTATCGCCCAGCGCGGCAGGATCGCTGCGGACATATCGGTTAACGGAAAAGGATGAGACACGGAGAACGGAATGCATTGCAGTCCCATCCCAGCGACATCCGGGAAATGTCTAGATCTGTAACAGGCAGACCGTCTTTAACCTTCCAAATGTTACAGATCGAGATCTTTCGGCACCGCGTCAAACCTTTGTCTCAATCTGTAACAGTTGGGTCGAATTTTGGCCGTTAGATGTTACAGATTGAGATCTTTTAGCGGCAGCCAATCTTCTGTCTCGATCTGTAACAGTTGCGAGGCCGAACGGCCCCTTGTTGTTACAGATCGAGACAAACTCGGCAGGAACAACCACATCCGCGTCAGTTGCACCCCTCAGCGCCCATACCACTGCCGCCTCCATTGCTCAGCCAAATCGGCCCGCTGCGGAATGCCCGCCAGACTCATCTTTTCAGCCAGCTTCCCCGGATTCTTGAGCTCATCAAACGTAAACCTAAGCACCTTGTGCCCGAGCATCGTCAGATGAGACTCTCGCTGACGTTCTGCCACGAACGGGTCGACCGACTCCCGATCCTCACCATCCTGCAGGATATACTTTCCCTTTCCGTCGAGCTCGCCGATAACGCATGTCCCGTCCTCGAGCCTCCAAAAATAATCAACGCGAAACACTTGGCTCGGATCAAGCGGGTCGCGAAACTCCACCTGCAACTCTGGCACCGGGAAACCGTATGCAATAAAGAACGCCCGGAAGCGCGACTCGCCACCGTTTTCGGACAGCCCGTCCGCATACGATGCGATCACCTGCGCCCTGCGATGCCCTCGCCTGCCCTCGCAATCGGCGCGGAGGCGCTCGCACAGGTCATCGCGCGATACGCCCTTTGCTCGCAACGCAGAATCGGCAATCGCCAGGCCATACGAAAACGGCGCGCGCAGCAGGCAATCCTCTACCGTGCGCCAAAACGGCGTCACCCGCACGCCATCAACACGCTCGAGTGCGCCCGCCATCTGCGGACGCAACAACCTGCACCCGCTGCTCAACGTCACCGAGCAACCTGTCTTAACAAGAAATCGCGGCCCGAGCAAATCATTCGGCACCTCCAGGCCCCACAGAAGCGCCGCGTCATATCCCCAAAACGCCCAATCGGGATGAAACTCCGCAAGACCCTTGATGGTCCGCAGCGCCCGCTCCGGCGGCGTCAGCGAATCCCAATCATGCTGAAAACAGAACAGGTGCGGCTCGGGCTCCGCAATATCATCGGTTCCCACATGCCGTCGCAGCCACATGAGCTCGGCATTGTCGTGCGTCACAAGCAGCACGCCTTGTTCAGCCGCCTCCGTGAGTCTGGCAAGCATCCTATTCCGCGCCAAGGTGTTACGTGTTGCATGCCTGTGTTTGAAAACGGTATTAGACACTTCCATCACCACCACATCGGACAAATGAGCCATCGCCGCTGTCGCCGCCGACAAACGTCTCAATCTGTAACAGGAAGACGTTCTCCAGCCCCCCAAACGTTACAGATCTAGACAAACCAGCGGCGCCCGAGCGTTCGTCTCGATCTGTAACAGGTAGACCGGTTTTTGTCCCTAAACGTTACAGACCGAGACATAAAGGCAGAAGGCAAGGCAGGCGACAACCGTCCATCCCCTACTCCCACTCCTGCTCGTAGATGTTGAGCGACTTGACGTACCGCCCCTGGGCGCCCATGATGTCGCGAACCAGGCGCAAAAAGAAGCTAATGCAGGAGGTGTCAAAACCGTCCTGCAGATCCTCCGGATGCACCGCACCCGGCCCGTCGACCGCCGTGTCGCTCAGGCGCGCAATGTCGTACAGATAGAGCTGCCCCGCCGTCAGCCAAACATCGTCCACGCACGCGAGGCGCACCGCGATCGCGCCATCGTTCCAGTGCTCCTTTTGCACGATGTGCGGGTCGTAGACGTCAAAGCGACGGTCGGTGCGCGTATCCTTCAGCACGACCATGCCAGTCGCGAGATCCTTGTCCAAAATGCCAAAGCGCGAGAAATACTGCGTGTCACGCACCTGCTTAAGTCGCCCGAGCGAAGCAGGGAAAACTGACGCTGGCGGCTCCTCCACATAAAGTTCCAACAGCGTCTTGCCGTGGTAATAGGGGCGCTCAAACAGCAACCAATCGGTAAACGCCATGTTGTAGGCCATGATTTCGTTTTGAGAAGGTTCCTCGCAATAGCTGAGCCACGGATCGACGATAATCTCGAACTGCTCGCGCGCCGGCTCCAGAAATTGAAACTTCCGCAGCATCCAAAAGTGAGCCATGTCGGCAATATCGTTGCCGACGGCTTCGGCCAGCTGTGCTCGGTCAAAAACTTGGTCAGTCATGGCATCCTCCTCAAACTAATGGACCTCAATTTGAGCTTACGAGGAGGGCGAGCAACCGAGGCAAGCGCGGGCAAAATAGGCCTTCGACTGCAAACCAGATGCTAACCAAACACTTGACGGGATACTTGACCGAATAAGCGAACCGCAAAGAAACCGCAGGTAGACATAGACAGCCAACCCGCCCTTTTGAGCCAGATGCCCGCAGCCACCACAGAAACAACAGGTGACCACGGCCCAAGAAGTCGACAAATGAACACCCGTACGTCGACAAACGAGCAAATCGCTCGCAAAGAGTGTCCCCAACGACTAGACAAAAAAATGACTAGTCATTGGGGACGTTCTTAAATGACTACTTTACAGCTCCAACGCCTCGGCGACTTCGGCTGCGCAGGCCAGGGCATCGGCCATGGCACTCACAACGAGCGAGCTGCCGTTGCGGGCATCACCCGCCACATACACCGGCGCGGCATCCGCGGCGACACCCTCCGTGCGAGCCGCGAGGTGCGAGCCCTCGGAGGCCATCACCGGCAGCGGACGACCAGCGGTGGCAACAGGCACGCTCACCGCATCGAACACGCCATGCTCGGGACCCGTAAAGCCGCAGGCGATGAGCACCAGCTGCGCCGGCACCTCGTGCTCGGAGCCCGCGATGCGCTCGGGCTTTCCCGCCGACCAGTCCAGATCGACCACGCGCAGACCCGCAGCCGCACCCTTCTTGTCCAGCAGCACCTCGAGCGTATCCACGCCCCAGGCACGCATCTCGCCACCCATCGCAGCGATAGCCTCCTGCTGGCCGTAGTCGGTCTTCTTAACGTTGGGCCACTGCGGCCAGGGGTTGCTCGCCGTGCGCTTATCGGGCGCCGCCGGCAAGAACTCAAACTGGCGCACGCTGCGCGCACCCTGGCGCACCGCGGTACCCACGCAGTCGTTGCCGGTATCGCCGCCGCCAATGACCACGACATCCAGGCCGCGCGCGTTCACCGCGGGCTCGCCGCCATCGAGCACCGAGACAGTCGAAGCCGTCAGGTAGTCCACCGCGTACACCACGCCCGGAGCATCCACGTTCGCAGCCGAAAGACCGCGGGGCGCACGAGCGCCGGCAGCCACCACGACGGCGTCAAAGTCATCGAGCTCGGCCGCCACCGCAGGGTTCGTAACGTCGACACCCAGCTCAAACACAATGCCCAGCTCGCGCATGAGCGCCACGCGGCGCTCGACCACGGACTTCTCGAGCTTCATATTGGGAATGCCGTACATGAGCAAGCCGCCCGGGCGGTCGTCGCGCTCAAACACCGTCACGCGGGCGCCACGACGCGCAAGCTCCCATGCTGCCACCAGACCAGCAGGACCGGAGCCCACCACGGCAACCGTGGGCGCGCCCTCCCCCGCCGGCTCAAAACGGCGCGGACCGCCGCTTGCCCATTCGTGATCGCTGATCGCACGCTCGTTGTCATGGATCGTCGTGGGCTGGCCATCGACCGAACCCAGGTTACACGCGGCCTCGCACAGCGCCGGGCACACGCGACTCGTGAACTCGGGCATGGGCGAGGTGAGCGACAGACGCTCGGCAGCCTCGTCCCAGCGGCCGCGGCACACCAGCTCATTCCACTCGGGAATCAGGTTGTGCAGCGGGCAGCCACTCGGTCGCGCCTTGCCAAAGCTCGCGCCCATCTGGCAAAACGCCACGCCGCACATCATGCAGCGGCTCGCCTGGGCACGACGTGCATCGTCATCGAGCTCCACGTACAGCGGATCAAAATCATGGCTGCGCTCCTCCACGGGGCGAAGCTCGTGGGTCACGCGATCGATATCAAGAAAAGCACCGGGCTTACCCATGGCACTTACGCCTCCTTCTTGGTCGAAGCAACAGAGCTGGCAGCCACGGACGCAGCGCCCGCAGCATCAAAGCGAGCGACATCCGCGGCGCTCGCGCGACCGGTCACAATGTCAAACGCCAACTCCTCGGCCTGCGCGTGCGTCTTGCCCACGGCCTCGGCTGCAGCGACAATCGCCAGAACACGCTCGTACTCAGTCGGAATGACCTTCACAAAGTGTTTGCTCATCGTCTCGAAGCTGTAGAGCAGCTTAATGCCGCGCGGGCTTTGCGTCGCGTCCACGTGCTCCTGGATGAGCTCGCGAATCTGCGCCAGCTCGCCGGCCGTCGGGGCATTGAGCTCAACGCTCTCGTGGTTCACGCGGGCACTGAGCGTACCGTACTGGTCAAAGACATAGGCCACGCCGCCTGTCATGCCGGCAGCGAAGTTCTGTCCGACCTCGCCCAAGATGAGCGCCAGACCGCCCGTCATGTACTCGCAGCCATGGTTGCCGCAGCCCTCGACCACCACGGTGGCACCGGAGTTGCGCACGGCAAAACGCTGGCCGGCAAGACCGTTAATGAAGCCGCGGCCGCTCGTGGCACCAAAGAACGCAACGTTGCCCACGATGATGTTCTCGTCGAACTTGTAGGTCGCATGCGGGTTGGGGCGCACCGACACCTCGCCGCCCGAAAGGCCCTTGCCAAAGTAGTCGTTGGCGTCGCCGCACACGTTGAGCGTAATGCCGCGCGGCAGGAAGGCGCCAAAGCTCTGACCGGCCGAACCATCGCAATCGATGGTGATGGAGCCGGCGGGCAGGCCCTCGGGATGCGCCTTGGTCACCGCGTTGCCCAGGATGGTGCCCACGCAGCGGTTGACGTTGGCGATATCGGCGCGGAAGCGAATCGGACGCAGGTGCGCACGGGCATCGGCCGTATAGGGCACAAACAACGTGGAGTCGAGTGTCTTGTCGAGCTCGCTGTCCGCGGCCATCTGCGGCAGGAAGTGGCGACCGTCGGCGCCCGGAATATGGGCACCGAACTCGCAGGTCGCGTTCGCCAGCACGGGCGACAGATCGAGCAGGTTGGCCTTGCGGTTGCCCGGGACCTCGATCTGGCGCAAGCACTCGGGATGGCCGACCATCTCGTCGACGGTGCGGAAGCCCAGGCTCGCCATGACCTCGCGCAGCTGCTCGGCAACAAAGAGCATAAAGTGCTCAACGTGCTCGGGCTTGCCGCGGAAGCCGCGACGCAGGCGGCAGTTTTGCGTAGCGATACCGGCCGGGCAGGTGTCCTGCTGGCAATCGCGCTGCATGAGGCAGCCCATGGAGATGAGCGGCATGGTCGCAAAGCCAAACTCCTCGGCGCCCAGCAAGCAGGCGACGGCGACGTCGGTGCCGTCCATGAGCTTGCCGTCGGCCTCGAGCACCACGCGTGAGCGCAGGCCGTTTTGCAGCAACGTCTGCTGGGCCTCGGCAAGGCCGAGCTCCAGCGGCAGACCGGCATGCCAGATAGAGTCACGCGCCGCGGCACCCGAGCCGCCGTTATGGCCGCTGATCAAGATCTTGTCGGCAGCACCCTTGGCAACGCCGGTGGCGATGGTGCCGACGCCGGCCTCGCTGACCAGCTTGACCGACACGCGCGCACCGGGGTTGGCGTTCTTAAGATCGAAGATCAGCTCTGCCAGGTCCTCGATAGAGTAAATATCGTGGTGCGGCGGAGGCGAGATCAGGCCGATGCCGGGCGTGGACTGACGGACCTCGGCGATCCAGGGGTAGACCTTCTTGCCGGGCAGGTGTCCGCCCTCGCCGGGCTTGGCGCCCTGGGCCATCTTGATCTGAATCTCGAAGGCGCTGCACAGGTAGCGGCTCGTCACGCCAAAGCGCGCACTTGCCACCTGCTTGATGGCGGAGTTCTTGGAGTCGCCGTTGGTCAGCGGAGTCTCGCGACGCGGGTCCTCGCCGCCCTCGCCGGAGTTGGAGCGGCCATGCAGGCGGTTCATGGCGATGGCCATGCACTCGTGCGCTTCCTTGCTGATGGAGCCGTACGACATGGCGCCGGTGTTAAAGCGGCGGACGATGTTGAGCGCAGGCTCGACCTCGTCGAGCGGCACCGGGGTGCGACCGCTGTCGTCAAAGTCCAGCAGGTCGCGCAGGCGCACGGCGCGGCCGGTGCGGTGCAGGCGGGCGCTGTACTCCTTAAAGGTGTCGTAGCTGTCCTCACGGCAGGCGGTCTGCAGCAGGTAGACGGTCTGCGGGTCGATAAGGTGATCCTCGCCGCCGAGCGGGCGCCACTTGGTCAGGCCCAGCGTGGGCAGCTGCTCGGGCGCGGGGCTCTTAAGGATGGCGAGCGCGGCGTCGTAGCGCTCGTTCTGCTCGCGCTCGACGTCCTCGACACCCATGCCGCCCACGCGGCTCACCGTGCCGGCGAAGTACGCGTTGACGAACTCCGGCGTAAAGCCCACGGCCTCGAAGATCTGCGCCGAATGGTAGCTCTGCACCGTAGAGATGCCCATCTTGGACATGATGGAAACGATGCCGGCGGTCGCAGCCTTGTTGTAGTTAGCGATGCCCTGCTCGGCCGTCACGTCCAGGTCGCCGCGTGCCGCCAAGTCGCGGATGCACGCATGCGCATTGTACGGATAGATGCCGCTTGCGGAGTAACCCACCAGCGCCGCAAAGTCGTGCGGGGACACGGCATCGCCGCACTCCACCACGATGTCGGCAAAGGTACGCACGCCGGCACGGATCAGGTGGTTGTGCACACAGCCCACGGCGAGCAGCGACGGCACGGGCACCTCGCCCGCAGCGGCACGATCGCTCAATACCACGATGTTCACGCCGTCGCGGACCGCAGCCTCAACGTCCTCGGCCAGCTGCTTGAGCGCAGCCTGCAGCGCGCCCTCGCCGGCGTCACGGCGGTAGACGGCACGGAAACGGCGAGTCTTAAAGCCCACGCGGTCGATGGCGCAAATGCGGTCGAACTCCTCCTCGTTGAGCAACGGGCGCTCCAAGCGAACCAGCTGGCAGGCCGTACGGGAGTCCTCGAGCAGGTTGCCGTGGTTGCCCAGGTAGAGCGTGGTCGAGGTGACCATATGCTCGCGAAGGGCGTCGATGGGCGGGTTCGTGACCTGAGCGAACAGCTGATAGAAGTAGTCAAAGAACGAACGCGTCTTCTTGGACAGGCAGGCCAGCGGCGCGTCGATGCCCATCGAGGCAAGCGGCGCCTTGCCCTGCTGGGCCATGGGACGCACGACCTCGTCAACATCATCCCAGTGATACCCGAGCTTAGCCATGCGCACGGCGGCGGGCACCTCGGCGTCCTCGGCGGGCGTTGCCGCGGCAGGCCTATCGAGCGCGTCGACGGTCAGCGTCTCCTCGGCAATCCAATCACGGTAGGGCTTTTCCTTGGCGTAACGGGCGCGCAGCTCGTCGTTGTAGATGACGCGCCCGCGGGCAAAGTCGACCTCGAGCATCTGGCCCGGCCCCAGACAGCCGCGCGTCAGGATGTTCTCGGGGCTCACCTCGATGGTGCCCACCTCGCTTGCCAGCATAAAGCGACCGTCGCGCGTCACATAGTAGCGGGCGGGACGCAGGCCGTTGCGGTCGAGGGCGGCACCCAGCGTGCGACCGTCGGTAAAGGCGATAGCGGCAGGTCCGTCCCAGGGTTCCATGAGCATGGACTGGTAGGCGTCGTAGGCGCGGCGTTCCTCGCTCAGGCTGTCATTGTGATCCCACGGCTCGGGCAGCAGCATGGATGCGGCGCGCGTGAGCGGACGACCATTCATGACCAGGAACTCGAGCACGTTGTCCAGAATCGCGGAATCGGAGCCCTCGCGGTTGATGATGGGCATCACGCGCTCAAGATCGTGCTGCAGCACGGGGCTGTACAGATTGGGTTCGCGGGCGCGGATCCAGTTGACGTTGCCCTTGAGGGTGTTGATCTCGCCGTTGTGGATGATAAAGCGGTTGGGGTGCGCGCGCTCCCAGCTGGGCGTGGTGTTGGTGGAGTAGCGCGAGTGGACGAGCGCCACGGCCGTCTTGACGGCGGCGTCGTTGAGGTCGATGAAGAAGCGGCGCATCTGCGTGGCGACGAGCATGCCCTTGTACACGATGGTGCGCGAGCTCATGGAGCAGACGTAGAAAATCTTGTCGCGCAGGGCGAACTCGGCGTCGGCCTTCTTCTCGATAGTGCGACGGCACACGTACAGACGGCGCTCGAAGGCGTCACCGGCGGGTGTGTCGTCGGGGCGGCCCAGGAAGGCCTGCAGGATGGTGGGCATGCAGGCGCGTGCCGTCTCGCCCAGGTCGTGCGGGTCGACCGGCACCTCGCGCCAAAAGAGCAGCGGCACGCCGGCCTCGGCGCAGCCCTCCTCAAACACACGGCGGGCATCCTCTACGCCCTTGTCGTCCTGCGGGAAGAACAGCATGGCAACGCCATAGTCGCCCTCTGCCGGCAGAATCTGGCCGCACTTTTGGGCCTCTTTACGGAAAAAGTGATGCGGAACCTGGAACAGGATGCCAGCGCCGTCGCCGGTGTTCTTCTCGAGCCCCGTGCCGCCGCGGTGCTCCAAGTTGACCAGAATGGACAGTGCGTCGTCCAGGATCTGGTGATGGCGCTCACCGTTGATATCGGCAAGCGCGCCGATGCCACATGCATCGTGGTCGAATTCGGGGCGATAAAGGCCCTGCTGCTGAGCGGAATCTGCCTGCATCGCGATCCTCCCCTAGATATTAGACAGTCAGTTGAATAGGCATACTAGGAGCATCGCCGACCCGTTGTGTTTCCCACCCGTTTCGAAACAATCGCGTAACGCACGTAACAAATGGTCTCCCGGGGATGGCGGGGTTTTTGTCTCATTCTGGAACACGAGGAGCCCATTTGGACGTCCAGCTGTTACAGATTGAGATTTTCTGCAGGACGGGTTCCGTTTGTCTAAATCTGTAACAGATAGAGCCAACTTCGGCCCCCAGATGTTACAGATCGAGACAATTCCCTTGGTGCAAAGGGGTCAGGTTTGTTTGCACCACGTTGGTGCATGGGGTCAGGCTTGTTTGCACCACGTTGGTGCAGACTAACCTGACCCCATGCACCAATCTAGCCTGCCTGCGCTACAAGGCCTTTTTGGGACAGGCTTTGGTGCACTCCATGCACAGGATGCACTCCGTGCCGTTGCGACGGTCGAGCGAATTGTCCGTCACGTCGACGTCCATCGGGCAAATCTTACGACACTTACCGCACGAGATGCATTTGTCCTTATCGCAGGTAACGCGCACGACCGCCCGCTTGGACATGGGCTTTAAAAACACCGTCACCGGGCAGATGTACTTGCAAAACGCGCGGTTGTCCTTGAGTGCAAACGCGAGCGCGATGCCCACCACGTAGTAGATCGCATTTCCCACGATAAAGGCAATCCACATGACGTCGGCAAGGTTGGGAACGCCCAGAAGAAACAGCGCACCCACAAAGGCGAGCGACGCCACAAAGGTTACGTAGCGCAGCCAGCCAAACGACCGACGCTCGTGCGTTGCAGGCACCTTGTACGGCAGCAAATCGAGCACCATCGCCGTCCAACACGCATAGCCGCACCAACCGCGGCCAAATACAAGCGGCCCAAAGATCTTGGCCACGGCGTAATGAATGGTCGCTGCCTCAAAAGAACCCAGGAAGAGGTAGTACCAAAAGCCCTCGATCTGCATATTCTCGTGACACAGAAAGCCCAGGTAGACGAGCATATATGTGCCGATAGCAAACTGAACGGCATGACGCGCGTACCTCCAGTTGGCGATATAGAGCGCCGTACCCGCGGCAAGCGCCGTGCCAATGTAGGAGAAATTGCCGAGGTAGAACAGGTTGCCCGTGGTGCGCCACAGCACGATGGCGACCGCCTCAAACACAAGCCACAGGAGCGCGGGAACCTTGTACTTTGCCATGCCGTTCATCCGAGGGCCTTTCTTCTTCGCAACCTTTCCTGCCATTATGCGCGTAATCGGCTGAAGTGCGGGCACAGTTTGATGACTCGGCATGTAAGGATTTTGCAGACGACTCGGGCGCGCCGACGTGCGCCGTTTCCCTCCCGCCAAATATCTCAATCTGTAACAGTTAAACCCAATTTCGGCGTCCAGATGTTACAGATCGAGATTTTTATAACCAACCAGTCTGGCTTGTCTCAATCTGTAACAGTTAGAGGGGTTTTATGCGCTCAGATGTTACAGATTGAGATGTTTCCGAGAGGCGGTCTCGATCTGTAACACGAAGGGCCGGTTTCGGCAGCCAACTGTTACAGATTGAGACAATTACGGCCCCCATTGCACCAACCATGTCCATAATAACATTTTTGTTAGTCTTGGTTAACTTTTGAGCCTAAAACGGGTATCCTTTGCGGCGTCAAGCAAACGGCACGCACGCCGCGCCAGATCAAGGAGGCCCCTATGGCACGCCAAGCAGAGCAGCAGACGATGCAACTCGTCCTTATCCGTCACGGAGAATCCGAGTGGAACAAGCTCAACCTGTTCACCGGCTGGACCGATGTCGAACTCACCGACACGGGCCGCGAAGAGGCGGCGGCAGGCGGCCGTGCCCTCAAAGAGGCGGAGTTCGACTTTGACATCTGCTACACCTCGCGCCTCAAGCGCGCGATCCACACCCTCAACATCGTGCTCGGCCAGATGGACCGCGAGTGGCTGCCCGTCATCAAATCGTGGAAGCTCAACGAGCGCCACTACGGCGCGCTGCAGGGTCTCAACAAGGCCGACGCCGCGGCCGAACACGGCGACGAGCAGGTGCTCATCTGGCGCCGCTCCTTCGATGTCTGCCCGCCGGCGCTCGCGCCGTGCGACGCGCGCGACCCCCACACCCAGGAGCAATACCGCGACATCGCGCCCGATCAGCTGCCCTACACCGAGTGCCTCAAGGACACGATTGCCCGCGCCTGGCCCTATTTTGAGGACGAGATTCGTCCCCAGATGCTCGCCGGCAAACGCGTGCTCATCGCCGCGCACGGCAACTCCCTGCGCTCGCTCGTCATGAAGTTTGAGCATCTAACGCCCGAGGAAATCCTCAAGGTCAACATCCCCACCGGCGTGCCGCTCGTCTACACCTTCGACGCCGATTTCAACGTCCTCGACAAGCGCTACATCGGTGACCCGGCGACCATCGCCGCCAAGATCGACGTCGTTGCCAATCAAGGCAAGGCGCACAAGTAGCCCCATCTTAAGCTCAGCGCGCGGCGCCGCACGACCCCGGCGCGACGCCGCGCCGTCCGCACGCAGGAGCCGACCATGCTCAAACATCTCAAACAACACTTTGGCTCGCACCGCACCGGTGGCCATGGCGGTCTGGACATCGCCCGGCACATCGGCCCCGGGCTGCTCGTCACTGTCGGCTTTATCGATCCGGGCAACTGGGCCTCCAATATGGCCGCGGGCTCGCAGTTTGGCTACGCGCTGCTGTGGATCGTCACGCTGTCCACGATTATGCTCATTGTGCTGCAGCACAACGCGGCGCACCTGGGTATCGCCACGGGCGCCTGTCTTGCCGAGGCCACGACCCGCTTTCTCCCCCGCATCGTGGGACGCGCGGTGCTTGCCAGTGCCTATCTCGCGACCATCGCTACCGCCATGGCCGAGGTCCTGGGCGGCGCGATTGCCCTTCAAATGCTCTTTGGGCTGCCCGTGCGCGCGGGCTGTCTCATCGTGGCGGCAGTATCGATGGCGATGCTCATGACGAACTCCTACAAGCGAGCCGAACGCTGGATCATCGCCTTCGTAGGCGTGGTAGGACTCTCGTTTTTGGCCGAGCTTGCGCTGGTCAAGATCGACTGGCCGCAAGCCGTTGCAAGCTGGATCACGCCCAGTATGCCCACCGGCTCGGCCGCGATTATCGTGAGTGTCCTGGGTGCGGTCGTTATGCCACACAACCTCTTCCTGCACTCCGAGGTCATCCAATCCATGCACTTCGAAGGCCAAGGCGAGCAGGTTATCGAGGAGCGCCTGCGCTACGAGCTCTTCGACACGCTCTTTTCGATGGGTGTGGGCTGGGCGATCAACTCGGCAATGGTTATCCTCGCCGCGACGACTTTCTTTGCCCACGGCATCGTCGTAGACGACCTCGCCGTCGCAGCGGCCACGCTCTCCCCCATCTTGGGCCCGGCGAGCTCGACCATCTTTGCGGTAGCGCTGCTGTTCGCGGGACTATCGAGCAGCGTGACAGCGGGCATGGCGGCGGGAACCATCACTGCGGGCATGTTCGACGAGGAATACGACATCCACGACCGACATTCCTCGATCGGGGTGGCGGCCTGTTTCGTCGGCGCAGTGACGGCGTGCCTAGTCGTCCCAAATCCTTTTGAAGGTCTCATCTGGAGCCAGGCACTGCTGTCGCTTCAGCTGCCGATTACGGTCTTTGTGCTCATACGGCTCACCAGTTCACGCCGCGTCATGAGCAAATACGCCAATTCGCGCCCGCTCAACGCGCTGCTTGTAGGGATCGGTGCCATCGTAACGATTCTCGATGTCGTGTTGTTGACAGGGATGTAATGGGGCGGGGCGCCCACCCAGGCAAACGTCTCGATCTGTAACAGGAAGACCCGTTTTGAGCCGTTAGATGTTACAGATCGAGATCATTCCGAGGGACAGCTCCGTTTGTCTCAATCTGTAACAGATAGACCCCATTTTCACTGCTAGATGTTACAGATAGAGATCTTCTGCCGGACAGTTTTGGTTTGTCTCGATATGTAACAGGAAGACCCGTTTTGAGCCGTTAGACGTTACAGATTGAGACAAAAGGCCTGCCGGACTCACAACAGACAGGATCGGCCAACAGCAACCGTGATCCCTTGGGGACGGAGGAAAAGAGCCCCGGCCGAGAATTCGACCGGGGCCCTTGGACAGAGCTATGTTCGGCTTTCGCCGTGTACCTGCGAGCTACTCCTCGACGAGCTCAAACTGATCAGGACCGACGCCGCACACCGGGCACACGTAATCCTCGGGCAGCTCAGGCGTATCGACCTCAACCTCGTAACCGCAAACGACGCACACGAACTTATACGTCTTCTTCTCCTCAGCCATGATGTTCTCCTCTCGAACGCGACTGGTGATGTACTTCATTTATTAGTATAGATTCTCAATAATATAATGCAAGTATTTTTAAAACATTTCTAGCCTTGATACGAGGACGCCTTCGGAGGCGTCTTGCCCTTCAGGACCTTATGGTAGTAATCGTAGGTGAGCGGCGTCTCGTCACTCAAGCGCTCGGCATCCTCGACCTCGCCGATAAACAGTAGATGCGTGCCAACATCCACAGTGTCGATCAAATGGCAGCTAAACAGGGCCGCCGCGTGCTCGGGCACATAGGGCATGCCCAGAGCCGTCTTGCGGGTCTCGTATTTGGCAAACTTGTCATAATCGCTGCTGGTGCGAAAGCCAAAGTTACCGATGTAGAGCATGTCGGCGGTCTGATCGATCACGGTCAGCGCGAACGCTTTGGCCGATACGATGACGCCCGAGGTGACGTTGTCCTTGTTCACGGCAACCGAAATGCGCGGCGGCATGGACGTCACCTGCACCGCAGTGTTGATGACGCAGCCGGCGCGCAGCCCGTATGCCGCGGCGCTCACCACGTACAGACCGCTCGGCATGGTAAAGAACGCAGTTTTGTCCATAACGACCACTCCCCTAACCCGGGTTGGAACCTCATGGATGTATGTACCCACAAAAAAGGCGGCGCCCATAACGGATGCCGCCTTTGAGACATATGTGTCAGAACAGTAAGCAAGATGAGACGCCCACAGTTGCGGTGAAATAAGGACTGAATAGCCCCTCAAACAGGCAAAACAGTCCGTATTCCACCGCAACTTATACAGAGCGCCTAGCGATTGCGCTCCTTGAGGGCGCGGTCAATCTCGCGTTGGACATCGCGTTTGGCCATATCCTCGCGCTTGTCGTAAAGCTTCTTGCCGCGGCCTAGGCCCAACAGCAGCTTTACGCGGCCGTCGGTATTAAAGTAGAGCTCCAGCGGCACCAGGGCATAGCCGCGATTACGTAGCTTACCGTCGAGAAAGTCAATCTCCTTGCGGTGCAGCAGCAGACGACGGCGGCGATCAGGGTCGCGGTTCCACACGCCACCATGGCTATAAGGGTGAATATGCAGGCCCACGAGCCAGCACTCACCGCCACGGATGAGCGCAAAAGTGTCGGTGATCTGGCAGGCGCGCTCGCGAATCGACTTGACCTCGGTGCCACTCAGCTCAATGCCGCACTCAAACGTCTCATCGATAAAGTACTCGTGGTGTGCCGAGCGATTCTTGGAGATGAGCTTACGCTCGCGCTTACTGGGCATCGCCGGCCTCCTTGGCGCCATCAGCGTTTGAGCCCGCGGCGTCGCGCTTTGCCTTGCGCTCGGCATTGAGCTCGGCGTCGCTCTCGCGCACCAGTTTGATAATCGCCGCGCAGGCCTCCTCGCCTACCAGGTCGCGGGCACGGACCGTCAGGCGCGTCGCCTCCTGCTTGTCGCCGTCGCTTGCAGCATCGGTCGCGCACATAATCAGGCAGATGGCAATCTCGGCCGAAGGCGAGGTCGGCACGCCTTGCAGGGCCAGTTCACCCATCACATGGTCGTCGCTCTCATCGGCGGCATCCGGATAGGCAGTATGGATCTTGTTGAGCAGGCGCGTCGTATGCGCATCGCCAGGGGCCAAGCGCAGCGCCAGACGCGCGCAACCCACGGCCGCCGAGACGTTCTCGGTCTCGGGCTCCAAGAAGTACTGACCTAGATTGGCATAGGCGCGGGCGGCGCACTTGCCATCGCTTGCACGCTCCAGTACCGAGAACGAAAGCGATGCCCATTCCTGCTTGTCCTCGAGCGCGCGGAACAGCTCGGCCAAGTCCAAGCGATAGTTGCAGTTCATGGGGTCCCAGCGCACGGCCTGCATCAAGGCGTTGCGAGCACTCACATAATCCTGCTGGCGAATGTAGGCATACGCCATGTCGGAATACAGGCGATCAAAGGGCACCTCGACCTGCACCAGCTCGCGCGGATCCTTTTCCACGCGGCGGTAGGCCAGACGCTCAAACTTGCTATCGAAGCTAAAGTATTGGCGCTTCTCCTTCGTCTTGCACTCGGCGTCGATATACTCCTCGGCGAGCTCCACCAGACGCTCCAGCAGCGGCGTCGCCGTAGCCAGGTCGCCCTGCGCCAGATAGTTCTCGGCATACGTGATGTCTTGCAAGCTGATGGGCAGATCCATGGCTACTCCTCGATCTGAGCGAAACACGGCAGGCGCCGCATATACGGTCGATACACAAAACCCGGGTCTCTTGCGAGGCCCGGGCGTTCATTTGTGGGTAGCCCGTACCAGATTCGAACTGGTGATCTCCGCCTTGAGAGGGCGGCGTCCTAAACCGCTAGACGAACGGGCCATATGTAGCAAATGCAATGGCTGGGATGGAGGGAGTCGAACCCCCATTGACGGAACCAGAATCCGCTGTCCTGCCATTAGACGACATCCCAATGACTGCATTGCTGCGCTCGGCTGTGCCTTTGCGCAAGAAAGAAATATACGGGAAGTCCCGCCATGACGCAAGCCCCAATTTTGACTTTTTTGAAATTCGGTCAAATTGGCCTAATTTCGTCCAACCCGTGAAGGACCTGTGAAGCCGACCGCTGTACACGAAGGGCAAAACGCCGCGAGCGGTAGCCGTCAGCCGTTGGCAGATTCTACCGCGAAAACGATAGCACCAGGCAACACAATCGAAGTATCAATGATCGCGTAGATATCGAGGCGCCATGGACGAAGAGCTTGATTACCTATGGGAGACCCTGGGCCTCGAGATCACTGCTGACCTTTGGCCCGAACGGGACAAAATCCATCCCACACTGCGCCCCGCCATCACGGTGATGCAGGCAAACTACCGCCGCGCCTCATTTTTAATCATGCGGACGTCATGGCATGCGGCGCTCCCCGACCTCAAGCGCATCCAGGCAAGCCTCGTCGAGCTGTCCGGCATGCCGACCGTCATATCCGAGACGAACCTGGAGCGGCGGCAGCGCGAGCGCCTGCAGCGGCAACGGATTCCGTTTATCTGCCCCGGCATTCAGGCATACCTGCCCTTTATGGACGAAGAGTATTGGAGCGATACGCCCGACAAGCACGTAAAGATCTACGACCCGCACGAATGGGCGCAGCTGGAGGACTGACTGGGGCAGGCCCGCCGGCGGAAAGTGCGTCCCATTCTGGAAGCGAATTCCGGGGCGCAGTTTCCCGTAGAGCCTCCAACCGGAAACCGCGTCCCAGAATCAGCGCTCGAAACGGAATGTCATTTCCGATAGAGCCCTCAACCGGAAAGCACATCCCAGAATCAGCGCTCGAAACGGGACGCACTTTCCGCAGCCGCTACAGCAACGCCTCGGCCCAGGCCGCTTCCCTAAAGCCGGGGATCGCAAAGTCGTCGCCCACCAGCAGCGGGCGCTTAACCAGCATGCCGTCAGTCGCCAGCAGCTCATAGCATTCCTGGTCCGTCATACCCGCATCCAGGCGCGCCTTCAGGCCCAGCTCTCGATATTTCATGCCCGACGAGTTAAAGAAGCGTCGCACCGGCAGCCCCGAACGAGCAATCCAAGTCGCAAGTTCATCGGCCGCGGGATTGTCCGCAACGATATCGCGGTCGATATACTCAACCCCATGTTCGTCCAGCCATGCCTTGGCCTTTTTACAGGTCGAGCACTTGGGATATTCAACAAACAGTACGGTCATGGGAATCCTCCGAATATAGATCGGCCAACGCAGGTACACACCATACGAGGCGCCTTCGCATGATGGGGCAATTGTAGCCCACGGGTCACACGCTAAACGAACCGTACCCCGAATCCGCGTTTGATGAACGGCAGCAGCTCCATTGCCTCAGGCGTGATATGGCCCGCAACGTTCATGCGCTCGTCGCCGGGAAGATCGACCCGCGCAATCTCAAGCTCGCCTTCGTAGCGCCCATAGCCGCTATTGCTCACAGCGATCGACCCCGCCTTTCGCGGCAGGCCGGCACCGGTATCTGTCGGCACGGAATCTGGCTTAAGCGTCGTGCGCGACTCCTGAGACCTAAAGATGAGGGCGCTCGAGTCGGGCCGGTCGTGATGAATCTGACCACGCACATAGGCATAGCCGGGCTCAAGCTCGCATTGCAAATCCACGTATCCGGCAGAAACTTGAGCAAACTGTGCCCAACCCGCATCCGAAAGATCGGGGTCGCCGACCAAAACAATGTCGCAATCGGCGCCATGTGCGAGCTCAAGCATGTTGAGGGCAACCTTTGACGCGCGACCGCGCTGTGCCTCAACCGTCGGCAGTCCCTCGAATACCGGCCCGCGAACGTTGGCATCACCCGGCACAAAAGCCATGATTTCGAAGCCGAGCGCCGCAAGACGAAGATTCACCCGAGCAATGTCCTCCAGAGCTAAACCGGTATAGGGCTTGGGATAAAAATTGTGGCAGGCGGCAAAACGAGTCACATCGGCACCGGCTTCTCGCCACGATGCGATTTCATCAGAACTCACCGTCGATGCATTAACCACAATGCGAAATACACCGGACAGCTCCGCGACCCGCTGGGCACTAAAGCCATAATCCAAGCGCAGGTACTCCAGTCCCAGATCACGCAAGTCCTCCATGCGCTCAAGGCCCAGCAAATCGCACGTGCGCGGCCCCACATCGGCAATGAGCGCAATGCCGCGGGCGGAAAGCAACGACAGCACCTGGCGAACCTTATCGGCATACGCCGCTCCCCCATCCTCGGGAATATGCAGTGAGGTAAACGCATAGCGTGCACCCGCCGCGGCACCAAGCTCGATCGTCCGCTCAATATCCTGCAGAGGACTGGAAAGATAAATCGAAATACCCGTTTTCACGCTTCAACGCTCCTTTAAAAAAGGCCGGCGGAGCAGTTAGCCCCGCCGGCACAACCATAGCATCAAGAAATCTGCCGCGCGCCGTGAACCCTGAGCAACACGGCTCGCGCTATCAAACTACTCGCCAAAAAACTCGTTGATCTTCTGCTCGTCCACGCCAAAGAACCACGTCAGGGCAAAGCCGGCGGCATAGGCAAGCAGCATAGCGGCAACGTAGCCGAGCTGCTGACCAGGAACGACGATCAACAGGCCAAACAGACCGGAAACACCCTGGGAAACTGTGCCGATGTGAAGCAGCGCTGCAAGCGCGCCGCCAAATCCGGCGCCCAGGCAGGCCGTCACAAACGGACGAACGAGCGGCAGCGTAACGGCATACATCAGAGGCTCGCCCACGCCCAGGATGCCAACGGGGATGGACTCGGCGACATACTTCTTGAGCTTGGCGTTCTTGGTCTTAAAGTACAGCGCCAAACCGGCACCGACCTGACCGCCGCCAGCCATCATAAGGATGGGAAGCAGGTAATTGATGCCCTTGGTAGCGCCGTCGGGATCGTTGAGCATAGCGTGGATCGGCGTGAGCGCCTGATGCAGGCCGACGGACACCAGCGGCAAGAAGCCTGCCGACAGGATATAGCCGCCCAGGACGCCCAGCTTCTCGAAGATAAAGGTCAAAACGCTAAAGATGGCAGTCGTCAGCCAAGCGCCAACCGGCTGGATGACAAGCATCAGAGCAAAGGCGCCGATGATGAGCACCAGCAGCGGGGACAGAAACGTATCGAGCGCGTTGGGCATGACCTTGCGAATCTGACGCTCCATCCAGGCGAAAAACGCACCAGCGATGAGAGCCGCGATCATGCCGCCCGCTGCGGGGTTGTACTGCGCATTGGTGAGCGGCAGCAGAATGGCAGCGGTAGGATCAGCCGTGCCAGGCGCAAGCAGGGGCATGGCGCTGTTGGCGATGCACATCATGCCTGCGATACCGCCCAGTGCAGCGGAGCCACCAAACTCGCGCGCCGCGTTATAGCCCACCAAAATGGGCAGATAGGCAAACAGGGCCCAACCCATGGAACGAATGCCCTGATACCACCACTCGCCCGCAAGCGCACCCGCCGTCGAGACATTGATGACGTTGCAGATACCGTTGATGAGGCCAGCCGCAATGATGCCGGGAAGCAGAGCGACGAAGACGTTGGAAATCTTCTTAAGGAAGGCCTGAACCGGTTTGGACTCGTACTTGGCCTTCTGCGCGGCCTTGTTTGTGGCCGCAGCGTCAACTACGCTCTCGTCAGCAACGCCTTTCGCAAGGCCGGTGAGCTTGGAGAATTCCTCGAGCACCTTATTCACCTTGCCCGGACCCAGCACGATCTGCATCGTGTCGTCCTCAACAAGGCCCATCACGCCGTCGAGTGCCTTAATACCCTCCGTGTCGACGTTGCCCGTGTCTTTGACGGTCACGCGCAGGCGCGTCATGCACGCCGCGTTTGCGAGCACGTTGTCTTTACCGCCCAAAAGGTCCAGCAGCTTTTGAGCCAGCTCTTTGTTCGTCATAACTTCTCCTTGTATTGGGTATCTCGTCTGGATGTCATATCAGCTCACGCCGTGCACCTATTGGGCATCGGCATTGTTCTTCTCATGGCCCCTCACCGCAGCACGAACATGGCCGCGCGTCCGCTCAAGAGCTATCGCAGCCTGCTCGGGATCGCAGTCCAGCAGTACCGAGACAATAGCGGTTTTTACGTGGCCACCGGCATCTGCAAGCGCCTGAATAGCGCGCTCGCGCGTGCAGCCGGTCGCCTCCATCACGATGTTCTGGCCGCGCACCACCAACTTCTCGTTCGTCTGCTGCACATCGACCATCAGGTTTTGGTATACCTTGCCGATCTTGACCATGGCGCCGGTCGAAATCATGTTGAGAATGAGCTTTTGAACCGTTCCCGCCTTGAGCCTCGTTGAGCCGGTCAGCACCTCGGGACCGGGCACGGGCTCAATGGCAAGATCTGCGCTCTCCCCGATCTTCGATCCTAGGTTACAGGCAATTGCGATGGTCTTGCACCCAGTTGCCTTGGCGTACACAAGGCCGCCCACCACATAGGGAGTACGACCGCTTGCCGCCAGGCCAACGACAAGATCCTTGTCCGAGAGTCCACGCTCCCGCAGGTCGCTCGCGCCAAGCTCCTCGCTATCTTCGGCACCTTCGACAGCCTTGATAAACGCCGTCTCGCCTCCGGCAATGAGCCCGACAATCAGATCGGATGACACGCCAAACGTGGGCGGGCACTCCGAAGCATCGAGCACGCCCAGACGACCACTGGTGCCTGCACCCATGTAAAAGACGCGCCCGCCGCGCTCGAGTGCCTCAGCAGCCCAGTCGATTGCTGTGGCAACCTGGGGCAACACTTTCGTAACCGACTGGACGGCACGAAGATCCTCAACATTCATCGTCGTGACGATTTGCAACGATGTCATCGTATCGAGGTCCATTGACCTTTGATTACGCTGTTCGGTCGTGAATTTTGTTAAATCGAGCATTTCATTCACCTCATCTTTCCTGTTTCTCGATGTAGTTTTGCTTAATGACATGCGTCGCCCGCTCGAAGTCGCTGGCAACGTAAGCAGCGTACAGGGCATCGACAACCATAAGCTGGGCCATACGCGAAGCCATGGCACCGCTGCGGACCAAGGGTTCACTCGCAGCGACACCGAGCACGGCATCGGCCATGGTGGCAAGCTTGGACGACCCATCTACTTTGGTAACGGCCACAACGGGACAGTTGTGACGTTGAGCCTCGGCGGTGCAGTCCAGCACCTCTTGCGTCAAGCCCGAGTAGCTAAAGGCGATTGCCATATCGCCCTCATGCATGTTCTTGGCACACAAGAGCTGATCATGCCAGTCGTCGTACAGATGGCACTCTTTGTCGACACGCATGAGCTTTTGTGCCAGATCGTGCGCGACCAAACGAGAGGCACCGATACCGAACAGATTGACCGCGCGTGCCCGCTTAAGATGGGCCGCGCATCGCTCCAAGACGGTGTAATCGAGCGTTCGCGCCGTCGCCTCGATCGTGCGCACGTTGCTTTTCATCACCTTCCCCACGATACGTTCGACGCTGTCGTCCATGGAGATGTCCTCAAGGGCAACGTCTTTCTTGTCACCCAAGAGTGCCAGTTCGGCAATCAGTTCGCGCTGGAACTCCTTGTAGCCCGCAAAACCCAAGCGCTTGCAAAAACGCAAAATGCTCGAGGGCGAGGAGAACGTGGCGTCGGCAAGACTGCGGACGGACAGCCCGACCACCTCATGCGGATGAGCACCCACGTATGCGATGACATTGCGTTCCGCCGGGCTCGCACTGAGCTCACGCTCGCGAAGCCTTAAAAGCAATCCGTTTGCCATCTCAAACACCTCCGTTGAGAAGAATTAAAGACCAACGAACGATTCGTACCGGATATAAACAGCTTTTACGGTACATTGTGCCGCATCGTGGCGCACAAAGGGCGAGCGTTCTACCGCTCGCCCCTCAAATCCGACCGCTCGGAAATACGCGCGACACAAAATAATTCAACAAGGTCGCATTATTAGAAACGGGTTTGTTACCGGCTAGCGCCTCGCATGGGCGCCGATGGGGCACGTCGCGTGGTGCACCCATGCGGAGACCAGCAATACCAACAGCATGGCGGTGACATAGCCCGCGGCATCGAAGCCCAGGTCGATCATGTCGAAATGACGACCGGGAACAAAGATCTTGTGCACTTGGTCACCGACAGAGCAGACGGCGCAAAAGAGCGCAGCGAGTGCGTACCGGAATCGCGCGCATGGCAGGCATTCGCCCAGGCATGCCACTGTCGTCGAAGCAAACAGTCCTACAAAGAAGAACTCAACGGTATGTGCGACGCGACGAATGTTGGCACCCATCCACAGACGAACGGGCGCAAGCGGGTCGGGATGAACGGTGGCAGTCGTTGAATCCGCACCCTCGACGGCATCCCCCGCCTGGGACTCTTGCGCGGCGTCGGGCCGCACGTCCGCGGCCCGTCCTTCCACCGCGCGCGCAGTGGACTCGCTGAGCGATGACGTCTGCTCCACGTTTTGCTCCGTCAGCATCCAAATACTTGTCAGCGTCACGACCAGCAGGACAACCGAAATCCATCCGACTATGTGCTTCACACGCGCCAAGGGCTAACCTCCGTCATTTTTTGAGCAGCAGCGAGTGTACCCCCAAATGCGATTGCCGCCGTAGCGAAATCCAAAATGTTCGAATCGGGGCGCCAAAGGAACGCGACGCCCCTACTCCATCTCGCGCATCCAACGGTCGAACGTCCCTACGCACACGCCCAGCCGCTTTGCCGCCTGGCTCCGCGTGATATCACCCGCCTCGTAGGTATCGCGTACCAGTTCAAATTGCGGAGGACAGGGCTTGCGGGGTCGACCAAAGCGCACGCCGCGCGCTCGCGCCGCCGCAATGCCCTCGGCTTGGCGCCGGTGAATGTTCTCGCGCTCCACCTGCGCCACATAGCTCAACAGCTGTAAAACAATGTCGGCGATCAGCGTGCTCGTCACATCCGACCCACCGCAGTCTCTAGCGCGCGTGTCGAGCAACGGCATGTCCAGCACCACGATGGCAGCGCCGAGCTCTTTGGTGATGCACCGCCATTCCTCGAGGATCTCGCTGTAGTTGCGGCCCAGGCGATCGATAGAAAGCACCACCAGCACATCGCCGGAATCCAACGCGCACAGCAGGTCGCGATACCGCGGTCGGTCGAAGTCCTTGCCGCTCGCGTGATCGGCAAAGATATTCGCCGGCTCCACGCCATAGGCGCCCAGCGCATCCAGTTGCCGATTCAGGTTTTGATCACGCGAGCTCACCCGCGCATACCCGTACACCGTTGCCATGTCATCCCCGCTCTCTCGTAAACCTGCCAAAAAGGGACAGGTTTATTTTGGTAGGTTTTATCTCCCATATCGCAAGCAGAAGGGCAAGCGAGCGTACGACAAGACGATTGAGGTGCCACAAAAAGGGCGGCCCCGAAAGACCGCCCCGTTCTCTATCAGTCACCAAATTCCAGCTAATGAATAAGCCTGAAGTCCAAGTGCCCACGCGTGGTGTTGACGCGCGAGACCTCGATGATCACGCGCTGTCCCAGCTCAAAGCGGGTCCCCGTGTCGGCACCCGTGAGCGTGAGCGCGTCCTCGTCAAACTCGAACCACTCGTTGCCCAGGCTCTTGATCGAAACCAGGCCCTCGACCTGTGTAAGATCCAGGCGTACAAAGAGCCCCATGCTGCTGACCCACGAGATGGTTCCGGCATAACGCTCGCCCAGGCGGTCCTCGTAGTACTGGGCAATCTTGATCTTTTGCGTCGCATGGCTGGCGGCGTCGGCCGCACGCTCGGCATCGCTGCACGCACGGCAGATTTGCGGCAAGATGCGCGGCAGGGACTCGCGACCCTTACCGATCAGCCGCGGCGTACGCACCAAGGCGTCCTTGCCGCCCAGCCGCTCGTAGGCCAGCTGCAGCTTGAGTACGCGATGCACCAACAGGTCGGGATAGCGACGGATGGGGCTCGTAAAGTGGCAGTAGCACGGCGCGGCGAGCGCAAAGTGGCCCTCGTTGCGCGGCTTGTACAGCGCGCGCTGCATACTGCGCAGCAGCAACGTGTTGACGAGTGGCGCGTTGGCCGTACCGGCGGCCGCGTCAACTGCGGCTTGCAGCTCATCGGGGCTTCCCAGGGCAATGCCGGCAGCGCGGCGGTCGTCGATGATGCCCAGCTGTGCCAGCGCCACGGCGGCACCGTGCAGGCTGTCGGGACTGGGATCGTCGTGCACGCGATAGCAGGCCTCGATATCGCGGTCGGCCAGCCACTCGGCAACGCACTCGTTGGCCAGCAGCATGGCTTCCTCGATCAGCGACGTGGCGCACGAGCGCTCGCGGGCCACAATCTGTACGGGCACGCCGTCCTCGTCCAGCAGCGCCCGAATCTCGGCTGTATCGAAGTCAACCGAGCCGCGCGCGCGGCGAATACGACGGCGATGCTCGGCGAGCTCGTTAGCGGCTACGAGAAAATCCCCCAAGTCGACGTTATAGCCGCGAGCGGTTTCCTCGCACGCAAGCCCGCGCTCGAGCGCTTCCTCGCGCGAGGCCTCGGCGGCAGCGACATCCTCGGCGGCGCCCTCCAGCACCGAATACTCCACCGCGCCGGCACGCACCAGCAGCGCCTCGGCGCCGTCGTAGTCCATGCGCACGCGCGAGCGGATCACACTGGGATAGGGATCGTAATGGCGCACGCGACCCTGCGCGTCGAGCTCAATGTCGACGGTAAACGCCAGGCGATCCTCGTCGGGACGCAGCGAGCACAAATCGTTCGACAGGCGCTCGGGCAGCATGGGAAGCACGCGATCGGCAAGATACACCGACGTCGTCCGATGGCGAGCCTCGAGGTCGATATGTCCATCCCAAGCCACATAGTGCGAAACGTCGGCAATATGGACACCCAGTTTGTAGCCGCCCTCGGACGTGCGCTCCAGCGAGATGGCATCGTCAAAGTCGCGCGCATCAACCGGGTCGATCGTAATGACAAAGCGGTCGCGCAGGTCGCGACGAAGCGGGTCCTTGAGCGCCGTGGTCACATCGAGCGAAAGCGCCTCGGCCTCGGCTAGCGCGGCCTCGGGATACGTATCGGTATAGCCGTAGCGTGCCATCACATATTGAACGCCCAGATCGGGTGCATCATCGCAGCCAATACGGCGCTCAATCGTCACGGTGCCCGATTCCAGGCGCGTCGGGTACGTCAGGATGCGTGCGACGACCACATCGCCAGGGTGAACACCCAGACGCTCCGCCGAGGTGTCCTCCGGCAGAATGAAGAAATCGGCCTTAAGGCGAGAATCGAGCGGCTCGATCACCCCGAGCGGGCCGGCGGTCTGGTACGTGCCCACCACACTAATGGCTGCACGCTCGACGACGCCCTCGATTACGGCGCGTCGCTCGCCATGCGGGCTGTTCTTAATGCTCACGGCAACGGTATCGCCGTCCATAATCTCGCGCTTGCCGCGGCCCATGACCTTGTAGTCGCCGTTTTCGGTTACAACGTAGGCGCTATGCTCATGGAGCTGCACGCGTCCGGTCAGACTCGGGCGACGCTCGCTGCGCACCGGCCCGCGCTTATTGCGAGCTCCACGCTTATGCTTGTTATTGCGCCCCATGGCGCCTCCTTACTATCGACGGCCGTTTACACCCCAAGAGTCTACCCAAATGGTCCCTAGGGGACAAAAAACGGGCCGCCCCCAAAAGAGACGACCCGTTGAAGGAACGAATTCCAAGCACGCCTACACGCGCAGATAGCGGCGCATGGCGATGGCGGAACCAAAGAGACCGATAATGACGCCGACCAGAATCAGCGCGGCGTAGGTCACCAGATAGTACTGCATCGGCAGTGCAAACGACATCCAGCCGATGCTCTCCTGCAAACGCGGAACCATCAGGTTACGCAGCAGCTCCAGCACGCCGATGGAAAGCAGCGAGCCCAAAATGGCCTGCAGCACGCCCTCGGTAATGAACGGCCCGCGAATGAAGCCGTTGCTTGCGCCCACCAGACGCATGATCGCGATCTCACGACGACGCGCCGTAATGGACAGGCGGATCGTGTTGTTAATGAAAATGAACGCGATAAAGGTCAGCAGGCCGACGAGCACCACAGCGGCGATACGGATGTAGTTCGTCACCTGGAACAGGCGGCTCACTTCCTCCTGGCCGTACAGAACGCTCGCGTTAACGTCGCCGTCGTCCGCGATCTTCTGAAAATCGGCGTTCTTCTTGAGCTTCTGGGCCGTGCTCTCGACCATGGACGGATCGTCCATCTCGATGGCAAACGAAGCCGGCAGTGGGTTCTGACCGTCGAGCGCGCTCATGGTAGCGTCGGCGTTACCCGACATCTTGCTCGTGTACTCGGCCAGTGCGTCGTCCTTGTCCTTGTACGTCACGGACTTGACGTTGCTCCACGTCTTGAGCTCGGCCTCAAAGGCCTGAACATCTGCCTGGTCGGCGTCATCGCTAATAAAGGCGTTGATGACGACCTGATCCTCGACGGTGCCGATCACGGAGTTCAGCATCGCGGAACCCATAATGAACAGGCCGATGATAAACAGCGAAAGGAAAATCGTGATGACGGCGCCGAGCGAGGTGGTCCAGTTACGGAAGAAGTGGCTGATTGCCTCTTTGAGCGAGTAGCCCACGTTAGTTGGTGCCATAGTTGCCGTAACCTCCCCTCTCCTGGTCGCGGATTACGCGGCCGCCCTCGAGGGCGATCACGCGACGGTGCATGCTATCGACCATCTCGCGGTCGTGCGTAGCGACGATCACGGTGGTACCGGTGCGGTTAATGCGCTCGAGCAGCTTCATGATGCCCAGCGAAATCGCCGGGTCGAGGTTGCCCGTGGGCTCGTCACAAATCAGCAGCGGCGGGCGGTTGACCATAGCGCGGGCAACGGCCACGCGCTGCTGCTCGCCACCGGAAAGCTGATCGGGCAGCGAGTCCATCTGGTCGGCCAGACCGACCAAACGCAGCACCTCGGGCACCTGGCTGCGAATGACGCCCTTGGGCTTGCCGATGCACTGCAGGGCAAACGCCACGTTTTCGTAGGCGGTCTTTTGCGGCAGGAGCTTAAAGTCCTGGAACACGGCGCCAATCTGACGACGCAGGAACGGAACCTTGCGGTTCTTGATCTTCATGAGATCCTGGCCGGCGACCAAAATGCGACCGCTCGTGGGCTTGACGTCGCGGTTGAGTGTCGACAGCAGCGTGGTCTTACCCGAGCCGGAGTGACCGACCAAAAAGACGAACTCGCCCGGATAGATCTCGATGTTGATGTCGTCGAGTGCGGGCTTGTTGGGCTGCGCCGGGTAGATCTTGGTGACGTGCTCCATAAGGATGACGGGCTCGACTCCGGCCTGCTTGGCCATCTTTTTGCGGCTGGCCTGCGGGTCGATGGGCGCAAACACCGACGTGAAGTCGGGGTTGTTGAGCGCGTTGTCAAGGCTTGCGACCTCGGCGGCCTGATCGCGCTCGACCACGGGAGCCGCAGGCTGCGTGGGGTCGGGAATGCCGGCAAAAAGACCGGACTGCGCGGGCTGCGGCGCGGGAGCCGCAGGGGCCATGGGATCGGGGATGCCGGCCATGGTAGGCTGCGGCGTGGCGGCGCTCATCTGAGGCTGAGCCACGCGAGCGGTCACCGCCTGAACGGGCTCAAAGCCAGCCGTGCCGGAAAGCGCAACATCGTTGTTGGGGTTGTAGGCAAAGGGATCTGCCGCCGGCTGTGCCTGATCTGCCGGCTGTGCGGGGATCGGGCTAAACAGCTGATCCTCTGAATCCGGAGTGGCGAAACGACTGCCCGCGACGCTCGGCTGCGTCTTGGGGGCTTCATCGCCCGCACCGGAGGTACGGAAGTGGTTACCCACTGGTGCTCCTTATCGTCGTGCGTTTAAACTACATGAGCGCTTTGTATTTTAGCAGCATTGCCTTTGCTGCACATAAGAAGCATGGCGGTGTTTGGGTCCCACCGGCCGGACACAGGGTTACCTCCCAAATCGTCCTCGCGCATGGTCGGCATTTGTCCTGCTCCTGCGGAGCTGCGGACAAACGCCGACCTGCGCTGCGGAAAGATTTGGGAGGTAACCCTGTGTCCGGCCTGCGGCTACTATGGGGCCGCCGCATCTACGTTGTGATGCTGCGCATACAAAGTTGGGAGGGTCTAAATAGCACTTTGTCGTGCTGGGCCCCTATCCCAATAGAAGCTCTGCTTGATACGGCCTCTTTAGAAGTTGCGGTGAAATAGGGACTGTTTTAGCAGTTAAAAGCCCTAATCAGTCCCTATTTCACCGCAACTTATATTGGGGCTCGTTGTTGCGCAACTTGGGTGGGAGTCTTCGCATTACAGTTGAGTTAGAAAGATGGTTCTCGGCTTATTGCGAGGTTGATATGGTTTGTCCTTATTGTGGTGCTGAGCTTGCTGATGGTGCTCGGTTTTGCGTGGGATGTGGGGCTGCGCTTGACGGGACACAGGCTATGCCCGTAGCCAACCCTGCGGTTGCGCCGGCACCTGTGGGTTCGCCCGCTCCCAGCAAGAAGCCCAAGAAGGGCATCGTGATTGCCATCGTCTGCACGGCGATACTTGTTGTTGGCGGGAGCGGTGGGCTGGCGCACCACCTGTATCAGCAGCATGTCCAGGAGCAGGAACAGTATGAGTCGGCGCATTCCAAGCATGCGCTCGTGGTGAGTGTAAAGGCTGAAGGGTGGGACACCGATAACGGCGCTTCGCGTGTGCCGGTGCGCGTAAAGGGCAAGACGGTCGACGGAAAGAAGGTCGACAAGGTCGAATATGTCGCTTCCGACGGCTCGGGCATCAAGCTTATCCAGGGCAAGTACACGCTCAAGGCGGCCGGCTCCCCCATCGCCGCCGACGGCACTATCTACCAGGTGCCTTGCACAAAGGCCGAACTCACCCTCGACGACGCCTTCGCCAAGGGCGAAAAGATTGACCTGAGCGAGCTCGCCGAGCAGGATGCGATTCTGGACTTCACCCCCATCGACGCCGCCGAGGTAACCGACGACGAGATCAACGACGCCGTGACGCTCGCCATGGCATACAAGGGCAAGGACGCGCCCAACGTCGATGCGCTGCAACACGCCGCAACGAACCGCCGCGACACCGCCGTCGCAGCCAAGAAAGCCGCCGAAGAGGAAGCGGCGCGCCAGGCCGAGGAACAGCGCAAAGCCGCCGCACGCCACATCGAGGCCCAAACCTTCAGTGTCGACCTGCCCGAGTACTGGGATGGCAGGGTGACAGCAGAAGTCGACGGAGATGTGATAGGGCTGTACTCGACTGCCTTTCCAGATAAAGAGCTTGGATATCTTGCAATGAAAAATGAACCGTATGGAAACGCGGGAGATATCGAGTGCGGCCGTATTCGCGACATCAAGCTCGACGAAAACCACTATGTAAAACTAGTAATTTATCGTTGGGCCTTTGATGCGGGGCAAGACCATTTATCAAAAGCTGAATATCGTCTTAACTTGTGTTCAGATGATGCCGCACGCGAGATAGTCGACCTCCAATCGTTGGGGACAATCTCCTACGACTCCATTCTTGCTGATATGGTTGCGGCAAATGACGCTAATGTCGCAGCGGTATGCTGGCCAGACGACATCTTTGCCAACGCCCTCGCCCCGACCGTGAAGCTCCTCTAACCGTTCCTCCCCCCAAACGCAAAGCCGGGGCGCCTCCGCATGGAAGGCACCCCGGCTTATTTTTGCCCAATACGGGAACGACACTCAAATTAAGGCCAACGCAAAACGTCTTAGGCCAAGAACTCCTTGGTGGTCGCCACGATGTTGGCGGCGTCCAGGCCGTACTTGTGCAGGAGCTCGGCACCCGGGCCGGACTCGCCGAAGGTATCGTTGACACCGATCTTCTTGAGCGGCGTCGGGCACTGCTCGCACAGGACGTCGGCGACGGCGCTGCCCAGGCCACCGATCACGGAGTGCTCCTCGACGGTCACGACGTGGCCGGTCTTGGTGGCGCTCTTAACGATCAGGTCGGCGTCGATGGGCTTGATGGTGTGCATGTTGATGACCTCGGCATCGATGCCCTCGGCAGCGAGCTGCTCGGCGGCCTCGAGAGCCTCGCCGACCATCAGACCGCAGGCGATGATGGTGACGTCGGTGCCCTCGCGCATGACGATGCCCTTGCCCACCTCGAACTTGTAGGTCTCGGGGTCGTTGATAACCGGCGAGGCCAGACGGGCAAAGCGCATGTACACGGGGCCGTCGCACTCGTAGGCGGCGCGCGTCACGGCGCGGGCCTCGACGTCGTCGGCGGGAACAATCACGGTCATACCGGGAATGACGCGCATGAGGGCGATATCCTCGCAGCACTGGTGCGTGGCGCCATCCTCGCCCACCGAGATACCGGCGTGCGTGGCACCGATCTTGACGTTAAGGTGCGGGTAGCCGATGGAGTTACGGACCTGCTCAAAGGCGCGGCCGGCGGCGAACATGGCAAAGGTGCTCGCAAAGGCAACACGACCGGTGGTTGCGATACCGGCGGCAACACCCATCAGGTTGCTCTCGGCAATGCCCACATCGAAGAAGCGATCGGGGCAGGCGGCCTTGAACTTACCGGTCTGCGTGGCAGCAGCCAGGTCGGCGTCGAGGACCACAAAGTCATCGTGCTCGTTGGCGAGCTCGACGAGGGCCTCGCCGTAGCTTACGCGCGTGGCGATTTTCTTGACGTCTGCCATCCTAGAGCTCCTCTCCGGCGGCCGTGAGCTCTGCCATGGCCTGCTCGAACTGTTCATCGTTGGGGGCCTTGCCGTGCCAACCCACCTGGTTCTCCATAAAGGAGACGCCCTTGCCCTTCGTGGTCTCGGCGATAATGGCGGTCGGCTGACCCTTGGTGGCGCGGGCCTCGGCAAAGGCGGCGCGGATCTGGTCGAAGTCGTTGCCGTCGGCGAGCTCCACCACATGGAACTTGAAGGCGCGGAACTTGTCGGCGAGCGGCATGGGGTCGTTGACCTCCTCGACGGGGCCGTCGATCTGCAGGCCGTTGTGGTCGACGATCACGCAGAGGTTGTCGAGCTGCTGGTTGCCGGCAAACATGGCGGCCTCCCAGACCTGGCCCTCCTCGCTCTCGCCATCGCCCAGCAGGGCGTAGGTGCGATAGTCGTCGCCCCAATGCTTGGCGGCGAGCGCCATCCCGACGGCGGCGGAGATGCCCTGGCCCAGCGACCCGGTGGACATGTCCACGCCCGGGGTGTCGTTCATGTTGGGGTGGCCCTGCAGGTGGCTGCCGATGTGGCGCAGCGTCTCGAGGTCCTCCTTGGGGAAGAATCCGCGCTCGGCGAGCACGGCGTACAGACCAGGTGCGCAGTGACCCTTGGAAAGCACAAAGCGATCGCGGTCGGCCTTGCGGGGGTCGGCCGGGTCGACGTTCATTTCCTCAAAGTACAGATAGGTCATGATGTCGGCAGCGCCGAGCGAACCGCCCGGATGGCCGGACTTGGCAGCGTGCACGCCGGTGACGATGCCCTTCCTTACCTCGTTGGCAACCTTTTTGAGCTCTTCGTCGCTCATTGTGCCTTCCTTTCATCCTCTTTAGACAAGATGCGCACGGCACAGAAGGTCGTCCCAACACAGCCGCAATGCACGTACGTCATTCATTATGCTGGAAACTGATGGCTTTACCAGAGTTTTTATCATTATTTGAGCAATTGAGCAGGCAGAACCGCTGATGAAACGGTTTATCAATGTGAACGTCTTTTGGATGGAACGCAGTCAGCCCTACGCGTTAATGTCCTTGAAGCCCTCACCGAAGGTCTCCGTGACATCGGCAACCGTCACGATAGCATGCGGGTCGCGCTCACGCACAATGGTCTTAAGCGTATTGAGCTCGCGGCGGCTCACAATGACCATAATCACCGGCTTCTCGGCACCCGAGTACATGCCGGTCGCCTTAAACTTGGTGCAGCCGCGGCCCAGGCCATACATGATGTCGGCCGCGATATCGGGAAACTTGTCCGAGATGATGAGCACCATACGGCGCCTGTTGCCGCCGTCGACCACGGCATCGATCACGTAGCCGCTAATGACCATCGAAAGGCCCGCATACAGCGCGTTTTCGACCGAGAAGACCGGGGCCGACAGCGCGCACACGGCAACATCGATCGCCATGACGGTCGAGCCAACCGGCAGCGATGTGTTGCGCGAGATAATCTGACCGATGGTGTCGGAACCACCAGTGTTAGCACCGGCGCGCAACACCATGCCATAGCCGATGCCCGTAATGATGCCGCCCCACATAGCGGGCAGCATCAAATCGGCATGTGCCAGCGGCGCCACAAACGGAGCGAACAGGTCGGTGAAAAAGCCCAGCAGCACAAAGCCCGTCGCCGTCTGTACCACATAGAACATGCCACCCTCGCGCATAACGACCAGCAGCAGCAAGGCATTCATCACGATGGTCTGGATACCGACGGGAAGCGATATGCCATGCGAGGCACCGACCGCCTGAATAATGGTGGCGAGGCCCGTGACGCCGCCGGCGGCAAGGCCGTTGGGAATCAAAAACAAGTCCGTCGCGATAGCTGCCAGGGCGCAGCCAAACATAATCTTGGGCAAATCATGAAAGAAGTTCATCGAAAGAATGCGCTTGATGTCCAGACGATATGCCATGCTGCCTCCCTCAAAAAAAGCGCACCCAAACGAGTGCGCTTTGAACTTCTTGCTGTATTCGATTCTACCGATTCACCGGGCAAATACCACCCCTGCGAAGTGTTTGCATCGACCCGGAGCCAATCATGTGCCTAGGCGTCCGAGCCTTCCGCATCGGCGTTGCCGGTTGCCCAACGATGGTAGCCGATCACAAACGGATCCAGATCGCCATCGTCGAGAACGGCCTCGACGTTGCTGGTCTCCACGCCCGTGCGCAGGTCCTTGACCATCTGATACGGATAGAGCACGTAGCTGCGAATCTGGTTGCCAAAACCGATCGTGGTCTTGGGTCCGCGAATCTCATCCAGGGCCTCGGCACGCTTCTCGAGCTCAATCTCGTACAGACGGGCCTTGAGAATCTGCATGCACGCGGCCTTGTTTTGAATCTGGCTGCGCTCGTTTTGGCAAGTGACAACGATGCCGCTGGGAAAATGCGTCACGCGCACGGCGGAGTCGGTGGTGTTGACGCCCTGACCGCCCGGGCCGCTCGCGTGGTACACGTCCACGCGGATGTCATCGGGACTGATTTCGATGTCGATATCATCGGGTAGCACGGGGATGACCTCGACGCCGGCAAACGTGGTCTGGCGGCGCTTCTTGTCGTCGGTGGGGCTAATGCGAACCAAGCGGTGGACACCGGCCTCGGCGCGCAGCATGCCAAATGCGTCCTTGCCCTCGACGGTAAAGGTCGCGCGGTCGATGCCGATGACCTCGGCCGCGGGGCAGTCGTTGATGGTGACCTTCCAGCCGCGACGCTGGCAGTACTTCATGTACATCTTAAAGAGCATGAAGGTCCAGTCCTGGGCCTCCAGACCACCCTGTCCGGGCTTGATGGTCACAATAGCATCGCCGTGATCGAACTCACCGGTAAACCAGCTCGAAAGCTCAAGCTCATCGATGGCACGGGCCAGGCGCTCAGCCGTGGCCGTAGCCTCCTCGCGAAGGGCGGCGGCGTCGGGGTCATCCCCCATCTCCTCGGCAAGCTCCAGCGCGGCACGGGCATCGGAAAGCTCGCCGCGCGCGGTGTCCACGGCAGCGATATCTTCCTTGGTGCGCGCGATCTCCTCCATAGTGGCACGGGCGGCGTCGGCGTCATCCCAAAAGCCAGGGGCAACACTTTTAGCCTCGAGCTCGGTCACGCGCGTGCGTTTTTCGTCCAAATGGAGATACGACTCGACCTCGCCGAGCCGGTCCGCAAACGCGTCCAGCTCGGCGGGCGTTACCTCTAAAGCCTCAGCCATTAACGATTCCTGCCGTGGCAGTACTTAAACTTCTTGCCGCTACCGCAGGGGCACGGGTCGTTGCGGCCCACGTTGACGTACGGATCGTCGCTCTCGGACTTGCGATAGGTGGTCACCTTGCCACCGTTGTTGACGGCAGCCGGACCACCCTGGACAGCCGTGCGGGCCTGCACCTGCGCCTGCTTGCGCAGCACCGAGTCGCCGTTGTCACCATCGACCTCGGCAGGACCGGAGAAGCGCGCACCCTCGAGCGCGGGCTCCTCCTTGTGCTCCACGGCACGCGGGGCAGCCTTGATCTCGATGCGCAGAACCGTACGCAGGTAATCCTCGTACATGGTGTCGACGAGGATCTGGAACGCGCCGTAGGCCTCGGTCTTGTACTCGACCAGCGGGTCGCGCTGGCCAAAGCCGCGCAGGCCGATGCCGGTCTTGAGATAGTCCATCTCCTGCAGGTAGTTCATCCAGCGGGTATCGATGACGCGCAGCATGACCTGGGTGTTGAGCTCGCGCATCAGGTCCTCGCCCAAGCGCTCGGCCTTCATGTTGTAGCACTTCTCTACGTAAGCCAGGACATCGGCAGCCAGAGCCTCATAATCCTCGTCGGGGAACTTCGGCGTATCGATGTGGCCGGTGAGCTCCACAACCCACTTGCGCAGGCCCTCCAGGTCGCGCTCGCCATCGTGACTGTCCTTGGTGCAGAACTCCTGAACGCAGCGGTACACGGTGTCGTGCATGACCTCGGTGATGTGGTCGGTCAGGTCCTTGCCGTCCAGAATCTTATTGCGCTCAGCGTAGATGACCTGGCGCTGCTTGTTCATGACGTCGTCGTACTCAAGGACGCTCTTGCGCATGGAGAAGTTGATGCTCTCGACCTTGTGCTGGGCGCTCTCGACGGCCTTGGAGATGATCTTGTGCTGGATGGGCATGTCGTCGCCCATGTCGGCCGTGACCATCATCTTGGAGACGCGGTCCATCTTGTCGCCACCGAACAGGCGCATGAGGTCGTCCTCGAGCGACAGGTAGAACTGGGTCTCGCCCGGATCGCCCTGACGGCCGGAGCGGCCGCGCAGCTGGTTGTCGATACGACGGGACTCGTGGCGCTCGGTGCCGATAACGGTCAGGCCGCCGGCGGCAAGCACGCGCTCGCGCTCGGCCTTGCAGGTCTCCTTGGCCTCGGCGTTAAACTGTTCGAGCTGCTCGGGCGTCACGTCCTCCATGGTCAGGCCCTCGTACTCAAGGCGCTCGCGCACCAGCTCGTCGGGGTTGCCGCCCAGCAGGATGTCGGTACCACGACCGGCCATGTTGGTGGCGATGGTCACGGCGCCGTAGCGTCCGGCCTGGGCAACGATATGAGCCTCGCGCTCGTGATGTTTAGCGTTGAGGACCTCGTGCGCGATACCGCGCTTGGTAAGGGCGGCAGACAGCTTCTCGGAGCTCTCGATGGAGACGGTGCCCACCAGGACCGGCTGACCCTTGGCATGGCGCTGCTCGACATCGTCGGCAACGGCGTTGTACTTGGCCTGAATGGTGCGGTACACCAGGTCCTCGTGGTCAACACGCTGAACGGGTTTGTTGGAGGGGATGACCTCGACGGGCAGCTTGTAGATCTCGCGGAACTCGGCATCCTCGGTGAGTGCCGTACCGGTCATGCCAGAGAGCTTGTCATATAGACGGAAGTAGTTCTGCAGGGTGATGGTGGCCAGCGTCTGGTTCTCCTCGCGTACGAGCACGCCCTCTTTGGCCTCGATGGCCTGGTGCAGGCCCTCGGAGTAACGGCGGCCTTCCATAATGCGGCCGGTGAACTCGTCGACGATCTTGACCTCGCCGTTGGTGACCACATACTGCTTGTCGCGGTGGAACATGTACTGGGCCTTCAGCGCCTGCTGCAGGTGGTTGACCAGCTGGCCGGAGAGATCGGCATAGATGTCATCGATACCTAGGCGGCGCTCGATCTTCTTAAGACCGCGCTCGGTGGCGGCGATGGTGTGCTTGGCCTCGTCCATGACGTAGTCGCCCGTGGGTTCAACGTCCTCGGTGGCGGTAAGCATGTCGTGCGACACGTCCTCGCCGCGCTCAAGGCCACGCACGGCACGCGCGAAGTCCTTGTAGGTGCTGGCGGACTTGGTGCCGGCACCCGAGATGATGAGCGGGGTACGTGCCTCGTCGATCAGGATGGAGTCGACCTCGTCGACGATGGCGTAATGGTGGCCGCGCTGCACGCGCTGCTCGGGGCGGGTGACCATGTTGTCGCGCAGGTAATCGAAACCGAACTCGGAGTTGGTGCCGTAGGTGACGTCTGCCTGGTAGGCCGGACGCTTGAGCTCGAGCGGCATGTTGTTCTGGAGCAGACCGACGGTCATTCCCAGGTACTTGTAGATGCGGCCCATCCACTCGGAGTCGCGCTTGGCCAGGTAATCGTTGACGGTAACGACATGTACACCCTTGCCGGCGATAGCGTTGAGGTAGCCGGCCAGCGTGGAGACCAGGGTCTTGCCTTCGCCGGTCTTCATCTCGGCGATATGCCCCTCATGAAGCGCCATGGCGCCGATGAGCTGTACGTCAAAGTGACGCATGCCCGTGATGCGCTTGGAAGCCTCACGCACGGTGGCAAAAGCCTCGGGGAGCATGTCGTCGAGCGACTCGCCGTTGGCGTAACGCTCACGGAACTTATCGGTCTGGGCGCGGAGTTCCTCCTCGGTCATCTTCTCAAACTGGGGCTCAAGACCGTTGATCTGGTCGACGATCTTGTAGTAGCGCTTAAGGTCCTTATCGGATCCAAAGGACAGCAGCTTTGACATGAATCCCATGTGGTTTTCCTTTTTGGCCATCGCCCACGCCATGCAGCCTCGGGCGAGTTAAACACAGATAAATGTACTTTAGCCAAACAGGACGCGGCCTATACGGTCGAGCTCGACCGCCACGTAATAACTACGACCAACCTGCCACAATGGGACAGGTTAATTTTGGCAGGTCTATCTGGGCAAACGCCGCCTCTCTGCCATGTGGTGCCATGGGGACAGGTTAGTTTGCACTAATTTAAAAAGAAAAAGGGCCGCGCATCCAAATGGATGCACGGCCCTCATGCCATGAATGCGAGTGATTCCGCGGCGAGCTATTTACTCAGCAGCCTCGGTGGTCTCGGCCTCGGCAGCGGCCTCCTCGACGGGAGCCTCTGCGGGGGCCTCGGCGGCCTGCTTGGCAGCCTCCTCGGCAAACTTAGCAGCACGCTTAGCCTTCTCGGCAGCCTTAGCCTCAGCGGCGGCCTTGCGAGCGGCCTCGGCCTCAGCAGCCTTGGCGGCCTTGGCAGCCTTGGCCTCCTCGGCCTTCTTGAGCTGGGCGGCAGCGGCGCCACCGAACTTGTCGGCGAAGCGCTGGACGCGTCCACCGGTGTCGACGAACTTCTGCTGGCCGGTGTAGAACGGGTGGCACTCGTTGCAAAGCTCGACCTTCATCTCGGACACGGTAGCGTGCGTCTTGAAGGTGTTGCCGCAAGAGCACGTCACCGTGCACTCGACATACTGGGGATGGATACCCTGCTTCATGGTAGGACTCCTTATTAGTCAGGCGCTGGTTACCGATCAGCGCATAAGGCGTCTTGGTTTCCGACCAAGACAACAAACTCGGCTATGGTACCACGGCGCCGCGCGTCCCACAAAAGGTTCACGGTCTTTTCGGAACGACACGAGCTGGACCTTAAATATCAACTTCATCCGAACACTCCCCCACATTCATCTCTCGTATGTATCGAGGTATTCCTGCTTGAGCGTCTGCGAGGACGACTTGATCTTTTCCACGAGCGTGCCGGCCTCGATGAAGTAGAACGAGTTGGTGAGGTCTGCCAGGTCGTCGAGCAGATGGCTTGAAATGAGCACGCTTCGTCCCCGCGCCACCTCGCTGCGCATCGCGTCGCAGGAGGTTTTCCGCTTTCCCGGATCGAGGCCGTTCAGCGGTTCATCGAGGATGAGGTACGGGCAATCGGTCGCTATCGCCATGGCAAGCTTTACCTGCTGCTTCATTCCTGTCGAGAGTTTACGGGTCGGCTTGTCGAGATATGGGGAGATTCCGAGGGAGTCGCAGAGCGAGTCGATGTCGGCGGCCGATTTCCACGCCTCCCTAACGAAAGCAAGGTGCTCGATGGCCGATAGCGTGGGGTAGAGATCCGCGCTGCCCGAAGAGCTCAGGTAGACGAGTTCTGCAAATTCGGCTGATTGACGTTGGCAGATTCCGTCTGCCGTCAGGCTTCCCGAGCGGATGCGGGTGGGAAATTGGCCCGACAGCGCTTCAAGAAGGGTGGTTTTCCCCGAGCCGTTGGGAGCAACGAGGCCCGCCGCCGTTCCCGGGCTCAGGAAAAGCGACCCGATTGAAAGTATCGTCGTGCTTCCGTATCCCACGCTCACGTCCAGGAGCTCAAGCCCATGGTGCTTTTTAGCGGGTCCAGCCTGTTTGGGCGAACGCGTCACAACGGCGCCGACCGCGAAAAGGACCGCGACGTATACCAGGGCCACGGCAAGCATCGATGCGCCGCCCGAACCGGAGCCAATGAATTCTGTCGGGAAGCATCCTACGTAACCCGTTGCCTCGATAGGCGAGAACACGGCCAGCGGCAGGAGCCCGAGCACGGCATTATGCCCTAGTGCCGAATCGGACAATAACGGGAATGCCGGGGCCGCGACAAGCAACGCGGAGGCAAGGGGGCCCGCGAAGACGCGCCTCGTTGCGGTCGATAGGACGACGGAACAAACGGATATCAAGGTTCCGCCCGCAAGAAGCGCGAGAAGCAGGGCTGTGAAGACGTTTCCCGCAGTCGTGGTGGTAAGCGCGCCGTCATGGAAGAAGACGATCGGGTACCCAATTTGCCCGAAGCCGTTTAGGGCCAAGGCGTAAATGCCCCCGGGTGCAAGGCCGGCGAGGAGCATCGCGGTCCCCGCGACGATTATCGAAAACACGATCTGGATAAGGCGCCGGAATTTGGGCGCGGGCGCCTTTGCCGCCAGGGTACCGGGCCTTGTGGCGCCGAGCAGGAGTATCGACGAGAGAAGGAAGGGGATGAAGGGAAGGAAAGACGGCGCCGCGGCAATGGCGTAAGGCAGGAAGGAAAGGAATGGCAGGTCGTTTGCGGAGGCCGGGATATCCGTGATGCCGGAGCTGCTCAGGGCACGGCAATACGCGAGGTCTGCGTCATTGGTCTCTCGGTCTCCCACGATGGACCCGGATTGGAAGCCCTCGTCCATGAGCGCGTAGTAGCTCTCGGCAGAATCGAGAAAGGCGGCGTCGGTTTGAGCGGCGAGGGCGGCGTTCGCGTATCTTGCAAGCTCAGCGTCATCTTGCTGCTCTGGCGATAGGTCTGTGCCGCTGGCCTGGGGCGCGCGCGTATTGAATGCGTCGACAAAGCCCTGCATGCCCTGCTTCATAAAGAAGGGCCCGTAGATGGGTGAATTGAACGCAATGGGGACGAAAAAGGCTGCAGCGAGAACGAGCGTACAAATCCATACGGCCCTGTCTCTTAGGATTAGTTTGAGAAGAAGTCGACAGTACATTCAGAAGCACCTACGTTCCTCAAAGAATTGTTAGATTAAAAGTAACAGACCGGATGAAGATACGTGCGACGGGGGCGAGGCGAATGGCTGAGCGGTATCGATATGCGGGTTTAACGGTATTATATTGACCACATAGATTATCAAAACCGTCGTAAAACCCCTGGTTTCAACTACGAGGAGTGTCAACGGTATTCACTTTTTCAGCAATGCCGTATTTACGTAATGTCGTTATTGCATAGTTCTGTTATTTCGTTTTGCCGTGTGCCGGGTTTTAGGGCAGAGCCCTAAATCGTACGCCGCCGGGCAAAACGCAGTTTTGTACGGCGGCGTACGACTCTTGCGGAACCGAACTATGATACAACGCAACTGTGTCATAACGTAACTACGTAGTAGCGTAGCTGTGCGATAACGCGATTACGGCAAATCGAAATAACAGAACAACGTGACTGTGGAATAGCAGAACAATTGAACATTGAACTAATCGCGCCTGAAAATTTTCCGCAAGTGTCGTGCGCCGCCGTACAAAGCCCGGCGGCGCACTAGGGCTCTGCCCTAAAAACCCGGCGCCCTTGGCGGCGTTAAAAAGTGACGCAATAACGTTGTTACGTTATTGCGTTATTACACAGTTCGGCAGTCACACTTTTACATTGTTGCGGCATGACACAGTTACGCAATGTCTCCGGTGCGTCTCGGTAAAAGGTTCGCTACCGGACAGCCACCGGACACCGAGGCGATCTAAGCGCGGCGATGGTTTGCCGTGAAATGTGCTGTGAGATGAAAAATCTCGCAAGAGACGCGAACTTGTACCTCCATCGTAAATGTAGCCACAAGTTCGCAGCCGTTGGCTCTTGCCAGGGCTCCGCCCTTGGACCTGGGTCGGTAAGTTGACTGCGACTGCATCGGTTGATTGATGGAAGTTGGAATCGACGCCGTAGTTTTTAAATCTGTTATGAAGCGTGAAGCTCAAAAACTCATCGTATTGATTTTCATTTGATTCGAAACGCCCGCGCAAAAGTCGAAACGGCTCGCGCGGGCGTTTCGGTTTTTCGTTTCGCATCTCAACTCGCGTCAAAACAAAATTTGAAAATCGATAGCGACCGAAGGTCGCGATCATAGGCGGCTTGACCGCCGCATGAAAACCGACTCGCTAATCCGAATCGCAATGCGAGCCGCGTCACCTTTCGACAAATCCAACAGCGCTGCGAGTCACGCTAATGACTCTCCGCGCCATTGAAATTGTCGAAAGCTGCCTCAACTTTTTCGCCGGCGTTGCGAAAAACGATTCGACAAGTCGAATGTTTGCGCCGCCCGCGGCGCAAACCCGCTGCGCGGCGATGCAAATACTCGGCATCCCTCGCATTCGCATCACCGCTTCGCTCTCGCTACAGCGAATTTCTAACACTCAGCATCCTTCGCGTTAAAAATTCGCTTCCGCTCACGGTCTTCACGCAGTTACAACGCCGCGAGGCCTCTCGCTTGGAATGAGACCTCTCATTCCACGTCTACACTGCGTTTCGCCCAATCACCGTTCCGGAGATTGCAAGATGTACGTTAATCATGATAACCGGGCCCGTAGTCCCTGTTATCATGATTTACGAATCTTGCTTTTCTCCTGTCACGGAGAAAAGGGAAAGGGTGAACTGCAGCACGCTTTTTGCGGGTTGGTTTCACTCTTTCTAAAAAATTAGGCAACCATAGCAAGAGGTGACGGATGCCAATCCTCAGTTTCTTGCTTACTTTTCCGGAGGCCACTCCGGAGAAAGTAGAAAAATGGCACGAAATGAATTCGTAAAGGCTCGCGTTTCTCCTGAAGAGAAAGAGATCTATCAACAACTTTGCGAACAAGCTGGTTGTACGGAAGCTGAGTTGATTCGATCCGTACTGATTCATCGGGAAATCTCACTTGATGATCTCGATGACGAAATGCAAGTTCTTGATCGGAAGAAAAAGGCCCTCCATAAGCAACAGGAGGATTACAGGAGAGCACGGGCATCGCGTAAAACCGATGAACGTGGCGAGCCGATTTCTGAAAAAAGGAGTATTCCGTTCCAAGTAATGCTCACTGCTCCAGAAAAAAAGGCAATTGAGCAGCGTGCAGCGGCGCTCGGCATTTCTGTAAGCGAACTGGTTCGCCGCAGCGCAATTTACGGAAAGATCGAATCATTCAATTTCAATATCGCTGAAGTGGAGAAGCTTCATCACGAGTTATTGAAGGAAGGAACGAACCTCAATCAGTTGATGTATTTTGTGAATGCTCAGGGCCTTCCCGCGTACAACGAGAAAGCTGTTTTCCGAACACTTGAAAAGGTTTATCAAAATGCTCGAAAGGTCGACCGGTTTATCGAGGAACTTGAAAAGCGTTATCACGTTGACTATGTTCCTCACGACTATCTGGCAGATGAACCTGACAACAGAAATCTTTAACTCGGACCTATACTTCGCGAATGATGCGCACAGCGCCATTGCAAGACCGATCGCAAGGCCAACGGCCGCTATCTTTGCATAGCTCCTGCCCGCGCGTCCCAGTTTTCGGCCTAAAACGGGATGCATTTTCCGAACCGGCGCTCAAAAGGAAACCGTATCCCGCTTTGGGGCGGGGGCTGCGGAAAATTGGCCCGTGATCTGGTTCGGATTGGAGTATGCGTTAACCGTTGATGTTGGCCGGTGTGGGCATGGAGATAGATGAGTGGATCGAGCGATATAATGGCATGCTATGGAGGCCATATGCTCTTTTCCCGCCGTTCTGCCACATCTGCCTGCGCCATTGTGCTTATCGTAATGGCGGTTACCCCTTATCACCGGTTTTCATCTTCAATCGGCTTGGCATCAGGTGCAATGACCTGGCTCGTTATCCTTGGCGCATGCCTCGCAGCGTTTGGTCACGGTGTTGCGCTCCGCAAGGGGAGAGAAATAAGACGGCCGGGTCGCCTTGGCGTCTTCGGTGTTTTCCTTGCTGCTATTGCGGTGGTTCCCGAATGGGTCGACTTGGCCTTCTATGCTCGCGGAGATTCTATTCCAATCGCGTTTGCACCAATCTGGTTGTTGCATGGTGTTTCGTGTGCCTTGTGCTTCACTGGGTCGTTGCTCCTCTCATATGTAATTTGGGATACGGCGGGCTCTCCTTTGATACGGGGGGCGGCGCGGGACGGCGAAAGGGGGACCCGCCGATCGCAGAGCGCGCTTTTTGCAGAAACAATAGTTGTCCTGTCTTGCCTGCTGTTTTGCTGTCGAGTTTCATGGAGAGTCGTTCCCGAGCCATGGGGGATGCCCTCTGTAACGGCCGCATCAATTGGCATCGTGCTTTTAATTCCTCTGGTCTATCTCGTATTGGCTGCGGTCACGCTGCTTTGCTGTCCCCGCGCCTTTGGTCGGGGGCAGGGCAACGTGTTTGCCCGTTCTGTGCTCGTAGCAGTTCCCATTGGCCTTGTTCCGGCTGTCGAGGTGGCATATTTTGCAAGCGGTGCCACGGTCATTGCATCACTGTCGATGGGGTCCGCTATTGCTGTTGCCGCCTTCGTATACACATTGCTAAGGGAGAAACGGGACAACAATTCGGATACCCCTCGCACGTCCGACCCATTCGATGCGGGGGTGTTTTCCCCTGCCCTGTCGCCTCGAGAAGAGCAGTTTGTTCGACTGCTGCTCAAAGGGAAAACGCCGGCGGAAATTGCCAGGGAGACGGGTACGAAGCCATCGACGGTGCGAACAACGCTTCACCGAGCATACGGGAAGGCGTCGGTTGCGGGCTCGCGTGAGCTGGTGGCGCTGTTTGCGGGTGGGGGCGAAGCTGTAGAGTCTGAGCTGTCGCAGCGGCATGCCGGCGATATGTTGGCATTAGCTCGGACGCACCGGCTGCTTCGATATCTGCCCACATCTTTTTTTATTTTCCTTGCGGCAGGTCCCTTGGTAATGGCGAATAGTGATTGGGAATCCAGCGTTACGCGGGCAGTCGCCTTTTCTCTTGCAAGCTATACATTGGGCCTCGGACTGTTTCTTTCGCCGTATTGCGCGGTTGTAAAGACAAATCATGACGCTGATCTGGATAGGGCAGGCGAAGCGATTGGGCTCGGAAGCCCGTGCGTGTGGGCGATACTGTCTGCCGTGGAATGGGCTTTTGTTTATATCGCGGCATGGAGGTGCATACGCGATCCGTTGATGGCTGCACCGGTCCTGTTTTGCGGCATAGCGTCTATGGCTTCGCTCGCTGTTAAGCTGCGCCCGTTTAAGGTTCATGCCCATACTCGGGCTATCGTGCCGTTGGCGTTAATAGGTGTATCCGCTTTAATCTATGCAGCAACTAGGGGGCGAATTCATGAACTTGCGGTACTGACGGGGATGCTGCTCACGTATATAGTGCTGCGAAGCTGTCCGCAGCGCAAAATGCTTGGGGTATGGATGCTCTGCTTTGGGGCGATGGCTCCTGTTTGGGTTGTCTTGCTCAACATGGTGCAGGATCTGACGGTTTTCAAGCCGTTGTTCCTCGCGTCGTTGTTGGGGCATAGTTCGGCTGTCAATGTCGTCGTGGCAACGGTGGTCGTCTGCTGGTCTGCGCCCATGTTCGTCACGCACATCGCGCTCGCCCGCTCGGTTGAGGACGAGAAAGCCGTCTTGGAGTACCGCGCGAACGGGTCCACCGAAACAGCCCGCGTGCGCCAGCTGGCCCTGCTTATGTCTCGCTCCCTTTCTGATGTTCAGTCGCAAATCTTGCTGATGACGGCAGAGGGCGCAACGACAAAGGCTATTGCGGAGGATGTCGGTTACGCTGCATCTACGGTGCAAGCGTTGCGATCCGCATCTTATCGCCAGTTGAAGATCAAGAACAAAGCGGAGCTTATTTCATTGTTATCGCAGGTGGATAACGTGTAAACGCCTGGATTATCAACTCAATAGCGAGTGTTTACAGACATCTTTCTCCATTCATGCAAAGGTTGCCGTGCGTCGACGCATTGTTAACCGCTTTTGATTGGAGAAGGCCATGATTAAGCCAAGGAGCGCTATTGCTCGAATCGGAGTCGGCTTGGCGATTGTTGCGGGCTTGTCGATGGGTGCACCTGCCGCATCATTTGCTCAAGAGGAGTTTGACACTTCCCAGGTTTCTAGCATTTCGCAGAGCGCGGATGCCGGAATTGCCACATGCAAGAACAACGAAGATAGAGATTTCGCTTTTCAGTGTTCTGGCACGAGCGCAACTGGCTATCGCCGGAAAGAAGATTCATCCTCAGTCTACATTTGGATTCAAGGCTATTCGGGAAAGCCATTGCGCCTGTACGTGGACGGTGCCTATGACACTAAAGGAACGGGCAACATGAATTGCACGCAAGGCGTGTATCGCTCCAACCATGCGGATAAATGGGAGATATACAACCTCGTCCGTGAGAATGGGCGCAGTCATGCTCGTCTGACTGCATGGGCCGAGTCCGGATACGGCACGGTCTATGGAAAGTGGAGCCCCGATTGCTTCGGCCATTTTAACAAACTTCCCTCCTAGCCAATCCGCAGCTTCTTGTTGTGATTAGGGCCGGGCCGAGCGTTGCTGCTCGGCCCGGCCAATGGGAGGATGATGACATTTGAATAGAAATCTAATACGGCACGAGCTGTCCAAGATATTTGGCAATCCTATATTTGCGTTGGCTCTTATTTTGGCGACTGCCATTTCGATGGCAGCTGCCATCGAGGCGTGGTGGACACTCGAGGCCGAGCGCAAGCAGCTGTTATCTTTTGGCTACGGCATTGGTCTGCAGTCTCAGACATACCTCGGCCAAACGCGTGAAAGTAGCTTTGGCAACTGGATCGTTGTGAGCGCGAACGCGCCGTTGCTAGCGTCGGTGTTTTTCTATGCGCTGCCGTTGCTTGCCATGTTGGCCGGGTCGTGGTCATGCCTGTCCGAGCGTTTGAGCGGTTACGAGGCACAGATCTGCACGCGTGTTTCTAGAAATGCATATGTGAACGTGAAGATGCTGTCTGCTTTCCTCTCTGCGTTTGCGGTCACGGCTATTCCGCTACTCGTGAACTTTCTGATTGTCTCCATGCTGTTTCCCGCGTATCTCCCCCGAGTCGACGAATCGACTTACGTCGGACTCTATCTGCATAGCTATTTTTCTGGCCTGTTTTATTCCCGGCCTCTGTTATACGTGCTGGTTTATACGCTGTTCGATGCGGTGGCGCTGGGGGTTCTATCCATGGCCGTGACCGGTCTGTCGGTTGTGTTCCGCAGCAGAATCAAGGCGATGGTCGTTCCATATCTGATTATGGTTGCATGGCATTTTGTTAACGACTGGATTTTTAGCGTCCTTTCATGCGTCGGCTTTAACTGCAACATTCTTAACAGCATCAGGTCGGAATCACTAAATAACTGGCCCGACATCCGAGCGGGGGTTGCGGAAATCATCTTGCTGTTCGTCTTTTCTTTGGTTTCCGCGAGATTCTTAAAAAGGCGCGAGGTGGTCTGATGCTGTTTAGGCTGGTCGCCGCGGACCTGAGGACCGTTTTGAAGAAGAACATCGTTACTTTTATTGCGGTTGCGGCAGTGACCGTTGCGAACTTGGTGTACGCCTACGGATTGTCTTCTGTGTATGGGGTCAGGACGGATACCTTGGGGTTTGCGGATAATCTTGCGCTCGTGTTTGCCGGATCTGCTCCGTTTGAGCCTAGGCCCGGGGTCATGTTTGTGCCTCCGCTAGGGTGGCTATTCCTCATTCTGCTTATTCTCTATACAACACTCGATTATCCGACCGAATCGTTGCACGGGCTTGGTTTACAAGCACTTGTTCGATGCCGGGCAAGAACCCTTTGGTGGGCCTCGCGTTTTATCTCAGTGGCGGCGGTAACGGCATTTTCACTGCTCGTGGTGGTTTGCTCTGTTGTGATTTGGAGCTTGGTGGTGAGCTCCTCGTTCAGCGCGGTCATTCATGGCGAGTCGCTTCAGCTGGCTAATTTGGCGCCGTGGTTTCTCAAAGCTGCCGAGGCGGATGCGCTGCCGTTTTTCATAGGTCTCTTATTTGCTTTCGAGGCGCTTGCGTTTGCGCAGGCAGCGGTTGGGTTTGTGCTTGGGCCGTCAGTCTCGTTTGTGGTTTTAATGAGCTACCTGATCTGCTCGGCATATGCACGACATTGGGCGCTATTGGGTAACGCCTTGATGCTGTTGCGCTGGGGCGGAATTGTCAAAGAGGGAATCGCGGCGGGCTCGAGCGTCTTGTCATCAATTGGGCTTATGTCGTTATGCCTATCGTTGGGTGGACTGTGGTTTCGAAGGGCCGACCTTATAGAAAAGGGGGACAAGATATGAGCGTGATCGTTAGGGACGTATCGAAGCGCATGGGCAAAAACGATGTCCTGCGCAACGTGTCCATCGAGGTTGACCCTGGGACCGTGGTCGGACTTCAGGGGATAAACGGTTCGGGTAAGACCATGCTTATGCGAGCGGTCTGCGGATTGATCAAGCCTACCGAAGGCGAAATCTCTATCGATGGCCAAAGGCTTGGGGCGGACATCTCGTTCCCGCCGAGTCTGGGGATGTTAATCGAGGCGCCTTCCTTTTTGGGATATCTGTCTGGCTACGACAATCTGGAGCTCATCGCTCAGATCAAGGGCGTTGCCACCCCCGAGGACATTCGCTCTGCCCTGCGGCTCGTGGGGCTCGATGCAGACGAAAAAAAGAAGTTCCGAGCATACTCGCTTGGGATGAAGCAACGTCTGGGGATAGCTGCGGCAATTATGGAAAAGCCGAAGCTACTTGTTCTCGATGAGCCAACAAATGCCCTCGACGAAGCGGGCGTGGAAATACTCAAGCGCGTTGTGGCGATGGCGGCATCAACGGGTCGCGAGGTTATTCTGTCCAGCCATGACGGAGAGGTGCTCGAGGAGCTGGCCGATCGGGTTTACTGCATGCGCGACGGTGCCGTTGTGAAAGTTCGGGAAAGGTCGTGAGCGCGATGAAGAAGACCCTGTGGACAAGAAGGGCGGTGCTCGCTCTTTTCGGCTGTGCTGCCACCGGCCTTGCGGGCATGGGGGTGAGCGTCGTTAACGGGAACCGGACGGTCATTCCTGAGAAATATTATGCGGAGGGCGAATGGCTCTCGATGGATGGGGCGTTTCTGGGGTCGAAGGATGTGGCGACTGACGGGTATTCGTTTTGCATAGACGGGGCGGAGCTGCTCACGCCGCGCGAGTATCTCAAGCGTGCGCATGATGATTATTCAAAATATGGCGTCGTGGATACGAAAACGAAATTGAAGGACGCCGACATCACGTGTGTTATCGCCGTAAAGATGCGTGTCAGGAATAAGGACAATGTCGAAGGCGGAATCAAGACGTATGTTTGGCATTTGGTGCCGGAGTCTGCGCCAAACTATGACTTTATGGTCAATACCGATCTGATGGCGCAGGCAATGCCGGCTCTAAGCGGTTCTGCTGCGTTTGCCGTGCAGGTTGGGGCGGAGAACGAGTTGCTCGTCCCATTCATGATGCAAAACACCAACGACTATTTCGAAGGTTACGAGACCGTCCGTTTTGAGAAGGCTTTTCCTGGGACTTATACGATGAAGATGACCGATCTGCCGGAGAGAAGGCTCTTAAGGTTTGAAGTGAAGTAACTCGAAGGTCCCGCGGTTCGCGACGAGCTCCTTGCGCGCCGCGGCTACGCAAGGGAGATTCGCAACCGCTATGCCGGCTCCGTTCCCGATGCCGGTGACGACCGCGTCCGCGCCACCGGCCAGGCGCACGGCGGTAGCGCCGTGTCGCGACAGATGGACGATCGCGTCGTCGATCGCGGTGACTACTCGCGCGGCGACACGCCCCGCTAGTTTTGAACTGTCCTGCCCTAGCGCGTTGCAATTCAATCAGCTGTTACAGAATCCTGGAAGAAAGGGCCAAACCGAAGTGTCTGGCCGGACGCCAATTGTCCGGGAACTGCTTCGGATTCGACCCTCTTCTACTTTACCTCCATGGCCATGCGGAAGGCTAGTACTCCTTAACCGGATGCTTCTTACCGAAACCACCGTCGATGCCGAAACGGCAGAGCCTGTCGATGGCGCGAAGGTGCTCATCAATGGCGTTGGCGATCTGAGTGTCAACGATGCTGTCATAGTCGTTAAGGCTGCGGACCGCCTCGTCGGCGGCCATGAAGGCCTTGATGGCTTGATTGAACTGAGCCTTAAAGATGTCGAGCGTGTGACCGGGGTTGTCGCGTCGCCGTTTGAGGCTCAGCTGTCCTTGTTGCTTGCGACGCCGCGCGTCGCCGGTAGCGAGGGTCTCAGATCCTTTAGCAACAATGCTCGCATTGTCCTTTCGGGCAAGGCAGCGCGTTTGGCCGGGCGCTACAACTGCTATGCAGACTTCCTATTTGAGGAGACGGGTGACAAGAAGCCGCTTGTCGTCGAGTGCCAAGGCAGGCTTGTGCACAGTGGGGCCGATGCCGCAATGTCGGATTCCGATCGCGCCACCGCATTGCAGCAAATGGGTTTCAACGTCATGTTGCTGACGTATCAGCAAATCGCCGATGAGAAGAACTTCGAGATAGTGAAGCGCATGTTGTTTGAGGAGATCGGCTTGGAGTATCGCGAGAAGACGGACGCCAGCTTGATGCGCAGCGCAGTCTTCGTCGCGAGCTCTTTATCGATTGGAACACGCTGGGGCGCTAAAGTTTCCGAGCCTTGCCCTTACCTCTGCTCTTGCAAAACCTTGCAATGAATATAAGGGGCGTTGCAGTAAGCAATAGCGCGAATACAACAGTGCCGACAATCATCGCCTTGCAGTCGTCGGACAACGGGTTAAGGGCCGCAAGCAGCGAGAAAACGCCGCACTCGAGCTCAAACCAGGCCACCGAGCGAGCACTTGCGAGATACCAAGCATCCTTCTCGTCGCTCTCGAGACCGGCAGGCTGGTTCCAATGCTCTGGACTGACCAGATGGAGAACGAGGGCCGAAAGCGCGATGCAAGCCAGCATGACAATAGGGAGGAGCAACAGCTCGACAGGAGAGCCCCAGCGGTTCGGCTGCATGTCAACGCCGTAGTGGACGGGGACCTTCTCTCCGGTGGGCACTGCTGCGATAGCAAAACCTGTCAGCACGACGCTGCAAGCGCCGGTTAGCCACCCCATCGCTTCTACTATGCGAACATCCTTTGTTATCCATGGCGCTTTTTTGGGCATAACCCCTCCTTCTGACTCAACTGCGGAGGCTCGGTCTGCCATCTCGCGCTCGAGCCGATGTACGACTTCCATTAAATCGCTCATGCTATTCTTTTCCCTCGGGTGTTCTGTCTAATATATCGCCCCGTGCGGACACGATTCTCACCTAAGGAATGGCAATGGTGTGTTCATAAACACGCAGATAGACGACTTAACAGGATTCGATTTACGGGGCGATTGAACCTGTGGTGGTGCGGATGCCCCGACCCGCGGCACGACTTAACCGACGTTATGTTAGCGACATGTCTAACATAACGTTGCCGCAGGGCGCTCACTCCCTGCGGCAACGCCGATTCCGGGAAGGCACGCCGGGGCTATGCCGACCTGAGTATCCTCTCGGCCTTCTCGATCGCGGCCGAGCGCAGAAACTCCGACTTCCGCATCCCGCACGCGGCGGCCGCCCGTTCGATGAGGTCGGCGCCCGTCTTCGGGCACTTGAAAGACAGGTTGGCGTTGGCCTCCACCTCGGAAAGCCTGGGGCGGCCGACTCGGAAGTTCACCAGGCTCCCCTCCCAGGAGCCGGATTCGTATTCCGCGCACTCGCGCTCGATGTCCTCATCCGTGATAACGGATCCGTTTGCAAGCCTATATTCCATCAGTAACCTCTCCTTCTCGCGTTCTCGATCTCCCTTAGCGTCTTCTTGCTCGGCGGCGTCATGGCGTGGTAGACGAGCCACGCGCCGTCGGCCAGGAGGACACCGACCATCTCGATGTACCGGCCTTGCGGGTCGTAGCCCGTCCGCATCTCGCACTCCCCGGGTATGCGGACGGCCGCGAAGCAGTAGCTCTCCCACGCCGCCTCGACATCACCGTCATCTAGCTCGGGGTGCCGCTCGTGAACTCTCTGGTGTATCCGGACCATGAGCCTCCAATCTTTACGATAATATTCTACTACTATTTGGTAGTAGAATATTATCCGTCCCAACATATTCCATTAGCCGTTCGTCCCAAAACGTATGCCTCTGGGCACTCGAAAATCGAACCCTCGATGCCGTGAACGTCGAGTGCCAAAACCCAGTGTCAAAACCTCCGCGTCAATTCCCATGGGAAAATCAAATACGAGGCAGGAGGCTGAAATGACACGTTACGGATATGCTCGCGTGAGCACGAAAGACCAGAGGTTGGACCGCCAGATCGAGGCTCTGGTGAACGCTGGCGTGGCCTATGGCCATATCTACAAGGACAAGGTCACGGGTGCCCAGGACGGCGACCGGACGCAGCAGAAGCGCCTGTTCAAGAAGATGCGGGCGGGCGACGAGGTGGTGGTCGAATCCTGGGAGCGCTTGACCAGATCGACCAGGCAGCTGCTCAACTATGACCTTATGTTTCGAAACCTCGGCGTGAAGCTCACGTCCCTGAAACAGCCCGTGGATCTAGATACCGCATTCGGGCGCTTCGTGCTTGGCACCCATGCTTGCACCGCGGAACTTGAGCGAGATCTGATCAGGCAACGCCAGGCCGAGGGTATCGCCGTCAAACGGAGCCACGGCGGCAACGTGGGTGGCAGGCCTCGCACTGCCGGCGTCAAAGCCGATGCCGCAGTAAGGCTCTATCTTGGAGGAGAGACTCCTATTCCCGATATTTGCGCTGCGACTGGCGTCTCCAAATCAACGCTGTACCGCATCCTTCGTGAACGCGGATTGGTGGGCGTCAGGAAATAAGTCCGTCTGTCGTTTCGCGATTTGCCTAATAGGCCCGAGTGCGGCGGCGTTACTATATAAGGGTGCGGTATTTCTCTAACCGAAAACCTGCGTGAACGCATGACTTGAGACGCCTTTTTAGAACTCACCGATCGCAGGAAAAAGACAACTCAACAGCGGCCGTGCATTGTTCCCAGCCATATGGCATGGCGGAGCCATGCCCGTTGTTGATTGGAGTGCCGCATCATGGCCGAAAACCAAGTCCAGTCCGAAAAGAAAATGACCAGTCTGAATGTCTCATCGGAGACCCGTGACGCCATAAAGGACATCAGCACGAGCCTTGGTCTCTCGCAGGCCGATACCGTCGCCCGCTTGGTCGATGGCTACCACCCTAACGCCACTCCCGGTGTGAAGGCTGCGCTCGACGCATCGGCCGTCCTCGATGAGGCGGTCGAGCGGGTCAAGCGCATCATCGTGGGCGCTGCCGAAGCTGCCGCGATGGAGGCTCGTGCTGCCCGCGAGGACGCTGACGCCGCCAAGAAAAGTGCAACGGAACAGATTCAGAGCATCAAATCTAATTGCGTCGAGCAGGTCGCCGCCATCAAAGAGAAATTCGAGCTGGATACTGCGAGCTTGGAGATTGAGAACGATGAGCTCCACGCCACCGTCGCCGATTACCTCTCGCAGCTCAAGAAGCTCGATTCCGAGAACAATCAGCTCTTGGCAGAATCAGCCGCAAAAGACGATCGAATTGAAAGCATGAGGGGCGCGGTCGACGCCGCGGCCAAGGCTCAGGCCGATCTCAACGTCTCCCTCCTCGCCCAGCGTGACCTGATGGCCGAGGTCGCCGCCCTCAAGGACCGCCTCGCCGCCTCCGAGCAGCGGGCGGCCGTGGCCGAGGCCAAGGTCGAGGTCATGACCCAGGCGAGGGGCGAGTAGATATGTCCGACAAGCTAAGGCCGTCTCGCCGTGAGTTGATAACGGCAGGGCTAGTCGTCTTTTTGGTCACGGCACTCGTCTGGACTGTCATTGATGGTGCCGGCGCAAATGCGTTCGCCATCAGCGGTGTCATCACCCGTCAAAATGCCGTCTGGGCTTCGCTTGCAGCAGTTTCAGTGGTCATGCTCATTGGGGCTTGGCTGTTTGGCTGATGGCATTCAAAAACAATTAAGTTTGGAGTAGTCGATGGAACATCTCTCTGTTAAAAAGGCAATCAACCTAGCTCGGAACTTTGGGGCTGCGGGTGTTCTGGCAGCCGCCCTAGTTATGACCTCTGGGTGCAGCCAGGCAGACGATCGCCAGACGGCAGTTCAGGTCGCCGATTCTGATAACGCGCAGGAAGACGGGGTTTACGGCAAGATGGAGTATTCAGTCACCGGCGTCGAGGTGCATGATTCCTCGGCTGGCGATGGCGGGAAGGTTGCCGTTGTTCGCTGGCACGCCATTAACAACCGATCGACAGATTCATGCGCTGTTGGTAGCTACATCACGGCTTATCAAAATAAGCAGATGCTATCTCGCGGGTTTGCCGCCGATTTGCAGGAAGACCACTTCTCTTCGCAAGGGCTTGCGCCGGGAGGCGAATGCGACGGTGTGTCGATTTTTGACCTCAACGACATGTCTCCCATCGAAGTGAAAGTCGACGGGATGGGTGCCGGGTCGAACTCCCTCGACCAGACTTTTGAATTGGAATAGTCCATATGGCGTCTAATTTCTAGAAACCCTCTAGAGCATTTCTAGAGGGTTTCTAGAGTCGGGCGCAGCATTTTCGATCGGCACGATGTCTCGGTAGATAAGGCGGTGCCTGTCGTCGCGCCATTCGTCGCCGTGGTAGTGACCGAAGAACCAGGCTCGGTAGCCGAGCCGGCCGTCGAGCTCGCCAAGGAATCGCTGAAGCCGGTCGCCCCGATACTCGCGTCCGCGCTCGCGACACAGCCCCTCAGCAAGGGCGGCAGGAGCCTCGTGAGTCACAACGTAGTCAACCTTCCAGCCCACGCGATTGAGCGAGGAACGGCAGTGTTCCGTCTCTTTCTCGCTCGGCATCTCCTTAGGCCACCAGCTCCTCCCCTCCCTGCGATACTGCCTGTCGTTGCTCGCGGCGCCGCCCATGGCAAGGACCGTGAGCCCGTCGATGTCGAACACCTCTCCGCGCATCAGGTGCAGCACGTGCGGTCGCGCCTCATGGACGAGCCCGCCGTTCCACTCCCGCACCGGCAGCCCAGCCAGGGCGTGGTGATTCTCATGGTTGCCGTCCACGAAGCATGTGGTCCAGGGCTTCGACTCGAACCAGTCGAGCCAGTATTTCTCGGCGTTGGATCCATCCCAGACAAAGCCGAAGTCGCCGGCCACGATCACTGCGTCATCGCGCGTCAGGGTCCGGCCCAGCGGCCAAGACCTGAAGGCGAACCTGCTGGCCCCGTACTCGGCCCTGCCGTGCACGTCTCCCGTCACATAGACAGCCATCAGTACGCACCCCACGGCAGGAGTTTGTCCCCGAGTCTCACGATCCGGTCATACAGTACCGTGTGCCGTTCGTCCGGATTGCCGTCTCGGTGAAAATGTCCGTAATACCAGCGCTTGTAGTCCAGGCGATCCTCGAGCTCGTCGAGAAATCCGGTCAGCCGGTCCACATTGGGGCGTTCCCAGCCTGGGTCCGGGTAGAGCGTCGGCGAGAGCATGCGCGTCGAGCAGGTATGGGTGATGACGCAGTCGACCTTCCAGCCGACCTCGTCGAGCCTCGCCCGCGCGGTATCGAAATCGCGCTCGTCCGGGAGCTCCTGAGGCCACCAGCTGGAATACGGCACGCGGTATTCCCTGTCCACGCTCGTGGCGCCGCCCATGGTAAAGATCGTCGAGCCGTCGAGCTCAAAAACCTCGCCGCGCGTCAGGCGCCGTATGGGGGAGGTGTCCGACAGGCGCTGCGTCAGCCCACCGTGCCACGGCTCCATGGGGCGCTCCTCCCAGTGATCGAAGCGCTCGTGGTTGCCGTCGACGAACAGTACCGTGTAGGGGCGCGACTCCAGCCAGGCGATGTCGGCGCATTCCTCGGCAGAAAAGTCCCACGGAAAGCCAAAGTCGCCGGCAACGATGAGATAGTCGTCGCTGGTAAGACTGTCGCCAAGCTCCCAGTCGCGGAGCTTTTGCATGTCGAGCCCACTGTGGATGTCGCCCGTCACATAGACCGTCATCGAATCACCTCTTCCCTCTTGTACGCCGCCAGCTCGCGCTCGACCTGCCTGTCGCCGGTCTCGTTGACCCACCAGGGCCATTTCACCCGGCCGCACGGCTCGCCGACTCCGGCGAACCATTCCCTCAGCTCGTCGAGGCTCACCGGGGAGTGCCCGTTGGCATCGCAACCGACGTCGTAGCGCAGAAGGCCCTGCTTGCGGTTGAACTCGTTGTACGCGCCGCCGCTGCTGTGGATGTGCCCGTGGAGGTGCCACGATCCATGGCTCATGCCCTGCCAGTCGGCCATGGGGTAATGGCTCAGGACGATCTTCTGCCCGTCGATCTTGAGCACGCAGATCGGCGGCTCCACGGTGAAGGCGCCCGCGACCGCCGGCTGGGTCCAGTCCTTGTCGTGGTTTCCCGGGACGAGGTGGATGCGCCTGCAGGCGATCCGCTTGCGCAGCCCGCAGGCGTCCTGGGCGGTCATCTTGAATGAGAAATCCCCCAGGATGTAGAGCTCGTCGTCCACGGCAACCCTGCCGTTGATGTTGTCGACGATGGCGCCGTTCATCTGCCAAATTGTCTCCCACGGGCGGTCGGTGAACTTCAGCACGTTCTCGTGCCCGAAGTGGGTGTCGCTGGTGAACCAGATCATTCCATTGTCTCCTTGTCGCTAAAAACCGTTCTCCTTTGCGCAGTTGAGGAGACGTATTTTGAGCGACATGAGGCGTTCGGACCTCATGTTCTGTGCTCCAATCTGCCGGATTGTTCCAGCTAAAACTTTAAAACCTCGTGCGGACAGAAAACCGTGTCCCGTTTGCGGGGTCATAGTATAGGCACTGTTAGAACTAATAGCCCAAATCCGTTGCCAACTAGCCACTATTAGCAACTATTAGGCCTTTTGGACAGCCGAACTGACTAATAGCCGCTATTTGTTGGGCTGTTTTGCAACCGCGAACGCTGCCGTGGATTCTTGATACGGCGCATCGACAACAGCAATGTCAAGCGGGTAGAATGGTGCCGACGGCAGCCCAAGTTGTAGAGAGCTGGGCAGAGCCGTTGCGTTAGAAAGTTAGGTCATCGTCTTAGCGACGGTGGCCTTTCTAATATGAGAAAGCCATTGTCAATAGGCATGTTCATTCGAGCCCGGTTTAAAACCGGGCTTTTTCGTTTCCCG
>CAKUGR010000011.1 GCA_934654775.1 uncultured Collinsella sp.
AATGAAACGCCCCCGTTCTGCTCCTTCGGAGCTACGAACGGGGGCGTTTCTGGTCTGCGGATTGTTTTCAGGGGTTACCCTGTGCGGCCTTCTACTGCTATGTTCTATCAATTAAGGTGATATCTAACCATCGGCATGAAAAGGACGGACCGGAAACTCCAATCCACCCCAAGACAAACCTTGGCAAACGACCCATTCAAAAGCAGTGGCTCCATAACGGAGAGGTCCTAAGGAATTAGAGACTTAAAATCCTATGAAATCTCAATGGTTGCCCTAGATATCTCAAGGTATTGCCCATCGGATACAGTGACGAAACTATTCCCTTCGAAATTATCGTTATTGATAATATTGAAGGAGTCATTTGCATCCACCGTGCCCAAGACCGCATAGTAGCCACTTCCCGATTGCGCCGTAATGTTATACTCACCCGGCTGAATATCGAGTCCAACTTTATATATGCCCTCTCCGCTCAATATCGAAGTTGGTTTTGCATCCGCAATTGCAACAAATGAAGCCCCCGTAACTTCAAGCAGTTGACCATCGGAAACCGTAACATATGCGCATGTATTGAAATTGCCGTTTGAAAGAATGTCGCCCTTTGATGAATCGGGATAAACGCAGTAATAGCCGTATCTTGATGAGCAGGTTATCTTGTACTCGCCAGACGGAATATCTTTCCCCACACGGTACGATCCCGCAGAATAGCTGACCACTGGAGACGCCTCGTTAGACCCAAGGTCTGATTTGGCATCCATGTTGTCAGATTTTGAGCTAGAGGAGCCACCGTATTTAGGGGCATCTTTTCTATCAACCTCAAACGATTTCGCAACGCTCGAAAGAATAGGCTTAGCTTTGCTCCAATCGTCCTTAGCCGCAATCAGCTCAACGCCAACCGACGAGTCTCCCGTAATTGAAACGACAAGGTATCCCTGCGGTTCCTTTTTTCCACTCATATCAACATTAGTTAAATATGTTGGAACAGGATCAGACTTTGAGCTGATTAAAGTCCAATCAGACGAAATACCATCCAGATTCTCGGCCCAGTAATCAAGTAACTCCTGATCATTTCCAAAATCTGAAAGTGGATATATATCCAAACCAAGCATTACAAGGCCATCAAAATCATCAGGCGTAATTGAAAGCAACCCGTCCCCATCGTCTTCAGACTCCCAGGTTTTTGGAACCTCAATCGAAGCAGACACGGAGTCATCTGAGCCACATGCCACCGTCTGCTTTATCATCTCGTCGCTATTTGAGCCAGCTGACCCCGCACCAGTTGAACAGCCAGCAATACAACCAATGCACACCAAACTCAACGCAAATGAAATTAATATCCTAAACAGCTTTCGATTCATTCGACTCTTCCTCCCCTTAAATCAAATAAACCAAATTCATCTTCTAACAATCGCTAGTGACCTGTCCATCCATAATCGGTAGGCGGCAGCACAATGGAGAGGCATTTAAAAACTCTTTAAGCATCCATTCAAATAAACAAACCGCAGTTCACCAGACGGTTTCACTGAGAATCTGGATGATTAACACTACAGCCAAATAGGCATGCGTCGCGGGCAATGATTACCCTGAATCCCGAATACGTAGCGCGAGTCGGGGCGTGTTCAACCGAAAAGTGTGTCCCGGGTTTGGAGGCGGATTCTGGGATGCGGTTTCCGCTTGGGGTCTGTTTGGGAAACTGTGGGACGGAATTTTGCTTTATTTTGGGTTGCACTTTCCGCAACATGCCTCAACCGGAAAGTGTGTCCCGGAATTCGGACTCGGAATGGGATGGAGTTTCCGCCCGGTAGCAAAAAGGCCTCCGGAACTGTTGCTCTGGAGGCCTTTCTCTCAATTGCAGACGAATGCGTTAGTTGTTACCGGTTAGACGCTCGACGTCGTGGGCGATCATGTATTCCTCGTCGGTGGGGATGACCATGACCGTGACGGCGGAGCCGGCGGCACTGATGACCTGCGGGCCGTTGCCCACGGCCTCGCGGTTCTTGTTGTTGTCGATGCGCACGCCCAGCCACTCAAAGCAGTCGCAGAAGGCCTTGCGGATCGACCAGTCATTCTCGCCGATGCCGGCGGTAAAGGTGATGGTATCCACGCCCGCCATAGAAGCGATCATGGAACCGGCCTGCTGCATGGCCTTGTATGCAAACATATCGAAGGCGAGCAGGCAGCGCTCGTCACCCTCAGAGGCGCGCGTACGAATGTCTCGGGCATCGTTGGAGATACCCGAGATGGCAAGCAGACCGGACTGCTTGTTCATCATGTCATCGACTTCCTGGTAGCTGTAGCCACCCTCGCGCTGCAGGTAGCACACGGTAGCCGGGTCGATGGAGCCGCAGCGGGTACCCATCATCAGACCGTCAAGCGGCGTGAGGCCCATCGTGGTATCACGGCAGACGCCGTCCTCGATGGCGGCAAGCGAGGCGCCGTTGCCCAAATGGCACGAGAGCAGGCGGTGGCAGCGCGAGCCCAGGATCTCTTTGGCCATCATCCACTCGTAGCGGTGGCTCGTACCGTGGGCGCCGTACTTGCGCACGTGGTACTTGTCGCACACGTCCTTGGGCAGGGCATAGGTGTAGGCGACCTCGGGCATGGTCATGTGGAACGAGGTGTCGAAGACGGCCACGTTAGGCAGCTCCGGATACTTCTCGCGGCAATATTCGATTGCCGCGGCCTCGCCGTAATTGTGCAGCGGGGCGAGCGGGGCCACCTCAAGGATCTTAGCCATGACCTCATCGTCGACGACCGCGGAATCATCGAAGTGCCAGCCACCCTGAACGATACGGTGGCCGATGCCATCGATCGTAAAGTCAGTCTTCTCGAGCTCCTCGAGCACGCGCGCAATGGCGCAGCGATGATCGGGAAAAGGAATCTCCTCGGTCTGCTTGGCGCCACCGTTCTCGGAGTGGCCAAAGATGCCCATCTCCGAGCCGATACGCTCGCAGTTGCCCTTGGCGAAAACCTCGCGGGTATCGGTATCCAAAAGCTGATATTTAAGGCTCGAGCTGCCGGCGTTGACAACAAGTACGTTCATGAGACTCCTTCGTGATTACAGTACGGTCGGCAAACCTATAAGGCGGCCGTAACCTTAATAAGAAGTTATCAGAATTCAATAAATATCTATTAAACTCTTCGCCCAAAGAGCATAAAAGGGGGCTGAACGGCACAAGGCCATCCAGTCCCCTCCCCTTGCATCAATTACTTACCGCTGACGATGCGCTCGACGTCGGAAGCGATCATGAACTCCTCGTCCGTGGGGATGACGAAGATCTTGACCTTGGAATCCTTGGCGGACAGGCACCAAGCGCCGTCGCCACGCAGGGCGTTGCGGGCATGGTCCATCTTGACACCCATAAAGGCCAGACGGTCGGCCACACCGGCGCGGACGGCCGGAGCGTGCTCGCCGATGCCGGCGGTAAAGACGAGCGTGTCCATGCCGCACATGGACGTTGCCATCTCGGCGGCCTTGGCGGCAATCTTGTAGACGAACATATCGAAGGCGAGCTGAGCCTCAGGATCGCCAGCAGCGGCGAGCTCCTCGACGTTGCGGCAGTCGTTGGTCTTGCCACCGGTCACAGCCATGAGGCCGGACTTCTTGTTCATCATCTCGTCGACCTCGTCGAAGGTGTAGCCACCCTCGCGCTGCAGGTAGCACACGGTAGCCGGGTCGATGGAACCGCAGCGGGTGCCCATCATGACGCCGTCGAGCGGGGTAAGGCCCATGGTGGTGTCCATGCACTTGCCGTCCTCGATAGCGCACAGGGAAGCGCCGGAGCCGATGTGGCACACGACAACCTTGCGGGCCTCGCCGTTGGTCATCTCGGCAACCTTCTTGGAGATGTAGCGGTAGCTGGTGCCGTGGGCGCCGTACTTACGGATGTGCAGTTTGTCGCAGACGTCCTTGGGCAGGGCGTAGGTCTTGGCGACCTCGGGCATGTTGAAGTGGAAAGCGGTGTCGTAGACCGTGACGTTGGGCAGGTCGGGATACTGCTCCAGGCAGAACTCGATAACGTTGGCCTCGGGGTTGTTGTGCAGCGGGGCGAGCGGGGCGACCTCGCGGATCTTGGCGAGAACGTCCTCGTCGACGAGGGAGGAATCGCCAAAGTACCAACCGCCCTGAACGATACGGTGGCCGATGCCCTCGATCTTGACGCCGTTGGCCTCGAGGTCCTTCAGGACGACCTCGATGGCGACCTTGTGGTCGGGGAACTCGATGTTCTCGGTCACCTTCTTGGAGCCGTTGGCAGCGTGGGTGAAGGTACCGCCGGTAAAGCAGACGCGCTCGCAGGAGCCCTTTGCGGACACCTTGTGGGACTTGGTATCGATAACTTGATACTTAAGGGTCGAAGATCCTGCGTTGACGACCAGAACGTTCATGTGTCTCCCTACTAACAGGCGGTGTGGCGCCGCCAGGTTACATACGCTTCAATAATAAACCCAAACGCCCTCGCGCTCGGGTTTATTGCGTTGATATATAAGTTATCGATGCCGTAGCTTCCGCTTCATTGCGCGGCACAGGCGCCCTCAGATGAGGTTCTCGCCCAGGTTCTTGCCGCCGAGGACGTGCATGTGGAAGTGCATAACGGTCTGGCCGGCGTTGACGCCCTTGTTGGAGATGACGCGGAAACCGTCCTCCAGGCCCTTGGCCTTGGCGACCTCCTGGATGGCGTGAGCCATGGCGCCCATGGTCTCGGCAGGCACGTTGTCGGCGATGTCGCTGTAGTGCTTCTTGGGGATCACGAGCGTGTGGACCGGCGCCTGGGGGTTAAGGTCGTCGAACGCGATGACCTGGTCGTCCTCATAGACAGCGGTCGAGGGGATCTCGTGGTTGGCGATTTTGCAGAAGATGCAATCACACATAGCTGGTTCCTTTCTAACTAGCCAGGGTAGTCTTTTTGGGACGGGGCTTTTTTGACCACTTTTCGCCAGCGTCTGACGCTCGGCGAGGCAGCCGGCAAGAGGTAGTCAAAAAAGCCCCGTCCCAAAAAGACTACCCCAAAGTGGGCTGTGGGATGGTTAGAACGAGAGGTTATCGTCGGTGTTGGCGGCTTCGCCGTCGGCGAGCACGTCGTTGCCGTCGACATCCTTAAGAAGCACCGAGACCTTCTGCTCGGCATCGGCCAGGCGGGTACGCAGGCTCTTGAGAAGCTCAACGCCGCGGGTGTAGCTCTCGAGCGACTCCTCGAGCTCCATGTCGCCCGACTCCAGGCTGCGGATAATGAGCTCCAGCTCCTGCGAGGCCTGCTTGTACGTAAGCTGCTCGACCGGGGTCTTCTCTGCCATATCTGTTTCCTTTCCTAAAGGTCTATCACTGTGAAACGCGGTCTACTCGACCGTATCGACGGTTGCCGCCACGTTGCCGTCCGCCATGCGCACGCGGATAGCGTCACCAGGCTTAAACGTCTTGGCGCTCGTAGCCACGCCGTCATCGCTGTACGCGATGGAGTAACCGCGGGCGAGCACCTTGAGCGGCGACAGGGCGTCGAGCGAGGCCGCTGCACGGCCTAAGTCAGACGCAGGCTTGCTCAACATCGTGCGCCCCTGATGCTCCAGGCGGGAGCTCGCGAGCGTGAGTGAATGGCGCTTGCCATCGAGCCCCGAGGTGCTTGCGACCAAGCGCTCGGGCAGACGCTCGAAGCTCGAACGGAAGGCACCGACCGAGCGCGCAATGGCGCCCGACAGGCGGTCAGCGGTCAGGGCAAGCTCCGACTCGCGACGCTCGACCATAAATGTTGGATCGTTGAGGCACGGACGGCACGCGGCCGCATCGAGCGCATCACCCAAGCGCGCCATATAAGTACTCCAGGCACGCCGACCGCGCTGGTCGAGCATCTCCAGATCGACCTGATCCGACCCGATCATCGAAGCCATCGCAGCACCTAGGCGCTGATGGCGCGTCTCGAGCACATCCGCCAGCTCTGTCATAGCCGGTGCCACGGATTCTGCCGCCGCCGTTGGCGTGGAAGCGCGACGGTCACTCACCATGTCGCAGATTGAAGTATCGGGCTCATGGCCAATACCTGTCACCACAGGCACGGGGCAAGCCGCTACCGCACGGGCAAGGTCTTCGTCGTTAAAGGTCATGAGGTCCTCGAAGGAACCGCCGCCACGCACGAGCAAAATGCAATCGGGTGACGGCGTAATGGCAGCGGCGCGGCGCAAGCCTTCAATAAGCTCCGCCGGCGCTCCCTCGCCCTGGACCTTGGCACCCACGCAAACGAGCTCGACAAGTGGGTTGCGACGGCGCAGCGTACGCTTGACGTCGTCGATCACGGCGCCCGAAAGCGAGGTGACGACCGCCACGCGTGAACAAAACACCGGAATGCGACGTTTGCGCGCCTCGTCCATCAGGCCCTCGCGGCGCAGCTTCTCGGCCAACTGCGCCACCTGTTGACGCAGCAGGCCCTCCCCTGCCAGCGAGAATGAACGAGCGACAAAGCTCATGCGGCCCGTGGGCTTATAGAGATTGAAGCTGCCCTTAAAGCTCACCTGCATACCGTCGCGCAAGTCGAAGGTGCGCTTAAGATAGGCACCCTTCCAGATGATGCAATCGACGGCAGCCGAGTCGTCCTTGATCTGGAAGTAGCAGTGGCCGCTTCGGGCATTGGGGCCACGAAAGCCGGTGACCTCGCCCAGGACGCTCAGCTGCGGAATCGCATCGAGCGCGCCAGCGGCGATCTCCACCGCCTGGCTCACGCTGAGCTCTTTGCGCTCCTGCTCGTCCGAGCCGTCGAACTCGGCAGAAACGCTATTGCCGGTTAGATTCCAGCCTGCCACGCAGCCTCCTTTCGTCATTGTGCACACGGGCTCCAGCCCTGTGCAAATTCAAGTCCCACACATAGTACAGCGCCGCGGGGACACAAATCCCCGCGGCGCCTGTCAGTCCAAGCTCTTATCGGTTGGAGTTTCTGTTGTAACGAGCCATAAGGTAGAGCAGCTGAATAATCGAGGTCAGTGCCGCTGCCACGTAGGTGAGCGCAGCTGCCGTCAGTACCTTCTTGGCACCGTTGACCTGCTTGGAGCTCATACACGACTGCTCGATATACGCCACAGCGCGGCGGCTGGCATCGATCTCGACCGGCAGCGTAACCAGCTGGAACAGCACGCTAAACGAGAAGAAGATCAGCGCGAGGGTCGTGAGTCCCGCGATGTTCATGAACAGGCCCATGAGCAGCACGATCGTCCAGGTATTCTGAGTAAAGTTGACGACGGGCACGAGGGCGCTGCGCACCTTCATCATGGCGTAACCGCTTTGACGCTGGGCGGCATGGCCCGCCTCATGGCAGGCAACGGCAACGCTTGCGACCGAGCCACCCGAACGGTTAGCGTCCGAGAGATACAGGTTGTTATCCTGCGGGTTGTAGTGGTCGGTGAGCTCGCCGGCAACGCCCTTGATGCCCACGGCGTTGCAACCGTTGGCATCGAGCATGCGGCGAGCGACCGCGGCGCCTGTGTCGCCGTCCGAACGAACCTTGGACCACGTCTTGTACGTCGAGTTGATATAGCTCTGCGCGGCAAGACCGAGCACCGTACAAATAAGAACAACCAGCAGGTACAGCGGGTCGATGCCAAAGCCGTATCCATAGTAATAAGGCATGCGAATTCCTCCGAATCGAGTTACACGTTGGAGGCATTCTACCCATTCAGCTGACCAGCAAGTCAGCATCGATGTTTCGGCATTACCGCTCTAGAACGTTTGCAGCGCCTGGCAAAACCGCGTAACTATAGCAGCTCGATTTTGCCGTCCTTCACCGTCAACCCCATGTTGCCCGAAAGCAAATCGTCCAGGCGCGAGCCCACGAGCTCAAAGCGCCAGCCTTCGCGCAGGGGGCTCTGCTCGGGGTGCTCAATATAGTCGGCAAGGTCATCGCGCGAGGCAATGACTGAGGTTGCCACGCCCGAGCGCTCGGCAACCAAGCGGATGAGCGCATACATAAGATCGGTCACGCTCTCCAGCTCCGGCGAGATCTGGCGATGCCCGCGCACCATGAGCGGCAGACGATCGTGTGGGCAGCTCGCGCCGCGTTTGATGGCCATGAGCGCGCCGTCCACGTCGCGCTCCCCCAGCTGGTCGGTACCGCGGATACTGCGGAACTCCTCGACACGCACGGGATTGCGCTTGACGAGCGCAAGCAGCGTATCGTCGGACATGACCCACTTGCGCGGGATGTTGCGGCGCTCGGCACGGTCCTCGCGCCAGGCGGCAAGCTCGCGCGCAATACCCAGCTGATGGCGGCTGCAGGAGTTGATGCGCTTGACCTTACGGAATGCTTCGTGACGGTCGGCGCGATAGTGCGACTCGTCGGCCAGCGGGCGTAGCTCGTCGAGCACCCAGTCCACGCGGCCCAGCTCACGCAGACGGCTCATCATCTCGGTATAGGCCACGATTAAGTACTTGACGTCATCGATCGCGTACTCAATCTGCTTGTCGGTCAGCGGACGGCGCGACCAGTCGGTCAGTGACTCGGTCTTGGGCAGCGATACGCCGCAAAACGTCTGCACGAGCGCGCCGTAGGAAATCTGCTGGCGCTCGCCCAAAAAGGCGGCGGCCACCTGCGTATCAAAAATAGGACGCGGCAGCACGCCCACAGTATGGAGCATGACCTCCATATCCTGCGAGCAGGCGTGGAACACTTTGGTTACGCTCTCATCGGCCATAAGCTCGGCGAGCGGCGACAGGTCGTCGATCACCAGGGGGTCGACCGCGACGCTCTCGGCAGGGGTGGCAATCTGAACCAGGCACAGACGCGGATGGAACGTGCGCTCGCGCAAAAACTCGGTATCGACGGCAATCGCGTCGAACTCGCGGGCGCGCTGGCAAAAGTCGAGTAGAGCCTGATGTGTGGAAATGTACATATCAACCCATCGAATAAGGTTAGGCCCGAAAAACACGGGTAGGATATCGGCATTGCCTTACAACTATACTCGGTTAGTCACAGAACGGGAACGTAAGTATGCGCTGCCTTATCATCCACAACCCGGCATCGGGCCCCAGCTCAGATGAAATCTTCGCATTCACGCACGCCCTCGCGCAGGGCGGCGACGAGGTCGTGATGCGCTTTATCGGCGATGGCATGGAGCCCGAGGACGCCGTGGCGGACGTGCGCGAGTTCGACCGCGTGGTGGTCTCGGGCGGCGACGGCACCGTCTCCAATGTGCTCGACCAGATGCGCGGATGCGGCGTCCCCACACTCGTCTTTCCCTCTGGCACGGCATGCCTGTTCTTCAACAACATCGGCAATGCCCCCGAGGCGGCGGCACTCGCCAAGGCCTGCCGCGCCGGCCGCACGGTCAAGGTCGACATGGGTGAGCTCTTTTGGCTCGACGAGGACGGCAACGAAAAGCGCCATGGTTTTATCATCATCGCCGGCTCGGGCTTCGACGCCGAGATCATGATGAAGGCCGCCCCCACCAAAAACGACATCGGCGAGATCGCCTACTTCCTGTCGGCGCTTGCCACGCCCAATCCCACAGTGGCGCACTTTACGATTGAGCATGACGGCATTGTCGAGGAGCTCGACGGCATCTGCTGCATGGCAGGCAACACCTCGGTCATCCAAAACGACATCAACCTGTTCCCAGACTGCCGCATGAACGACGGCATGGTCGACATCGCGGTCATCGAGCCCGTAAAAACCGTGCAGTTGCTGCCCACCGTGATCACCGCTGCGCTCGACCCCGCCGGCAAGGTGCTCGGTCGCCCGCAGTTCAAGATCATCCAGACCAAGGAAGCCAAGATTACCTGTACACCGTCGCTGGGCATGCAGTTCGATGGCGAGATTATCTCCAGCAACTCCGGCGTCTTTGGCGCCCGCGCGCTTCCGCAATGTCTCGACCTCATCGTCGACGAATTCTCACCGCTTGGTAAATAGGAGGACCCCATGAACGACAATCCCCTACTCGGCTTTATCGTCATTGTTCTGGCCATGCTCGTCGGCTATGCGATCAACGTGATCCACCGCCGGAAGAAATAATTCCGCATTGGTATGATATTCATCCAATTATCGTCTCCCCCGCTGTTTATGCATTTGCCAAACAGCGGGGGATTTTTCTTTGCGACCCGTGCAAGGCGCTTTATCCAGCTACAGTAATTGCAGGGTGCCTTTATTTAACTAAAGCTACATAATGAGTATTCTTATCCGCTCATCGCATATTTTAGGACGCTCATCGAGTATTTCATCGAATCTAATGAATACCCTTTAGACTTCCGATAGGCTAATAGATGTATTTATTAGCTGAAATCCTGCACGGTTCCGCGGGGTTTCAACGGTTGGGAGGGATTATGAGGTTTACTCATCCTGTCAACACGCTCAAAAAGCTCGGCTGCGGCCTTGCGTTTGGAGCAGCTGCCATCATGGCCATGCCGACTTCGGCACTCGCCTGCACCCAGATCTACATGGGCAGCAAGCTCACGGCAGACGGCAACACGTACTACGGCCGTTCCGAGGACTTCGGTCCGCGCTATGTCAAGCACTTTGGCATTGAGCCCGCACACAAGGACGGTAACGAGTACACCTCGGTCGAGTCCGGTTTTGAGTACAAGTCCATGGGCGCAACCTACCGCTACACCTTCGTTCGCGACAACCCCTCGCAGTGGGAAGATCGCTACGACGCCTATTCCGAGGCCGGCATCAACGAGAAGGGCGTCTCCTGCTCTGCCACGTTGAGCACCTCCTATAACGAGAAGGCCGAAGAGGCTGATCCCATCACCGAGGAAACTGGCATTGGCGAGTACAGCTATGCCAGCGTCATCCTGGGCGAGAGTGCCACGGCCCGCGAGGGCGTCGAGCTCATCGGCAGTCTGATTGACGAGCAGGGCGTCTGCTCCAACGACCAGATCATCATTGCCGACAACAACGAGACCTGGTTGTTTGCAGCGCTTTCCGGCCATCAGTGGATCGCCATGAGGCTCACTGACGATATCGCCTCGCTCAACCCCAACATCGGCAACCTCACCTATGACGTCGACCTCGACGACACCGAGAACTGCCTCCACTCCGAGGGCATCGAGTCTATGCCTAAGGAGAAGGGCTTTGCCGAGTACACCGACGGCAAGTTCGACGTCGCCAAGACCTACGGCGAGGAGATTGGCGAGGCCGGCATGCACCAGTGGTCGCGCTATGTCCAGGGCCGCGATTACTTCATGGCTCCGCTTGCCGAGGGCACCGACTACGAGATCGTCAAGGACGAGCGCGAAGACGCTCGTGCCACGACTGGCGCCCTGGTCCACGAGTTGCAGCCGCTGTTCTTTACGCCCGGCAAGTCCGACTGGAACACCTTTGAGATGATCCGTTCCTTCGCCGCTCGCGGCGAGAACGTCGCCGGCCTCAACGCCAACACCGACGGCGCCTATGCCATCGGCTCTAACCGCAACACCGAGATTCACACTTTCCAGATCCGTCAGGGCATGGACCCCGAGATCGCGACCATTCAATGGGAGATGCTCTCCAACGCCGAGTTCTCCGTCGCCATCCCCCTCTACTCCGCACTGCTCACCGAGGTCAGCCCCTACTTCAGCGATCAAGATGTCTCCTTCGATCACTGCGAAGAGGAAGACGTCGTGAACAACGAGGAGCCCAAGAACTCCATCAACTACGTCCTCATGGACATCAACACGCTCGCCTATGAAAACCGCGACCACTGCGCCACCGGCGTCCGCGCCTATCTCGACGCTCTGCAGAAGGAGCTCATCGAGCAGAACCTGACCGTCGACGAGGCCATGCAGGCCGAAGAAGGCACCGAGGCCCGCACCGCCCTGGCCAACAAGGCCGGCAAGGCTGCAACCAAGAACACTTATGTTAAGTGCAAGGCCATGCTCGAGGAGATGCGCGACTATCTCCAGGAGGGCGACTTCTCCGAGGAGTTCGTCCCGAGTGACTACGATGCCGACAACGACTGCCTGGTCAAGTCCATCACCTACGCCGACGAGGCCCTTTCCGATGAGGACGTGGCCGAGCCCGAGGCCGAAGAGGAAGAGGCCACCGAGGAGAAGTCCGAGGACAACAACATGGCCGCCATGGCCGTTGGCGCCGTCGTCATCATCGGTGTCTGCGCCTACGTGATCTATCGTCGCAAGAAGGCCTAAGGCCCTCATGTCCTTGTCGAGTGGGCAAGGCAGCAATGGCAGCCTCGCCCACTCAGCCCGTCCTTTTGACCGGCGGGAAACATCGCTGAAATCTTTTCAAAAAAGATTTCCCCGCACACACTTTGCTGTGTTATAGTGCAGCGCAACAGCAACTAGGTGCGACCGCGCCACGGCATCACGAAAGGAGCCACCAACATGAAGAACACGATGAAGTCTCTCAACAACTGGTGGTGGCGTGATGCGAATACGATTGGTCGACAGTGAGTCCCTCACGCCTGTTTTTGCGCTCTAGGTGATTGGAAGGCCTCCGGTTTCGACCGGGGGCCTTTTTCTATCTCGAGCCCGATCGCATTCGCATCACGCGCCTCCGCTTTTCTCTTGCACTCCCCTTCCGAAAGGATCTTTACCATGTCTCAGAACACCACCGCCACCCAGCCCCGCACCGTCCAGGCCGCCGACCGCGGCAAACTTGACGTCCGCGCCCTCGTCCTGCTCGCCATCCTGCTTGCCGCCGGCTTCATCCTCAACTTCACCGTCGGTAAGGCCATCTCGGGCATCTCGGGCGGCATGATCAGCCCCGAGTTCATCATCTCGGCCTTCTGCCTCACTATCCTGGTTGTGCGCCCCAACATTGGCCAGGCGCTCGTGATCGGCCTTATCTCGGCCGCCGTGATCCAGATCACCACCACCTCGCCGTTCATCGATTTTGCCGCCGAGGGCATCGCCGCCATGCTCATGGCCGCCATCGTCAACGCCGCCGGCAAGAAGGGCCAGGTTAAGCCCGCTGTCGCTATTGTCGCCACCTTCGTGACCACCTTTGTCTCGGGCGTTATCTTCATGGTCATCAAGATGGCTATGCTCGGCGTGGTGGGCGAGCTCGCCGCCGCCATGCTGCCTGTCGTCGCCATGACCGCCGTCTTTAACGCCATCCTGGTCGGTGCCCTCTACCTGCCCATCCAGAAGGCCCTTAGGCTCAACTAACCCGCTCGGCTTTACGAGCCACCCCATCTTGGCGTTCATTCGTCGCTCGCGTACCCAAGTACGCTTCGTTCCTCTTTCGCGCCAACCTGGGCCCCTCATAAAGCCGTCTTCGTGCTCCATTATTCAAAATTAATCCCCTTTTCGATTTAACCCCTTTCGTGGGGGTCTAGGACACGCTTATCTCAAATCCCACCTTAAGGAGAACATCATGGCCACCAACACTCAGGCTCGTACCATTTCTGCCAACGCCGCTTCCGACAAAGGCATCCTCGACATCACCTCGCTCGTCCTGCTCGCCATCCTCCTTGCCGCCGGCTTTATCCTCAACATGACCGTCGGCAACGCTCTTGCCGCAACGGGTATTAAGCCGCAGTTCATCATTGCCGCCTATGCCCTGGCCATCGCACTCACGCAGGCGAGCTTTGCCCAAGCAGCCATCTTTGGCATCCTGTCCGCCGCCGTCATCCAGATCACCACGTCAATCCCCGGCCTCAACTTTGTCACCGAGCTTGCCGGCGCGCTGACGATGGCGGCGCTCATCAAGTCCAACATCGGCGGCAGCAAGGTCAACCCCTTCATCGCCGGTCTGCTCACCACCCTGGTTTCGGGTGCCCTCTTCGCCGTCCTGGGCACCGTCATCATGGGTGCCGCGCTGCCCACGGCGCTTGCCAAGGTGCCCATCGTGCTCGGCACTGCCGTCTTCAACGCCGTCGTGGTCCAGGCCCTCTTCTTCCCCCTGCGCAAGGTGCTCAACAAATAGCCTGATATGATGGACGGGGCCGCGCGCAAGCGGCCCCGTCACTAAAGACTGTCCCAAACAGCTAGCTTTTGGGGACGTTCTTAGACGACTCGTCATGTAAGAACGTCCCCAATGACTATGAAAGGTATCCATGAAAACGATCATCAACGTCGACGATGTCTCGTTCTCCTATGGCACGCAGACCGAGCAGGCGCTTAAGCACATCTCGCTCGACGTGAACAAGGGAGATTTCATCGGCATCATCGGGCCCTCGGGCGCCGGCAAGTCCACGCTTGCCGCTTGCTTGTCGGGCGCCGTACCCCACCACTACACCGGCACGTTCTTTGGGTCCGTCATGGTTGACGGCCGTGACACCTGCGAAGTCTCGCTCACCGACGTATCGCAGATCGTCGGCAGCGTGCTGCAGGACATCGACACGCAGATGGTCGCCTCGGTTGTCAAGGACGAGATGCTCTTTGGTCTGGAGAACTTTGGCGTCCCCCATGATCAGATTGAACAGCGCGTAAGCGAGACACTCGAAACCGTCGGCATCAGCGACCTGCGCGACCGCGAGATCGCCACGCTTTCGGGTGGCCAAAAACAAAAGGTGGCCATCGCCGCCATCCTCGCTATGCGCCCCCGCGTGCTGGTGCTCGACGAACCCACCGCGGCACTCGACCCCGCCAGCTCCACGCTGGTCTTCGAGACCCTGCGCGAGGCAAACCGCGCACTCGGCATCACCATCGTCGTCGTTGAGCAAAAGGTCGCCCTGCTCTCGGAGTACTGCAACCGCGTGCTCGTGCTCAACCATGGCGAAATCGCACTGCAGGGCGAGCCGCACGAGGTCTTCGCGCACACCGATGAGCTCCGCGCCATCGGCGTTGACTGCCCCCGCGTCACACGAATCTTCAATAGTCTCGCGGCCGATGGCCTGGCAAGCGGCACCCCTTGCTTGGATGTCGACGAGGCTGAACGCCTGATTTCGGGCATCGTCGACCCCGCACACACGGCCAGCGAAGTCCAAGCGCCCGCGGGCTCACCGCACGCCCCGTCGTTGCGCCCTCATGCCAAGGACGCCGAACCCGTGCTCACCTTCGATCATGTTGAGTTTGCCTATCCCAACGGCGGTGCCGCCGTACACGACCTTAGCCTGACCCTCTACCCCGGCGAGCTCGTGGGCATTGTCGGCCAAAACGGCGCCGGCAAGACCACGCTCACCAAGCTGCTCACAGGCCTGCTTAAGCCCGCCTCGGGCAGTGTGCGCGTCACGGGCCTTGACACCGCCGCGGTCCCCACGAGCCGCATTGCCCGCGAGGTCGCGACGCTCTTCCAAAACCCCGACCGCCAGATCTGCAAGGATACCGTGCTCGACGAGGTCGCTTTTGGCTTGGAGCTTGCCGGCATCGACCGCGCCGAGGCCCTGCGTCGTGCCCAGCTCGTCATCGACCGTTTTGGCCTCCCCGCCGATGAGGCGCCTTTCTCGCTTTCGCGCGGCCAACGACAAATGGTGGCACTCGCCTCCGTCGTGGTCGTAGAGCCCAAGATCGTAGTGCTCGACGAGCCCACGAGTGGACTTGACTACCGCGAGTGCATGACCGTCATGGAGACGGTGCGCACCATGGCCGAGCGTGGCTGCGCCGTGATTATGGTCTGCCACGATATGGAAGTCGTTTCCGACTTTGCCGAGCGCATCGTTGTGATGGCCGACGGCCGCATCCTCGACCGTGGACGCACACACGAGCTGTTCTCGAATATCGAGCTCATGCAGCGTGCCTACGTGGAACCGCCCCAGGTCATTGAGCTCTCGCGCTGTTTGGCATCCTCCGTCTCTCCCGCTTTTGCGCAGGTGAGCGAGGTCACCGATATCGTTCGCATTACCAAGGAGATGGTCCGCCGTGGTTAACGTCATCGACTATATGCCGGGCGACACGCTGCTGCATCGCCTGAACCCGGTCGTCAAGCTGGGCCTTGCCGCCGCCATCATCATCGGCATCTTTTTGTCCGACACCTATGTGGCGCTGCTGGGCTTTTTGGCACTCACCCTTGCGTTGGGCGCCTACGCCGGCGTCGTCGATCGCCTGTTCTCGCTGCTCAAGCTGCTGATTCCGCTCGCACTTATCATGTTGTTGCTCCAGTTGGCCTTTATGCGCAATGGCAACGTGATATGGGGCTTTATCACCGACACGGGCCTCATCACAGGATCGAAGGCCTGTCTGCGCCTGCTGGGCGTGGCGTTACCACTCATCCTCATGCTCATGGTGACCAAGCTCAACGACCTTGCCAACGCCTGCGTCGAGGTGCTGCACGTGCCGTATCGCTATGCCTTTACCTTTACCACGGCGCTGCGCTTTGTGCCGGTGTTTGGCCAGGAGATGAACGCCATCATGGAGGCGCAGACCGCACGCGGCGTCGAGTACGACACCAAGAACCCCATCAAGAAGCTCAAACTCATGCTGCCGCTATGCGTGCCTCTGCTTATCTCGAGCGTGGGCAAGACCGACGCCACCGCGCTTGCCGCCGAGCAGCGCGGCTTCTACCTGCGCACGCGCGCCAGCTCGTACAAGCGCTATCCCATCAAGGGCCTGGATATCGCCGTGCTCGCCATCAGCGTCGCCCTCATCATCTTGGGATTCCTGTTCTAGCAATCGCCAGCGGCAACCGGTACATGCAAAAGGCCTCGGCTCGCACCAAACGAGCCGAGGCCTTTACTGTTTCCCCAGATAAAACCCACCAAAATAAACCTGTCCCTTTTTTGGCAGGTCGAGGGCTAGAGGCGGTAGGGCGCGCCGCTGCGGATGATGGATTCGCGTACCAGGACATCCATCGCGTCGAGGGTAATCTCGGGCATCTCGCGATACTTTTGCAGCACCGAAAGCTCCGTGCAGGCCAGAATGACGCGGTCGCAGCCGCTGCGGGCGAACTCCCACATCACGCGGTCGAACTTGTCCATATCGGGCTCGCGTCCGGCCTTCACGTCGTCGTAGATGAGTGACATCACGTCGGCCTGGCGCTTCTCGCTGGGATAGACGACCTCGACACCCGCGGCCTCGCACTCGCGCCCGTAAACGCCCGCACCCACGGTGCCATCGGTGCCCATGATACCGATCTTGCGCACCGGCTCGGCGGGCATGCTCAGGTTGGGGTCGAACTCGCACTCCCCCATCACCGCACCAGACAGAGCGTAGCGTACCGACTCGCGCGGCATATGGATAATCGGCACCTTCGTAAACGACTGTATCTGGTCGTAGAAGTAATGCGACGTGTTGCAGGGAATCGCGATGTGCGCGCAGCCCAGCGTCTCGAGCGCCTGGGCGCACTCCTTCATGGTCGCCAGCAGCTCGGTATGCTCACCGGTCTTGATGGCCAGCGTGCGGTCGGGCATGGTCGACTTGGAAAGCACCACCATGTCGATATGCTCCTGGTCGCACGTAGCCGCCGTATGACGTACCACCTGGTCGTAGTAATACGACGTGGCCTCGGCGCCCATGCCGCCAATAACTCCCAGCTTTTCCATCGCCGCCTCCTTGGTGACGCCCACGCAATTGCGCGTATCATACCCGCGCCCGCCCGATACATACCGGACGGGCGCCACGCTCGTCTACTTGTAATACGTCTTGAACAGCTTATAGTGACGCAGCTTGGTGTGCCACATGCGCAACCAGCGGTTAAAGACAAAGTCTCCCTTCATAAACGAGGGATCGGCGCCCTTGCCCTCCTTGGCAAGACGATGCACCTTCGCGCGCAGCTCGGGAGCCTTGACGTACTTGTCGACGACGCCCATGGGAACGACCATCCACAGCGCCTCGTCCTGCGCCGTCACAAACTCCGGCTCAAACGGGCGATTGAACACATACTCGTCCACCACGTACTTGGCAACGTTAAAGCCGCTGTTGGTTACGTAGTAGTTGCTGCGGCCCTGACGGGTGTTGAAGTCAAAGAACTTAAACGAGCCATCGCGCTCGTCATACTTGACGTCAAAGTTGGAATAGCCCACAAAGTGAAGGTCCTCGAGCAGCTTGCGCACGCCACTCATAAGCTCATCATTGGGCTCGGTGATGATACAGGCATGGTTGCCAACGCCATGGGGCTGATGCTCCTCGAGCAGCACGTGGCCCAAGCACATCATGCGCACCTTACCGTTACGGTCGGAATAGCTGGTGAGCACGCGCATGTACTCGTCGTTGCCGGGCACGCGGTCCTGCAAGATCAGGTCGTCGGTATAGCCGCTGGCATAGGAGTCACGGATAACCTGCTCCAGCTCGGCGCGATCGGCAATCTCATAAGCCTTCTTCTGACCCTCGAACTCATGCTGCCACCACATGATGCCGTCGGAAGGCTTCAGGATCATCGGGTAGGGGAAGTCAATCTGGTCGAGCACTTCGGCAGGTACCTCTCCTTGCGTGTTGAGCATCTGCGCAGTAAAGGTAAACGTATGCGGATAGGGCACGCCGTGCTTCTCGCACAGCTCGTAGAAGATCTCCTTCTTCTGGCACTGCTCAAGCATGCTATAGGGCGCGTAAGGCGCAACGATGTTATCCGCCAGCTCGTTGGCATCCTTGGCCTGGGCCACCAGGGCAACATAGTTATCGCCGCAGCCCATCAGGACAATCGTCTTGTCGGCATGCGCTCGGGCAATATCGTTGACGGTCTTGAGCATCACGGGCATGGTGTCGATATCCACGTTGGGCGTGTAGTCGATAATCTGGCTGCGATACGCAGGGCCCGTCTGATACTTGCCAAAGACCAGGCTCTTGACCTGATACTCCTCGTAGAAGGCGCGCGCCACCGAATACGCGTTGATGTCGCCGCCGAGCAGCACGGGAATAAACTCGCGCTCTGTAAACTGCAATGCCATGGAAACTTCCTATCATGAACTGCCCACACGACGGGCGGTCTTTGTGCAACTGATTTATTCTAGCGTGCCGAGCCGCCGGCACCCAAAGCTCCACCGTATCTATGGCAATCGGCGTAATTATCGAGCACGAAGGCGGCAATCACCGGTGTACGACAACGGGGCAATGAACCCACCGTTGTTGTAGGATTCAACATGTTGCCCGCCCCGTCGAAAGGTGCACCGTGCCCCAGGCTCATCCGATCAACAACCCCATCATTGACGCCGCAAAGCGCGAACTTGCGGATCGTGCCCAGACGGCAGCTCCCCTACGCACCGCAAACGATGCTTACAACGGGCCCGCCCGCATCGTCTCAATCAACACGTCGGAGCACAAAGGCACGCGCAAGTCACCCGTCGCCGACGGGCACGACACCGTCATCGAGCAGTTTGGCCTCGCCTCCGATGCGCACGCCGGGCATTGGCACCGCCAGGTTTCCTTTATAGCTGCAGAGTCTATCCAGACGGCGCAGGCGCGCGGGCTCGATGTGCACGAGGGCGACTTTGGCGAGAACTTCACAACCCAGGGCATCAACCTGCTCTCGCTCCCCCTGGGAACGCAGCTCAAGATTGGCAGCGAAGTACTCGTCGAAATCAGCCAGATCGGCAAAGTCTGCCACACCCGCTGTGCCATCTACTATCTCGCCGGCGACTGCATCTTCCCCCACGAGGGCATTTTTGGCGTCGTGTTGCAGGGCGGAGAAGTCCATATCGGTGACGACATACAGGTGGTCAAGCTCGGCGATGGCACCTGTTCCTTCACTCCCGCCGAGGCACTCAAAGAGGTGGAGCAGGCTCGTCGCGAAGGAACCCTGTAGTTGCAAAACCCCACGTTGAGATAGCTTTTACAGCCAAGAATCCCGTTGCAACAGGGTGCCGTAACGTTAAAGTTGAACTCTATGGTTTCTCAACAATTCACCATTCCCGCAGGTCAAGGCCAAAGCCTCAAGTTCAACTTGACCCTTTAGAACCTTTAAGGTTCAAGTTGAGGTCGAAAGCAGTAGTAGAATACTCCTCGACCAATAACCTACGATTGATTGCAGAGGGACTGGATGCAGCATTCGAATCATCGCACCGCAGCGCTCATCGCGTCGAAGCCGGCTCGCATCATCACGAGCGCCGCGCTCGCCGTCGCGCTGACGGCCACGCCGATGCTCTCCCCCGTCGCGGCCTATGCCGCCTCGCAGGCAACGCAGGATCAGCTTTCCGCCGCCCAGAAAAAAATCGAGGACGCCACGAGCGCCTACAACGACGCCCGAACCAAGCTCGAGGATCTGCAAAAGCAGATCGACTCCAATGAGGCGAACATCGATAAGATTGAGGCCGAGCTACCCGAGCAGCAGGCCAAGGCAAGCTCCGCCATGCGCGATCTGTATAAGTACCAGAAGGGCACCAGCCCCATCGTGAGCTTCCTGGTGAACACGCAGAGCTTGGGCGACTTTATCACCACCTGCAAATACACCAACCAGATTACGAGCTCGAGCGTCGACGAGATCGAAGAGCTTAACAAGATGCAAACCGAGCTCGAGCAGAACAAAACCGAGCTCGATCAGGCCAAGTCTCAGCTCGAGGGCGAGCAAAAGAATGCCGAGGACGCGCTGGCGCAGGCCCAGCAGCTCCGCAGCGAGGCGCAGGCAAAGGCTGAGCAGGAAAATGCCGCCGAACTGGCTAAGCTCGAGGCCGACAAAGCTGCTGCCGCCGAGAAGATCTCGGGTACCGGCGTGAGTGGCAATAACTCCAACAGTCAGGCCACCAACTCCAACACCACCATCGACACCACGGTGAACAACTCCAACAGCGGCAATTCCGATTACGACTCGTTCATTAACGAGTGGACGAGCCGCATCGACAACTACCTCGCCGGTTCCCCCATGGCAGGCCAGGGCTATAACTTTGCCGTCGCCGCCTGGAATACCGGCGTCGATCCCCGTTGGTCCCCCGCCATCGCCTGCATCGAGAGCAGCAAGGGCCTCTATTGCGCCGGCTCCTATAACGCCTGGGGCTGGAGTGCCCGCGGCGGTGGTTGGCGTAGCTTTGGCAGCTGGAGCGAGGGTGTCTCCGCCCACGTTGCCTACCTGGGCGCCAACTATGGCTCCACGCTTACCCCGGCAGCCGCCAAGAAGTACTGCCCGCCCACGTGGCAGGACTGGTACAACAAGGTCGCCGCTCAAATGAACCGCATTTAAGCGCAACTGCAAAGGGACCCCAAACGGGGTCCCTTTTCGTTTATTTAGGAGACGACGCCCGTCGCGTTGCCGATAACAACGACGACACACATGACGGCAAACATAAACCCGAGCGCCTTGAACCATAGTTCGACAAAGGCGCCTCCCCGATACCGATCGAGCACGGGAAAGCGACGTCGAAGCCTACGCCGGTCGAGCATTCCGAATGTAATGAGCAGCACCAGGCCATCGACCATAAAGAAATACTCAAGTGCCAAAAACCACGTTGGATAGTTTCGATTTTCGCCCGTCGGCGTAAATACCGCAAAATGGCTGCCAATCAGCAGCAACAATGTTGTCGCATAGACGCATCCATTCCATATGCGCCCCACGGGCTCGGGGATACGCGAGAGCAGACGCGCACATTTGGACGTCACAGGAGAGACGATCGAACGCCGGTTTGCAGAAGACGGAAGCGCGAGGGCAACCGGCTGCTGTACCCGCTGCACCTGTGACACCGCGACCCGTGGCACACTGGCAGCAGAAAAGGTCACGGGCGACGGTGCAGGGAGACATAGCCCATACGCCGCACGCGCAGCATGCCCCAGCGCCTTTGCACTCGCAAAGCGCTTAGCCGGATCGAGCGCCATCGCCATGCAAACCGCATCGGCAAGCGGAGTTGGCATACCGTGCGTCTCGCATTGCTCACGTATGTCCCGTCCCGGTTTGGGGTCAGTTCCCGCCAGGCAAAAGAACAGCAGTGCGCCAAGCGCGTAAATATCGCTGCGGACGCTCGTCTGTCCAAACCCAAACTGCTCGGGCGGCGCATAGGAACGCGTGCCAAACTTGACGGTGTCGGCGTCGGCGCCGTCACGCCAGACACGCGCGATCCCCAAATCAATAATCACCAACGAGGAAAAGGTCATGCCGGCATCGGCCGCATACCTCACGCCCGATACGATGATGTTCGAGGGTTTAAGGTCGCGGTGGATTACCGGTACCCCCGGCTCCCCCGCAGCTGCAAAACCAGCATGCAGCTCGCCCACCGCTTCACACAAAACGGGATACAGCCCGCGGGCATAATCGGGCGTCGCCCCCAAGCGCCCCACCAACGCCTCGAGTGTCTCGCCTTCGACATACTCCATCACCACGTCGAGCTCGTCGCCCACACGGCGGCAATCGACGATTCGGGGCAAGTGCTCAAAACGACGACCGGCGCGCTGGGCCGCAAACAGGCGCTCGTATGCTCCGCCAATCTGCGCCGAGGCGTCGATGCGCTTGCGCACGAAGGGACCGAGAGACCCGCCGCCAGAACCCTCAAAATAGACGAGCTCGGTCGTCTCGACATCCGAGAGCTTGAGCACGCGCTCCACACGATAGCTGTCATCGCGGTCGAGCGACGCCAAATGCTCGACGAGTGAAGCAGTCAGCTCATCATCGGAATATGTTGGGGTCTGAGTATCCATAGCTTCCATCATAACGCAGGGCGCGGACACCCCGTGTTGTCCGCACCCCGTTCGTTTGCATGGTTGTTCTGGTGACACCGCCGGCTCAGCCATCGGCCACTAACTCACCGTTTCCTCGCCAAAGCGATACAGCTCTTCATTGACCTTTTGGAGGCTACAGCCACGGTCGATGCAAAAGATAATGATTGCATCGCGACGGTCCTTGCAGTTGAGGACGCTCACTCCGGCAGCGGTCAGGGCGCGGTTGGTCTCTTTCATCGACAGCGCCATTGCAAAGGCAATCTGCAGCACCTTATTACGGCTTGGGTGGCGCGCACCTGTAAAAATCTGATAACCAAACGTCTCATTAAGGTCGGCCATGCGCACCACGCGCGAGCGCTCTAAGCCCTTTTCCTGCAGCAGCTGCTTAAGGTAGTCCGAAAGCGACGGGGCGGCAAAGTCGTGTTCTTTGATATAGCCATCGATGTTTGGCGCGTCGAGGAGCTCATTGAGCAACTCGTCCGTCAGCTTCTTATCGGGCATACGACCTCACCTCCCATACGGAGCAACGGTAGCGACATGCTAGGCGAGCACCCAGCTCGCAGTCGCGGACTTATCAAACACGTTGGCAAAATAGAGAGCCTTCTTGATGTCACCATCAAAGTAGATATTGCCCGCCACGGAGCCACCAGCGGCAAGGGTGCCAGACTGCAGCTCATCGGAGCCCTCGCTGTAATAGCCCTGGTTCTGCTGAGCACCGTTGGCGTCCTCGCCCTTCCAGTCGTAGATATTGTAATCTGCGCCCTCATCGCCATTGTTGACGTACGTGACGTGAATACCCGTCATGGTCGAACCGTCATAATTTGTGAGGCCGGGCTGGACGGAATCGACAACGACGGAAAGACCGGCAGCCGTGGTCACCGTCGCACCAACCGCCAGGTCAGTCGTAGACTGCTCTTCCTTCTTCGTCTCTTCCTTCTTGTCGCCATCGCCAGCGTCCTCGGTGACGGTCGCCTTATCGCTACCACAACCGGCAAGAAGGCCGACAGTCCCCAAGGCGACGGTGGCGAATGCGCCCAGTGCAGCGCGACGGCTCAGCAGCACTTCGTTTTCGAGCTTTTTCATAATGCATCCTTCCTACGATCCGGCTACCGCGCCGGCACACAGCACATCGTAGGAAGGATTGAACTTGAATTCATTAGCTGAGAGCTAAAGTTGCGATAAACGGCCAATGCAGTTATCCAAACGCCGAGCAAACGCACTTTGCACGACCGTCTGCTGGCAGCGCATCAACCCACCGTGACGGATTCCCCGGTAAAGGCACTAATCATCAACAGGACAAAGAACACCAGGTAGCTGACACTCAGCGGGTACGCAATGACCAGGAATACGACCCAGCCGACATTGGTTTTACCGTCGACACGGCGTCGCTCGCGATTGCGGCAGAGCCAAATCGTCACGCCAATGGCCACAATCAACAGCACAAGTGCTGCCGCGGCCAGTCCAGCAAGCGCAAACATCACGCCAATGCTCACAGCAATAACTGGGAGCAGTAGCAAGCCGCACCCGCACCCACCCGGACTATACACGGCGGTCTGTCGGCGTCGTTCCATCGTCACTCCAACCTCAACATCTTTGAGCGCTACAACGCAACGGCCTGCTGAACTGGAACGATCTTATCCAGTTCCGGTTCGATGCGCCTCTTCTCCGCCTCGAGATCAAACGCTATCTGGGCGCGCAGCCAATAACCATCCGTCAGGCCGAAGTAGCGGCAAAGGCGAAGGTCGGTGTCGGCCATCACACGGCGCCTTCCCAGAACTATTTGCCCAATACGTTGAGCCGGAATCCCGGTCTCTTTCGCAAGGCGATATTGAGAAATGCCCATGGGAACAAGAAACTCCTCTTTGAGAAGCTCACCAGGAGTCACCGGCGACAACAAATCGGCCGAAGTCTCATCACTTGTGATAATCGACGATTTCGACATTCCAAGCCATCTCCTGTCTCCACTCAAAACAGACCCGATAGCGCTCGTTAACACGGATGCTATATTGACCGGCACGATCGCCCTTCAAAGCTTCCAGGCGGTTGCCCGGTGGAACGCGAAGATCATCAAGCGAAGCACAAACCTGCAGTTGGCGAATCTTCCTCAACGCAACACGCTCAAAGGGCACGAACCTCCTGACCCGCACACCCATGGCAAAGCGTTCGGTATCCTCATCTTTATACGATGCAATCATAGTATCGCCTTACGTTAGTAACGTCAAACGTTTCTACAGACTTACATCTCTATTATATCGTACGTTTGTTCGTGTCTTCTAGAACAAATAGTCCTTCACGCCTTAGTCAAGCAAAAGCAATCGTTTGTAGACATCGAGGCCCTTGAGTAGGATCTCCTCGTCAAAGAGCATGGTATCGGTATGCAGAGCGCTCGTGGCATAGGCGGGGCAGCCATCCGAATCGCTCAGGTTTTCTTGACCCTCCGGCACGCCCGTGCCCAGCAAGAAGAACACACCCGGCAGATGGCGCTGATAGAACGCGAAATCCTCGGCGATCAGCAGCGGCTCGTCCACAAGTTGCAGCTCGGGCAAGGCAGGCGCAATACGGGCAAATAACTCGGGGTCGTTATCGACCGGCGGATAGCCCTCGGCAAAGTCGAGATCATACGTGCAGCCCGTTGCGGCGCAGGCCTCGTCCAACACGCGGCGCACGCCTTCGCGCGCACGATCGAACATGTCGTCCGTAAACACGCGCAGGCTGCCGGCGACATGGGCCTCCCCCGCCACCGCATTGCAGACGGTGCCTGCCTGCAGCAGACCGAACTTGCCAATGCAGGGCTCGTCGGTACCCAACTCATCCATCAGCTCGCGCTCGGCAACCAAGAACTTGGCAGCCGCCAGCGCGGCATCGTGCGACTCCTCGACCGGAACGCCGTAGGTCTTGGCGATATGGATACTCGCGCCATGGATATGAATGTGTGTCTCGCTCGAGCGCGCCAGCAGTGGACCGGAACAGCTCGCCAACGTGCCGGCGGGCAGATCGGGCCATACATGGAAGCCGAAGATGCGGTCTGCCCCGTAGCGCTCAAACACGCCGCTCTCGCACACTGTCTTGGCGCCACCGGTCGTTTCCTCGGCCGGCTGAAACACAAAGAGCACGTTGCGTTTGATGACACCTGGCTGCTCACGGATCGTACGGGCGACAAAAGTCGCTGCCGCGAGCGCCATGGCCATATGGCCATCGTGGCCGCAAGCGTGCATCTTGCCGGGATGCGTCGAGGCGAAATCCACACCCGTCGCCTCCGCAATGGGCAGGGCGTCCATGTCGGCACGAATCGCCGTGGCGTGCGCAGCGCCCACACCGGCATCGAAGAAGGCGCAGACGCAGCTCGGACACGGATGGGTCACCTCGCAGACAAGCGGATCGAGCACACCCTCGATATAGGCGATAGTTTGCGGAAGATCGAAGTCGAGCTCCGGAATGCGATGCAAGTCGCGACGATAACGACGGAGTTCTTGGAGCTCGGTCATAGGGATTCCTTTCATGGGGCGACTCGGCTGCCACCTATTGTGACGCAGGATTGTGACGCCCTTGTTTCTAGCATGATGCTGCATTTTTTAAACGTTATATACGAATACTCTTGTTTGGTAAAGTGCAACGTGGTAGGGTCTTTACCACTTGATAGAGGCGCGGGCACGATGAGCCGCGGGCGAGTCGGCAGACTTTGACCCTGCGGGGAGGCGAAACCCGCCGAACTGGGCATTTCGGGCACGAACAGCCTGGTGGGCCTGCGGGAAACACCCGCAGGACTGTCTGCAGCAATGCGGGAGCGCTATCCGGACATTGGGTCCACGTTATGCGGATTCGATGCGCAGATGGCGCCGTCTGGATAGCGAGGTTTACGGGACATGGCATTGACCCCCAACGAGGCATATGCGGCCAAGCAGCCGTTTGTGGACAAGGAAACGCTCGAGCATATCGTCGAGCAGTTCCCCACGCCGTTTCATCTATACGACGAGGCGGGCATCCGCCGCAACATGCAAGAAGTGCGCGACGCCTTTGCATGGAACCCGGGATTTAAGGAGTACTTTGCCGTCAAGGCCAATCCCAACCCGGCGCTCATCTCCATTCTCAACGAATACGGCTGCGGCTGCGATTGCTCGAGCTATACCGAGCTCATGATCGCCCGCTCGCTGGGCATCACGGGACACGACATCATGTTCTCGTCCAACGACACGCCGGCGGCGGACTTTGCCCTTGCAGATAAACTGGGCGCCATCGTCAACTTTGACGACATAAGCCACATCGAGTTCTTTGAGCGCGTCGCGGGCCCCATCCCCAAGACAGTCAGCTGCCGTTTTAACCCGGGCGGCCTGTTCCAGCTCTCCAACGGCATCATGGATAACCCCGGCGACTCCAAATACGGTATGACCACCGAGCAGCTCTTCGAGGCCTTCCGCACGCTCAAGGCCAAGGGTGCCGAGGACTTTGGTATCCACGCCTTCCTTGCCAGCAACACCGTCACCAACGACTACTACCCCAAGCTCGCGCGCATCCTCTTTGAACTTGCCGTGCGCCTGGAGCGTGAAACGGGCGCACATGTCGCCTTCATTAACCTGTCCGGCGGTGTGGGTATCCCCTACCTGCCCGAGCAGCAGGCTAACGACATCCACGCCATCGGCGAGGGCGTACACGCGGCCTACGACGAGATTCTGGTCCCCGCCGGCATGGGCGATGTGGCGATCTGCACCGAGATGGGCCGCTTTATGATGGGCCCCTACGGGTGCCTGGTCACCAAGGCCATCCACGAAAAGCGGATCTACAAGGACTATATCGGCGTGGACGCAAGTGCCGTCGACCTCATTCGTCCTGCCATGTATGGCGCTTACCACCACGTTACGGTGATGGGCCAGCCCGGTGGTCCCGACAAGACCACGGCGCCGGTCACGAACACGTACGACATCACGGGCAACTTGTGCGAGAACAACGACAAGTTCGCCATCGACCGTGAGCTGCCGCAGATCGATATGGGCGACTTGCTCGTGATCCACGACACCGGCGCGCATGGCTATTCCATGGGCTACAACTACAACGGCCGCCTGCGCTCCGCAGAGGTATTGCTGCGCCCCGACGGCTCGGCAGATCTTATTCGTCGCGCCGAGCGCCCGGGCGACTACTTTGCCACGCTCGACGTCCTTCCGTGCGGCCGCGAGCTGCTGGCCAAGTCGCGCGCCGATGCCGCCCGTCGTCGCGCTCAGGACGAACGTCTGGCGGTTGCCGCCCAATGGAACAAACGCATCCAGATCGCAGAAGCGAAGGAGAAGAATATGGACGTCCGCAACCTCGAGGGTTCGATCGTCGCCCTTGTCACCCCGTTTAAGAAGGACGGCAGCGTCGACTTTGATGCGCTCGAGCGCCTGGTCGATTTTCACCTGCAAAATGGCACCGACGCCATCCTCACCTTGGGCACCACCGGTGAGAGTGCCACGATGACCGATGACGAGGACAACTCCGTCGTCGCCGCAGTGGTCAAGCAGGTTGCAGGACGCGTCCCCGTCATCGCCGGCTCGGGCTCCAACTCCACGCAGACCATGCTCACCAAGTCGCTCACCTATCAGGGCCTGGGCGCCGACGGCCTGCTGCTCATTACCCCCTACTACAACAAGTCCAACGAAGAGGGCATCTACCAGCACTTTAAGACCGTTGCCGATGCCGTAGATATCCCCTGCATCCTGTACAACATCCCCGGCCGCTGCGGCTGCAGCATCAGCGAGCGCAACGTAGAGCGCTTGGCCGCGCACCCCAACATCATGGGTATTAAGGAAGCCTCGGGCAACGTCGCCTACGCGGCCAAGATCGCCCACCTGCTGTCCGACGACTTCCGCATGTACTCGGGCGAGGACGCCCTCACCGTACCGCTCATGAGCCTGGGCGCCTCGGGCACCATCAGCGTGTGGGCCGATGTTCAGCCGCAGCTCGTGCATGACATGTGTCGCGCCTATCTGGACGGCGACGTGGAGCGCGCCCGCGATATCCAGATTGCCGGCCAGCCGCTCATCAACGCCCTCTTTAGTGAGGTCAACCCCATCCCCGTCAAGGAAGCGCTCGCTCAGATGGGTATGATCGAAGCCAACTACCGCATGCCGCTATGCCCCATGGCAGACGACACGCGCGCTGCACTTACCGATGCTCTGAAGGGAGCTGGTCTGCTTGATTAAGACCGTCATTATGGGAACGGGCCGCATGGGCTCGCTGATCCGCACTACCGCCGAGGGCATTGTCAACGCCGCTGGAGAGCCCGTTTTTGACATCGTCGCCCAGATCGGCTTCGACTTGTCCGAGCTCGAGAGCGCACCGACGGCCGATGTAATCATCGACTTCTCGAACGTCGTGACCTTCGATGCCGTTGTCGCCCATGTCGAGCGCACGGGCGCGGCGTTGGTCTCGGGCACCACAGGCTACACCCCCGAGCAGATGGACCGCCTGCGCGAGCTGGGCCAGAATGCCCGCGTCATGCACTCGGGCAACTACTCTATCGGCATCGCCGCCCTGCGTCACCTAGTGGCCCAGGCCACGCGTAAACTGCCCGGCTTTGACTGCGAGATTGTCGAGACGCACCACAACCAAAAGGTCGACGCTCCCAGCGGCACCGCCAAGCTGTTACTCGACGCCGTGGTCGAGGCCGAGCCTGAGGCTGGCTATCATCCTGTCTACGGTCGCGAGGGCATGTGCGGCGCTCGCGATCCCAAGGAAATCGGCATGCACTCGCTGCGCGGCGGCACCGTCGCCGGCGTGCACGAGGTGAGTTTCTTTGGCCAGGACGAGGAAGTCACGCTCACGCATCGCGCCACGAGCCGTCAGATCTTCGTCAACGGCGCTCTGGCCGCCGCTCAAAAGCTCGTCGTCCGCGACCCTGGCTTCTACACCTTCGACCAGGTCATGTTCGCCTAACCAGTTATCTACCGTACCCACGCAAAGGAGAAACAGCATATGAGTAACGCAGCCGAGATGGATGCCCAGGAGATTATCAACTACATCGCCACCGCGCCCAAGAAAACGCCCGTCAAACTGTACGTGCGCGAAAAGCCGGGCATGAAGGTCCAGTGGGGCGATGCGCACGTCTACGGCGGCCGTCGTGGCAAGACCGTCTTTGGCGACTGGGATGAGCTCAAGGCCATCCTCGATGCCAATGCCGACTCCATCGACTACTACGACGTCGAGAATGACTGCCGCAACTCCGCCGTCCCTATGCTCGACCTTAAGGGCATCAATGCCCGCATCGAGCCGGGCGCGATCATCCGCGACCGCGTCGAGATCGGCGACCGTGCCGTCATCATGATGGGTGCCATCATCAATATCGGCTCCGTCATCGGTGAGGGCTCCATGATCGACATGGGCGCCGTGCTGGGCGGCCGCGCCACCGTGGGCAAGAACTGCCACATCGGCGCTGGAACCGTGTTGGCAGGTGTCGTTGAACCCGCAAGCGCCACGCCCGTCATCATCGAGGACGATGTCATGATCGGCGCCAACGCCGTGGTCCTGGAAGGCGTGCGCGTAGGCAAGGGCGCTGTCGTTGCCGCCGGCGCCGTGTGCGTCGAGGACGTCCCCGCCGGTGCCGTCGTGGCCGGTGTCCCCGCCCGCGTCATCAAGATGCGCGACGAGAAGACCGACAGCAAGACCGGTCTCGAGGAAGGCCTGCGCCAGCTGTAGGGTTACGCGGTTTTACCAAACCGCGTAACCAGCCGACGCTGCAAACGCCCCTAAGCGGCAATCTGACGTTCAATCGTCGGGCATGACCAAAAGGTCAATGCCCTCCTCTTTCACGTCACCTTGCTCGCTCTGGGGCGTTTTCGCTGACTTATGCTCAACCTGTGGGGCAATTCAGCCCTAAACAAGAAGGCCGAGGCCCCAAGGAGCTTCGGCCTTTGTTTTTCTGCAGCGTCCAAGCGCAGTTTATCTATTCTCGATGCTGCCGATGTTTTTGAGTTCGATGGAAATGAGACCGTTGGGCTCGTTGACGAACTCGATGTACTCGGAGTTCGAGCCCATCTCGGCCGGAAAGCTGATCTCGATGCCCGTATCGGTACGAATCTTGTGGTTGCGCACGGCCGCACGCTCGACCTGCTTGCGCTCCACGGGCACACGCTCGGGCACCTTCTCTTCGGTCAGCGCCGCACGCACGCTCTCCTTGATGACCGGCTCGTCCTCAAAGACCTCATCGACGATATCCCAGGGCGGCAGTTCCTCATCGTCCTCAACCTTCTCGGCAACGGCAGCCTTAACCTTAGCGAGCGCTACGGCTGTATTGGCACCGTGCTCCTCGGCGACCTCCTCGACCACGCGCGTCACGGTGTCGATGACTTCCTTGCCCGACACGCCCGTATCGCACTGCAGCAGACCGTCGGGAATGAGCATACGGTCTTCGCCGGCAATCTTGCGCTTCTTGTCCACATAGCCGATCTCCATGGTGCTCGCGCGCACGATGGCATAGCTTGGCACCTTTTGGGAAGGATTCGGCAGAATAGCATAGTGGCGCGCGATGTCGTTGCGTACCTCGCCCTCCTCGCGGCCCACCTCGTGCATAAAGGCCTGTTTGGAGCCCAGCAGCATCACGGCAAACCAGCGGGCATCCTCGTCGTCGTCAAAGTCGGCCACGAGCACATCGGTGGACTCGGCCTTCTCTGCCTTGGTGAGCTCGGAGGAAATGAACTCCGCAATCTGCTGCGACAGGTCCACAAACTCGCGCTCGCCAAAGAAATAGCCCTTGAGCTCGCCGCCGAATGCGGAGTTCTCGGCAAACGCGGCACGCTTGTTATCGGCAGACGTGCGGGCGCGACGCAGATGCGTGGTCACAAAGTTGCGCACGGTACGGCTCTCGATATCGAGCTCGCGCTGGCTCATAACGTTGACGGCCGAGTCAAAGTCAAGGATATGCAGGATTGCGTGATTGATTTTCATATAAGGCATTCCGTTCTAGATCGATTTCAGCACGAATCAGTATAGCGGTCGAGCCCTCTCCAAGCGCATCGAAGATTGGTGCATCGGGGACAGGCCGCTTTGCGCTAGTGGCTAGTGCAGAAGCTCGGACTGCCATGCCTCGAGCTGCTCCGCTAGGCTCTTGCCAGCGGCGGGAACGTTGAGTTCGGGGCGCTTGGGCAGCAGCGCACATTTAAGAATTGCTACGATCGTCTGCGAAATAAAGCGGCGTGTATCCTTGTCGAAACCTTGGGCAGCCTGGAGCATCACCGGTAGGCTCTCACGCAGATTCCCAGCGATATCCGCAAACCGTTCGGCCCCCGTAGCCTCAAACACGGAGAACAGCGCGTCCACAAAGCGCTCGCGTTCGGCAGGCTCCACTGCAAGCAACATCTCGCGAATAGAGCTGTCGACGTATCGGGCGCCGGCGGACAGGCGCTCGCAATACACAAAGTCGCAGCCGTCAATGGCCCAGCTAAAGGGATTGTGCTGCAGCAGGCTGAATTCGGTGCTCTCGACAATGGCGTAATCCTCCTGCGTCTCGAACATCATGCCGAAAATCGACGACTGCGGCAGGGTTTTATCGATGCGACCGGACAGGCCCGCAAAGGCATCGCCACTTAGGAACTCCTCGACAAAGCCGGGGCCATCATGCGAGAAGGCCCTCTCGATTCGGTCACCAGCGGCGTCAGAGCACATCGCCGCCCCATACACCGCCAAGTTGCCGCCCTTGGAATGGCCTCCGCACAAGAGCGGTCCATCAATCGCGGCCGCCGCCTCGTCCACGTAGCGCGCCGCAGATTCCTGGGAGGGCACGGGACACCGGAACGCCATGTTAAAGTCCTCTTTCCAGCCCACGATCGTACTGTCGGTCCCGCGGAAGGAAAGGTAGCTGAATCCTGCCGGAAAGCGAAACGTCATGGCTGCGAACTGCTCCGTCGCCGTCACGTCGTTCACGGCACGATAGCCGCAAACGCGCACGCCACGGTAGCGAGGACTTGCCGCCACGGCCTCTAACAAGGCCCTGCTCCCCTCCGGATCCCACAGGTCGCCAATCATGTCCTGGTAGCACTCGGCACGTAGCAGCTCGCGCACGTCCAGCCCCTGCCAGTCGGCAAGCTCCGGCATATCACCCGGCAAGCGCAAATACGACAGCCACGCAAGCACCAGGCTGTCCACCGCGCAGAACGACCGCTCCTCAAACGAATCGAACGCCGTCTGGGCATAGGTCAAAAAGTTAGGCGAATCCGACATGGCCCTCCCATCAACAATGGTGCAAAGTAACCTGTCCCCTTTGCACCAAAAAAGGCGCCCGGGCCGTGGGGCCTGGACGCCTTCATTGTAGCCTGCTAGCAAACGAGCTGGATTTAGCAGGAGAAATCGACGCTGTCGATGATGTCCTTGAGAGCCTTGGCAGAAGCGGTGAGCTCGCCCTGCTCGGACTCGTTCAGTGGCACGGGGACGCGGCAGACAACGCCATCGCGGCCGACGACTGTCGGCATGGAGATGGCCAGATCGGACAGGCCATACTCGCCCACCATGAGCGAGGAGACGGGCAGAACGGTCTGCTCGTCACGCATGACAGCGGTGCAGATACGCTTAACAGCCATGGCAACGCCGTAGTAGGTGGCGTGCTTCTTCTCGATGATGGTGTAGGCGGAGTTCTTGACGTCCTCGGCGATACGCTTCTCGGCAGCCTCATGCTCCAGATGGCCGTGAAGCTCGCAGAAGGTGCTCAGCGGCACACCGGCAACCTGGGCGCTGGACCAGGCGACGAACTCGGAGTCGCCGTGCTCGCCCATAACGTAGGCCTGAACGTCGCGCGGATCGACCTCGACGTGGGCGCCGAGCATCTGCTGCAGACGACCGGTGTCGAGCACGGTGCCGGAACCGATGACGTGGCCCTCGGGCAGGCCGGACATCTTGATAGCGGCATAGGTCAGAACGTCGACCGGGTTGGAGACGATCAGCAGGATGCCGTCAAAGCCGGACTTCTTAATCTCGGGGATGATGGACTTAAAGATGTTGACGTTCTTGTTGACCAGGTCCAGGCGGGTCTCACCGGGCTTCTGGGCAGCGCCAGCGGTGACGACGATCATCGCGGCATCGGCGACATCAGAGTAATCGCCGGCGTAGATCTTCATCGGCTCGGCAAACGTCATGCCGTGCGCGATGTCCAGGGCCTCGCCCTCGGCGCGGTTCTTGTCCACGTCGATGAGAACCATCTCGGAGAACAGACCACTCTGCATCAGTGCGAACGCCGAGGACGAACCGACGAAGCCGCAGCCGACAATAGCGACCTTCTTCTCGTTAACCATTACAAACTCCCATCTCTCTCCACAAACAAACCGCCCAGGGCGACCCGAGCGGCTTGCCGTAATCCCAATACATCCAATCGGGACTTTGATTATGCTCCTATTGCAGTCAAATATCGACCGTTTACCGAAATTGTTTGCAGAATTCGTATAATAACTGCACGAAATCGGTTTCGAGCTATTGACTCACAAAAACGAATCACTAATACAGGCCCGCCTCGCGAATAGCCTCAACAGCCAAAGCGATCTGATCGGGCGGCAGCACCAGCGCCATACGCACGTGCCCCTCGCCCGAAGGACCAAAGCTCGCACCCGGCGTCACGACGACACCGGCCTTCTCCATGAGCTCCTCGCAAAACGCCATCGAGTCGGTGCGGCCGCCGGGGAGCTTGGCCCACACGAACATGGAGCCATGCGCGTTGGGGCGCTCCCAGCCCAGACCCTCAAGACCATCGCACAGAGCATCGCGACGCTCCTGGTACTTCAGGCGCTGCGCCTCGACCTCATCGCGCGGACCGTTCAGGCAGGCAATAGCCGCCTTCTGAATCGGGAAGAACATGCCAAAGTCGATCTGGCTGCGCAGCTTGGCAAAGGCCGAGACCACGTCCTCGCGACCGACCAAGAAGCCGATGCGGGCGCCGGTGACGTTAAACGACTTGGAGAGCGAGAAGAACTCCACACCCACCTCGAGCGCACCGGGATACTGCAGAAAGCTGCCGCCCGGCTCGCCGTCGAACACGATATCCGAATAGGCGTTGTCGTGGACGATCAGCAGGTCGTGCTCGCGGGCGAAGGCGATAATCTCCTCGTAGACCTCGGGCGTGCCCACCGAACCCACCGGGTTGGCGGGCAGCGACACGATCATGTACTTGGCGTGGTCGGCGACCTCGGGATCGATGCCTGCCACGTAGGGCAGATAGTTGTGCTCGGCGACCAGCGGGTAGTACTCGAGCTTGGCATCGGCAATCTTGGCACCCGCCTCAAAGACCGGGTAGCACGGATCGGGCACCAGGATCGTATCGCCCGGGTCGAGCAGCGCCAGGCCCAAGTGCCCCACGCCCTCCTGCGTGCCGTTGCACGACTGCACCATGGACGGCGTAATGCCCGAAACGCCAAAGCGGCGCTCGTAGTAATCGCACACGGCCTGCTTGAGCTCGGGCAGATCGCGCAGGGCATACTTCCACATCTCGGGGTCCTGGGCGGCCTGGGTCAGCGCCTCGACCACGTGATCGTATGGCTTAAAGTCGGGCGTGCCCACGCTCATGTTGTAAATGGTCTTGCCCTGGGCCTTAAGCGCAAGAAGCTTGTTGTTGAGCGAGGCGAAAACCTCCGCGCCAAAACGGTCGAGACGCTGCGATGCCTGCATGGTGCCACCTTCCGATACAAAAAGCGCGGCGCTCCGACAAGAGCGCCGCGCGATACGGGCCATCAGATTGCAAAAGTGTAACGCTAGAATCCTCTGTTTTGGTTCAATTTAGCCAACCTGAGCCAATCGGAGCGCGGCGTTAGTCAATCGGACGCAGCGCGTCGATCTGTGCGAGCCACAGACGCGAACTGGCGTCGCTCGGCATGCGCCAATCGCCGCGCGGGCTGAGCGTGACCGAACCCACCTTGGGACCGTCGGGCAGGCAGCTGCGCTTAAACTGCTGGGCAAAAAAGCGACGATAGAACGTGCGCAGCCACGTGTGGATGGTGACCTCGTCGTAGACGCCTTCAAAGCTCTTGAGCGCCATACGGTAGATCTTACCCGGCTCAAAGCCAAAACGCAGCAGGTAATAGAGGAAATAGTCGTGCAGCTCGTACGGACCCACCAGATCCTCGGTTTTCTGAGCAATCTTGCCATCGCCCGTCGGGGGCAGGAGCTCGGGCGACACCGGCGTATCGAGAATATCGAGCAGTGTCTCGGCGATGCGACCGCCAAAGACATCGGCCGCATAGCGCACCAGATGGCGTACGAGCGTCTTGGGCACGCTCGCGTTGACGGCATACATGCTCATATGGTCACCGTTGTAGGTGGCCCAGCCGAGCGCCAGCTCGCTGAGGTCGCCCGTGCCGATGACAAAGCCGCCGGCCTGGTTGGCCAGATCCATCAGAATCTGTGTGCGCTCGCGCGCCTGGCTGTTCTCGTAGGTCACGTCCTGGACCGCCGGGTCGTGCTCAATGTCCTTAAAATGCTGCTCCACAGCCGCGTGAATCGAGACCTCGCGGAAGCTCACACCCAGGTCGCGAGCAAGCGACTCGGCGTTCGACTTGGTGCGATGTGTGGTGCCAAAGCCGGGCATGGAAACGGCCGTGATACCGGTGCGAGGCAATCCCAGCGCATCGAAGGCGCGAACCGTCACGAGCAGCGCAAGCGTGGAATCAAGGCCGCCCGAAAGACCGATGACAGCCGCCTTGGTGCCCGTATGGGCCAGACGGGTCTTAAGGCCGGCGGTCTGCAAGTCGAGGATGGTCTCGCAGCGCTCAGCCAGGTCGCCGTGGTCTGCCGGCACAAAGGGCGCGCGCGGGAAGGCACGGTCAATATCGCAGGCATCGCGCAGGGCGGGTTCTTCTGCGAGCGTGCCCTCAAACGAAAACTCAACGGTCGTGGCCTCCGGCGCTTCATCCGGGCGCGTCCACGTCGTCGAGCGGCGACGCTCAGCCACCAGACGATCGAGGTCAACGTCGGCCACTGCCATATCGCAGGTGAGGAGCTTGGTCGCGGCGAGCTTCGAGCCGTTTTCGTAGACGAGGTTCTCCCCCGCAAAGACCATATCGGTCGTGGACTCGCCCTCGCTCGCGTCCGCGTAGGCATAGGCGCAGTACAGGCGCGCGCTCTGGTTGGAGATGAGGCTGCGGCGGTAGTCGGCCTTGCCGATGATCTCGTCCGAAGCCGACGGATTGAGGATCACCGTCGCGCCGGCAAGCGCCATCTCGGTCGAAGGGGGTGCCGGCACCCACAGGTCCTCGCAGACCTCGACGCCAAGCACCATGTCCTCGGCACCCTCGTCACAGCAACGATAGATAAGCCCCGAACCAAGCGGCACCGGACCCTGGCCGGCAAATTCAATCCACATGGGATCGGCAGGTGCCGGAGCAAACCATCGGCGCTCATAGAACTCGCCATAATTGGGCAGGTACTTCTTGGCCGTCAGGCCCAACAGCTCGCCAGCGCAGCACACGGCGGCGCAGTTGTAGATGTTCTCGGCCACCGCAACGGGAAGACCGACGGTAAAGACAATCGGCAGCTCGCGGGTTTCATCGAGAATATGTGCCAGTGCGGCCTCACAAGCATGCAGCAGCGTGCGGTTATGGAATAGGTCGGCCGCGGTGTAGCCGGTCAGGTTAAGCTCGGGCAGCACAAGCGCACGAACGCCGCGCTCGGCAGCCTCGCGAACAGCCGTCAGTGCCACCTCGGCATTGCCCTCGACATCGGCCACGCGAATCCGCGGCGACGCCGCCGCCACACGCAAAAAGCCGTCAGACTGAGAAAGGTGAAGATCCATAAGAACGCTCCCGTGCGTAGCCGCCGTTCTAAACAATTAGCACGCCCTATTGTAGTTCAATCGCTGCGCTCGACCGCATCCCACCGATTTGGTGAGCTATTGATAACTTGATGATATCTGGCAAACGACATACGCGATTCACATCTACTGGGTACCCTGATGGCTGAATGAAACGAAGCAGAATTACACCGGGAGGACCCCGTATGACTACCAAGTACACCGATGCGCCGCGCACGCGCGTCATGACTCCCGCCGCACTCAACAACGGCGTTCACGAGAACCACTCCATCGGCCAGACCATGGCCATCGCGCCCAAAAAAGGCCTGTTTGACGACATTTCCATTCCCCAGATCATTGCCGGCGCCGCAGCGGCCGCCACGAGCGTTGCTCTGGCATCTAAGATCGGTATTGCCGGCTCGGTAATCGGAGCCGCCGTGAGCTCGGTTATCACCGTTGTCTCCTCGCAGGTCTACCGCCACTTTATCTCTGCGAGCGCCGAGGCTATCAAAGGAACGCACGCCGCCGTCGACTATCCCGCCGGCGCCTACGAGCCCGTTGAGTCCAATGCCGACGAGCACCTCGGCGGAGCTGCAACCACGCAGGAGATGCGCCAGATTGCGGGACGTGCGACCACGGCCCGCGTCGCCCCCAACAGTCTGCGCGCCAAGGCCGCAGCAGAACGCAGCCAGACGCAAAAGAAGGTCATCATCTTCTCCGTCGCGATTGCGATCGTTGCGGTCATCGCCTGCGCCGGCGCCATCCTCATCACCACTGCCGGCGAGGGTTTGGGCGCACGCCCCGACCCGATTCTGTCATCGCGCACGACCGAAAACGACGCAAACGGCAACGATCAATCGCAGGACCAGCAGGCACAGTCGGGCGAAACGCAGGACAGCTCCACCTCCGCCGATTCGTCTTCGAACACGCAAAACCAGTCGCAGGGCACCGATTCCTCCACGACCAACAACGGCACTCAGTCCGGCACAACTGACTCAAGTCAGACGACCGACGGCTCACAGCCGAGCACGGGCGACCAGACGGGCAGCAACGCATCGGGAACGGGCACGGCCGACAGCAGCACCAGCAGCTCAAACGGCACCGCATCTGACACAACGTCTGACAGCGAAAGCCAGGGAGCGGCATCGGGCAACTAGGCACTCCGCCCCACAGACAACCGACCTGCACAGCGGGCGCGAATCGGTAACGGTTCGTGCCCGTTTGCCTTGGGCGCCGCCATGGCAGACCCCGGGCGATGGTAAGATGCTTTACGTGTGTAAAGAGGAGATTTGCCATGAGCAAGACAATAGTTAAGCCCACGTTGTCGTTGGGCAACCATATCTATCTGTACCGTCTAATTCGTGATGCGATTGGATGCGGCAAGCAGACGTTTATGACACAGGTCGAAGAAGCGCTCGCCGCCGGCGATATGGCTGCTTGCGACCTGGGTTTTGAGTCCACGCGCGAATTGCTCGAGGAGCTCGACGACTGCATTAAACTGACCGTCTTTAAGGGCGGTCGTCTATATGCCACCGTCATCGCCAACGAAGCTTGGGATGCGGCCCTTGCCAAGGGCGAAGACAAGCCCAAGGCCGCCAAGGGTGCCAAGCAGTCCTACAAGAAGAAAAAGCGCGGCGAGAAGGACCTCAAGGCCGTGCGTCCCAAGCATGTCAAGCGTCCCAAGCCTGAGCCTGTTGTTGAGGTCGAGGCCGCGCCGGAGCCTGAAGTGGAGATTGAAGTCGTTGTTGAGACAGCGGTAGAAATCGAAGCCGAAATTGCCGTCACGACCGATTCCGAAGTTACGTCCGAGCAGGAAGTCACCGAGACTTCCGAGCCAGCAATCGAAGAGCCGGCCGACCAGCCCGAAACGCCTGTGTTCCAAAACAGTGACATCTTTGGCGACGCTGCCGAGGATGGTCAGCCCGACGAGACCGTTGAGCAGGACACCTCCGCAGCAACGCCGGAACCCGAAGCGCCACAGCCCGCCATTTCGCTCACGGTCGTTTACGATCCCGAGAACGCCAACGCCGGCATCACCACCATGGCATCCACGCCCGTCGAGGCAAAGCCGAGTGTCGAGAACGAGAATGCGGCGCAGGTTGAAGTTGAAACCGCAACTGCAGACGTGCCCGATACGGTGAAACCGGCAGATTCCACGGCTGAACCGGAGGCGACACTGGAGCCCGCACCTGCCACCGAACCCGTGCCCGCACCCACTTGCGACCAGGCTCCCGCACCTGCACCGACTCCGACCCCCGCTGCGGCACCAATCCCTGCGCCCGCGCCACCGGCCATTCCCGAGGACTTCCCTGTCGATTTCGTAACCGAAGTCTTCTGCCCCGGCCCGCTCCTGCACCAGCTATCGACCTATCTCCCCTACGGCGCCGACACGCTCGGCATCGTCGGCGAGTATTACTGGATCGCCCGCGAGCGCGGCACCATCGAGGCCGCGCGCAACCGTGCAAGCTTTCCGCTGCGCTACACGCAGGCCGGCGAACGCCACGAAGTGACCGTGCGCATCCGCCGCAACACCACCGGCGGCCTCGGCGCCGCCTGGACCATCGACAAGGTCGAAGAACCCGAGCAGTAACGAAAAACGGCTCAAATCCCCATCCGGATTTGAGCCGTTTTATTGTGCATTAAGCAGAGGATACAGCGTTACAGATATTTACGCTTTGTTTTGCCGGGTATCAGGTGCGCTGCACCTCCTATTGAGGAGAATACTATGCCGCTGCACATCGGACGATGAGAAAAGCTCCATTTTTTTTCACAAACAGGGTGAGCGCGCTCTCTGAGTCAGCCAAGGTTTCGGCTCTGACATTATCAGCGTGGCAAATTTTACGCACCGTATACCGGAATACCCTTCCGATCATGTCGGTGAAGGTAAGCTCCTCCCCGGCGTCCAGCTGATCGATAAAATCGAAATTGCCATCCTCGCTGCGTCCTCCCACGATCAGTGTACCGTCATACACGCTGCCCATAAACCTGGCTGGACGAAAGCTCTGCTCGGAGCTGTCCCATTCTGCGCTTACTGGCAGCTTAATGCCTCGGCCCGGGAGCTCCAGCAGGCCAATTACATCAATTCCGTCGATCTCCACGGCAGCCATGGCGCTGTCAGCGCGATTTTCGATAACACCCGCTGATCGCTCCGGCAGAGCTGCTTCGGTTTTTTCAATCAGAGAGGGAATGTCGGCTGCCCTTTGCTTATCCTGCGCCTGTCGCACGACGAATACTATCGCCGCAGCGGCCAGCAGCAAAACGCCCAGCGTAACAAGTAGGATGGAAAGCCCTTTACTTCGCATGGGACTTCTTCCTCAACACGATGCCCATCACCAGCAGCGCCAACCCGGATGCAGCCATCAAGAGCACATACGGGGTCACATTTGTTGTGTCGCCGGTCTGCGGAATATTTCCTGCAGGCGTCTCCGGCTTAGTGTTGGTAATGCTGAAAGTATCGCCGCTGCGCTGAATGCCCACCGTATAACCCTCTGGCACATTCACTTCGTTCACGGTCCATACGCTGCCATCATCAACTGCCTTCCATGTGTACATCCAGTTGTTTTTAACGCTGAGAGTCACGGACTGCTGCAGCTGTCCGTCCCTGCGAACCTCCATAGAGACGCTAACCGGGCGATCCTGGCCGCCATCTCTCCAGGCCTTCACCGCTTTATAGGTGACCTCGCCCTTGGCTGGTGTGTGTACACTCATTTTTGGCCTTGCGGAGACGGAATACACCCACTGCCCCTCACTGTCCACCCCTGGCACGGCCGCCAGGAAGGATTCAAACACATAGTATTTGCCATCCTGCTCTGTGCGAACTGAGGAAACCAGGTATATGCCAGCAGTAAGATTATCAAAGACGACCTTGCCCCTCGCATCGGTTTTGGCAGTTTGGTCAGCCGCGATGCCATCGGCGAGAATATAGGAGTTCAGAGTGGTGGTCATTTCATCCCACTCGCTCTGAGAGGAGGTGCCGGAGACCTGGATGGGGTACGACCGGAAACTCCCGGCCAAAGCATACTGCGCATCCTCGTTAATATCCGCAATGTGCCAGAGCTTGATGTCTTGCCCGGCAAAGACCATTCCCTCGGAGGAATAGGTCACGTCCAGAGTGCAATCACTGCGCAGCTGCACCTTATCACCGGCCTCCGTGGTGGAGGCGGCGTGGGCGGTCGCTGCTCCCGACAGGAGCAGCACAGCAATCAGCATTAAGTTTGCGATCCGGTAGCTTATTCTTTTCATATCAGTTCTCCCTCGTCATTGATGGGAAGCTTCCGCTTTGCAGGCTTAAAGCAGACGTACAGAATGAGCAGCAGGATGATGGGCATTGCCACCACCGGTGTAACGATCAGCCGATCGATGATATACGCATCCGATATAGCCCCAAAGGAGCGCATATCCTCAGATTCGATCCTGTGGCCGCGCACCAGCAGCCGATGGGAATTGATGCCATAGGGCGTGCAGGTGACCAGGGTGCAGAGTTCCTTCTCCTCGTCGATGAGCAGGTCGCTCACATCGTCCGGCAGGACGGTTTTAATCTGATCCACCTCATAAATAAAGGTCTTGTCCAGCACCGTGATCCGGAAGGTGTCGCCCACCTCCAGCTTGTCCAGATCCGAGAACAGCTTTGCGCTGGGCAGGCCCCGGTGTGCCGAGATAGCCGCATGGGTACCCTTTCCTGCAATAGGAAAGCTGCTGCCCTGAATGTGTCCGCAGGCATGGTTCAGTATAGAGGGGTCCGTGCCGTGATAGATGGGCAGCTTCACCTGAATCTTGTCGATATCTATATAGCCGATGATGCCATTGCCGGGTGCATTGAGGCAATCATCGTATCCGCTGATCTGCTGGTATTCCGTCAGCGGGAATGACAGCGCCTTCAGCTCACTGTTGTATTCCTCCGCCCGCTCAAAATAGGCCGTATTGTCCTTAGGCGACAGGCTCTTGACAATGGTGTCATAGTCAACGATGGCCTTGGATTGTGTGATGGAGTTCCAGTAGCTGCTGGCGGACGGATACAGCAAGAGAGAGGCCCGCCAGGAAAACGCCCAGCAGTATTAAGGTGATTACTTTTCGCTTTCTCACGGATTCATCTCCTGTTGCGTTCCAGGGCGCACGAAGCGGAACACACGGCTGTCCGGCCGCCTGCAACAGGCGGTGTAGGGTGTATTCGGATGCGTCCGCCTTGGAAAAGGATATGCCATCGGGAGGGCGGAGGCGAACCTCCGCCCTCCCATGGCGGTGCAGTGTGTCAGGGATGCAGGATTAGAAGGATTCCTTGCTCATTCTCTTGTTGGTCACCAGGAATACGCCTGCGCAGATGACAGCCAGAGCGCCCAGGGTCACAAAGATCGCGGTGCCGGTGCCGCCGGTTTCGGGCATCGGATAGTACTTTTTCGTGTTCCGGATTTGAATGATCCCGGATTCTGCACTGTCATTGGGTCGGAAGGCTGCTCCATCGGATGTTTTCTGCCATGTTTTCCCGTCAGTCGAGTACTCCGTGGTAAAGCTCTGTGGTGACACGTCTTTTCTAGTTCCGGAGCCATCAAAGTAATATACTTCCGTCTCCTTGACAGAATAGATATAGTCCTTGTCTAATTCGTACCACGTATGTTTCCATGCTCCGGCTCGATTCAGAACATTTTCTTCACCCACGGGTTCCCATTTAGCATCCTCGGTTTCTATATTCTTTCTGAACAACTGAACAGCCACACAATAGGTGTTGTATTCGTTTGCGTCCACATAGCTTGCCCATTGCTTTTGAACCGTTACATTCACGGTTTTCTCTTTCTGGACATTCACGAAAGTAACAGATTTATTGCTGCTATCTCCGGCTTCTCCGGTTTCATCTTTGTTATCGCTCAGGAACAAATGATAGGGATGATTAATATACTTCAGACCATCTACATCCCATTCTTTCCCCCATATTAACTGCAAGCCCTGTTCCGTCACCATGCCTGCATGTCCCTCAGTGTTCATGAATTGCTCTACTTTGATCGATTTAATAAAATAGGTATTCTTTGTTATGCGCTTTGAATTGGAACCTGTAATATTCTCAGTTCTTGTACCCACCGTGACCGCAACCTTGTTCCAGTGCCGGTCACTGGTTATCGACCCCTCCATTCCTTTCTCGACCACACCAAAAAAGTATGTCCCTGCATGGTCAAACGAAAGCCGATTGCTGAACGTGATATTTCCCGCTGCATCGTTATGGCCGGTAGATACCAATGTAGGCTCCTGTGTATTTGCTTCTCCCGTATAGAGCTTAAATTCGGAGAACTGGATCTTAGAGCTTTCAGAGCTTTTAAAGGCGAGCTTATAGTACTGATATGAAGCCGGGTTCGGAATATCGAATGTAACCTCCTGTTTGTTGCCAGCATTCTTAATGCAGTTATCGTCTTCTGTATGCTGCGCAATCACTGTCCACGTCCCGTTTTCACTATCACCTCCATACAGCGTCCATGCTTCGGGTATACGGTCCGGATAGTTTTTGTGGTCATTCGCCGTTGCAAGGGAATACCGAAGCGCTTTTACCGCACGATCGGTACGGAAAATAATGGCATCAGGAGAAGCAGACCCTTCGTAATACCATTTTGTGCCCGTATTACCATCAAAGAGGTTCTTATATCCCTCGCTGTTACTATTGACCTCTCCGGGTCCGGAAAGAGCAGTTTCCTTTACAGCCGTATAGGACGCGGGAAATTGATAGACCTCAAACGCAAACTGCTTGTCGCCCATTGGTGATGGCGTCAAGTCATAAAGCTCAAAATCTGCGAACTGGACACCGTCCGCACCTGGTGTATCAAACACAAGCTTATAGTATTGGTACTCACCCCGGTGCATGATCGAGAATGTAACTTTCTCTCCATTTTTGGCACTGACGAGCGTGTTCTTGTCGCCCGCATCCCCTTTGTCAATAGCTGTCCAGGATGCATTGTCGCTACTTCCATACAATGTCCACGCACCAGGCACACGATTGAGATTGCTCTCATGGTCATTAGCCATTGTTAGGGAATACTGAATTGCTTTCACCGGCTCATTCGTATGAAAGAAAATTTCCTCACGCGCTTGCTCCATATTGGTATTGCACCATTTTGTACCCGGATCATGGTCAAACAGGCGGGAGCTGCCCTCTTGGTCATTGGCACCGTCAGGTCCTTTATCGTATATAACATTAATGGATTGAGGCAGTCCAAATGCCTTCTTTGCCGTCACATCCATAGTCGAGCCGACGGTTATATTTTCCTGCTCCGACCAGTCACCAACGAACATAAAGCCGTTGCACATTACTGCGCCGCCATGGGTGTAGGACTCATTTCCGTTTATATACAATGCTTGACCATCAGCGGCTGCTTTGTACGCTTTGCTCTTATCCGCATCAGTAGGATTCGCTGTCAGGCCCATACGGAAATATGCAGTTAGCCAACCATCGCTCATACCTTCTGCATTCACATACCGGCCATCGCAGCTTCCCTTCCAGTTTTCCATGCCGCCGCCCAGCATGCTTTTATGCACCTGACCGCCCAAAGCACAGAAGAAATCGGAATAGCCGGATGCCATAAAGGTTGTATCCGCCAATGCGTCCTTATCCGCATGTTTGGTAGATTCAGCACCAGCCAATTGCGTACCATCCGCCCTATTATCGAAAACAGCGGCAGCACTGCCCAGCACAAAAACGTGTCCGGTGGGGCAACCTGCCAGACCGCCGCCAAAGCCACGGGCATGGTTATTTGTCGCCAGTATCTTATCGATATACAGGTAAGCACCCTCTGTACAGAAAATTCCGCCACCGCCCCAGTCTTCACTCTGCGCAATGGAGTTATTGTTGATGTATCCGCGGGTGATATGTACGGTGGCTCCAGATTCTCGAATTGAGATACCAGCGCCCTCTTTCTGGTGCTCTGCTTTGCCACAGTTCACTTCGTTACGGTTCGCACAGATGTAGCCGCCGTTCATTGTGAGCAGAGCATCGCTGCTTTTCCCTGTCACACATATACCGGCGCCACTACAGGCCATATTGCCTGTGATATATCCGCCATTAAGTGCCAGCTTGGATTCATTTTCCAGTCGGATTCCTCCACCGCCATCCATATTAATATGTGCATCGCAACCGAAATTCTGTGCCTTGTTGTTTGTCACATATCCACCGTCCATCGTAACTGCAGAGAGCTCTCTACAATAGAGGCCACCGCCGGTTTTCTCAGATTCATTTCCGGTGATGTAACCGCCACTGATCGTTACTTTAGAACCAAACAATGCCACCGCACCGCCGCCGGCATCCAGCGTACCCGTTCCTTCAATACCGTCTTCTTTTACGGAACGATTGCCCGCAAGCACTGCCGAATCGCTAACCGTAAGGGTACCGCCCTTCATATAAACCGCGCCGCCGTAGCCACCGTTTGCGCTGTTGTCGAAAAGGTAGCCGCCATTCAACACAACACTACCGCCTTGTGCATAAATTGCGCCACCGCCGCCCTCGGAGTTCGTCCTAGCCGAGTTGCTGAAAATATAACCGCCCGATACAGCAACGTTAGCACCCTCCGAATAAATGGCTCCGCCAAAGCCGTAGGTAGTCTTGCCATCGGAGGCAGGCGAATCGAAGGAAGCGGTATTTTCAAAAATACACCCGCCAGTTATATGAATAGTACTTCCGCTTTTAGCGGTAATCGCACCGCCGTTACCGTGCGATGCATTGTTATAAATATAGCCGCCGTCAATTTGCACTGTGCTGCCTGATGAATCGCAATAGATGGCACTCTTGCTGCTGTTGCAGATTTTGCCGCCCTTAATAATCAGATTCGCTGCGTCACCTGACATCCAGAAAATCGGTTTCCCTTTTCCGTTTCCATCCAGAGTACCGACACTCACTTCTTGTGGTACCGAGGGCACAGGAACATCATACTGATCCACCGTTTCTGTTGTTTTGCCTGTGTTCGAATCCGTCACTTTGGATTCAGTGACATAATAGGTTAAGGTTCCGTTTTCATAAGATGCCGTGTTCCCATACTTATTCCCTGTACTTGTTGTTTTTACCGGAGGGGCGCTGTTTTCTTCTATGTCTTGCGTCCCATCCTCGATAGTAAGCGTTGCCCTCGTTAAAATCTTAAAAAGGCTTTCCCCGGAATTTTCACTACTCTTGTTGGTAAGTGTTTTCCCGTTCAGATTCATGGTCACGTTTTTGTTTTCCGTTATTTCCAACGGTGCGTTTGCAACAGAAAAACTATCACGAAGTTTAATTTTAATGATTTCTTCTGAGCTACGTAATGCACTGCGCAATTCTTCTTCACTGGAAACCAGCGCCCAACCATCGACCATCTCTAACGCAGGCATTGCAGCCTCGTACATTTGGCTCCGTTCCGATACCGAGCAATAGCCCACAAAGGATGCATCAACTTCCTCCTGGTTTGTGCTGACAGCATCCCCAGCATTCTCAGAGGGCACATCCGCTTCCTGCCCGGATTCACCCTCCTGCGGAATGTTTTCTTTCTTATCGCCCTGTGTATCTTCTTCCGCCCCTACAGAATCGTTCTGCGTATTTTCTTCCTTCTCTGCAAATTCGCTTTCCGCTGGCTCTAAAGCAGAGCGGTCATCCTCGATATACTCCACGGACCCCGTCTCATTAACGGAGCCGACCTCCAATGCGGCAGCCGGAAGGATCACCGCATTGAAAGTCAGTGCCAAGGTCGTGACGATCACAATGATCAAACGAAAATTTTTATATCCTGCCATAGACCTTTTCTCCATTCTTCATCGGCGGCACCTACAGTTTCCCTTTCTTCTGCTTTGGCAGCAGCAGGATAATCAGAAGCACCAGCAATATTGGGACTGCCACGATGGGCGCTACCATCAGCGGTTCAATCCGCACGGCATCCGCTGTGATACGAATGTCCTTCGGTTCTTCCTGACTCTCGATCCGGTGCCCCCGCACCAACATTCGGTGGGAATTGATGCCGTAGGGGGTACAGGTAATCAAGGTGCATAGATCCTTGCCCGGTTCAATCAGCAGGGGATCGGTATCTTGGGGCTCGACAATGAGGATCTGGTCGATCTCGTAGGTCAGGATCTCATTCAGGACATGCAGCATAAACACATCGCCAACCTTGAGCTTGTCAAGATCGGTGAAGAGCCGGGCGCTTGGCAGGCCCCGGTGTCCGGAGAGCACGCAGTGGCTTCCCGCACCGCCAACGGGCAGGCTGGTCCAGTCCAGATGCCCCACGGCGATCTGTAGGACGGACTCCTTAGTGCCGTGGTAGATGGGCAGCATCACATCGATCACGGGGATCTCGATGTAGCCCATGATGCCGTTGCCGCCAATATCCAGCAGGGATTTGTAGATCTCCTGCTGCTCGTCAGACAGGAGGAAATCGTTGGGACGGTGGAGCAGAGACTGGTTATAATCCCGGGCGGCGTCCCAAAGTTCCTCATACTGTGCGTCATCGATATTTGCCACCTGTTCCTCGTAGCTGGCAATGGCCCGGGAGGAGTGGAAAGAGTTCCACCAATCGGCGAAGGAGGGGTACAGCATTAGGGACAAGCCTATGAGGAGTATTAAGATCAGCAGGATTGTAGAACGATGGTTTTTCATAGGATTCTCCTTAATTCTGCAACGGTCTAAATTGCACTTGGTCCGGGAGGGCCAAGGCCCTCCCGGAGTGCAAGCAGAATGGAAGAATTATTCGGAAGCGCTCATGCGCTTCTTGGCGATCAACAAGACAACCGCACCGATGACCAGGATAGAGCCGAGGACATAGAAGATGGTGGTGCCGATGCCGCCGGTGATGGGCAGCTCGGTGCCGGACTTGTTCATAACGTTGGTTGCAACAATACCGGTATCTACGCTGCCGTTGCTTTCCGTCGCCTCTGCACCCGTCTTATCATCCTTCACAGAAAGCTTCAGTTCGGTCAGAGCCGGGTTATTCTCTCTCTTGTCCAGTGTTGCGGTAATGGTCACGCTGATGTCGTTTTTCAGCAGGTTATAACCGGCGGGAGCCTTGGTCTCACGCAGATAGTAGCTGCCTGCGTCTAGACCAGCAATCACGAACTTACCGTCCGCACCGGAGGTCAGCGTAGTTCCAGCGGGATATGTAATGGTGCCGTCCTCACCGGCGGTGGGAACATCGACCCACTCCGCAAACTTGCCGCCCGTTACCTTGGCGACCTTGGTCTTGTTGTTGTTCAGCAGCACGAATTCGGCGTTGACCAGCTTCTTATCCGCATCCTGACCGTCAACCTTGGTCACATCCAGCTCATAGGTGAACACAAGAACTTCATCCTTGGGGGTGTTGCCGGTAGGCGTGCCTTCGCCGGTGTGGTTGGGGTTGTTGGAATACTCCAGATACACCTCGTTCTTATTGCCAGGTTTGCCGATCTCGGCGGTGCTCAGCAGTTTCGCGGTGTACTCGACGACGATTTTGCTGGTTGCAGTAACTCCCTCAACCGCCTTGAGGTCGGTGAACGTAACCGTCAGCGTGCCGCCGCCGGCAGTCGCGGCCGCAGCGGGATCAACAGTAAAGCCAGTGGTGATCTCGGTCTTGGTTTTGCCATTCTGCACATAGACCTTCACATCGCCGTTGTACTGGAGGCCAGCGCTCAGGGTATCATGGAACACATACTTGTAGGTCTCATAGTCTGCAAAGTTGGTGGGCAGGGTGCCAACAAGCTGGAACGGTACATTAGAGCCGATTTCCCAGTCTGCTGCCTCGCCCCACTGGTTATCCGTGTCCTTGACGCTCTTGTCCACGGTGGGAACATTGTACTTCTTCTCAATGGTGATGTTGCCCTTGTTGGTCACCTGAAGCAATGCGGAGTTCATGGCATCGCCCTCGCTCGGCGCGCTAGTATCTACCAGCAGGTAATAACCGGCGGCAAGCTCGACGGTGGTGGCATCCGCTGCAATCGCAGTGGAAACATCGGTCAGATGCTTCGCAGCCACGTTGGCAAACGCCTTGGCCACGTCGTTCTCGTCCGTATACTGACCCAGCACGGCGGCCACATCCGCTGCGGTGGTGCAGGATGCAAAGATGTTTGTGCCTTCCTTGCCAAAGCGGGTATCGGTTTTCAGCTCCGCCAAGAAGGCAGCGCCGTTAATGCCGGAGCCCCAGGCTACATCGCCCAGAGGAACAGAGTTGTCCGCCTGCGTGCCGGAGAAAATCTGATAGGCGCTATAGCTGTGGTTTGTTTTATTTGATACATTCGCCGCAAAGGCGGTGGTGGTCACGCTGAGAACCATGACCAGCACCAGCAGAAAGCTGGCCAGCTTTTTTAGGTGTTTCATGTGTTGGTTTCCTTTCTTTTGTTTGATGTTTCGTGGAAAACTTGGCTTTTATTTGTCAGTTGGGTGTTCCAACGTACACACCAGGCCCTGGGGCTCGGCCTTGCCGCAGTAGGTATCCGGCGTGGATTCCATGGTGATAGCCGGCAGAATGAGCGCATACGTCGTCACAAAGACCACAAGGCATATGGGCACAGATAAGATCTTGTACCAAGTGCGCTTCCGGCGGTGCTTCTTGTTCAGCAGTTCAGCCTGCGAATAAATGTCCCTGTTCATGCAAATTTCTCCCCGTATTTCCAGGCGGTGTTAGTCCACAAAACCAATCCGCTTGATCGGCCACACTCTGAAAACGATTTTTCCTATGATTTCTTCTTTTTCCACGCAGCCCACCAGAGACGACCGGGAGTCCACGCTGCTTTCCCGGTGGTCGCCCAGGATGAAAAAGGAATTCTCAGGTACGGTGTACGGATATTCAATGTCGGCGGTGCCATAGGATTTTTCGGTTAGGTACGGCTCATCCAGCAGGGTATTGTTCACATATACGTCGCCGCTGTCGGTGATGACAACGCTGTCGCCGGGGCAGCCGACAATGCGCTTGACAAGAACGCGGTTGTTATAGTAAAAGGCGATTATGTCACCGGTTTTGAACTGTGGGGACTTCACCGACACCACGATGTCCTCCTCCTGCAGGTTCGGATTCATGGAGGTGCCGCATATCTGCAAAACCGGCAGCAGCAGTGTAGCCATCAGCACACTGATCGCGGCCACGATCACCAGCGTATAGATGGCGCTGCGCAGCAGCTTTTTGTATCGGCTGCGATATTTTTCTCGGTTGAGTTCGCCAGTGAGCTCGTCCACGGAGGGCACAGCCGTATCGGTTGTTTTGTTTTCTGGTTTCATGCGGCCCTTTCTCCTCAATCAGGTGTGCGTGTTCAAAAATTACTTGAACTGCTGGTCAAAGAGCTCTATGCGCCGCTTGGCTTTCCTGTCCGCATCGGCGAGAATGGCCTGCCGCTGCACCTCGGCGGCATTGATGATCTCGTGAGCCTTGGCCTCGGCCTCGGCAATAATGTGCTCGGCGTTGCCCTCCTGCTCCCGGAGGCTATCCAGATACTGCGCGGCTGCCTGGTCGGCTGCCTCAAAGATGCCGTTTAGCTTCAGGGCCGCCTCTGCCAGTGAGCCGGAGGTCGTGATGGCAATCTTACGCCGTTCCAGTTCTTTTTGGGCGGCCGACAGCTCCTCCTCCACGCGGCTGAGCCTCTTGCTCTGCGCAATTAGCATTTCCAAGAGCTCTGCGCGGTTTAATTTTCTCAGTTCTTTCTCTGTCACTGTCGTGCCGCCTTTTCCCTGTTTCCGCGATGTCCCGGGCAAGCGAAAATACCCATGCGCCTATTTACGAATGAGCGCATATCCCTCAAAGGGGCGAAGTGCCTGCAGGTCCTCAACATCCCCATAAGAGCGCAACAGCACGTCCCACTCCCCTTGAGCCAGCAGATCCCGGACTTCCGGACCCACTTCGCTCATATCATCGGAGAAATTGGCAACCACAAGCATCGATCCAGGCGCGGACATGTCTTCGATCGTCGCCACCGACGCATCATAGGGCTCTCCGACAGGAAGATTGCCAAATCGCCCATACGCGAGCACGGGCGCACTGTCCGCGTCAACAAAACGGACCTTGCCCGTCGCCACCACAGGCAACTCGTGCCGCAGCTCATTCACCTGACGATAGAACTCAAAAATTGAATTCGAAACGCCCACTTCGAGCTCCGCCGTTATCTCATCTTGGCTACAATCCTTCGCATCGCGAGCCATCGGAACCCAAGGCTCAGCGATCGAAAAACCATGGTGCACCTCGCCATTCCACTGCATGGGCAGGCGGCCGTTATCGCGCGAATGCATGTTAATGATCGCGAGCGCCTCTTCGGGTGCCTTTCCCTGCTCGAGCAAGATACGGTAATAGTTGCGGCTCTCGACATCGTTGAACTCTTCGATGCTCGTAAAGTGTGCGTTGGTCGAGCCCAGCTCGTCACCTTGATAGATATAGGGCGTGCCGCGCAACAGGTCCATAAAGAGCGCGAGCATCTTTGCCGCGGGAATGCGCAGGGAACCGTCGGTCCCAAAACGCGAGAGGGCGCGCGGCTGGTCGTGATTGTCCCAGAACACGGCATTCCAACCACCGCCCGCCTGCATGCCCTCCTGCCAGGCGGCAAGAGTCTTTTGCAACAGCGCGAAGTCAGGAACCTTGTTTACCCATTTCTTCCCGTTCTCAAAATCGACCTTAAGATGATGGAAGTTGAAGGTCATAGCGAGCTCGTGGTTTTGAGGCTGCGTATATCGAATGCAAGCCTCAAGGCCCGTCGAATTCATCTCTCCGACCGTCATCATGCCCTCGATGCCGCCCTCACGCACCAGCCCCTGGATGTAGCTGTCCACACGCGCACCGTCCGTGTAAAAGCGGCGGCCATCGCCCTCGTAGTCGTCTTCCCATGAATCTGGCTTATCGATTAGATTGATTACGTCGAAGCGAAAGCCGTCAACGCCCTTCTCGCGCCAAAAACGCAAGACATCGGCAACCTCATGCCTCACTTCAGGATTTTTCCAGTTGAGATCGGGTTGGCCCGGGTCAAATAGATGCAGGTACCATTTGCCAACATGAGGTTCCCAGGTCCAGGCGGGACCGCCAAACTTCGAATCCCAATTGCAGGGAAGCTCACGCGGTGTCCCCTCTTCAAAAATAAAGTAGTCCTGGTAGCGCTTGTCGCCCGCGATAGCTCGCTGAAACCACTCATGCTCGCTCGAAACATGGTTGAATACCATGTCGAGCATAAGGCCGATGCCGCGCGCATGCGCCTCGCGCGAAAGCTCTTCGAACTCCTCCATGGTTCCAAATCGCGGATCGATGCTTCGGTAATCGGCCACGTCGTAGCCGTTGTCCTTTTGCGGCGAGACAAAAAATGGGGTTATCCAGAGGTAATCGATACCAAGCTGCTTGAGGTAGTCGAGCTTTTGCGTGATGCCGGGCAGATCGCCCCAGCCGTCGCCATTAGAATCGTTAAAGCTCTTGGGATAGATTTGGTACACGACCTTATTACTGATATCGAGCATTGCTCGTCCTCGCTCATCACCAGGGAATATGAAATACAAGAGCGCCGCTGATGGGCAAAGCCACCGCGGCGCTCGTAGGGCACGTAGGGTTACTTATCCTGAGCGGCCAACTCCGCGCGAATCTCGGCGGCACTGGCCTCGGCCTCCTCGCGAATGCCCTTCTTGGAGCCCACGATAACCGTCAGAACAAAAGGAACGACCAGCACGATGAGCATACAAACCGCAAACATCGCCCAGCTGTCAGGCTGCATCGAAAGGATTCCCGGCAGGCCACCGACACCAACGGCGTTTGCGGTGCAGTTTGTCACCACGCTCAAAAGACCAGCAAGGGAGGAGCCGATCATGGCGCACACAAACGGGAACGTGTACTTAAGGTTGACGCCGAACATGGCAGGCTCGGTAACACCCAGGTAGCAAGAGATGATGGCGGGGATATTTACCTGCTGGTCACGATCGTTGGAACGCTGCAGGTACGCCATGCCCAATACAGCCGAGCCTTGTGCGATATTGGAAAGCGCGATCATGGGCCAAAGCATAGTGCCACCAAAATCGGCAATCAGCTGCAGGTCGATGGCGTTAGACATGTGGTGCAGGCCGGTAATAACCAGCGGCGCATAAAACGCACCAAAGAGAGCGCCGAACAGGGCACGGAACGGACCGGTGATGCCGGCGTAAATGATGGCGGAGACACCGCTACCGAGCCACCAGCCAATGGGTCCCAGGACAAAGTGGGCGGCCATGACGGCAAGCAGCAGGCTGCAGAACGGAACGACGATCATCGAGACGACCTCGGGCGTGATCTTGCGGAAGAAACGCTCCAAGAAGCCAAGTGTAACTGCGGCGAGAATCGCGGGGATGACCTGCGCCTGATAGCCAATCATATTGACCTGGGCAAAGCCAAAGTCCCAATGCGGAATCTGATCAGCCGGCGTGCCGGCAACGGCATAGGCGTTAAGAAGTTGCCCGGAGATGAGCGTCAGGCCCAAAACGATACCGAGCATAGGCGTGCCACCCATCTTTTTGGTGACCGACCAACAGATGCCTACTGGAATGCCAGTATGGAAGACTGCCTCGCCAATCAGCCATAAAAAGCTGTCGACGCCAGCCCAAAATTGACTCAGCTGCACGAGCGTCTGCGTACCGTCGCCAAACACATACAACGAATCGATGCAATTGCGGAAACCGAGAATGAGGCCGCCGACGATAACAGCGGGAATGATAGGTGCAAATACCTCGGCGATAACCGTCATGGCGCGCTGAATGGGATTCTGGTTTTGGACGGCGGCAGCCTTGGCTGCGTCCTTGCTCACGCCCTCGATTCCGGCGATCTCGGTAAACTCCGAATAGTAGGCTTTGACGTCGTTACCAATGATGACCTGGAACTGCCCAGCCTGCGTAAAGCTGCCCTTGGTATATGGAAGCGCCTCGATAGCCGGCACGTCGGCCTTCGATTCATCGTTGAGCACGAACCTCATGCGTGTCATACAGTGGCTCACGGCGGCAATATTGTCCTTGCCTCCCACCAGCTCGAGCAGCTTGGTCGCGTCGTCCGCATACTTACCCATGCGTTCCTCCTTTTGCGTTAACTGATAGAAACCGTAGGTGGCCAACCCGTCTATGAATAGCACTTATTTGAATAAGTTGCTTTACAGCAATTAGTTTAGTCGGATTGATTCTACGATTCTTGACTTATTTGAATAAGTGGATGAACGGTCGTTTTTGCGCGGTGAACGGCAGGCATCATGCTCGAACGGTATACTGAAGCACAACTTATTTAAATGATTGAAAGGATGGCTATGAAAGCCATTTGGCAAGGTATTTACAACGATATCAAGGGCGACATTCTTGAGGGGACGTATCCGTTTCAGTCGTTTCTCCCCTCCGAGGCCCAACTCGTCCAAAAATACGAGTGTTCGCATAACACACTTCGACGCGCACTCACCGCGCTCGCCGACGAGGGACTGGTGCAACCGATTCACGGCAAGGGTGTCCGCGTCATCTGGCGCCCACGCAGCCGTGCCCTGTTTGAGGTTGGAGGTATCGAAACATACGACGAGTCCGTCAGGCGCATGGAGCTTGATTCCGAAACAAAGGTGACGCTCTTTGAGCAAGTCAAAGCCACCGAAAAGGCAGCCCACAGAACGGGGTTTGAAGTCGGGACAGATCTCATTCATCTCGAGCGCGTTCGTTCCATAGCCGGTTGCCCAGTCATTCACGATGAAAGCTATTTTTTGGCAAGCGACGTACAGGGGCTCGATGCCGATAAGGCCTCAAGCTCCATTTATCGATATCTCGAGCAGGACCTTGGCCTTAAGATTGCCCAAAGCAGTCGCCAAATAACCGTCGAACCCGCCACCAAGCGCGATTATGAGCTGTTGGACCTTCCCGAAGACTGCTACATGGCCGTTGTGTCCAACCAAGTCTTTACCGCCGCCGGAGAAATGTTCGAATACACCTGTTCGCGACACCGCCCCGACTACTTTATCTTTCACGATATCGCCCGACGCAAGTAGCAGCGAAAAACGGCTCAAATCCAAACCCGGATTTGAGCCGTTTTTATTTGTTGATGTTGCGTAACCAACAGCGAGCGGGTCGCAAATGCCCCAGGTTGCCGCGAAAGAGAAGCGACGCGCACTTCGGTACGCGAGCGACGGCTTGAACGGCAAGATGGGGTGCTTGCGGCCCGCGCAGCGTCGAGCAGTTACGCGGTTTGGTAAAACCGCGTAACAGAACTAGTCGCGCGTCAGCTTGCGATGAATACGATGCGGCTGGGCTGCGTCCTCGCCCAAGCGCTCGATGCGGTTGGCCTGATAGGCCTCGAAGTTGCCCTCGAACCAGTACCAGTTGCCCGGGTTCTCGTCGGTGCCCTCCCATGCCAAGATGTGCGTGGCAACACGGTCTAGGAACATACGGTCATGGCTAATGACGACCGAGCATCCCGGGAACTCGAGCAGCGCGGCCTCGAGCGAGGACAGGGTCTCGACGTCCAAGTCGTTCGTGGGCTCGTCGAGCAGCAGCAGGTTGCCGCCCTGCTTGAGCGTGAGTGCCAGGTTCAGACGGTTACGCTCGCCGCCGGAAAGCACGCCGGCGCGCTTCTGCTGGTCCTGGCCCTTAAATCCAAAGCTCGCCACATAGGCGCGGCTCGGGACCTCAGTCTCGCCGACCATCATGTGGTCCAGGCCGTCCGAGACGACCTCCCACAGGTTCTTATCGGGGTCGATGCCGGAACGGTTCTGGTCGACGTAAGAAATCTTGACGGTCTCGCCCACCTCGAGCTCGCCCGAGGTCAGCGGCTCCAGGCCAACGATGGTCTTGAACAGCGTGGTCTTACCGACGCCGTTGGGGCCGATCACGCCCACGATGCCGTTGCGCGGCAGGGTGAACGAAAGGTCGTCGATGAGCACACGACCGTCGAACTCCTTGTGCAGGTGATGGGCCTCGAGGACCTTGTTGCCCAGACGCGGGCCGACGGGGATGCGGATGTCGGTCCAGTCGAGCTTCTGGCTTGCGCGGGCCTCGGCCTCCATCTCCTCATAGCGAGCCAGACGGGCTTTGTTCTTGGCCTGACGGGCCTTGGGGCTGGAGCGCACCCATTCGAGCTCGGCCTCCATGCGCTTGGCGAGCTTGGCGTCGCGGTTGCCCTGCGCCTCGATACGGGCGGCCTTGGTCTCCAGATACGTAGAGTAGTTTCCCTTGTAGGGATAGAGGTGACCACGGTCGACCTCGCAGATCCACTCGGCGACGTTGTCCAGGAAGTAACGGTCGTGCGTAACGGCCAGAACGGCACCCTGGTAGTTGTGCAGGAAGTGCTCGAGCCACAGGATCGACTCGGCGTCCAGGTGGTTCGTGGGCTCGTCGAGCAGCAGCAGGTCGGGGGCCTCGAGCAGTAGCTTGCACAGGGCCACGCGACGGCGCTCGCCACCGGAGAGCACATTGACCGGCATATCGGAATCGGGCAGCTGCAGGGCGTCCATGGCCTGGCCGAGCTTGGAATCGATATCCCAGCCGTCGGCGGCGTCGATCTCGTCCTGGAGTTTGCCCATCTCCGCCATGAGGGCGTCCATGTCGCAGTCCGGGTCGCACATCTCCTCGCCGATCTTGTTGAAGCGATCGACCTTGGCGATCATGTCGCCAAACGCCATGCGCACGTTCTCGATAACGGTCTTGTCGTCATCGAGCGGCGGCTCCTGCTGCAGGATGCCCACGGTGTAGCCGGGGGTGAGCCTGGCGTCGCCGTTGGAGACCTCCTCGATACCGGCCATAATCTTGAGCAGGGTCGACTTGCCCATACCGTTGGGGCCCACGACGCCGATCTTGGCGCCGGGATAGAAGCTCAGGGTCACATCGTCAAGGATCACCTTGTCGCCATGGGCCTTGCGAGCCTGATACATCTGGTAGATGAACTCCGCCATTTGTCTGTTTTATCCTTTCTACCTGCTGCTTCCCTATTCTTGATTCGCTTTAGTGGAAACGAAATGAGGAAACCAGCTCTGAAACTTAACGAAAAAGGGGCATGGTTGCCCACGCCCCCTAATACTACCTGGGAAAAGTCCCCCGGAACACACTATGAACTGCGTACGCTAGTTTTCCGCAACCTTAGCGAACGGCTCGCTGCGATTTGCGCCACAGCAGATACGAATAGACGTAGGCAGCGCCAGCTGAACCAAACGCCAGCACCGCAATCACCGCGGCGACGACTTCACTCGAAAGCACGCTACCCGCCACGCCCATCACAATCAGGCCAATACCCAGCACCATAAAGCAGGCACCGCCAAAACGCTGCGTACGGCGCCAGTTCTCGGGATCGGCAAGCGCCCAGGGCGTTTTGATACCGAGCGTATAGTTCTGCTTCACACGCGGCAAGTAGTTACCCACACCAATGAAGAGCAAGCCGATAGCGCCGGAAATCAGCACGTTGACCGAACCGACCGCCGGCACCACGCCCCAGACCGTAAGCTCACCCAACCAGCTTATGGCACACATGAACAAGGTGAAGGCGATTACGAAGCCCTGGTAGAACTTGCCGGAGGTTCGATATGCCTCACCTTTGGGATCGATGCGCGGCACCACGCAGAACATTGCGAGAAGCGCCAGAGGCAGCACGCCGAGCGCGGAGGCCATCCAGCTAGGACCCCAACCGTCGACGGCGCCGTTCGCGCCCCAGTGCGTGGGAATCTGCGCAGGCAAGCTCGGCATCACCCAGAGATGCGCAGCAACATTAATTGCGCAGACCACAACAAGCATGGCCCATACACGCGGCGATACCCCCGTGGCGTGAACGCCCTTGTTTTCGTTATTCATCCTTATCACCTTCAGTGTCTGTAAAGCCCATAAACCAGCCGATCAAGTCCTGCATGACAGTGGTGTTTAAGCTGTAAACGATGTTTTGGCCATGACGTTCGTCGGTCACCAACCCGGCGTTTTTGAGCGTCGCCAAGTGATGGCTCAATGACGGCTTGCTGATGTCAAAATGCTCGGCAAGCTCCCCGGCCGTACAATTGCCCTCGCGCAGCAGTTCCAAAATGCGCCGCCGTGTTGGATCCCCCAGCGCTTTAAAACCTTCTCCCGGCATAGGGCCTCCTCTCAGTATTTCGTTCGACGCACACACTATACTCGGTATTTAGATGTTTGTCTAATTATCTAATTTGCAACGTAATATAGAACATTCGTTCGCATTTAGCTATAATGGAAGTTGAAGCAGATGGGCCAGCTCCCTCTACCCAAGAAGAAGATGGACTATGAGTATTGACGATGTCCTGACGTTGTTATTGCTTGTAATCGCGGCTGTGGAGCTCGGCATCCATATTGGAGGTCGAATGAAATAGCCGCCCCCGCGTAATGCGAAGACGGCCACTTCTCACGCCATAAACGTGTTTCGGAGTTGGCTAACCCGCTGCAACGGGTGCCATCTGCTTCATCTTATGCGAATCACTGCCTCATTTCAACAAGCCCCTAGGGCTCAAATGGAATCGCGATAATACCTATAATGGCGATAGCTAAAACACGATTCGCTTCCCCATCGGAGGATGTCTATGACCGAAACTGCTGCACTCGTCGAGACACGCGACACCAAGCTCGAAATCATCATGGGCCGCGAGGCACTCGACAAGCTCGCCGATGCCACGGTGCTGGTACTCGGCTGCGGAGGTGTGGGCTCTAACTGCTGCGAGGCACTTGCCCGTGGCGGCATTGGTCATTTCGTCATTCTGGACAAGGACATCATCGCGCCCAGCAATATCAATCGCCAGGCCATCGCCTTTCACAGCACCATCGGCAAGCGCAAGGTTGACGTGATGGGAGCCATGATCCACGATATCAATCCTGCCGCCACCGTCATCAAGCGTACCGAATACCTGCTGAGCGACAACATCGACGAGTTCTTTGCGAGCGTTTTTGAGCAGACGGGCGGCAAGCTCGACTACGTCGTCGACGCCATCGACACCATCTCGGCCAAGCTCACCATTGCCAAATATGCTCAGGACCACGACATTCGTTTGGTCAGTTCCATGGGCGGGGCCAACAAGCTCCATCCCGAGTGCCTCCGCTTTGCCGACATCTTCGATACGGTACGTGACCCCATGAGCCGCATTATGCGCAAAGAATGTAAGAAGCGCGGAATCAAGAGCCTACATGTACTGTTTAGCTGCGAGGAATCGGTTAAGACACAGCCCCGCGACCCTTCCAACATCCACGAGCGCACCGAGCTGGGAACTGCCAGTTTTATGCCGCCCATCATGGGTCAGATGATTGCCGGCGAGGTTATCCGCCAGATTAGCGGGCGCGGGTGCGAGCGCGTGCGCGCCGATGGCCAGCGCTTGGACTAGCGGAGCGCGCCGAGATGGAGCCCTGGTTATTTGATGCACACTGCCATCTTGATCTAATGGCTCACCCGGACGTCGTTGCCGATGAGGCAACGACGCTGGACCTGGTTCTATTTGACTGCGGCGTCGATCCGCGCGACTTTGCACGCGCCAAGAAGCGCGCTTGCAACCGTTCAAATATCTTTGCCGGCATCGGCCTCCATCCCTGGTGGCTCGCCGACGGACGATGTGGCAACGCTGAAATCAATCTGCTTTGCGAAGTTGCTGCCCAAGAGCGCTTGATCGGCGAGGTCGGGCTCGACTTTTCCGCTCGTTTTGCCGGAAGCGAGCCGCTACAAGTACAGACATTTGACCGGCTCTGCGACGCACTCGTGCAGCACCCTCTTGCCGGGCGCGTGATATCAATTCACGCCGTTCGTTCGGCAGGAACCGTGCTGGACGTCCTCGGGTCACATGAATTGCTCACCCCAAGCCCCGACTCCCCCGCTATCATCTTCCACTGGTTTAGCGGTACCTCGAACGAGTTCGTCCGCGTGCGAAACGCAGGCTGCTTTTTTTCCGTCAAGGAACGCATGCTCGCGTCTAAACGAGGACGCGAATACGCACGACAGATTCCACTCGACCGCCTGCTGCTCGAGACTGATGCACCAGCCCGGCCGCAAGCAGATGCAAGCGCACAGCAGCTCATCACATCGCTGAAAAGCGTCTCTCGGCACATCGCCGAACTTAAAAACTGCGTCGTGGAGAGCGCCGAATCGATCGTTTTGGAAAATTCGCGCTTCATATTTGACTTCCGCTGACCCCGGTGGGCAAAAAACACCAAATATGAGTACTGTTGCAATGCTAGTAGCATTGTTTTGCGACAAATGAACACCTAGATAATGTACATCCGTTCATTATCTAGGTGTTTTAGTATGGCTAAAGCCGTTTAAAACAGGCTTTTATCGCTCCCAGGCACTCAGCTAGGGCCTCAAAGGCTTGATTTTGCTGTTACTAAAATAGTTACAGTACTCATATTTGGCATTTTTTGCCCACAGGGTCCCGGAAAGACAACAATTCGACTTCCCGGGACCGCTCAACTATTTAAAAATCGGCGCTCCGTGGCCCCAAGAACCTTCCATGCCGCATACGGTCGAGGCAAAACCAGCTGCAAAATCGAGCGCATGCTCAATGGCCTCGGGTCCGCCCTCGCCGCGCTTGGCGAAATCGAGATAGTACATCAAAAAGGAAGTTAGGAACGAGTCACCAGCTCCCATGGTGTCCCTCATGTCCGCTACAGGCTTCGCTGGCTGGCGATAGTAGCGTTCGCCATCATAGGCGATGCAACCCTCGGCGCCCGCCGTTGCGGACACAAAGCGCGGACCCAGGTTTTTAACCCAAGCGAGGCGCTCGCGAATCTCATCTTCGCTCGCGGCATCCGCAGCGCTCAAAAAGGCAAAGTCGACAAACGGAGCAATCTGCTCGTAATACTCGTCGGTGGAATCGTCCGAGAAATCAAACGAAACAGTAATGCCCGCCGCCTTCAGCTTAGGCAGCTCACGCTCGGTAAAGCAGTAGTTACCCGAATGGACCACATCGAACTGCTTCATATACGCCAGATCAAAACGATCGAGCACATAGCGCGCATCACCGCGGATGCCGCCCTCGTTCGACCCGAGGAACACACGGTCGCCATCGACCACGGTCACGCGTGCCGCACCGTTCTCGCCAATGAGCTGCTTGCACTTGGCGAGCTCCACGCCCTCGTCCTCAAGACTCGCAATGACATGCTCGGCTGCAGCATCATTTCCAAAGATGCCCATGTAGGCAGAGCGCACGGCACCGCACTTCTTGGCATACACGGCAAAGTTCGCCGCGTTGCCGCCCGGATACATCGTGTGAATATGCTCGTAGCGATCGACAACGTTATCGCCAAATCCCAGCGCGTTAACGTTAAATGCCATGGCATTGCTCCCCTCTCGTGCCAACAAAACCATTGTAATGGCAGCCGCTCCGCACAGTCTCTACGCAAGCTCCAGCAGATCCGGTAGCTGATCGATAACCTTATCCGCCGCATCCTGGCTAAACCCAAAGCGCTCCTCGCGCTTGGCGATTACCGTCAAGCCGGCCCGCTTGCCCGCGGTAATGCCATACAACGAGTCCTCCACGCAGCAGCAATGGTCCGCAGGCAGCCCCAAGCGGTCTATAGCATGCAGATAGATATCGGGCTCGGGTTTGCTGCGCTCAAACTGCTCACCCGAAACCAAGAACTCAAAGTAATCGCGAATACCGCAGGTATTCAGCACTTCCTCGATATTGTTGAGGGGCGACGACGACGCCAGCGCAACGCGGACCCCACGGTCTTTAAGCCCTGCCAGCGCCTCAGAGACGCCGAGATTGAGCAGCTTGCTGTAATCACAGGGATAGGCGCTCGCCCACACTTCATAGCGAGCCTCGGCATCAGCAGGCTCAAGGACGCCCGCCCCTGCGCGCTTGTACCACTCTACAAGCACCTGCTGAAAATCTTGATGCGACGAGCCCACGATTGCATTAAGCTCGTCACGCGTTACGGAAATCTGCAGGTAGTCGATAAACTTCTCGAGCTCCTGCTGATAGTAAAACTCGGTATCGACCAAAACGCCGTCCATGTCAAAGATAACGGCGTCGAACGGAAATGCGGACACGGCACCCTCCCTAACAAAAAGGCGCCCGCAAGCGGACGCCCGAACCATGCACTATCGGCGATTCTAACCCAGCAGCTTGTCGAGTGCCACCGCGATGCCGTCTTCGTTGTTATTGGCGGTCACCATCTGAGCCACAGCCTTGACCTCGTCGACGGCGTTGCCCATGGCAACACCCGTGCCCGCCCACTCGATCATGGACTTATCGTTCTGGCCGTCGCCAAACGATACGACCTCGCTGGCATCGATGCCAAGCTTGGGCAGAGCGCCCTGAAGCGCACGTGCCTTATCGATACCGGGCGCCGTAAACTCAAAGTACCAGTCGGCCGTAAACATACCCGAAAGCGTCTCGGTAAAGGGCGCGTACATCTCCTCGTGATGCGTCTGCAGATAGGCCGGATCGCCCGCGGTGAGCAGCTTGTCCACCGGATAGGCATCCGCGACCTCATGAAGGCTCTCGACCTCGCGGATCTTAAGGTCGCACGCATCGCGCTCATACTTGACGATATTCTTCTGAGAGCCATCGGGCAGAGTAATCATGCAGTGATACGAGTCCACGACATGCAGATCGCGGCCAAGAGAGATCATGGGAATCACGTCAAAGTTACGCAGGTGGTCGAGCAGGCGATGAAGCTCGTCAACCGGCATAGCTTGGTCAAACAGAACCTCGTCGGTCTGGGCATCGACCACGTGCGCACCGTTAAAGGCCACCAGCAGGCCATCGTGGTTCTGAAGGTCGAGCTCCTGCGCCAGGGCATGAAGGCCCCATGCAGGACGGCCCGAAGCCAAGATGAGCTTAATGCCCGACTCCTGCGCCGCGAGCAGTTTCTCGCGCGTGCGTGGGCTGATCACCTTCTGGTCGTTGGTGAGCGTACCGTCGATATCCATTGCGATGGCCTTGATTGCCATATGTGCCTCCCTGTCATTAAGCAACCTTGTCTGAGTCATCATACAGAATGCCCGCCACGCCTCTGTTTGCAACGGGTAAAAAGCTATATTGTCCCGAACATGAACGGCGTGCAGTCGTTGAGCTCAATCGCTCGGGTCAAATACGTCTGTTAGCGACTCTCATCCGTCGGTGCGCCCTCGACGATTACGATTCCCGCCGAGGCACCCAGCGCGCTGGCGCCGACCTCGATAAACGCACGATTCTCCTCATAGATATGAATGCCGTCCGCTGCCTTATTCATCCAGACAGCAAAGGGCCCGCATCCCAACGGATTCGGGCCCCTTTCTGCTTAACGCTTAATCAGCGGCAAAGACTACTTGCGGTGAGCGCGGTAGAACTCGATGAGCGCCTGGGTCGAAGCGTCCTGCTCGGCCTTGGCAGCGTCGTCATGGAAAGCAGGGGTGATCTGCTTGGCAAGCTGCTTGCCCAGCTCGACACCCCACTGGTCGTAGGAGTCGATGCCCCAGACCGTACCCTCGACAAACACGATGTGCTCGTACAGGGCGATGAGTTCGCCGAGCGCAAACGGGCTCAGCGTGTCACCGAAGATAGAGGTCGTCGGACGGTTGCCCTCAAAGCAGCGGGCCGGGACGATCTGCTCGGGCGTGCCCTCGGCGCGCACCTCGTCGGCCGTCTTGCCAAAGGCGAGCGCCTTGGTCTGAGCCAGGAAGTTGCCCAGGAACAGCTCGTGGACGTCCTGGCCGTTGTCGGTCGCGGGGTTGGCGGTGTTGGCGAAAGCGATAAAGTCGGCCGGAACAACCACGGTGCCCTGGTGCAGCAGCTGATAGAAGGCGTGCTGGCCATTGGTGCCGGGCTCGCCCCAGAAGATCTCACCGGTATCGGAGGTCACGGCGCTGCCGTCCCAGCGGACGTGCTTGCCGTTGGACTCCATGGTGAGCTGCTGCAGGTAGGCCGGGAAGCGGTGCAGGTACTGGCTGTACGGAAGCACGGCATGGCTCTTGGAGCCGAAGAAGTTGACGTACCAGACGTTGAGCAGGCCCATCAGCGCGACGGCGTTGTTCTCGAGCGGCGTGTTGCAGAAGTACTCGTCGATGGCGTGGAAGCCCTCGAGGAACTGCTGGAAGCGCTCGGGGCCGAGCACGACGATCAGAGACAGACCCACGGCGGAGTCAACAGAGTAGCGGCCGCCGACCCAGTTCCAGAAACCGAAGGCGTTGGCCGGGTCGATACCGAAGGCCTCGACCTTCTCGAGCGCGGTGGAGACGGCGACGAAGTGCTTGGCCACAGCCTCGGCGTTCTGCTCATCGGAGCCGTCGATGGCGCCCTGCGCCTTGAGCTGCTCGAGCATCCAGGTCTTGACCTCGCGGGCATTGGTGAGGGTCTCGAGCGTGGTGAAGGTCTTGGAGACGATGATCACGAGCGTGGTCTCGGGGTCCAGACCCTTGAGCTTCTCGGCCTGATCGTTGGGGTCGATGTTGGAGATGTAGCGGCAGTCGATACCGGCGTCGGCATAGGGACGCAGGGCCTCGTAGGCCATGACCGGGCCCAGGTCGGAGCCACCGATGCCGATGGACACCAGGTGCTCGATCTTCTTACCGGTAACGCCCTTCCACTCACCGGAGCGCACGCGCTCGGCGAAGGCATACATGCGGTCGAGGACCTCGTGCACGTCGGCGACGACGTCCTGGCCGTCAACGATGAGCTGGCCCTTCTCGCTTGCCGGACGGCGAAGCGCGGTGTGCAGGACGGCACGGTCCTCGGTGGTGTTGATGTGCTCGCCGGAGAACATGGCGTCGCGGCGCTCCTCGAGCTTTACCTCGCGGGCAAGATCGCACAGCAGCTTGACGGTCTCATCGGTCACCAGGTTCTTGGATAGATCGAAGTGAAGGTCGCCGGCGTCAAAGCTCAGCTTGTTCACGCGGTCGGCGTCAGCAGCAAACCAGGCCTTGAGGTCGATGCCCTCGGCCTCGAGCTTCTCCTGATGGGCCTCGAGCGCCTTCCAAGCGGCGGTCGACGTAGCGTCGATAGGTGCGGCAACAGTTGCCATAAAGTCCTCCTCAGCATACGGGCGCACTCCTCCATGCGCCCGGATAATCAGATGCCCCTATTCTAACGCATGTCAAGACTGCAATCAGCGAGCGTTGCCAATCCGCCCCCTAACGGCGACTGACCAAAAAGGGGCAGATTCTATGCTGTAGCGCATACGCTGCCGAGCAGCTCGCGCAAGGGAGAGCCGATGCCGTCCAACAGCTCAGGAGCAATAATGGCAAAGACGGGGACCTCGCCGGCACCCACGGCCTCGGGCACGTTTCCCTCCGAGACAATGCACCCGTAGGGAACAAAGCCGTCTTCGCCGGCATCGAGCGCCGCCATGCGACGCGCGAGTTCGCGCGCAAAGCCCGCCGTATCGGCATCGCCGATCGCCAGGACAAAGTCCACGCCCTCATCGGTCGCCAGGGCCACGGCCTCGTCGATCAACTCGTCTCCCCCGTCGCCCTCAACCGAGCCACAGCGAAAAAGCACACGTTCGAGCAGAGCTCGATCAAGCGAGCCGAGTGCTGCCGAGACGAGCTCATCGCGCGTATGTTTGTCACCGCCCAGTACAACCAGCGCCTTGGTGCCACCGTAGTGAGCGACCAATCGCCCGCACCAGCGAGCCACATCTCCATCCGCAACAAGGCGCGTCGGCATACCAAACCCATAATTGACCATCTTTCCCACAACCCTTCCGTGCGTATAGGCGGTATCGATCGTTAGGCTCATGCTACGAAGCGAGCTTTTCCGAGCTGTTTCGCACTCTTTAGGGCTGCGTTAAAAACCCGATGCAGCCGCACGACCATACCTGCCAAAAAGGGACAGGTTTTGACGGTGTCCAGTCGAGCAGGTATTATCGAACAGGTATTCGATAAGAACATGTGTTTGATGGGAGGGCTCGGATGGCGCACGAGCAGCACACCTACATCTGCATCGACCTCAAGACGTTTTATGCCAGCGTCGAGTGTGTCGACCGTGGGCTCGATCCGCTCACCACCAACCTGGTCGTTGCCGACGAATCGCGCGGGCGCACGACCATCTGCCTCGCTATCACCCAAGCCATGAAGGACCTCGGCATCCATAACCGCTGCCGCCTGTTCGAGATTCCCGATGGCATCGACTACATCAAGGCCATGCCGCGCATGCAGCACTACATGGAGGTATCGGCGCAAATCTACGGCATCTATCTGGAATACGTCAGTCCGCAGGACGTGCATGTCTATTCCATCGATGAGTGCTTTATCGACGTCACCCCCTATCTAGACCTCTATCACACCGATGCCGAGGGCTTCGCCTGTATGCTGCGCGACGAGGTCTTGGGGCGCACCGGCATCACGGCGACGGTCGGCATCGGCCCCAATCTATTCCAGGCAAAAGTGGCGCTCGATATCACCGCCAAACACGTGCCCAGCCGCATCGGCAAGCTCGATGACGAAACCTTTCGCAAGGAGATCTGGCCCCACCGCCCCATTACGGATATCTGGGGCATCGGCCCCGGCGTGGCAGCGCGGCTCGAAAAGTACGGTGTCTATGACCTGATGGGCGTCGCCGCGCTCGATGAAACCCTGCTCTACGACGAGCTCGGCGTCAATGCCGAGTACCTGATCGACCACGCCTTTGGACGCGAACCAACGACCATCGCCGATATTCAGGCTTACCGCCCGCAGGCAACCTCGACCACCACGGGACAGGTGCTCTCGAAGGGCTATGCCTACGAGCAAGCCTATACCGTTTTGCGCGAAATGGTCGATGCCGCCGTGCTGGACTTGGTCGATAAACACGTGGTGTGCGACAGCATTTCGCTCTTTGTGGGCTATGCGAGCGAGCGCGCCGACATCCGCCGACTCGATGCCAGCGGCACGGCGCAATACGTCGACGGGTGTGGGCATCTGCGCTCGAGCACGTCGGGCATCGAACCCGCAGCGACTGACGGCCCCGAGCTCGCGCCCCGTGCCCCCAAACCCGTTCAGCAGGATGACGAACGACGTCGTTTGGTGCGAGAAGCACAAGCGATCGACGGCGTCTTTGTGGGCGAGCACGGCGGCAAGCCGCGTGGTGGCTACGCTGCGCTCTTCGCGCACTCCAATGCCTCGCGCAAGCTGCCCGAGCGCACCAATTCGTTCAAGAAGATCATGGGCTATTTTGACGACCTATGGGCACAGACTGTCGATCCCAAGCGACCGGTCAAACGCATCAACCTTGGTTTTGGCAACCTGATGCCCGAAGAGTTCGCCACCATCGACCTGTTTAGCGACGTGGAAGCCGATGAGCGTGAACGCGACCTAGCCCGCGCCGTGCTGGCCGTAAAAGGCAAATACGGCAAGAACGCCCTGGTGAAAGGGTTGAGCTTTACCGCCGGCGCCACCGCGCGTGAGCGCAACGACCAGGTAGGAGGACATCGTGCCTAAGCCCAAGCAACAGCCCATGCGTCCGCCGACGGCCTTTGAGCGTCTGGCAGACCCCGAGGGGAGGCGTCGCGCCGCCGACCCAAAGCTCACCGCCAGCGGGTCCGTCCGCGCTAACCGCGCCGCACAGTTTATGCCCTTTGCTGCACTGACGGGATACTACGAACTCGTACGCAAACAAGAGATCGCTGTCGAGCCCAAGTGCGAGCTCACAGAGGAGAAAGCCCTCGAGCTTTCGCATAAGCTCGAGGGCCTCAAACGTGGCGACCTGGTCCGCGTCACCTATTACGATACGTACGGCTATCGCGCTCGCACGGGCATCCTTGACGAAGTGCTCCCCGCTTTCAAGTTGCTCAAACTCAAAGACATCGCCATCGACTTCGACGATATCCAAGACGTTGAGCTACGCGGTCGAGCCTAGCGACGTTTCCTGCGCCAAGCACGCGCCCTACAGCGTCATGACGTAGTAGCCCGCGTCCTTCACAGCCGTCTCGAGGGCACCGCGATCGATCGGCTGCTTAGAGCGCACGCGTGCCGTGTGGTCCGCATACGTCACCGTTGCCCACACGCCGTCCAGCGCATTGAGGGCATTGGCCACGTTCTGAGCGCAGCCGTCACAGCTCATGCCACCGATGAGCAGCTCATCGCTATAGGGATAGTGCGACGCATCGGTATCCGCCACAACGACCCTTTTGGCCTTCTTGCCGCTCGCACCATCGCTGCAGCAGCTCTTCCCGCGTGTCGAGGCGGCAATACGACGCAGGCCAAAAAACATGCCGATGGCAATGACGGCCAGCACGATGAGATTCGCAGGGTTGAGCAAGTCACTCATGCGCTCCCCTTTCCAAGTAGTCTTATCCAGATACCCCCATGGGGTGTCCTCATCTTACCTCAAAATCATGTCTGTTCGGTCAATTAGTTTCCCTCATCAAACTTTTTTGTTGACCATGGCTTACTTTCGTGTATAAGTTTTCCTAGGCTAACACGAAAGGACGGACAGCGACGTCATGACTCGAACCATAGACCTCCCAACGTTTCAGGCAGCAGTCGTGCGCAACTGCTCCCCTACGCTCGCGGGCATCAAGCCGGCATCGCTCTTTACCTATCCAGGCACCTACGCCCACGGGGACGGCTCGACTGCAACCGAAACCATCGCAGAACGCCGAACACGTCTGCTCAACGTTATCGCCCAGTGCAATCGTGAACTTGACCCACTCGGCATCCACCTGAGCGTTTTGGTGTGGCGGCCCTGCGGAGCGCTCGTTTACGTGTACCGACCCAAAAGCCTCGCCGCCTACTTCGCGGACCCGCGCGCCCAGACGGCGCTCGCCAAGGAAGGCTACGACACGGGCGACCTCGCGACATGCCTCGTGCATCTGGCATCGCGCATCACACTCGCGAGCAATAACGCCGCAGAATGTGCCTGTAGTCAGGCTCGATGCGCGCTGGCCCAGCAAGCCAGCTGCAGCAACGACTGCACCTGCGAGTTTCCGCACGAAATAGGCTATTTCCTGGGATACCCCTACGACGACGTGCACGAGTTTATCGCCCAGCGCGGCGAGAACTACAAGGTCTTTGGGGCTTGGAAGGTCTACACCAACGTCGAACAGGCGCTTGCGACGTTTGATGCCTACCGCGCCTGTACCCAATACCTCACCTTCGTCTATCAGCAGGGTTGCAGCCTGGCGCAACTTGCCCAGGCAACCCGATAGAGCATACAAGCCGCGGTTACGCGCCGCACAACCGAAAGGACAAAACATGAGCAAGATCGCCGTCGTCTACTGGAGCGGCACGGGCAACACTGAGGCCATGGCAAATCTCGTCGCCGAGGGCGCCACGTCCGCAGGCGCCGAGGTCGAAGTTATCCCCTGTGCCGACCTCTCTGCAGATAAGGCAGCCGGCTACGATGCCTTCGCTTTCGGCTGCCCCGCCATGGGCTCCGAGGAGCTCGAGTACGATGAGTTCCAGCCGATGTGGGACGAGGTCAAGGAGAACCTCGGCGACAAGAAGGTCGTCCTCTTTGGCTCCTATTCGTGGGCCGAGGGCGAGTGGATGGACAACTGGAAGGCCGACGCCGACGAGGCCGGCGTTAACGTCGTGGACTCCGTCATCTGCTACGACGCACCCGACGATGAGGGCGAGGCGGCCTGCCGCGCCCTTGGAGCCGAGCTCGCCTAGCGGCAATGAGCTCCGCCCGTAACGCGCTCTGCACCAAAACACATTCGCATCCCAACAAAAACGGGAGCCGGATCACATCCAGCTCCCGTTTTCTGTTATGTCAGTCATATAAAGCGGCTACGAGATATTTCCCAAAAACGCCTTGGTACGTTCGCTCTTGGGATGGTCGAAGACCTCGCTCGGCGTACCCTCTTCCACGATAACGCCGCCGTCCATAAAGACGACGCGGTCGGCGACGTCGCGGGCAAAGCCCATCTCATGCGTCACGACGATCATAGTCATACCGTCGCGCGCCAGGTCACGCATGACACCCAGAACGTCGCGCACGAGCTCGGGGTCGAGTGCCGACGTGGCCTCGTCAAAGAGCATCACGTGCGGATTCATCGACAGGGCGCGGGCGATGGCCACGCGCTGCTGCTGGCCGCCCGAAAGCTGACTCGGCATAAAGTCGATGCGCTCGGCAAGACCAACCTTGGTCAGCTCCTCAACGGCAATCTTCTCGGCCTCTTCCTTGCTGCGCTTGAGTACCTTTTGCTGCGCAAGCATGACGTTCTTTTTGACTGACAGGTGCGGGAACAAATTGAACTGCTGGAACACCATACCCAGATGCGTACGTACCTTGTTAAGGTCGACGCCCTTGGCGCACACGTCCACGCCCTCAACGACGATCGAGCCGCTCGTGGGATGCTCTAGACGATTGATGCAGCGAAGCATCGTCGACTTGCCCGAGCCCGAAGGACCCAAGACTACGACGACCTCGCCCTTGTGCACATCCAGATCGATATCGCGCAGGACCACGTTATCGCCAAAGGCCTTCTGGAGGTTCTTGATGCTGACGACGACCTCGTTCGAGTTATTGGTTTCGCTCATGATAGGACCTCCTTACAGACCGGCGATGTGATCGGCGGGCGTCGCGACGACCCGTCCGGCGCTCTTGGCGGGACGCTTCTTTTTGGTTTCGGCCGTACCCAGCAGCCTCGCCTCAAGACCGCTCACCAAGCGCGCAAGCGGCAGGGTGATGACCAGGTAGAAGAGGGCGGCAACCACATACGGCGTGATGGAGCCCGTCGTGGCCACGATGGTACGGGCGTTCATGACGATCTCGACCACGCCCACGGCCGCGAGCAGCGACGTATCCTTGTAAAGCAGGATGAACTCACTGGTCAGCGTAGGCAGGACATTGCGGAACGTCTGCGGAATCATAACGTAGAGCAGCGTCTGGAAGGCGTTCATGCCCAGCGAGCGCGCGGCCTCGTTCTGGCCCTTGGGGATCGACTGGATACCGGCGCGGAAGATCTCGCACAGGTAGGCGGACGAGTTCATGGCCATGACGATGACGCCCAACACATAGTCGTCAACCTTGACGCCGGCCAGCGGCAGGCCAAAGAACGCGATGTAGATCTGCAGGAACGCCGGCGTGCCGCGGATGATATTCACATAGATGCCGGCAAGGCAACGCAGGATGCGCGACTTGGAGATGCGCATGAGCGACAAGGCAAAGCCAAAGGGAATTGCCAGCGGAAACGCCACGAGCACGATCGAGAGCGACATGAGGAAGCCCTTGAAGACGATCGGAAGGCTCTGGACCAAAATAACTGGGTTCAGGAAGAGACGCAGGAACATATTGGAGTTCCACGCCTCGACCCACGGCTGCTCTTTAAGGTCGGCAAGGAAGTTATCGAAAGCCGTCACGCCTTTAATCTCCACCGAGGGCATCTTGGAAATCTTCTTGGTCGTGCCGTCGGCCAAGGTATAGGTACCGTTAAAGGTCTCGTCGCCGCCCTCGACGGGGAAGGTCACTCCATAGACCTCGACGCGGAAAAAACCGCCGGCAGGTGCCGTCTCGCCAAAATCAATCTTGAGCGTCTGGCCATCGGCCTTGCACGTTGGCTTCATGGGCGTACGGTCCATAAGGTCATCGCCCGAAAGCATCGTCAGGCGCGTGTCATCGGCGCCAAAGGTCGTGCCATCGGCAAACGTCAACGAAAGACCGCTCAGCTCCTCGTCGGCATCGGCCTGGACCTCCCAGGTGATGCGGGTCTCGGTACCGCCGACGACGTCGCTTCCCGAACCGGTATTGGGGCGCGCGGTGATCTTCGCGGTCTCGAGCGCCTGGGCGGTCGAAGGCACGCATGCCCCCGCACACACCAGGGCGAGCGCCACAACCAGGGCACAGGCTAGCTTTTGGAGCATCGAGGGCAGCGGATGGCTTTTGCCCATGGCTCCTTGGTTCAATCGAGACAAGGTGGCTCCTAACGTTTAAGTTGCCGACAAAACGGGGCGGAACGACGCCCATTCAAGAAACGCAAAGGCCCTCTCCGCCAAAACGGAAAGGGCCCGCGTGCAATCAAGTAGCTATTTTACTTGATGTTGTACTTAGCCATGAGGGCGTCAACGGTACCGTCATCGGTCAGGTCCTTGATGGCCTGGTTGATGTCGTCCTTGAGCTTGGTGTTGCCCTGGTTGATGGCGATAGCGTACTCCTCGCCGGTGCTGATCTGCTTGATGGTCTGGCAGGTGTTGAACTGCTCGGCGGTCAGCTGGCTGGCAACGGAGCGGTTGGTCACCACGGCGTCACCCTTGTCGGACTGCAGGGCGCTGAAGCACTCGGTGGCGTCCTTGTAGGGAACGATCTTGGCCTTGGGGAAGTTCTCCTGGGCAAAGGCCTCGGCGGTCGAACCGGACTGGACGATGATTGTGGCGTCGGCGTTGTTGAGCTTCTCGCTGTAGTTATCGGCCGTAATGTCGGTGTTGTCGACCTTGGTCACGATAGCCTGATCGTCCATGTAATAGGAGTCAGAGAAAGCGACTTCCTTCTCACGCTCGGGCGTATCGGTGATAGCCGCGATGGAGACGTCGTACTTGGCGCCCGAAGCAACGCCGGGGACGAGCGTGTCAAAGTCGTTGTTGACGTACTCGACATCCAGGCCAAGCTTCTCAGCGATAGCCTTGATAAGGTCAAGGTCAAAGCCCTGGTAGTCGCCGTTGTCATCCTTGTACTCAAACGGCGCGTACTCGGCAGAGGTGCCGACGGTGAGCGTGCCGTCCTTGACGAGTGCGTACTCCTTGGAGCCGTCGACCTTCTCGACCTTCACGTCATCAGAGCTGCTGGAACCGGCATCGGAACCAGAGGTGGCATTGGACGAGCCACAGCCCGTCAGTGCGAGGGCGAGCGCCATGGCACCCGTGGCGGCAAATGCGCCAAGCTTCTTGAGCTTCATAATCAGTCTCCTTCCGGTGACCCCGTTTGATTCAGAGGTCTGCAAAAACTGTTGGCTATTATGCACCCGTAAGTGCGAATCTGCAATTAGAAAACTGATTGAAACAAACCCATAACGTGAATGAAACCTTCTACCTTGTGACGGTTATAGCTGCTGCAATGATCTCAATAAGTTGATTTCAGCTGCATAACCTGCAAGTTCGTTCGGAGTCTCCAAAATAAACGGCAGCGAACGCAAACGACCATTCGATACAATATTCTGCATAACCTGCATGCCACCGCCAAATTCCTCGCTACCAAGATAGCCCTTGCCGATGCACTCGTGGCGGTCTTTATGGGCGCCGCAGGGGTTCTTGGAATCGTTGATATGCACGGCGCACAAGCGATCGATACCCACCACGCGGTCGAACTCGTCGAGCACACCGTCAAGATCGTGAATGATATCGTAGCCGGCATCGCTCACATGGCAGGTGTCCAGACACACGCCCAGCTTATCCGATAGCTCTGGGCACTTGGCGGCAGCACCCTCGATAATGAGCGCCAGCTCTTCAAAGCTACGGCCCACCTCGGTACCCTTTCCGGCCATGGTCTCGAGCAGCACCGTCGTCTGTTGCCCCTCAAACATCACCTGGCACAGGGTGTCGACGATCATCTGAATGCCGGCATCAGCCCCCTGCCCCACATGCGCGCCGGGGTGGAAGTTGTAGTAGTTGCCGGGCAGCGCTTCCAGACGCTGCAAGTCCTCGGCCATTGCCTCCAAGGCAAACTCGCGCGCCCGCTCTTTAGCCGAACAGGGGTTATAGGTATACGGGGCATGAGCCACAAGCGGGCCAAAATCGTTTTGCTCCATAAGCTCGCGCAGGGCCGCCACATCATCCATATCAAGGTCTTTCGCCTTGCCACCACGCGGGTTGCGCGTGAAGAATGCAAAGGTATTGGCGCCAATGGACAGCGCCGTCTCCCCCATCGCCCGATAGCCCTTCGTCGTCGAAAGATGACACCCAATCGTTAGCATCTCCAGCTCCCCCTCATCAATTGCGGTGAAATACGGTCTATTGGTGCCTTATTTTGGCGCAAACAGACCGTATTCCACCGCAAGATATAAAAGGGGCATCGGGGGCACGGTCCACCGAGCCTTCTTGAGCACCAGCACCGCAGCCTAGAGCGTCAAGCGAATCGCATCGATGATCTGCGCACAGCGCTGTGTGGCGGCAAGGGGCATGACGGGACTCTCGAGTTTCCCCGCCCGGATGAGCTGGGTCGCATGCTGAATTTCGCCATAGAAATCATCGACCTCAAACGGGGCATTTATTTCGAGCATTCGTCCGTCGGAGTACTTCACATGGGCGAGCTCGGGGCGATGGAGGCGCTCGATTTCCAACGAACCCCGTTCGCAGGCAATCGTTAAGCGGCTTTCATATGCTGCCTTGCCGTCGCACACCATATGAATGGGTATACCGCCGACACTCATATGGATCTCATCGGCCCAATCCACGCGGCCACCCGATACGTCACGCCAGCGAACTTCACGAGACGAAACATCGCACGCACCCGCAAGCAGATCCTCAAACCACCCGACCGCATAGCAACCCATGTCATATAGACAGCCACCCTGTAACGGATCGAGCAGATAACTCGAAGGCGGCTCACCATAATCGAGTTTTTGCACGCTTTCGATCGAGACGATACAGCCGAGCTCGCCCGACGCAAGCAAACCCTTCACGCGAGTATGCATCGGACAAAACCGATTTTTCATTGCCTCCATAAACAGCACGCCGCACTCACGAGAGACGGAAACGATCGCATGGGCCTCTTCCTCGCTCAAAACCGCCGGCTTTTCGCACAGCACGGCCTTTCCGGCACGCAGCGCGCGGCAGGCCCAATGCGTATGCATGCCATGCGGAAGTGCCAAATAAATGGCATCGACATCGGGATCGGCGATCAACGCGCCATAAGCCGCACACCCGTTATCGTCGGCCGAAGCATAGCCATGCGCGGTATCGATCGAAAACGCTCGGCAAAATTCCTCGACATGTGCAGGAGTGCGGCCGGCCGCAGCCACCAACTGTGCCCCGTCGACCTCCTTGAGCGCCGATGCAAATCGATGCGAAATGCGTCCCGCACCCAAAACGCCCCAACAAACCTCACGCAAATCATCACATGAATCCCGATGGCCCACGACAACCCCCTTCAGTTGCGGTGAAATAGTTCCTGTTTGGCCCCTATTCTGCCGCAAACAGGAACTATTCCACCGCAAGTTATAAGAGGGCATCAGGAGCACGTTTTGCCGAAGGCTTTAAGCGCGGCCGTTACGGGGCCAGGCTGAAAGCGACGCCGCACATCGTCGAGACGCTCGGGAATATCGATGTGCTGCGGGCAGTGACGTGCGCACTTGCCGCATTTGACGCAATTGCTCACCAACTTGGGCTCACTCGTGCGCACCGCACTCGCCGTAAAGTACTGCGACAGTCCCGTAAACCAGCTATGCGCGTAGCTCGCGTTGTAGGCGGCAAAGCAGCCAGGAATGTTGATGCCCTTGGGGCACGGCATGCAGTAGCCGCATGCCGTGCAGGGCACACGGTTCGATTTCTCGAACTCCTCCAGCACGCGCGCGATGGTATCGAGCTGCTCCGCCGTCATCGAACCCGGCAGCGAACGGCCTGCCAGCGCCGCGTTCTCGTCCACCTGCTCGGTATCGGTCATACCCGAAAGCAGCATCGTGACTTGAGGATGATTCCACACCCACGAGAGGCCCCAAGCAGCTGGCGTATTCAGATGCGGATCGCTCGCGCTATCGAGCACGGCGCGAGCCCGCGGCGGCAGCTTGCCCGCCAGACGTCCGCCCAACAGCGGCTCCATCACAAACACCGCAAGCCCGCGCTCGGCGGCAGCCATGAGCCCCGCCGTTCCCGCCTGGTAGCGCTCTCCGGCGTAGTTGTACTGGATCTGGCAGAAGTCCCAGTCATACGCATCGAGCATCGTAAGGAAGTCCGCCGCACTGCCGTGGTACGAAAAGCCGATCTGGCGAATGCGCCCCGTAGCCTTTTGGTGTGCAATCCAGTCCTCGATACCCAACGCCGCCACACGCTCCCATTGCACGGGCGAGGTGATGTTGTGCATGAGGTAGTAGTCGATATGGTCGGTCCGCAGGCGGCGCAGCTGCTCGTCAAAAAAGCGGTCGAAATCCTCCGCAGATTTGCACGAAGCATGCGGCAACTTGGTCGCGAGTAAAACCCGGTCGCGCAGGCCCAGGCGCTCAAGCGAAGCGCCCACACAGGCTTCGTTGCCGGGATAGAGATAGGCCGTGTCCAGGTAGTTAATCCCCTGCTCCACCGCGCGTGCAATGATGGCGTCGGCCGTCTTCGGATCCGGGCGTCCCGGCGCACCGGGAAACCTCATGCATCCCAGCCCCAACGCCGAGATGTGGCTGCCGCTTTTGGGGTCAACGCGATATTGCACGGCCCCTCCCTTCGCCATCGGTGCCCCGGCCACGCGAAACACAACGGTCACGCCGCCGAAACAACTTGGAATCGCAATTGAGAACGTATCGTAACGCAGCAGAAATCGAGCCGTCACGGCGCCGCTTTAACATCAGCAAAAAGCCCGATGAAAGGAGCCAATCATGCCCGCGCTCGACCTTTGGAACCTCGCCTCCCGGCTCAAAAGCACCGATTATCGCTGGGTCGACCTCACCCACACGCTCTCGTGCGACACCCCGCACTGGTTTGGCTTTAAGCCGTTCGAGTCCACCAAGCTTTTCGACTACCTGCCCGACACGCCCGAGGACATGCTCGCGCCCATGCGCTGTTTTCAGTATTCGGTCGCCTCGCAGTACGGTACTCACGTCGACGCGCCGCGCCACTTTCATGTCGACGGGCGCTCCCTCGGCGAGATCGAGCCCATCGAGTTTATGCATCCGCTCTGCGTGATTGACAAGCACGAGGAGTGCGCCGCAAACCCCGACTTTATCCTGACCGTCGAGGACCTTAAAGCCTGGGAGGACGAGCACGGCCGTATTCCCGAGGACGCCTTTGTCGCCTTCCGCTCCGACTGGTCCAAGCTCGCCGACCTCGAGAACAAGGACGAGGACGGCCAGCCCCACTACCCCGGCTGGGACCTCGACGCCATCAAGTGGCTTGTCGAAGAGCGCAACATCGGCGCCATCGGCCACGAACCGGCAGATACCGACCCGGCGACCATCACCACGCGCGAGGACGCCTACCCCTACCCCGGCGAGCAGTACATCCTCTCGGTCGACCGCTATCAGATCGAGGTCATGGACCATCTAGACGAGCTTCCCGCCACGGGCGCCGTTATCTTCTGCACCTTCCCCAAGGTTCGCGATGGTGTCGGATACCCCGCGCGTGTCTTTGCAGTCTGCCCCACGGCATAAGCCCAGCGCATCCGTTCTTCTAAATATTCGCCGCTCCGCACGCGCGAGGCGCTCCGGCAGCTTACAATCCATCAGGCGCCCCAATTGCGGGCGCCTTTTTATGGGAAGATGATTCACATGCAGATCAACAAAGTCGCCTTTATCGGCAAAGGCGGTGTCGGCCTGCTCTACGGCAGTATGATCGCCCAGGCGCTCGGCAACGACGCCGTCGAATACGTTATGGACGACGCACGCTTCGAGCGCCACGCGAACGACGCGCTCACCGTCAACGGCAAACCTTGCGCGCTCAAGTCCGTCCGCGTCAGCGAGGCCATGCCCGCCGATCTGGTCATCCTCACGGTCAAGACAACCGGACTCGACCAGGCGATCCAGACCATGGAGCACATCGTGGGCCCCAATACGTTCATCGCCTCGCTGTGCAACGGCATTACCAGCGAGCAAAAAATCGCCGAGCGCTTTGGCTGGGAGCGCACCGTCCTCGGTATCTGTCAGGGTATGGACGCGGTATTCCTCAACGGCGAGCTCACCTTTACCAACACCGGTGAGATTCGTTTTGGCGCGGCCGCCGGCACCGACCCCGCGACTGTCGCCGCCATCAACGAGCTCTACGCACGCTGTGGCATCGCCCATACCGTCGAGGCAGACATCGCACACCGCATGTGGACCAAGCTCATGCTCAACGACGGTATCAACCAGACCTGCATGGCCTACGGCGGCACGTACGGAAGCGCCACGGAGCAGGGCTCCGAGCAGCGTCGCTGCTTTGTTTCCGCCATGCGCGAAACGCTTGCAGTCGCCAATGCCGAAGGCATCGAGCTCAGCGAAGCAGACTTGACGCAGATGGTGCGCCTCATCGAGGGGCTCGACCCCGCCGGCATGCCGTCGATGGCACAGGACCGCGTCGCACGGCGCAAGACCGAAGTCGAGGAGTTCGCGGGCACCATTTGCCGCCTGGCAGCCAAGCACAATATCCAGGCGCCTCAGAACGAATGGCTCTATCAGCGTATTCGCGATATCGAGGCAAGCTGGTAGCGCCCGACTCGCCTCGTCAACAGACTCGACAGCAAAGCCGCCGCAAGGAGCACTCCCCTTGCGGCGGCTTTCATCTTCATCTATAACCAGTAGTCGGCGTTCCGACGGTTAGAGCTGCGACTCCGGAGCCTCGTCCTCGTCATCGCGACAAAGGACCACGCCCGCGCTTCCCAGCAGCGCGGCCGCGATCAGCGCACCGCCCACGATAGGAGCAGCCCCGCATGACCCCTGCATGCCCGCGACGAGCGCGGCGGTAGGGCCAAGACAGCCAAGTATCAATGCGACGGCGGCGACGGCGATATCTCGAGCGTTCACAAGACCACTTCCTCCACGAGAAAGACCTTATTTCTCATGAACTAGTGTGCAACGCGTCCATTTGCGCGGCGTACCGCCACGGTAAGGGCTCTGTTAACTCAAGCGCATACATAGAACGGGCGCCTTTACGTTGCCCAAAAGCTCGGTAAAGACGCCCGTCCGCCAAATATCTGTGATGCCGAAAAGATTACCAGCCGGTGTAGTAGTCGGTGGTTCCGGCAGCGCAGCCGGAGTCATAGACCTTGCACTCACCCTTGGATCCGGTAAACGTGGAGCCCTGGGCCTTATCGCCCGCAGCAACAACGTAGTAGCCATCGGAATCGCGCCAAAAGCCCTCAGAATCCTGCGTCCACTCGCCCGTGCGGTGATGATAGAGCACATTGCTGCTGTAATAGGTCTCGCGGCGGCCGTTATAGTTATTGACGCCGCTCGAACGTGTCAGGCCCGAGCCGTTGGCGTAATACGCAGCGGACGCGTAAGACGAGCCGTAGCCGGCATTGTAATACGAAGCCTGAGCGGCCTCAGCAGCCTCGGCTTCGGCAGCCGCAGCCTCAAGAGCCTCGCGCTTGGCATCCTCAAGCGTGGAGCGAAGCTCGTCGAGCTCGGTCGACTTGGCGTCGACCTCCCCCATCGTCAAAAGGCCACCCGCGTTGTCGATGCAGTCCCGCAAGACAGCACGCTCATCATCGGTAGCATAGTCGCCATACATGTTCATAATGATCTGAGCGCGCATCTCCAGGGAATCGCGCTTTGCCCCCATCGAGGCGTTCCACTCCTGCATGGAGCCATAACCATCGCCGCGATAGTCGACGGGCTGCACCAGCGTCGCCTCGGACGGCGCAGACCCAACCGTATCGGACAGTGTTGCCGCATGGGCATCAGTTGCGCCGGCGCCCGCCAAAAGCGCCACGGCCAAGGCGGCAGAAAGGGCGGCGGCTTTCGGTTTTCGTGAATCGATCCTCATGTAGCTGGAAACCTCCGTAGTGCGTTTTTGCTGCGTTTAAGCTGCGTGTGATTCGATCGCGCTGCATAGTACCCCGAGCAATTCGCGACCTGCGGTTTTACTCAAAAGGTGCACGTCAATTGCGTAAAACTCACATCCTCTCAACAGGAGTTTTCCACAACTCGAATGCATAAAGCGTCTCAAAAACCCTGTTTTGGCATACTTCCTATGCAAAAAAGGCGCCTGTGCAAACATTGTTCGCACAGGCGCCTTGAGCAGGCATTTTATGCAGTTATACCTATCGAGTCGCAAGGGGTCCTTGCACAAGTCGCCTTACTCGTCCAGCGCGGCGAAGGCCTGCTTCAGATCCCAAATGATATCCTCGGCGTTCTCGGTACCGATGGAAAGGCGGATCGTGGAGGGCGTGATGTTCTGCTCGGCGAGCTCCTCGGCAGAGAGCTGGGAGTGCGTGGTGGTAGCCGGGTGCACGACGAGCGACTTGACGTCGGCAACGTTGGCGAGCAGCGAGAAAACCTGCAGGTGGTCGATGAACTTCCAAGCTGCCTCCTGGCCACCCTTAATCTCAAAGGTAAAGATCGAGGCACCACCGTTGGGGAAGTACTCCTTGTAGAGCTCGTGATCGGGATGCTCAGGCAGGCTCGGGTGGTTCACCTTGGCGACATGGCTGTCGCCGTTCAGGAACTCGACGACCTTCTTGGTGTTCTCGACATGACGGTCGACGCGCAGCGACAGGGTCTCGGTGCCCTGGAGCAGGATCCAGGCGTTGAAAGGGCTGATGCAAGCGCCCTCGTCGCGCAGCAGGATAGCGCGGACATAGGTTGCGAAGGCGGCGGGACCGGCAGCCTCGGCAAACGAAACGCCATGGTAGGAGGGGTTGGGCTCAGCGATCTGGGCGTACTTTCCGCTCGCCTTCCAATCGAAGTTACCGCCGTCGACGATCACACCGCCCAGCGAGGTGCCGTGGCCGCCGATGAACTTGGTTGCGGAGTGGACGACAATGTTGGCACCATGCTCCAGCGGACGGAACAGATACGGGGTGCCGAAGGTGTTGTCGACGACAACCGGCAGACCGTGCTTCTTGGCTATCTCGGAGATGGCGTCGATGTTGGGGATATCGGAGTTGGGGTTGCCGAGTGTCTCGAGGTAGATGACCGTGGTGTTGTCCTTGATGGCACCCTCGACCTCGTCCAGGTTATGAGCGTCGACAAATGTGGTCTCGACACCAAACTGGGAGAGGGTATGCTCCAGCAGGTTGTAGGAGCCACCGTAGATGGTCTTCTGGGCCACCACATGGTCACCGGCCTGGGCGAGTGCCTGCAGGGTGTAGGTGATAGCGGCGGCACCGGAAGCAACGGCGAGGCCGGCCACGCCGCCCTCGAGCGCGGCGATACGGTCCTCGAAGACACCCTGGGTGGAGTTGGTCAGACGACCGTAGATGTTACCGGCGTCGGCAAGGCCAAAGCGGTCGGCGGCGTGCTGGGCGTTGCGGAACACGTAGCTCGTGGTCTGATAGATAGGCACGGCGCGGGCATCGGATGCGGGATCGGCGCTCTCCTGGCCAACGTGCAGCTGCAGGGTATCGAAACCAAAGGTGTGCTCGGGGTTGTTGATGAACTGGCTCATGATGATCTCCTTGATCGAACGAAAGTAAATAAATAAGAGAGAAGTAAGTCGCTGTCTCCTGATCACGCCGACGGGCGCAAACAGGAGCCCGGCATTCGTCTTGGTAAGCAATTCATATGCGGATCTCCTTTCGCATCCCGGTTCCGTGGTCGGCTTAATTACCTACCGCCTTTGTGTGTTTTGAATAGTACGAGCATTGCTTCGCTCGGTCAATCACTTAAAAGCGCTAACCTGTTATCTGTTTTATAGATAACAATCGAAAGGATGGCGTCGATGACCCTTCAGCAGCTTCGTTTTCTGATCGCCGTGGCAGAGTCCGGCTCAATCAACGCCGCAGCCCAACGCCTCTATACCGCTCAGTCCAACATCTCAAACGCCGTCAAAAGCCTGGAGCAGGAGCTCCACTTGGAAATCTTCACGCGCTCCAGCCGCGGCGTCACGCTCACCAACGACGGCACCGAGCTTTTGGGCTATGCGCGCCAGGTTGTAGAGCAGGCCGATATGCTCGAGGCCCGCTACGAGGACGGCGGCACCCCGCAAGCCCGCCTTGCCATCTCCGCCCAGCACTACGCCTTTTCGGTCGAGGCATTCGTCAACGTGGTCGAGCGCTGCCGCGACAGCAAGTTCGATTTCATCATGCGCGAGACCACCACGTCACAGATCATCGATGACGTCCGCGCGTTTCGCAGCGACATCGGCATCCTCTATCTGGATGACTTTAACACTCGCGTCCTGCAGAAAGCCTTTACCGACGCACGCGCGAGCTTCCATCCCCTCTTTGACGCAAAGGTCCACGTATTCGTAAGCGAGCGCCACCCGCTCGCCCGACGCCCGCAGCTGTCCCTTGCCGACCTTACGCCCTACACCCGCTACAGCTTCGAGCAAGGCACCTCGAACTCCTTCTATTACGCCGAGGAGCCGTTTAGCCATATTCCCTGCGACCGCAATATCCGCGTGTCCGACCGCGGCACGCTTACCAACCTGCTCATCACCTCAAACGGCTACACGCTGTCGACCGGTGTCCTCTCTAACGAAATGCAATGGGGCATGGCATCGATCCCGCTGGCAGATGCCCCAACGATGCACGTGGGCTACATCATGCACGACGAGCGCAAGCCCTCTCCCCTGCTGCAGCAATACCTCGACGAGCTCGACCGCATTATCCGCGAAAGCCAGCCTTCGGGCAACGAGGCAGAAGCGGTGGAACACTAGCCCTCAACGGACGTGGCGCTACAATGGACACCCACGAAAGAAGCACCCAGCGAAAGGAACCATGTGAAGGTCATCATCTATACCGACGGCTCGGCCCGATCAAACCCGGGACGCGGCGGCTACGGCGCCGTGCTCAAATACACCAACCCCGCCGGCAAAACCTTCACCTCCGAGCTTTCGCGTGGTTACGCCAAGACCACCAACAATCGCATGGAGCTCATGGCCGTCATCGTGGCGCTCGAGGCACTCAACCGCCCCTGCGAGGTCGAGGTCCATTCCGACTCGCAGTACGTCGTCAACGCCTTTAACAAGCACTGGATCGACGGTTGGAAAAAGCGCGGTTGGAAAACCGCCAACAAGCAGCCCGTCAAGAACCGCGACCTGTGGGAGCGCCTGCTCACCGCCAAAAGCAAGCACAAGGTTGAGTTCATCTGGGTTAAGGGTCACGCCGGCCACGAGCTCAACGAGCGCTGCGACGAACTTGCCACCACGGCGGCTGACGGTGCCAACCTCGATATCGACACCGGCTTTAACGAGAGCGACCTCTAACGGCGTTTTCGCGCGCTTCCCGTGCCCCCCACGCGCTACACTCATCCTGTAGACCAAGCAATTCAAGGGGGACGTATGCTGCGCATCGCGACCATCGGCACATCCATGATCACCGACGACTTCATCCACGTCGTCAACGCCAACGACCAAGCCGCGTTTGTGGGCACGCTCTCGCGTGATGCCGATCGCGGCGCCGCCTTTACCGCCGAGCGCGGTGGCGAGCGAAACTTCACCTCACTCGACGAGCTTGCGGCAGCCGCCGACGTCGACGCCGTCTATATCGGCAGCCCCAACGCGCTCCACTACGAGCAGGCCCTTGCCTGCATCGCCGGCGGCAAGCATGTCATCGTCGAGAAGCCGTTCTGCGCCACCGAGGCACAGGCGTTAGAGGTCTTCCGCGCCGCCGAGGCCGCAGGCGTCGTAGCCCTCGAGGCCATGCGCCCCCTCCACGATCCCGCCTTCCACGCCATCGAGGACGTTCTGGGCGAGATCGCCCCCATCCGCCGTGCCTCATTGCGCTTTGGCAAGTATTCTTCGCGCTATAACGAGATTCTCGCGGGGCGCGCCACCAATATCTTCGACTGCAATATGGCATCGGGTTCCCTCATGGACATTGGCATCTACACCGTCGAGCCCATGGTCGAGATTTTCGGCATGCCCTCCGGCCTTACGAGCATGACTACTCTGCTCGACCCCACCACGCGACAGCTCACGCACGGCCCCATCGACGGCTGCGGTTCCATCCTCGCCAGCTACGGCGGCGGCCGCATCTCCGTCGAACTTGCGCACTCCAAAATAACGAATGACCTGCTGCCCTCGCAGATCGAAGGCGAGCGTGGCACTATCCAGATCGACCGTCTGTCCACGCCCCGCAACGTCCGCATCGACTATCGCGGCGATGTCGTACGCGGCTCGGCGACCGAGGCACCGCGCGAACAGGGCGACAACGGCCGCGTGCTCGACCTGCCCAAATCGAGCAACACTATGGAATACGAACTCACAGACTTTATCAGCGCCATCGGCGGTATCGATAACGTAAAGGAAGAGATTTGGGAGACCCCGGCGGGACGCCACGAGCTCGGACACTACCGCGATGTCACGCTCGTCTCACTGCGCATCATGGATGCCGTACGCCAGCAGGCCGGAATTACCTTCCCGGCCGACGCAGGCAAGCAGGCATAGCGATGGGTCTCTTCGATACATTCTTCTCCAGCGTCACCGGCGGCAGTCGAGAGCCTCAAAAACCATCAAACGTCGAGCTCGAGCTGCGCCGTAGGCTCACCGTGCTCGCAAGCGACCAGGTCACTCAAGACACTCCCCTGCGCTATTTCCTGCGTTGGACGGGGCAAGTCCAGGGCGTTGGTTTTCGCTTTACCAACACCAACCTCGCGCAGGCACGCGCACTCACCGGCTGGGTGCGTAACATGGAAGACGGTTCAGTCGAGATGGAGATACAGGGAGCTCCGGCAAACATCCTATCTCATCTCGAGGCGCTTCATGCCTCCTACGAGCGCATGGGAACGCGTTTTCGCCTCGTAGACGCCCAGGCCCGAGCCTCACTTGCCAATGAAGACAGTTTCATTCCTCGTTATTAGTATTGTGTGCTAAATACGGTATCATTTACCTACGACCGTTGATAGAAAAGAGGCGAGGCGCATGGCGGTGCAAAGAAGGAATACCAGGCAGCGAAAGCTGGTTCTTGACGCCGTGCGCCAAAGCTATAACCATCCCACCGCCGACGAAATCTACAACGTCGTGCGCGCACAGGATGACAAAATCAGCCGCGGTACGGTCTACCGCAATCTCAATCTCTTAGCCGACGCCGGCGAGATCCTCTCCATCAAGACGCCGGGCGGCAGCCGCTTCGATCGCACGATCGAGCCGCATGCGCATATCATCTGCGCCTCGTGCAGCCGCGTCATCGATGTACCGCTCCCCTTCGATGCCCAGCTCGACGCCAAGGCGTCCGAGCAAATCGGCTGGCACGTCACGTCGCACTACACCATCTTCGAGGGTCTCTGCCCCGACTGCCGATAGATGTTTGGGACATGCCTACTCAGCAAGTAGACGACGCAGCTCCTCTTCGACCGTGCGCGTGTAGCGGACACGGTCGTTGATGCCGCGCATGGTGGGGTTGCAGCTCTCCATCAGATAGGGATGGCCCACGACGTTGAGCATGTCGCGATCGTTCTCATTGTCGCCAAACGCCATCATCTCATCGGGCGAAATCCCCAGAGCGCGACCGTAATCGGCAAGCGCGGAGCCCTTGCCCGAATCGAAACCGATAAAGTCCGTCCATTCGGTTCCCGATGTCATGACATCGACTCGATCGCTAAAGTGGCGCTCGAAATACTCCAGCGCCGCCTGCTGCTCTGCCTCGGGCGTCTGGAAGGCGATCTTAATGACATCCTCGTCAATGTCTTCGGGACGGTCGACTACCGCCACATCACAATGGACCTCATAACGCAGGTGGTCAACAAACGCATCGTTGCCGCTCATGGTGTAGAGGTGTCCCTCGCACGAAAGGGTCACGTCGGCATGGGGGTACGCAACCACGGCATTAGCGATATCCATGGCCAGGCCACGCTCCATAGAACGCTTAACCACGGCACGCCCCTCGCTCATGACCAGGGCTCCGTTTTCGCATACATAGGCGAGCTCGTCGGCCACTGGCGCAAAGAGGTAACGCAGGCTCGCATATTGGCGGCCGCTTGCCGGCATAAACACAATGCCGCGACGGCGCAACTCGCGAATGAGCTCAAACGCCTCGGGGCGCGGCTCACGCTCCCCCGGATGCAGCAGCGTGCCATCCAAATCGCAGGCGATCAGCTTGATTCCCTCAAGACCCATATGCTTCCCCCAAAGCCTCCTATCAACAGCAAGACGGACTTTGATTGGTCGCCCCTCAAAGCCCGTCTTGCGCATACGCGCGCTTAGTCGCGCGTCTTTTTAACGATGGTAAAGTCCGGAGCCATGCTCACAACGACATCTGCCGCGCTCGACGCAAAGCGTCGGCTGGCATCGAGCTCGCGCGTAACCACCGAGAGTCGAACGCCCTCGATACCCCGGAGCATGCGGCCCAAAATCGGTTGCACCGGCGTATACATGCGCACGGTATGATTATCCGAGTCACCTCGGAAGAGCGGCGCGTGCATGTTGCCGATTTCCCAACACGCATGCGCGAGCGCAATCGGGTCCATGCGGTCAACTTCGACCAGATAGACCTCGGCGCTGCGCAGGCGCACGACAACCGCCACGGGCACCGTGCCCGAGCGGTCGATGGCAAGCACGTCGCCATCGGCAAGACGACCGCCGTCGACAACGTCCAGCCGGGCATCGACCGTACGCCCCAGCTCCGTCACGCCCGCAAACGCGCGGGCATCAGCCTGGTCCCAATCGAGCAGCAACTCGTCAACCTCAAAGACGCCACCCAGCTCCCGACGAAGCAGAAGCTCATAGGACGGGTCGTTAAGATTTCCCAAGCACGTCGTCGAAACCAGGCTTACAGACATCGGCTAGTCCTCGACCTCGACAAGCTCGATGTCAAAGTTGAGATCCTTGCCGGCGAGCTCGTGGTTGGCGTCGAGCGTCACGGCCTCGGGCGTCACGTCGATGACCACGGCGGGGACGGGCATGCCGCTCGGCGTGGACAGGAAGAGCTTCATGCCCTTCTCGATCTGCTCGATATTGGGAACCTGCTCGGCCGGGAAGGTCAGAACCATCTCGGGGTTGTGCTCGCCGTAGGCATCGGCAGCCGGGATGTGCACGGTCTTCTTCTCGCCCACCTGCATGTCGACAACAGCGGCGTCAAAGCCCTTGATCATCTGGCCGGCGCCACAGGTGAACTCCAGCGGCTCGCCGCGATCGTAGGAGCTATCGAACTGCGTGCCGTCATCGAGCGTGCCGCGATAATGGGTCTTGACCTTCTTGCCCTGGTTGGACATGGAAACCTCCGTGATAGGGGCGGCGTACAATACGAGCCGCCGTGAACATATGGCGCTAACTATACCCTAGTCATACAATTCAAAGACAGTTTGCAAAGAAACGCTGCAACCGGAGGAACCATGGCATATCCCGTATTTGACCTACACTGCGACACCGCCGACCGCATCGGCTGGGCCACGCTCGATCTCGATCTGCGCTTTACCGCCGGCACCGACGGTTATTTCCCCGGCGACGAAACGCATCCGCAAGATTTCGACCTCATCGAGGGCAACGCCTGCGCCATCTCGCTCGCAAAGATCGGCAACACGCCGTGGGCACAGTGCTTTGCCACGTTTGTCCCCGACGAGATTCCCACCGCCCACGCCGCGCGCTTCCAAGCGCAGATCATGGCGCACATGAGCGGCCAGGCAATGCTCAACCACGACCGCATGGTCAATGTACGCAGCGCCGCAGACATTCGCCCCGCGCTCAAAGACGGCAAGGTCGCTTGCATCCACACCATCGAAAACGCCACGTTCTTTGCCGAGGACCCCGCGCTGATCGAGGTGCTCAAGAGCTTGGGCGTGCTTATGTCGTCACTCAGCTGGAACGCGCAGGGACCGCTCGCGAGCGGCCACGACACCCACGCCGGTCTCACCGCCGCCGGCATCGAGGCGCTTACGCAGATGGAGCACGCCGGCATGGTGCTCGATGTCTCCCACCTCAACGATGAGTGCTTTGACGAGGTTGTCGCCCACGCCACGCGCCCCTTCGTCGCCAGCCACTCCAACTCCCGTACTGTCTGCGGCGTCAAGCGCAACCTCACCGACGACCAGTTCCGCACCATTCGCGACATGGGCGGCATCGTCGGCCTCAACTACTGCAGCGAGTTCCTTTCCAACGACGCAACCGACAAAACCGCCGCAGACGTCACCTTCGACCAGTTGGCAGCACATATCGAACACTGGCTCGACCTGGGTGGCGAGGACGTCATCGCGCTCGGCGGCGACTGGGACGGCGCCAAGGTGCCCGCCTTCCTCTCCGATGCCAGCAAGATGCCCGAATTCCAGAACATGCTCTCCAAGCACTTTGGCAAGACTGTGATGCAGAAGCTCTGCAGCGACAACGCGCTTACCTTCTTTGAGCGTTATTAATTTCACATCCCTTGAGCGGGCCGGCATGTCGAACGGTTGGCATACCGGCCCGCCTCCAATCTGAAGGACCGCTTTTGACGCAGCAATTTACGATTTCTGTATCCCGACCGGATGGGACGTCCTTGCCCGTCATCGTTACAAAAAAGCGCGTCAAGAACTTCAACCTACGCGTCACATCGAGCGGCGAGGTCCACGCCAGTGCACCGCTCGGCGCCAGTCGCGAGCGCATCGAAGCGTTTGTGAAGCGCAACAGCGCCTGGATTATCAGCCGACTTGCCCAGCGCGAGCAACGTCAGGCGACAGCGCAAGAGCCGCTCAGTCCCTCGTCCATCATTGCACTTTGGGGCAAGCCCATCACGGTACAGGACGCACTCGATCACAACTTTGCATCGCCCGCACCGCGACCCAAGCAGGCCACCTTCGCAAGTTTTATGGGTACCGACGAATCGGACGAAAGCCCACAGGCTAAGCGGCGCGCAATCCTCGACGGCCTAACGTCCGACGAGCTCCAAGCCCACATCGACCAGCTCTATGCGTCCGAGGTCGCATCAGCGCTGCGCGATATGGTGCACGCATATGAAATCGCAATGGGTGTCGCCGTTTCCCGCATTTCCGTACGCAGCATGAAAACGCGTTGGGGCTCATGCACGCCCAAATCCGGCGCCATTCGCATCGCGCGCGAGCTCGCCGCCTACCCCGTCGAATGCCTCGACATGGTTGTCGCCCATGAGCTCGTCCACTTGCTCGAGCCAAGCCACAACCAGCGGTTTCACGCCCTGCTCGACACGTACTGCCCTAACAATAGAGCTCTGTCGCAGCGGCTCAAGCAGCCACCCCTCAACAAGCTCTAGCGTCGACTAGCGCACGCGCTCGATCTCGACACCGCAGCTTGCCAGGGGCAGGCCAACAGGAGCCCACGGCTTATCGAGCTTTATGCGCACACCAAGCAGCGAGGGATAACGGCGCAGCAGCATCTGGGCCGTCCCCTCGGCTGCCGCCTCGATGAGCTTAAACGTATGCTCGCGCAGATAGCCATCGACATCGTGGCACACCGAGCCGTAGTCAATCGAGGCATCCAGGTTATCGTGCTCCCCCGCCGCGCGCAGGTCGGCATAGAGCACCAGAGAAACGATGAACTTCTGACCCAGCGCGTTCTCCTCGGGATACACGCCATGGTTGGCAAAAACCTCAAGGCCGTCAATGACAATGCGATCGGCATGGCGCAGATCGTCATAGCTCACGTGAGGCACCGCCGTTGCGGTGGATATTTCGCCCCTTCCACGGCGGGCGAGCTCGGCGCCTTCAGTCTTGGTTGCATTCTCGGGCAGCTTCTTGTTGCTCATCGCGATCGTCTCCTTCGTTTAGAACCCCGACCGCGCAAATCAACTACACGCGAATCGACAGGTTCTTTTTATCATCGCTCCAGTTGCAAGCGTTGCGCGCGGGGCATGCAAAGCAGGCACGCGACGCTTTGTCGGCTGCATAGAGCAGACGCTCAAGCGGTTGGCTGTTCACGCGCAGCTTTCGATGGCCCAGAATGGCCGTCTTAATGGCTGCGGCATCGGCCGGCTCAAACGCCACGTCATCGGGCATGCCGCCGAGAATCGCATCAGCGACGCGTTCGCTTGCAACATCATGGGATATACCCGATTCATACTGTTCATCTTTGCCGATATCGTGAAGAAGTGCCGTGGCGTAGATGACCTCGCGGTCAAATTCGAGCTGCTCCTCGAGATTCTTGATCCACATAATGCGAGCGACATCGAGCAGATGGTCAATACCGTGGCGGCAGAAGATGCGCCCCGATTCCAACTGTACGATGTTGCCCAGGTGCCGCCGGAACAGCCCGTTGGCACAAATGTAATCAATGCGAGGCATGGCACCAAAGGGGGCCATGCCCGAAGCCATAAAGCCGCGACGCGACGTCCCCTCATCGGTCTTCGATGTAAAGTCGTTGACGACTCTCATGGTTAGCGGCCCAGCATCCTAAAGAAACGCTCCTCGAGCGCGGGATCGGTCTCAAAGACGCCGCGGCGAGCGAGCGTCACGGTCTTGGTGCCGGGCTTTTGCACGCCGCGCATGGTCATGCACATATGCTCGGCCTCCATGAGCACAATCGCCCCCTGGGGGGCAAGATAGTCCATAAGGGCATCGGCAACCTGCGCACACAGCTGCTCCTGCAGCTGCAGACGGCGGGCATAGACCTCCACCGTGCGGGCAAGCTTGGAAAGCCCGGCCACCCGACCGTTAGGGATATAACCAATGGCGGCTTTGCCATAAAACGGCAGCAGATGGTGCTCGCACAGCGAATAGAACGTGATGTCGCGCTCAATAACCAAATCGTTCGAGGCGACGGCAAAGGTTTTGGACAGGTGCTCCTCGGCACTTTGATCCATACCGCCGGCAATCTCACCGTACATACGGGCAACGCGCGCCGGGGTCTCCAGCAGGCCCTCACGAGTTGGGTCCTCGCCTATACCCTCAAGCAACAGCTTGATGGCGGCCTCGACTTTTTCCTGATCGACCATCTGGGCCTCACTTTTCCGATTTCACGTTCGCGCTATGGTACCACGCCCTCCGGCATCGACCACAAGCTACATAGTATGGGTCGAATAGACCGGATCGTCCCGCCAAAGTTCAACCGCATCACAAAGCGCAACACCCTCGCGCTCAGCACGGGCGCGCGTAGCGTTCATATCGATCACGCGCTGGTTGCTCGAGCCCCTAAAGCGCAGCGTGATATCGTACAGATCCTGAATAAACGGGCCATCCACCAACATATCGAGACAGGCAAGAATACGGTCCGTCACCTCAGTATGATGACGACCACCCGGCATAAGTTCCTCGAGCACATCACCAGTAAAACACCAAATGGTCTTCCCCGACCCCGTAGGATAAGCAGCGCGAACACGCTCGATAAAGTCAACAAGTCCGGCCTGATTCTCGGGCTCCATAGGCTCGCCACCCAGAATCGTCAGGCCATCAATAAAGGGATGGTCGAGACTCTCAATAATTTTGTCCTCGACGGCACGATCGAACGACTCACCCGCAGCAAAGTCCCACGCAACAGAGTTAAAGCAATTCTTGCACCCACGACGGCATCCACTCACAAACAGAGAAGTACGAACGCCTTCCCCATCAGCAATGTCGAAATACTTAATGTTCGCGTAGTTCATAGGTAACTCTCCCGGGAGGCCGGGACATATCATCCCGTCCTCAAACATTCTCGGCCTGCGGCCTGCGAAACTGCGGGCGGGACGATATGTCCCGGCCTCATGCAAAGGGTAACTCAATGAACGAAGCGAACATCGAGTATAGGGTTCGAGGTCCAATAAAAACTTTGTTGCAGCTCAACCGTTGTTGCAAGCCAGTCGTAGTCGCAGCTCAAACAATTTCCGCTAAGAACTTCGAGGAGTGAGCAGACCGCGTGCTGCATCTCAGCCACGTTGACCTGGCTGAACCGAGAGGGCCGCTTGGGCTTTTGCTCGATATGAGTTCCGCACGCAAAGAAGGCCACTTAATGTGGCCTTCGTCTTGCGCAGGACTGTCCGAAATAGCGAGCAAATGCCCAAGCGGCCCTCTCGGTTCAGCCCCGGAGCGGTATTAGAGATGCAGCACGCGGTCGCGGATCTCCTCGGTTCGACCCTGGTTCCAGAACTGGGTACCGATGTAGCCGCACGTACGACGAGCGACGTTCATCTTCTCCTGGTCACGATTGCCGCAGTTGGGGCACTCCCACACCAGCTTGCCGTCATCCTCGACAATCTTGATCTCGCCATCGTAGCCGCACACCTGGCAGTAGTCGCTCTTGGTGTTGAGCTCGGCGTACATGATGTTGTCGTAGATGTACTGCATCACGCGAATGACAGCCTTGAGGTTGTCCTGCATGTTGGGAACCTCGACGTAAGAGATGGCGCCGCCCGGCGAAAGCTGCTGGAACATGCCCTCGAACTTGAGCTTGTCGAATGCGTCGATCTCCTCGGACACGTGGACGTGGTAACTGTTGGTGATGTAGCCCTTGTCCGTCACGCCCGGGATAATGCCAAAACGACGCTGCAGGCACTTGGCGAACTTGTAGGTCGTCGACTCAAGCGGGGTACCGTACAGCGAGAAGTCAATATCGCTTTCGGCCTTCCACTCGGCGCACTTGTCGTTCATGCGCTGCATGACGGCCATGGCAAAGGGCGTGCCCTCCTTCTCGGTGTGGCTGTGGCCCGTCATGTACTTGACGCACTCATACAGGCCGGCATATCCCAGGCTGATGGTGGAATAGCCGCCCACGAGCAGCTTGTCGATCGTCTCGCCCTTCTTCAGGCGAGCGAGGGCACCGTACTGCCACAAAATCGGTGCGGCGTCAGAGAGCGTACCCATCAGGCGCTCATGACGGCACAGCAGGGCACGATGGCACAGTTCGAGGCGCTCGTCGAAGATCTTCCAGAACTTGTCCATGTCCTGATGCGAGCTCAGCGCGACATCGGGCAGGTTGATGGTCACAACGCCCTGGTTAAAGCGACCGTAGTACTTGGGCTTGTTCGGGTCATAGTTCAGCGCGTTGGCCACATTGTTAAATCCGTTACCGGAGCGGTCGGGCGTCAAGAAGCTGCGGCAACCCATGCAGGTGTAGCAATCGCCGTTGCCGGCGGTCTCGCCCTTAGACAGCTTGAGCTCGCGCATCTTCTTCTCGGAGATGTAGTCGGGCACCATGCGCTTGGCGGTGCACTTGGCAGCCAGCTGGGTCAGGTAGAAGTACGGGGAATTCTCGTGAACGTTATCGTCCTCGAGTACATAGATAAGCTTGGGGAATGCCGGGGTAATCCACACACCGGCTTCGTTCTTAACGCCCTCATAGCGCTGACGAAGCGTCTCCTCCACGATCATGGCAAGGTCGTGCTTCTCCTGCGCTGAGCGAGCCTCGTTGAGATACATAAAGACCGTCACAAACGGCGCCTGGCCGTTTGTGGTCATAAGGGTCACGACCTGATACTGAATCGTCTGGACGCCGCGACGGATCTCGTCACGCAGACGGTCCTCAACGACCTCGCGCACCTTCTCGGCAGACGCCGAAACACCGAGTTCCTCAAGCTCGCGAGCGACCTCGCCGCGAATCTTTTGACGGCTCACCTCAACGAACGGGGCGAGATGGGTCAGCGAAATAGACTGGCCGCCGTACTGGGAGGAAGCAACCTGGGCGATAATCTGCGTCGCGATATTGCAGGCGGTCGAAAAGCTGTGCGGCTTCTCGATCAGCGTGCCCGAGATAACGGTGCCGTTCTGGAGCATGTCCTCCAGGTTCACCAGGTCGCAGTTATGCATGTGCTGGGCGAAATAGTCCGAATCGTGGAAGTGAATCAGACCCTCATTGTGGGCGTCCACAATCTCCTGGGGCAGTAGCACGCGCTGCGTCAGGTCCTTGGAGATCTCGCCGGCCATGTAGTCGCGCTGAACGGAGTTGACGGTCGGGTTCTTGTTGGAGTTCTCCTGCTTGACCTCTTCGTTGTTGCACTCGATCAGCGACAAAATCTTGTCGTCGGTCGTGTTCTTCTGGCGCTTCAGGCTCTGAACATAGCGATAGATGATGTAGTGGCGAGCAACCTCGTAGCAGTCGAGACGCATGATCTCGTCCTCGACCAAATCCTGGATCTCCTCGACCGAAACGGTGTGGCCCGCGTTCTCGCATGCCTCGGCGACATTTTGTGCCGCGTAAACCACCTGGCGGTCGGTTAGACGAGAGCTCTCCTCGACCTCCAAGTTGGCGGCGCGGATGGCATTGACGATCTTATCGATGTCAAAGACAACCTCGGTGCCGCTGCGCTTGATGATCTTCATCCTCTTGCCTCTTTCGCGTCGTAGTCTCATTGCGCTTCAGAGCCAAACGATGCCCGGCAGGGCCTGTCCCTGTCTTGCGGCGCCGTCGCGCAATCTGTGTTCTCGATAAACCATAAGCCTCCATGCGGACATTCCCAGGAGCCGATCAAGCGGCTCAAGGACACGTTCAAAAGAGGCAGTTAAGGTCTTCGTTCTCTGTCCGCCATCTATCATACGACAAAGACGCATCTATATCCTGTATTCTTTTTTTAGGTCAAACACAACATATAGTGTTTTAGCAGGTCAAGGCAATTAGTCTATTTGCAGACGCATTAAAAACGAGGGGTCTTTGGCAAGTCGGTAAAACGTTACCAGCACGGCTACCTGCATGGCAGTTATAAAACCCCCTTAGTCAAGCCGCCGACAAATCCTACCAAAACCAAGCCGCTCACGCCAAAAGAATCCAAAAGATTATGCTTGACCAACATGTTGCGGTCGAACCGATATCAAGTCCGGCACAAGCGATCCTTCAAACTCAAAAGTCATTCGGCCGACACAACCGAAGCATTATGGTTGAATTGCCTAGAAAACAAAACAGCCTAGAGGCAAAACCTCTAGGCTGCGAACATTTGGTGGGCGTTAGAAGATTTGAACTTCTGACCTCTTCCGTGTCAGGGAAGCGCTCTCCCCCTGAGCTAAACGCCCAAATGGAGCGGACAACGGGGCTCGAACCCGCGACCCCAACCTTGGCAAGGTTGTGCTCTACCAACTGAGCCATGTCCGCTTACGGGGATTAATCTTACGCGATACCCGTATCCTATGCAAGAACTTTTTTGAAAAGTTTTGCGATACCCTCGCGAAGGCATCAGCCGTCACGAAAGGCGCGGACAAACGCAGACTCGCGACGAGATGCCCCCTATATCTCGCCGAGCATAATCCAGGCCGAGCTATCCTGCGCGAGCTTGCCGTCTGCAAGCGGTGATGAGGTGAGCAGGACCCTGCCCGCCGGCAGCTCCACGGGTGCTGCACCGAAGTTCGTCACACACGCCCAGCCGTTGTCGCGGCGATAGGCGATGACGCCGCCTCCAGCGCCCTCGGCACCATCCGCAAGGCCGGTGCGCCCGTCGAGATCGAGCCACGCGAGATCGTTGGCGCACCCGCGCAGCTTGCGCCGCAGCCAGAGGGCGTCACGATAGAGCGCAAGCATCGATGTCGGGTCCGCTTCTTCCCTATCGGCAGCGTAATCGGAAAACCATGCAGGCTGCGGCAGATGGGGCGCCGCATCGGCGTCCGCCGGTGAAAACCCAAACGATCCGCCCTGCGCGGGATCGTCCGCCGCCACCCACGGCAGGGGCACACGGCAGCCGTCGCGCCCCTTCTCGCGCTTCGGTCCGTGCGTATTGGTCGCAGTAGGATCTTCGAGTGCAGCCCACGGAATGTCAGCCACCTCAAAAAGGCCGAGCTCCTCACCCTGATACACGTATGCCGAGCCCGGAAGCGCCAGCTCGAGCAAAAGGGCCGCCCGCGCGCGGCGCTCGCCGAGTTCACGGTCCTCGTCATAAGACGACCCGTCGCGTAAGAGCCAGTCGAGCGCAATCTGGTGGTAGCGCGTCGCCTTGATCTGCGGCAGGGCATAGCGCGTCGCCACGCGCGGCACGTCGTGGTTGGAGAGCACCCAGGTCGAGGCGGAATCGGATTCTATAGCTGCCTTCAAGCCCTCCTCGATTGCAGCGTGCATGTCATCATAGGTCCAAGTGGCCTTGGCAAACTCAAAGTTGAATGTCTGGCCAAGCTCGCTGGGACGCGCGTAGAGATACTGGCGCTCGGGCAGCACCCACGCCTCGGCAACGGCGCTGCGTGGCGGATCATAGCGGTCGAACACGCGGCGCCACTCGCGATAGATCTCGTGGACCTCGTTGCGGTCCCACAGCGGATGGGTGCCGTCCTCAACCATGTCATCGCCCTCGGCGAGATGCCACCGGTCGAGGTCATCGCGGTCGAGATCTTTGGCGAGACCGTGCGCCACATCAATGCGAAAGCCATCGACGCCTCGATCGCTCCAAAACGCCAGGACGTCGCAAAAGAACGCATGAACCTCGGGGCACGACCAGTCAAAGTCCGGCTGCTCGGGTGTAAACATGTGCAGATACCACTGACCGTCCGCGACGCGCGTCCAGGCGGGGCCGCCAAAGTTGGCATTCCAATTGGTGGGAGGCAGCTCGCCGTGCTCGCCGCGACCATCGCGGAAGATATAACGGGCGCGCTCGGGCGATCCGGGGCCGGCGGCAAGAGCGGCTTTGAACCAGGGGTGCTGGTTGGACGAATGGTTGGGCACGATGTCGACGATGACCTTGATGCCGTGCGCGTGAGCCGCAGCGATCATGTCATCGAAGTCGTCAAGCGAGCCGAGACGTGGGTCGACATCGCAGTAGTCCGCCACATCATAGCCGCCATCAACAAGAGGCGATGGGTAAAACGGGCTCAGCCAGATGGCCTCGATACCCAGCCGCTCAAGATAGTCCATCTGCTGGGTAATGCCCGCGATATCGCCCAGACCCGAACCAGTCGAATCCTTAAACGAGCGCGGGTAGATTTGATAAATCGCGGCATCGGACATCCATGAGCGCGAAGAGGACTTTTCTGTAGCCATGGGGTGCGCCTCCCTTGCAACGAGGTTTTGCGAGATGCCCACGATGATACGCCCAAAGCGGACATTCGCGGCAAACAACGCCACGGCCACGCCCCAAACGCTCGCTCCCTCTCGGGTTCGAGCTCCCTGGGGCGGATTGACCAATGAGGCGAAAAGAATGGAAGACTCACTCCCCCGGCCACGACAGCGAGCGGGCTCCGGGTGCCCCAGGTTGCCGTGAAAGAGAAGGGAAGCGTACTTTATGTACGCGACCGACGATTGAGGGGCAAGATGGGGTGCCCGGGGCTCGCGCAGCGTCAAATCAGAACCACCCTTAAAAAGGGTGGTTTGCTCTTAGGGTATAACCCACGGGCCCCGGGCTCGCGTCTAAAGG
>CAKUGR010000012.1 GCA_934654775.1 uncultured Collinsella sp.
GGTATCGGGTTCCCACATTCATCCGCACATGTACGGATGAATGTGGGAAGTGTTCGGATGAAGTTGATAATCAAGGCCAAGTAGGTCATTGGCACCTTGCACATTCCCTTTGGGTATCTTTGCCCTTCTTTGGGGTACCATGGACAGCGTCTGTATTTCGATTTTTCCGGGAGGCTTGTATGAGTCCCATTCAAATCGCCCTGCTGGTGCTCGCCATTGCCGGCGTGTGGGCTGTTGTCGAGCTCGCGCTTACCCTGCGCAAGACCCGCACCGTCGTTGATTCGCTCGACAAGACGGTGAGTGACCTTAACAACACGCTCGCCGAGGCACAGCCCGTGGTGGCAAAGCTCGATGGCGCTGTCGATGAGCTCACCCCCGCGCTGGCACAGGTTGAGCCGCTCCTCAAGTCGAGCAAGACTGCCGTTGACGCCCTGACGTCTAACCTCGTTGAGGTTGAGGCGGTCGTTCGCGACATCTCCGAGGTTACGGGCAGCGTGGCTGAGGCCAGCAATGCTGTATCGAGCGTGACTGATTCTGCTGCTGGCGCCGTGCAGAAGCTTTTCAATAAGGTGAAGGCTCCTGCGGCCGACGCCGATCGCAAGCTCGCCGCTGCCGCCGCTGAGGCCGAGCATCCTACCGAGCGCGTTCTGATTGGCAAGGCTGAGGACGAGGCCACCGATGGTACGGATGCGGCTCAGAAGCCCGCTGCTAAGCCTGCTCAGTATTACACCTATACGCCCGCCGAGCCCTCCGAGGAGTCCTGCGATGAGTAGTGTAGCAACCTGCCCCATCACGCTGAGCGTTGCCGGCGATCCGCGTCTCGCGCGCTTGGTGCGCATGACGGCCGCCAACGTCGGCGCCCTGTGTTCTATGTCCGTCGATCGCATCGAGGATATCCGCATGGCTGCCGAGGAGGCCTTTATCTTTGGCTGCACGGCTGTTGATTCCGACGATATCTCGATTAAATTCGATGTCGACGAATCGCATGTGGGCATGACCTTTACCTTTGGGGACCAGGCGACTGTCGATGAGGATGACCAGGCTGCCGTGTATGCCGAGCTCATTTTGGCGAGTGTGTGTGACTCCTACGAAAAGACTACAGCGCCCTTAACGCTTTCCCTCGACCTCAAGGCGGATATCTAATATGACCGAACGTTCCCGGAGCGGCAAGACCGCTTGGGACAAGGAGAAAACCCGCGAGCTGTTTCGTCGTTATAAGGAGACCGGTGATCCGGATGCCCGCGAGCAGCTCGTCATGTCCCATATGAACCTGGTAAGGTTTCTTGCCAACAAATTTAAGAACCGCGGCGAGCCGCTCGATGACCTTTTGCAGGTCGGCTATCTGGGCCTGCTCAAGGCTATCGACCGCTTTGACCCTGAACGCGGACTTGAGTTCACGACGTTTGCCACGCCCACCATCTTGGGTGAGATTAAGCGCCACTTCCGCGACAAAGGTTGGAGCGTGCGCGTGCCGCGTCGTCTACAGGAGCTCTCTGCCAAGGTCAACCAGGCTACCGATAAGCTCACCAACGAGCTGCAGCGTTCGCCTAAGGTTGAGGAAATCGCCGATTACCTGGGCGTGACCGTCGACGAGGTGCTCGAGGCCATGGAATCGTCTTCGGCCTACACCTCGGTGCCCATCGAGGCCCCCGGTGCGTCCGATTCCGATGATGCGCCTTCGATTCTCGATCGCTACGCCGACGACGACAACGAGCTCGACTTTACCGATGACCGCCTGGTAATCGAGGAAGCCATCCGCGATTTCTCGCCGCGCGAGCGCGAGGTGATCGAGCTGCGCTTTGTGAAAGGCATGACCCAGATCGAAATCGCCAAGAAGCTGGGCATCTCGCAGGTGCAGGTGTCGCGCCTGCTGCGTCGCACGCTTAAGAAGATTCAGGACAAGATCGACCCCGACGGAGTGATGATTCGTTCATGAGTGAGCACCCCCAACAAACCGACCGCACGCTGCGTGATACCCGCATTCTGACCCTGCGCATCTGGGCCGTTGTCGGTTGCATTGTGATTGCTGCCGTCATCTTCAACCTCATGGGTATCCTGGCACCGGTTATCGAGTTTCTGGCCGTCGGCTCCATCATCGCCTTTGTTATGTCGCCCATTACCAATTGGCTCGAGCATCATGGTGTGAATCGCGGCATCGGTTCGCTCATCGCACTTATTGTGGTCGTTGCCGTGCTCGTCGGTGTCGTCTGCATCCTGTCGCCGATTCTGTTCGGTCAGATCATGGAGGTCTTGAGCCGCCTGCCCGAGCAGCTGCGCGCTGCGGGTGGCGACCTCAACGAGATGGTCTCGCGCGCCAAGACACTCAACAACACGCCGCTCAAGGAGTATCTGGACGATAACCTTTCTTCGCTGGTTACCGTAGCGTCCAAGTACGTCTCGCAAATCGCTGCCGAGCTCGGTCGCGGTGTATTCCCGCTCATTACCAACACGGCCTCGCAGCTGTTCGTGATCTTCCTTGGTCTGGTGCTTGCCTACTGGCTAGCCTGCGATTACCCCCGCATGCACCACGAGGTCTGCACCATTATCGGACAGGAAAAGGAGACCTCGTACCGCTTTATGGTCGCCATCCTTTCACGCTCGGTCGGCGGTTATATGCGCGGCATGGTCGTGACGTCCATCTGCGGTGGCATCCTCGCCTTTATCGGCTTTACGCTCATTGGCCATCCATACGCAGCGCTCATGGCCATCTTCACCGGCATTATGCACTTGGTTCCGGTTGTCGGTCCCTGGGTGAGCGCGGCGATCGCCACGGTGCTCGGCTTTATGTTCAGTCCCATGTTGGCGTTGTGGACGCTTGTCGTGACCATGGTGGCCCAAAACGTCACCGATAATGTCATTTCGCCTAAGGTCATGCAGAGCTCGGTGCAGGTGCATCCCATCATGAGCCTGACGGCCCTCGTTATCGGTTCGGCACTCATGGGTCCCATCGGCATGGTCATCGCCATTCCGCTGTGCGCGGCCCTCAAGGGCATCTTCGTCTATTACTTTGAGAACGAGACCGGTCGTCAGCTCGTGGCATACGACGGCGCCGTGTTTAAGGGCACGCCGTATCGTGATGCCGAGGGCAACCCGGTCGCCGCCTACGACGCGCTTGGGGACGATACGTTTATTTACGAGTCCGAGCTCATCGGTAACGAGACCGCGCCGGAGGCCCAGGCCATGCCCAAGCCCGAGCTCGATAATCCCTGGATCAAGCTCTCGGGTCTTCAGCCCGACGCGACAGGCTTTTTCAAGAACCCCTTCGCCAAGGATGACGATTCCAATACGGACGACGACACCAAAACCGGCATCGACGGCTCCATGGACGATTCGGATTCCAAATAGGCCCTGTTAGCGTTTCTTGATGTTGTAAAAGACAAGAAACACGAGTAAAGCGATTGATAAGGGGCCAGCTACATAGAAATAGAGAACGTCAATTGCGCGTAGAGGGCAATAAGCCTTATCGCCGGACGTTACTGCATATAATACGTAGCCAAATGCTGGTTGGTTTGCATACCAGTGGGAGAAGGCCAAGAGCGCTAAAAGCGCTACAACCAGAAGTGCATTCAGGATAAATCGTTTGGTTTTCATCGGTCGCTCCTTCCGGATGATTCTTATTGGTATTTTACTAAAACCATTTTTTTAAATGATTGCTTAGTCCTAAATAACATGCACTTTCGCTGGAGGGTCGCTGTTTGGTGGCCCTCTTTTTTGCACAGGCGCGGTGGGATGGTAATATCGTTACGTTTGAACTGTTTCGATGTGAAACCGAGGAGATTCCCTCTATGAGTGCTGACTACCCGTCAATGACTACGGCCGAGATTCGCTCTAAGTTCCTCAACTTCTTTGAGGAGCGCGGTCTTAAGCTCTATCCTTCTTCGTCCCTCGTCCCCGACGATCCTTCGCTGCTGCTTGCCAACGCCGGCATGAACCAGTTTAAGGAGTACTACCAGGGCAAGAAGACCATGAAGGAGATCGGCGCGATCTCCTGCCAGAAGTGCGTCCGCACCAACGACATCGACTGCATCGGCGAGGACGGCCGTCACCTGTCCTTCTTTGAGATGCTCGGCGACTTCTCCTTTGGCGGCGTCTCCAAGCAGCAGGCCTGCGCTTGGGCCTTTGAGCTCATCACCAAGGAGTTCAAGCTGCCGTTAGACCGCCTGTACTTCACTGTCTTTACCGAGGACGACGAGACCCATGACGTGTGGCGCTCCCTGGGCGTTGCCGAGGATCACATCTCGCGTCTGGGCGAGGACGACAACTTCTGGGCTGCCGGCCCCACCGGCCCCTGCGGTCCGTGCTCCGAGATCTACTTTGACATGGGCGAGGAGGTCGGTTGCGGCAGCCCCGACTGCAAGCCCGGCTGCGACTGCGACCGCTTCCTTGAGTTCTGGAACCTCGTCTTTACCCAGTACGACCGCCAGGAGGATGGCTCCATGCCGGAGCTGCCGCACCGCAACCTCGATACGGGCATGGGCCTGGAGCGCATGGCCGCTATCATGCAGCACAAGACCGCCAACTACGATGGCGATCTGATGCAGCACCTTATCAAGCTTGGTGAGGAGATCAGCGGCAAGACCTATGACGCCGACGATTACTCCGGCGCCAGCCGTTCCCTACGCATCATCGCCGACCACTCCCGTGCCGTCGACTTTATGATCTCCGATGGCATCCTGCCCGGTAACGAGGGTCGCGAGTACGTCCTTCGCCGCCTGCTCCGCCGTGCCGTGTTCCATGGCCGCCTGCTGGGCATCGAGGGCGCCTTCCTGACCAAGTTTATCGACGAGGTCAACGCTCAGATGGGCGAGGCCTATCCCGAGCTGCTCAAGAACGTCGCGCTCGTTAAGGGCATCGTCGCATCCGAGGAGGAGCGCTTCTCAACGACGCTCGACAACGGCCGCGTTTACCTGGACGAGGCCCTGGCCGCGCTCGCCGATGGCGCTGTCCTTCCGGGCGATGTTGCCTTCAAGCTTCACGACACTTTTGGTTTCCCCATTGACCTGACTGTCGAGATCGCCGGCACCGCCGGTCACGACGTCGATATGGACGGCTTCACCGCTTGCATGGAGGACCAGAAGGCCCGCGCCCGCGCCAACGCCAAGGGCGACGCCTGGGGCAGCTTCAACGACGTGTGGGTCGAGCTTTCCGATAAGGTTGCCGCGACCGAGTTCGACGGCTATGACAACGACGTCATCGAGGGCGCTAAGGTTGTCGCCATCGTTCGCAACGGTGAGTCCGTCGAGTCCGCTGCCGCCGGCGAGGACGTCGAGGTTGTGCTCGACCGTACCCCGTTCTACGCCGAGATGGGTGGCCAGCAGGGCGATGCTGGCGAGCTTTCCGCCGAGGGCGTCGCGCTGACTGTTGCCGACACCAAGAACCACAATGGCCTGTATGCTCACGTCGCGCACGTTGCCGAGGGCACGCTGACCGTCGGTGCTACCGTGACTGCCGCGCTCGACGCCGAGCGCCGTGGTTTCCTGCGCCGCAACCACACCGCCACGCACCTGCTCGACGCTGCGCTTAAGCAGGTCCTGGGCGAGCATGTCTCCCAGGCCGGCTCGCTGGTGACGCCCGAGCACCTGCGCTTTGACTTCACGCACTTCGAGGCCCTATCTTCCGAGCAGCTCAAGGCTGTCGAGGACCTGGTCAACCAGCAGATCTTCGCTTCCAAGCCGGTCGTGACCCGCGTCATGGGCATCGATGAGGCCAAGGCCGCCGGTGCTGTCGCCCTGTTTGGCGAGAAGTACGGCGACGTCGTCCGCGTTGTCTCCGTGGGCGCCGAGGATCAACCGTTCTCCCGTGAGCTCTGCGGTGGTACGCATGCCGCCAACACCGCCGAGATCGGCCTGTTCAAGATCATTTCCGAGTCCTCTACGGGCTCCAACGTCCGCCGTATCGAGGCCGTGACCTCCAAGGGCGCTCTCGATTACATGGCCGACCGCCTGTCACTCGTTGACGCCGCCGCCGCGGCGCTCAAGTGCCGCGTCGACGAGGTTCCCGCCCGCGTGGAGAACCTGCAGGCCGAGCTGCGCGAGACTTCCAGCAAGCTCAAGAAGGCTCTGACCGGTGGCTCCTCCGATGCGATCTCCAGCGCCATCGACGGCGCTGTCGAGCTGAATGGCTACAAGCTCGTTGTTGCTGAGCTTCAGGGCCTCGAGGCCGCAGACCTGCGCAACGTCTGGGATACCGTGCACCAGAAGGTTGCCGGCCCCGTCGCCTGCGTCGTTGCCAGCGTGACCGAGAAGGGCACCCCGGCCCTGCTCGCCGCCGGCTCCGATGACGCCGTGAAGGCCGGTTTCCACGCCGGCAACGTGATCAAGCAGATTGCGGGCCTGGTCGACGGTCGCGGTGGCGGTCGTCCCAACATGGCTCAGGCCGGTGGCAAGAATGCTGCCGGTATCGCCGATGCCCTCGCGGCCGCCAAGACCGCGCTCGGCGCCTAAGAACCTAAGTAGTCGCTGTGGTCGCGCTCGCACTGGACATAGGGGAGACCAGGATTGGCATTGCCGTCTCGAGCCGTGATGGCAAGATGGCAATGCCTGTCAAGGTGCTTCCGGCTGCCGAGGTCACTGGCATGGCAAAGACGTTTCGCTACCTGGTCGAGGATTATGAGCCCGATATCCTGGTAAGCGGACGTCCTCTGACCATGGCCGGTGAGCCCGGCCCCCAGGCCGAGCGCGTCGCCGCCGTGGCCCAAAAGATCGCCGACGAGCTCGAACTTCCGCTGGAGTTTGAGGACGAGCGTCTGTCCTCGCAGGAGGCCAAGCGAATCCTGCGAGAGCAGGGGCTCAACGAAAAGCAGATGAGGGGCAAGATTGACATGATCGCCGCCAGCCTGTTCTTGCAGACATGGCTCGATCGTAAAAACGAGGAGGTTTCGCATGCCTAGCGCTTCCGATCCGCGACAGCAGAATCGTACACGGCAGCCTGCGCCGTGCCCTGCTCAGCCTGGCCAGCGATCGGCGCAGCCGATGCAGCGTTCGGCTCAGCCTACTCAGCGTGCCGCTCAACAGCCTGCAGCTCGTCCCGCTCAGCCCGCTGGTGGCGCTCGTTTTAAGCAGCAGGCTCCTGCCCAGCGCACGCAGGGGCAGGCCCGGCAATCACGCTCCCACGCATATCATGCTCATGGCTCGCATGGCGTTGTTCCGGCCACGCGCTCGAGCTATAACTCGCATGCCCGCCGTGGTGCCCAAAAGAAAAGCTCTCCGGTGCCTATGATTATCGGTGGCGTCGTCGCCGTGCTCGCGCTTGTCGCGATCGTTTTCTTTGTCGTGCCAGCCGTCAAGGGCTTCTTTGCCGGTGAGGATGCGAACGTTGCTGCTGGCCAGCAAGTTACTATTACGATTCCCGATGGTGCCTCGGGTGACAGCATTGCTTCGATTCTCTCCGAGAACCATATCGTCGAAAATCCCAAGGATTATTATGCGGCAGTCAAAAAGCTCAACGCCGACATGTCGCTTAAGCCCGGCACTTACTCGTTCACCACGCTTATGGACGCGACCAAGGTCGTTCAGCAGCTCATGGAAGGCCCCAATGCGGGCTCCGATGCGCTGACTATCCCTGAGGGTCTGACGGTTGACCAGGTCGCCGATCGCGTCGCCAAGGCCTACGACAGCATTTCTAAGGAAGACTTCCTTAACCAGGCCAAGGCGAGCAATTATGTGAATGATTACGCTTTCCTTAAAGACGCTGCAAACGATTCACTCGAGGGCTTCCTATTCCCCAAGACCTATTCGTTGGGTAAGGACCCGTCTGCCGATGATGTGATTCGAGCCATGCTTGATCAGTTCAACGCCGAGTATAAGTCGCTTGACTTTGCCAGCTGCGAGGCCAAGATCAAGGAGCGCTATGGCGTGGAGATGTCCGATTACGACATCGTTAACCTTGCCTCGATCGTCGAGCGCGAGGGCCTCAACGCCGATCAGCGCGCGCATGTGGCATCGGTTTTCTATAACCGTCTGGCGGGCAAGCTCGATGGCCTGCGTTACCTCAATAGCGATGCGACCATGATGTATGTCACCGGCGGCGAGGTTACCGCCGATGACCTGCAGAGCGATAGCCCGTATAACACCTATAAGCACGAGGGCCTGCCGCCCACGCCCATTTGCTCTCCGTCGCTCGAGGCGCTCAAGGCTACCCTTGAGCCGACCGACTCCGATGACCTGTATTTCTACATCACACAGGACGAGGAGTATTTCTCGAAGACCTACGAAGAGCACCAACAGTCTTGGAATTGATCATGAGGATTTTTAGCCCCAAACGATATGTTGCCTCGGTCGATCGCATCGACCTCGATACCCTGTGGGCCGACGGCAAGCGAGCCATTCTGCTCGACCGCGACAACACCCTGGTTCCGCGTGATACCGAGCAGGTTCCCGCCGCGGTTTCCGCTTGGCTCCAAGCCGCCCATGCCAAGGGCTTTAAACTGTGTATGGTGTCCAATAACTGGCATCGCGACCAGGTCATGGCGTCTGCCCGCGAGCTGGGGCTCGAGGCCATCAGCCACGCCATGAAGCCGGCGCCGTTTGCCCTCAAGGCAGGACTTAAGCGCCTGGGTGCCACGGCCGACGAGGCCGTACTGATCGGCGATCAGCTTTACACGGACGTGTGGAGCGGCAACTTTGCCGGCATTGACACTATTCTGGTCAAGCCGCAGGCAACCCAGGACCTGTGGTACACGCAGATCTTCCGTATCTTTGAGCGCCGGGCCCTGCGCGACCTTCCCTGCGAGGAATAGGTTTCGCCATGTCTCAGCACATTAAACACGGCTGCGACCATATCTTCTTTATCGGCTTTTTGGGCGCGGGCAAGTCGACGCTTGCGCGCAACGTGGGCACTATGTTCAAGCGTCGATTCATCGATACCGATCGTTTGGTTGTGCGTCGATGCGGCAAGTCGGTGACCGAGATATTTGAGACCGAGGGCGAGGATCGTTTTCGCGAGCTCGAGACCTCGGCGCTCCGTTCGCTTCAAAGCGAGCGCAGCCTGCTGGTATCGTGCGGGGGTGGCATCGTCGAGACGCCGGTGAACATTGAGCTGATGCACGAGATGGGTACATGCGTGTACCTCGAAGGTGACTTCGAGGACTCGTTGCGCCAGATTCGCCGCTCCGATACCCGGCCCGATTTCCGCTCGCCCGAGCACGCTGCACGCCTGTTTGAGCATCGCCGTCCGCTGTATCGCCAGGCCGCCGATATTACCCTTGATATTCGCAACAAGTCCTTCGAGGACGTTTCCTACCTTTGTGCCGAGATGCTTTTGGAGCGTGGACTGCTATGATTCGCCGTCAACTTATCAATTTCCAAAACCGCAGTGTCGATGTCCGCGTCGGATTGGGCGCGTTCGAGGAGCTGCCGCGCATGTTTGCCTCGGCTGTGGGCAAGCCTAAGCGCGCGATGGTGGTTTGGAACGACGCCACATCCGAACGTTTTGGCGAGGCTGTCGAGCATGCACTGGTTGACGCCGGCTTTGCCGTGTCGCCGCTCGTCCTCGAGGTTTCACCTGCCGGTGCTACGCTGGCCGATGCCGATACCGTCTTTGGCGCCCTGTCGGCTAACGGCATTACCTGCGACGATCTCGTTGTCGCTGTCGGCGACACGGCGACCTGCTCGGTCGTTTGCTGGTGTGCCAATCAGTGGTGCGGTCGCACCGAGTGCGCCTTGCTGCCGACGACGTTCGACGCCATGCTCACGGTCGCGACGACCATGAAACCGCTTGTCGCCTCGTCGGCGCATGCGCTTCCCGCTATCGCGTTCCGTCCCGAGCCGGGCTTGGTCGTGTGTGACCTCGACCTTGTTCGCGAGGCGGACCCCGAGGATCTCAAGCTCGGCTATGCGATACTCGTTGGCACCATGCTTTCGAGCAGCAAGTCCCGTTGGAATCAGTTTACCGAGACCGTCCCCGAAATTCTCGCGGGCGAGGAGGTCGCGCTCGTCAATGCCGTTCAGTGGTCTCAGACTGCCCGCAAGGACGTACTGATGGCCACGAACCCGAGCGCCCGCCATGCGCTCGATTTTGGCAAGACGGGGGAGCGTACCCTGCGCGCCTGCTTGGGCGATCCCGCTTCGCAGGTCCCTGCCTACCAGCTGTTGTCCGAGGGCATGCGCTTTGAGGCGCGCCTAGCACATGATGCCTGCGACTTCGATATCGATTACGTCTTTGAGGTCGATGACTGCCTGGAGGACTTTGGTATCGAGGAGCTTGCCTTCGATTTGGAGCCTGCCGCATATATCGAGGAGTTCCGTAGGCAGCAGTTTGTCCGCTCGAACCGCAGTATGTTGCCGCTGCCCGCGGCACTCGGCGCCATTCGTCTAACGAGCGTTGAGGACGAGGTTCTTGAGCGCCATGCTCACGCCTACTTGGCTTCTCGCAAAGAACTTCTCTAAGATTTATTGACATCCATTGTCTTTCGTATCATGTTGAGGGGCGGGTTTTCAATCGGTTGCGGATCGCATGCGATTTCATCTTCCGATCGAGGCCCGTCCCGCTTTTATGAGGACAATAAGAAAGGAATCTGCATGTCTGAGTTTGCTGCCGGTCCTGCCGGTCGTATCGAGCGTGTCCGTGCCCTAATGGTCGAGCGCGGCTACGATGCCATCGTGGTGCGCGACGAGGCCAACCTTCGTTGGCTCACGGGCGTGAAGGGCGTCTTCGACTACACCTTCGAGTTCCCGCACGCGGCGTTTATTACGGCTGACCAGTGCCTGTTCCATACCGACTCGCGCTACCTCAATAGCTTTGAGGAGAACACGCCTGCCGGCAGCCCCTGGGTCTACGACATGGACGAGGGCACCATCCCCGGTTGGGTCGCCGGCAAGATCGCGGCCAACAAGTGCCGCGTCTGTGCTGTCGAGGACGACATGCAGATCAACTTCTACCAGGGTATTCAGCGTGGCCTGGAGGATCGTTCCGTCGCCTGCATGCTGCCGCTGATGCATGACGACATTCGCAAGATGCGCGCCATCAAGGACGCCGAGGAGATTGAGCTCATGCGCCATGCGCAGTCGATCACCGATGCCGCCTTCCAGCATATGCTCGGATTTATTAAACCCGGTATGACCGAGAAGCAGGTTCGCAACGAGCTCGAGAACTTTATGTTCGCCAACGGCGCCGACAGCCTGGCCTTTGGCTCCATCGTGGCGAGCGGCCCCAATACCGCCAACCCGCATGCCGTCCCGAGCGACCGCGTGATCGAGAAGGGCGACTTCGTTCTCATGGATTATGGCGCGGGCTATTGCGACTACCGCTCCGACATGACTCGTACCGTCGTGATGGGCGAGCCTACCCAGGAGCAGCTCGACCTGTACGCGCTCGTACGCCGCACCCACGAGGAGTGCGTCGTCGCCATCCATCCGGGCGTCGAGGGCAACGACATTTTCAAGCTTTCCAAGAAGATCATCGGCGATGCCGGCTATGGCGATTACTACAACCATGGTCTCGGCCATGGTGTGGGCATCGACATCCACGAGCTGCCCAACTTTAACCGCAGCAAGAACATCATTGAGGTCGGCGCGGTTATCACCATGGAGCCCGGCGTGTACCTGCCCGGCGTGGGCGGCGTGCGCCTGGAGGACTACGGCGTGGTCACCGAGAACGGCTACGAGCCCTTCACCAAGACGCCGCATGACCTTCACGTCATCGACTGCTAGCCCATTTCGATAGATTTTTGGGGCGGGGCGTCCGGATTGATTCGGACGCCCCGCGTTCTCTTTTTATGCACTCGCTGCAGGCGCCGTCTGCAAGTGTATAATTTCGCTCGTATGTAATTTGGACGCTTGTGCGTTCTGCCCATAACAAGAAAGGTCGCTATGCCTACCATTTCTACCGCCGACTTCAAGAACGGCCTCGGTCTCCGCATTAAGGACAAGGTCTACACCATCGTCGAGTTCCAGCATGTCAAGCCGGGCAAGGGCGGCGCGTTTGTGCGCTACAAGACCCGCGACATCAAGAGCGGCCGCGTCGTCGAGAACACCTGCAACGCCGGCACCAAGTTCGAGAGCGTAATGCTCACCACCCGTGAGTTCCAGTACCTCTACAACGATGGCACCGACTACATCTTCATGGACAACGAGTCCTATGAGCAGGTTCCCGTTCCCGAGGACATGGTGGGCGAGAACTCCAAGTGGCTGCGCGAGAACGACATCTGCCAGCTGCTCTTCGCTGACGATGAGCTCATGGGTGTGACCCCGCCGATGTTCATCGAGACCACCATCGTCCAGACCGACCCGGGCTTTAAGGGCGATACCGTCCAGGGTTCCACCAAGCCGGCCACGATCGACACCGGCGCTGTCATCCAGGTCCCCATGTACCTCAACGAGGGCGAGGTCATCAAGGTTGACACCCGCGACGGCAAGTTCGTCTCCCGCGTCTAGCAACCAACTCTTCTAGGAGGACTCATGCCCCAGGAAATCAAGATTGACGGCATCGGCATTTCGCCCGATGTTCTGACCGCCATCGTCTCGCGCGCCGTGTCGGATGTCGAGGGCATCGCCTCCGTTGGCGTCAAGGACCTTGCCACCAACCTTGTCTCCATGATGCTCTCGTCCAAGGCCCCGGCTTCCGAGCCGGCGGTCGAGGCCGAGGTCGTCGGCGACAAGCTCGCACTCACCGTGCGTGTCGTGGTGTTCTTTGGCTATCCGTTCAAGAAACTCGCCGAGGCCGTTCGCGCCGCCGTGGTCGCCGCCATCGATGCCCAGGTGGGCGTCGAGGTCGAGCGCGTTGACGTTTGCATCGACGGCCTCGTTTTCCCCAAGGAGTAACCTTTGAGCCTTAAGGTTTATCGCGGGCGTACGCTTGCCCGCAGTCAGGCGCTGCAGCTGCTGTTCCAGGCCGAGGCCACGGACAGCCCGCTCGAGCGCGTCCTCGAGGGCGATTTCCTGATCTCGAAGGGTCCCCTCGACCCCTATGCGCTGGAGCTTTGTCGCGGTGCCTACGAGCATATCGATCGCATCGACTGTGCCCTTCGCGCCGTCGCCAAGAACTGGGATCTTATGCGCATGCCCGGCGCCGACCGTAACCTGCTGCGCATCGCCGTCTACGAGATGCGCTTCCTCACCGATGAGGAGGTTTCGGACGCTATCGTGATCAATGAGGCCGTCGAGATCGCCAAGGCTTATGGTACCGACCAGTCCGCATCGTTTGTCAACGGTGTGCTGGGCAAGATCGCTCGCAGCGAGGAGCTGCCGGGCGAGGACCTGTACCAAGAGCTGCTGGCCGAGGATCGTGCTCGCGAGGAGGCACAGGCTGCTGAGGCGGCCGCCAAGGTCGCTGCGGCTCAGGCTGCCGCCGGTGTGCTTGCCGATGATGCGGACGCTGTTGAGGCCGTCGAGGCCGACTCCGTCGAGGAGTAGCCATGCCAGAGGGTTCCGTCCGTAACTTCGATGAGATCTCGGATCGCCTGGACCAGATCATCGCTACCGTTCGCTCCAAGGATACGTCCCTGGAGCGTTCGCTCGATTTGTTTGACGAGGCGATCGAGCTGGGCTCCCGTGCGGTCGATATGGTCGACAAGTTTGAGCTGACGCCGCGTGAGGCCGACAAGCTCGAGCAGGAATACGATGAGGACGCGGCAAACGAATCCCAGGATAGGCAGGCCGCGTCTCCGGATACGAATGGTTGATGGCATTCATGAAACGCGTGCGTCTTGATGACGAACTGATTTCACAGGGCATCTGCGCCGATCGCGCGGATGCCCTTCGCACTCTTATGGCCGGCTTGGTCTCGAGCGGCGGCGAGCGTTTGACCTCTCCGGGGCTCAAGGTGACGCCGGGCCTGCCGCTGCACGTTAAAGGGCGCATTCCGTACGTTGGGCGCGGCGGCCTTAAGCTCGAGGGTGCGCTCGATGCGTTTGGGATTGATCCGACGGGCCTTGCCTGCCTGGATGTAGGCTGCTCTACCGGCGGCTTTACCGATTGCCTGCTCAAGCGCGGCGCCGCCACCGTTGTCTCGGTCGACGTGGGCCGTGCCCAGTTTGATTGGTCGCTGCGCCAGGACGATCGCGTGACGCTCCACGAGCGCACCAACGTGACGCAGCTGCCCGAACTTGGCTATGCGAGTGCCATTGATCTGGCCGTATGCGATGTTTCGTTTACGAGTATCGCAAATATTATCGACGCCGTGATGGCGTGCCTGACGCCTGTCGGCTCGTTCTGCACGCTCGTAAAGCCGCAGTTTGAGGCTCCGGCAGCGCTGGTGGGCGAGGGCGGTATCGTGACAGATCCTGCCGTCCGCCGCGATACGCTCGTGGCGGCGATTGAGCTCTTTGCCGCAAAGGGTTTGTTACCGCTTGACGTGTGCGTGTCGCCCATCCATGGCGCCAAGGGCAACGTGGAGTTTTTCCTGTACGGCACGAGGTTTGCCCCCGGCGAGTGCTCCGATGACGAGTTGCAATCCCAGGTATCGGGTTTGAGCGAGAAAGCTGCAACGCTATGAAGGTCTTTCTGGTTCCCAATTACTACAAGCAAGAGGCGGTCGAGAGCGGCCTGATGCTCGAGCTTTGGCTGACGCGCCAGGGCTACGAGGTCGCATGGGCGGCCGATCAGCGCTCGAAGATTCAGAGCACGCCCGATGTCGACGATGCCGACCTGGTCATTACGCTCGGCGGCGACGGCACGCTGCTGCGCGCCGCCCGCATTCTCAACTACCGTGAGATTCCCATTTTGGGTCTTTCCTATGGTCACCTGGGCTTTTTGACGGCGACCAGTCCCGAGGAACGCGACGTTTTGCAGGTTGTGAGCGATGCCCTGTCCGGTGAGCTCCACGTGAGTCGCCGCGCCACCATCGCCGCAGACATCGTTTCCGTACGTGAGGACGGCACGAAGGACGTCGTGCGTTCGTTCGCCCTCAACGACATGGCCCTTACACGCGGCCCGCTGTCCGATATGGTCGAGTTCGACATCACCGTGTCGGGCCACCATATTGATCGCTTGCGCGGCGATGGTGTGGTCGTGTCTACGGCAACTGGTTCCACGGGCTATGCCCTCAGTGCCGGCGGTCCTATCGTGAGCCCGGATTACACGGGCATGGTCTGCGTGCCTATCGCGCCGCATACTATTCAGGCCCGTGCCTTTTTGACCTCGCCGAGCGATGTCGTCGAGATCTTTATGTCCGATGACCGCCCGAGTGTGCCGGCTATTGCCATCGACGGGCAGTTTATTACCTGCGATGGCACCGTCGAGAGCGTGGCCGTGCGCCGCGGTCCCGGCGATGTGCTGCTGCTCGACTATGGCCCTGAGAGCTTCTACAACTCGGTAAGCCGCGTGTTCTACGGAGTTCGCCATGATCGATGAGCTGCAGGTTTCAAACATTGCGCTCATTCGCGAGGCGACGCTGGTGCCCAGCGCGGGCCTAACTGTCCTGACCGGCGAGACCGGCGCCGGCAAGACTGCGCTGCTCTCGGCGCTTAAGCTCATTTTGGGCGAACGCGCGGATTCTTCGACCGTGCGCGAGGGCGAGGCGCTTGCGAGCGTCGAGGCGCGCTTGTTCGATGGCCCGCACGACACGGAGGGCTTCACCGTGCAGCGCAGCCTTTCTGCCGAGGGCCGCAGCCGCGTCAAGATTGATGGTCGCATTGCCAGCGTGCGCGAGCTTTCCGAGCGCGTCGGCGTGATGATGGATCTGTGCGGCCAGCATGAACATCAGCGCCTGCTCGATCCGGCACATCATGTTGCCATGGTCGATGCCTGGGCTGGTCGCTCTGCGCTCGAGGCGCTGGAAAAGTACCGTGCCTGCTTTAAGGCGTCGCGTGCGGCTGCCAAGGAGGTCCGTCGCGTAGAGGAGGCGTCGCGTGCGCAGGGGAGTCGCGTCGAGGAGGCGCGCTTCGCCCTGGAGCGTATCGCCGAGGTCGACCCCAAGCCGGGTGAGTATGAGGAGCTCGAGGGGCTGCTGCCGCGCTCGGAGCATGCCGAGGTCTTGGTGGCGACGGCCAACGATGCCCATGCATCGCTTACTGCCGAAGGGGGAGCACTCGATGCCGTGAACGGCGCCGTGGCAGAACTGTCGCGCATGGCTACCGTCGATCGCAAACTGGGTGACATCGCCGACGCACTTTCGGATGCCTGCATCTCACTCGAGGATTGCGCCAACGAGCTGCGTGCTTATCGCGATGGCGTTGCGTTCGATCCTCGCGAGCTCGCTCGCATGCGCGAGCGGTATTCCGACCTTAAGGGACTTCTGCGGCAGTGGGGTCCCACCATGGACGATGTATTTGCCATGCGTGACCGCTCGCGGGAGTTGTTATCGCTGGTGGACGATGGTGACGAGCAGATTAGGAAGGCACGCGAGGCACTCGGGAGCGCTGAACGCGAGCTCTTTGCTGCCGCCAAGGCGCTTAAGCGCGCACGCAATACGGCAGCCCCGCGTTTTTGTCACGAGGTGGGTCGTCAGATGGCACGCCTCGAGATGGGCGGCGCTGAGCTGGTTTGGGAGTCGCGCGATCTGCCGCGCGCCGAGTGGACGCCTGCGGGTCCTTCGAGCTACGAGCTGCTATATCGCAGCGGTGCCGGCCTCACGCCGCGCCCTCTGCGCCGCATCGCCTCGGGCGGCGAGCTCAGCCGCGTTATGCTGGCGAGCAAGGTGGTCTTGGGTAATGCTGACGGCGTCGACACACTGGTTTTTGACGAGGTCGATGCCGGTGTCGGCGGTTCTACCGCACGTGCGCTGGCCGGTGTACTGGCCGATCTTGCTGCCACGCATCAGGTCATCGTCGTAACCCACCTGGCGCAGGTCGCCGTCATGGCCGACAAACACTACGTGGTGAGCAAGGAACCCGGCGACGTTCCCCAGACGCACCTGGACGAGGTGACTGGCGCTGCCCGTACCGCCGAGATCGCTCGCATGCTGAGCGGCGATCAATCGGAGGCAAGCCTAGCGCACGCCAAGCAGATGCTGGAAGAGGCTCGAGGTTAGAACGAGCCGGCGGTGTTGTGGGACAAAATATCAGTATTTCTTGCCTTGTCACTTGCCTGTCTGGCCCGACCGTCAAAAACTATGCCGGTTTACTACGATGAATTGGCATAGCTCGAGCACAGCTGAAATTGCAAAAAGAAAACCGCAGGTAGAAAGCCTGCGGTTTTCTTTTAAAACGCGATATGGTCATGCATTGCGATTTCATCGTAGTAAACCGGCATAGTTTTGCGGGAACGGTACATAACGGCCCCTGTTAAAACCTACTCCACGACCTTATCCGGCTGGATGAGCTCCTCGTAGTAGCTAATGTGCTCGCGGGCATCCTCGATTTCGGGCAGCAGGAAGTTGTAGATAACCTCGATGATCATCGTGGCGCTGATCTTGGAGAACGCAAAGTCGCCCGTTGTCAGCAGCGCCTCGTGATTGACGGTATTAAAGGTGTAGTCGGCTAGGCGTGCAAGTGGAGACTTGCTGTCGCTGCTGATGACGACCACGGTGGCACCGCAGTCGCGAGCCGCTTTTGCCATGCGGTTCAGTCGGCGCGACTTGCCGGAGTTCGAAATCAACACGATAACGTCGCCAGGGCGCAACGTGAGCGCGAAACCAATCGAGGTCTCGCTGATGGTGCTTGCCATGCAGCGAAGGCCCAGCTGCGAAAACTTAAACGTCGCGTCGAGCGCGACGGCGTTGGTGTTGCCTACGGCCGCAAACTCAATAACGCCCGCATTCTTTAACGCGTGTACAACGGCCGTTAGCGTATCGTGGTCAATCCCGTCGATGGTCGCGTTAAGCTCGCTGACCTTGGCAGCCAAGATATTTTTAAGACTCTGCTCCATGTTGTCGAGCGAGACCTCGTCGGTCAGGCCCTCGTTGCGCTGACTCTCCAAGTCGCGCGCCAACGAAAACTGAAAGCTGCGGAAGCTGCCAAAGCCCAGCTTGCGGCAGAAGCGCGAAACCGTCGCCTCGGACGTGGCGGCGGCTCGTGAGAGCTGGGCGGCCGTCAGGCGCGGCGCCTCGGACTGGTGCTCCAATATATAGTCGACAATGCGCTGCTCGGATCCACTATATCCCTGATGAGTGCTAATAAGGGAGAGCGCGCTCTTGCTGCTATCGGTCATGGATGGCTCCTGGTTGGCATGAAAATAGGACTCGTTTTTCAATGCCATAGTATACGGGCATTTTCAATTACAAGATACACCTTGCCGTTTCAAGTGTTGATGGTAAACTTTCACCTACCGTTTACGGTTATGAAAGAACCTTTCACCGGAGAATTGGGACATTTTCCTTTCCGCGAAAGCGCTGGGTTGGTATCTTTCAGTTGTGGAAAAGCGCGCAAGGACGCGCGTGTAGGGGAGCGCCTGCGGGCGCAAAACTTAAAAAGGAGGGACACATGGCTAAGTTTGACATCATCGCCGCCACCGGTTGCCCGACCGGTATCGCGCACACCTTCATGGCGAAGGAGGCGCTGGAGAAGGCAGCTGCCGAGCGCGGTCTGACCATTAAGGTCGAGACTCATGGCCAGGTCGGTGTCGAGAACGAGCTCACCAAGAGTGAGATCGCTGGTGCCAAGGCCGTCGTCGTCGCAGCCGATAAGGATGTCCAGGCTGAGCGTTTCGCCGGTAAGCCCATGGTTTCCGTCGGTGTTTCCAAGGCCCTGTCCGTCGAGGCCGCCGGAAAGCTGATTGACCGCGCGCTTGCCGCCAAGGGCGACGATACGGTTGCCGCTGCCGCCGATGTCGAGGACGAGGTCGAGGAGAAGGAGTCCATCGGCCACGTCATCTACAAGCACCTCATGAATGGCGTCAGCCACATGCTGGTCTTCGTCGTCGCCGGTGGTGTTCTGACCGCCGTTTCGTTCCTGTGGGGCATCACGTCCTTCGATTCGACGGCTGCCGACTACAACAGCTTCGCCGCTATGCTCAAGATTATCGGCGGCATTGCCATGAACCTCATGGTTCCCGTGCTTTCCGCCTACATCGCCGAGTCCATCGGTAAGCGCCCGGCACTCGTCCCCGGTTTCGTTGCCGGTATGATCGCCATCCAGGGTCTGCCTGTTGTTGAGACTCCTGACGGCGCCATGCTCATCGACGCCGGTGGCACCGGCGTGGGCTTCGGCTTCCTGGGCGGCATCGTCGGCGGCTTCCTCGCTGGCTATGTCATCCTGCTGCTCGAGAAGGTCTTTGCCGGCCTGCCCAAGAACCTGGACGGCCTCAAGGCTATCTTCCTGTACCCGCTGTTCTCCACGCTGATTGTCGGTCTCGTGATGCTCGGCATCTCCGGCCCCATGGCTGCCATTAACACCGCCATGATGGACTTCCTTAAGGGTCTGTCTGCCTCCGGCGCTGTTGTCCTGGGTCTTGCTATCGGTTGCATGTGCGCCTTTGACATGGGTGGCCCGGTTAACAAGGCTGCTTATGTCACCGGTACCGCTATGCTCACCGAGGCCCTGGCCGCCGGTGTCGGCACCGAGACCTACAACTTCGGCACTAACTTTATGGCTGCCGTTTCCGCCGCCTGCATCGTTCCGCCGCTGATCACCACCTTCGCCGTCGTCGTCGGCAAGAAGTACTTCAGCCAGGAGGATCACGACGCCGGTGTCGTCAACCTCATCCTTGGTTGCACCCACATCACCGAGGGCGCCATTCCGTTCATGACCAAGAACATCTGGCCCGTCATGCCCATCATGATGCTCGGTTCCTCCATTGCTTCGATCCTGACCATCATGTTCAACGTCCACGATCCGGCGCCCCACGGTGGCTTCCTGGTCCTGCCTGTTGTCGAGAACGGTCCGCTGTGGGTCCTCGCGATCCTCATCGGTGCCGTGGTCGGTGGCATCTTGTTCGTGGCCTTCAAGAAGTACGACTTCGAGAAGAACCAGAAGGCTGCCCCTGCAGCCAAGCCGGTTGAGGCCCCCAAGGCCGCTGCCGTCGAGGCTCCTAAGGCCGAGGCTGCCGACTTCGTGAAGGTCGAGAACGTCTTTGTCGCCGAGGACTTCGCTTCTCGTGACGAGGCCCTGAGCTTTGTCTCCAACCAGGCCGTCAAGGCCGGTATCGCCGGCGACGCCGACGCCGTGATGAACGCCTTCCTGGCCCGCGAGGCCGAGGGCACCACGGGCATGATGGAGGGCTTCGCCATCCCGCACGCCAAGTCCGACGCCATTACCGAGGCTGCCGTCATCGTCGTCAAGGACGAGTCCGGCGTGACCGGTTGGGACACCATGGACGGCGCTCCCGTCAACGTGGCCATCGCCCTGCTCATCCCGGGCGCTCAGGCTGGCACCACGCACCTCAAGATCCTGTCCAAGGTCGCCGAGGCGCTCATGGACGAGGACTTCCGTGCCACCGTCAAGGGTTCCACCGACGCCGCCGAGATCGCCAAGACGATCAACGCCCGCCTGGTCTAATCCCACAGCTAGCGATTAACACCGCCCCCTGTACAAAAGGCGAGGACTCCACCAGGAGCCCCCGCCTTTTTTCATCCCGCCACCCGAAGTTGCGGTGAAATAGGGACTGTTTAAACGTTTCAACCCCAAATTCAGTCCCTATTTCACCGCAACTTATAGAGAAGGGCATAGAGGGGACTATCTGCCGAGTCATTAGTGCGAACAAATCATCAGCCAGAATTACGTTCGCACGATATTGCTCTGGACCGACCAAGTTTCCCCAGCTTGCTCGCCCACAGAGGGCCGGGCGCGGCCTGTGAGATTTATCGCGAGTTCCGCACGAGCCGAAGAGCACTTAATGTGCTCTTCGTGCGAGCAGGACTGTAGAGCAGGAAATCTCACAGGCCGCGCCCGGCCCTCTGTGGGCGAGCAAGCGGCCAGCAACGACATCTGTCCAACAATTCGTGCGAAACACAATGAAAAACCGTTTGATGTGAGTTAATATAAACAACGTCGTGAATCTGACTCCTGCCGCATGGTGACAGGGGTTAAACACAAAAAAGGAGTCAATTATGGTTTCTGAGAAGGCTACCCTCGTCAATCCGCAGGGTCTTCACATGCGTCCGGCTGGCCTCTTCGCCTCCACCATGGGCAAGTACGCCTGCGACGTGACTGTCGTCACCCCCGAGAAGGAGGTCAACGGCAAGTCCCCGATGGCCCTCATGGCTGCTGGTATCCCCTGCGGTACCGAGGTCGAGGTCAAGTGCGACGGCGCCGACGAGGCCGAGGCTCTGGCTGCTGCCATCGAGCTCATCAAGAGCGGTCTTGGCGAGTAGAACTCAAACGGGTCGCATGTTGAACAATTAAGTTCATACTTGGGGGGCGCAGTGACCTGTATCAAGGTAGCTGCGCTCTTTTGTCATGGATATGGCAAAACGCTTTATCACATGGCACGGAGAGAGGAATGGGAATGTATCAGGGAGTCAACGCATCCGAGGGAATCGGAATCGGCACCGTCATGGTCGCCGTCGATCCCGACTTGACGTTTGAACCGCACGAGGTCGCTGATTCGGCTGCCGAGAAGGAGCGCTATCAGACCGCTCTTTCGGTCTTCTGCGAGAAGACCCAGGCTCAGGCCGACCACATGAAGGAGACGGTGGGCGAGGCCGAGGCCGAGATCATGAGCGGACACATTGTCCTGGCTCAGGACCCGGGCATGACTGACGCCATCAACGCTGCCATTGACGGTGGCACCTGCGCCGAGCAGGCGCTCATGGACACCTCGACTATGTTCGAGAACATGTTCCTGTCTATGGACGACGAGATGTTCCGTCTGCGCGCGGCCGACATCGCCGACATCCGCACCGGTATTCTGGCCGAGCTGCTGGGCAAGGAGGTCGTCGACCTCTCCGTCCTGCCCGAGAACACCGTCGTTGTCGTGCATGACCTTACGCCGTCTATGACCGCTACGATCGACAAGGCTCACGTTGCCGGTATCGTCACCGAGACCGGTGGCCGCACGTCGCACTCCGCGATTATCGCCCGCGCCCTCGAGATCCCGGCTGTCCTTTCGGTTTCCAATAGCTGCACCGCACTGCGCAACGGCATGACCGTTGTTGTCGACGGTGGCAAGGGTGTCGTCGAGGCCGATCCCGACGAGGAGACGCTCGCTGCCTACACCGCCAAGGCCGAGGCTTTCGCTGCCGAGAAGGCTGCTCTCGAGGCCTTCCGCGGCAAGCCTTCTGTGACTGCCGACGGCATCAAGAAGATCATCGCCTGCAACATCGGCAACCCCGATGACGTGCCCAACGCGCTCGATCACGACGCCGAGGCCATCGGTCTGTTCCGTTCCGAGTTCCTGTTCATGGACTCCGCCGAGCTTCCCTCCGAGGAAGAGCAGTTCAACGCTTACCGCAAGGTCGCTAGCGCGCTCAAGGGCGCTCCGGTCATCATCCGCACGCTCGATGTGGGTGGCGACAAGGAGATCCCGTATCTGCACATGGTCAAGGAAGATAACCCCTTCATGGGCTTCCGTGCCGTGCGTTACTGCCTGGCCAATCCCGACCAGTATAAGGTCCAGCTCCGCGCCCTGCTTCGCGCCAGCGCCTTTGGTGACGTCAAGATCATGATCCCGCTCGTCACCTGCGTCGAGGAGGTCGTGGCCGTCAAGGAGCTCGTCGAGCAGTGCAAGGCCGAGCTGACTGAAGAGGGTCGTAAGTTCAACGAGAACATCGAGGTCGGCATCATGGTCGAGACGCCCGCCGCTTCGCTGCTCGCTGACCGTCTGGCCGAGGTCGCCGACTTCTTCTCCATCGGCACCAACGACCTGATCGGCTACACCATGTGCGCCGACCGTGGCAACGACACCATCTCCAACCTGTACCAGGTGTACTATCCCGCCGTGCTCCGCTCGCTCAAGAACATCATCGAGAGCGGCGTGAAGGCCGGTATCATGGTCGGCATGTGCGGCGAGGCCGCTGCCGATCCGCTGCTTGAGCCGCTGCTGATCAGCTGGGGCCTGGAGGAGTTCTCGATGAGCGCTCCGTCGATCCTGCGCGCCCGCAAGACCATCAGCCAGTGGACCAAGGCCGAGTGCGACGAGCTCGCCGAGAAGGCGCTCGCCTGCAACACCGCCGCCGAGGTCAAGGCACTGCTCGAGTCCGCAGCTCGCTAATTTGGTATCAGAGGTAACCGCGTGGTTGGAATGGGCCGGCCACGCGGCCCTCACATATACAGGGGGTACTGTAAATGTTCTACACGCTAACCGCTAACCCGGCTGTCGACATGACGGTTTCGAGCTCTCCGCTCGAGCCCGACGAGAACGTCCGCACCGGCTCGGCCAGCTACACGGCTAACGGCAAGGGCCTTGATGTGTCCTTCGCCTTTAAGAAGATGGGCGTCGACACCGTCGCGCTCGGCTTCTTCGCCGGCTTCACGGGCAAGTTTATCGTCGAGGAAGTCATGAACCTGGGTTGCCTGTGCCGCCCGGTCTGGACCGACGGCATCACGCGTATCAACACCTACGTCAACGATGGCCAGCACGAGTACGGCATCCTCAACCCCGGTGCTCCTATTACGCCGCAGCACCAGGAGGAGCTCTACAACATCCTGGACACCGCGGGCGATCTTGAGTGCCTGATCGTCTCTGGCTCCGTGCCTCCCAAAGCTACGCCTGACTTCCTGGCAAAGGTCATGGAGCACGCTCAGGCCCGTGGCGCCGACGTCGTCCTGGACCTGTCCTCCGACAAGCTCAAGGAGCTCGCTCACAAGAAGCCGCTGCTCATCAAGCCGAACCATCACGAGATGAAGGCCATCTTCGGCGTGCCGGTCGACACCGACGACGAGGTCCGCGTTGCCATGAAGATGGCTCACGACGCTGGCGTTCAGAACGTGCTGCTCACCCGTGGTAGCCGTGGCGACGCCTACTTCTCCAACGGCGAGGACATTTGGTATGCCAAGCGTGAGTTCAACATCAAGCTGGTCTCTTCCGTCTGCGCCGGCGACTGCACCCTCGCTGCGTTCCTGCACAAGTGGTACAGGGATCGCGACAACGTCGAGGAGGCCATGAAGCTCGCTATGGCCACCGGCGCCAACGTCGCTGAGTCCGTCGGCATCGGCGACTTCGGTCACGTCGACGAGTACAGCAAGCGCGTTGCTGTCCGTAAGCTCGATCGCAAGTAAGCGAAACGCGACATATTCGTGCGCATGCGGCGTCCCGGTTTTGATCGGGGCGCCGTTTTTTCGTGGGAAAAGTGATATGAAACCGCCCTTCACCGCTTCCACACCGTTCGCCGAGTTGTTGTAGCCTTTTGCCGAAGCGTGGAATATACTTTCATTAACACGTTGCTTCGTGAAAGGAACATTCATGATTTACACGCTTACTGCAAATCCCGCTATTGACTACAACATCTCCTGCGATGGCCTGTCCGCCAATACCGTTACGCGCACCCGTAACGCGGTCTACACCCCCAACGGCAAGGGTCTCAACGTCTCGTTTACGCTCGACCACTACGGCGTCGACACCACGATCCTGGGCTTCTTCGCCGGCTTCTCGGGCGAGTTTATCGTTAAGGGCGCCGAGGCCCTGGGAGTGCCCGTCAAGCCTGTGTGGACTGACGGCATCACGCGTGTCAACGTGTTCCTCAACGCTGGTCCCGACACCGAGTACAACATGGTCAATGCCGGCGCCGCCATCAACGCTGCCAACGAGCAGGAGATGTTTGAGCTCATCGATTCACTCGACGACATGACCTGCCTGGTCATTAGCGGCTCGCTGCCCCCCAACACCTCCGAGGGCTTCCTGGCCGAGGTCCTGCGTCGCGTGAAGGCGAAAGGCGCCGAGTTCGTGCTCGATATCTCGAGCCATCAGCTGGCTGACCTCATTGCTATGGAGCCGCTCCTCATTAAGCCCAACGACGACGAGCTGCTCGACATCTTTGGCATTAAGGTGAGTGGTGGCGACGATGAGTCCGTCAAGGGCGCTATGGCCGAGCTTCATGCCAAGGGCGCCAAGAACGTGCTGCTGACCCTTGGTGGCGCCGGAGCGTACTTCTCCAACGGCGAGCACATCTGGTTTGCCAACCGTACCTTTGAGGTCAAGCTGCTGTCGACCGTCTGCGCCGGCGATTCCTCGCTCGCTGCCTTCCTGTCCGTGTGGCACGACACCCCCGAGCGCGTCGAGGATGCCCTGCGCCTTTCGATGGCCACCGGCGCCAACGTGGTCGAGTGCCCGGGCCTGGGCGACTTTGCCAAGGTCGATGAGTACCAGAAGGGTATCGCAATCCGTAAGGTTTGCTAGCCGCATCGAATAACGTTGCCGAACACCCGCTTTGGATTCCCGGGGCGGGTGTTTTTTTGCGCACTGAACGTATGTGGTGTCTGTTGTCTCGTTTTATCGAATCGAAGACGCGATTGCGTATGCGCACTTTCTCGTTTCTTGCTAGACTTCTTGAGAACCATCGATTAACGCTCGCAAGTGCAGGAGGCCATAGGCATGTGCAATGTTTCGCTCAACGGTACGCAGCCGACCGATGCCTCCATCCGTGTCCTGCGTGCGCTTGAGGCAGCCGGTCTTGAGGCTTGGTACGTAGGCGGTTGGGTGCGTGATGCCCTGATGGGGCGCCCCAGCCATGATGTTGACATGTGCTGCAGCGGCCTGTGGCAGGAGTCCAAAGCGGCGCTCGAGGCAGCGGATATCGCCGTGGTTGAATCGGGCATTAAATTCGGTGGCATTACGGCTATTTGCGATGGCGAGCGCATTGAGGTCACCACCTACCGCCTGGACGGCTTTTACACCGATGGTCGCCATCCCCAGAGTGTGGAGCGTGCGGCGTCGCTTGAGGACGACCTGGCGCGTCGCGACTTTACCGTTAACGCTATGGCCTGGCATCCCGAGCGCGGTCTTGTCGACCGCTACGATGGCCAGGGCGATCTGAAGCGCAAGCTCATTCGCGCCGTTGGTGATCCCAAGCGTCGTTTTAACGAGGATGCGCTTCGCATGCTGCGCGCGGTGCGTTTTGCCTGCCGTCTGGATTTTATGATCGAGCCTGAGACCAAACAGGCGCTTGCCGAGTGCGCGCCGCTGCTCGATGCTGTGGCGCGCGAGCGCGTGGGCATTGAGCTCGAGGGCATCCTTTCGACCGGCCATGGGGGAGACGCGATGCTGCGCTACCCCGAGCTTGTTTGCGCCGCCGTGCCCGAGCTCGCGTCTGCTCGCGGGTTTGATCAGCGCAGTGTCTATCATGCGTTTAACGTCTACGAACATATCGCCCGCGTGCTGACGGTGGCAGGGGAGCTGGCGCTTTGCGACGGCGTTGCGCCCTCGTCGAGCCTTATGTGGGCGGCGTTTTTGCACGACGTTTCCAAACCCGAGTGCTTTACGGTCGATCACGACGGCAGCGGACACTTCTACGGTCATCCCGAGCTCGGCGCCAAGAAGGCGCGTGTCATTATGGATCGCCTAGCGCTCTCGCACGATTTGGTACGCGATGTGTGCCTGCTGATCAAATACCATGACAAGCCGCTGCGTCCCGAGCGATCCTGCCTGCTCAATATGATGCGCGCGCTTTCGGGCGAGGGTGTCGATACGCCGCGTCTGATGGACGAGCTCATGGACCTTAAGCGTGCCGACACGCTCGGTAAGGCGCCCTCGTGCTTCTATTACGTCGAGACGATCGAGGAGATGCGCGCGCTGACTCACGAGTTGCTGGCGGCGGGGGAGCCCTATACGCTCAAGATGCTTTCCATCAATGGTGGGGATCTCATCCGCGCGGGCGTTAATCCGGGCCCGGAGCTGGGCAAGCTACTCAACACCGCCCTCGATGCCGTAATCGAGGATAACATCCCCAACGAGCGCGAAGCACTTCTGGCCCACCTCAACCTTAGGTAGTTAATTTGGGACGGGGCTTTTTTTAGCTACCACTGCTTTCAATCGTTTGAACCGCTCGTGATTTTGGCATGGGTAGCTAAAAAATCCCCGTCCCAAATTAACTACCCATTTGACCTGCGCGTTCCATAACCTGCCAACAATTTTTAGGCAATTTGGAATTTCTTCTTGCGCTTGCGTTTTTTGTCCCGTAATATATTTCATCGCAGCACGGCAGTGCAGATGTCATGTGGCCCGTTCGTCTAGCGGTTTAGGACGCCGCCCTCTCAAGGCGGAGATCACCAGTTCGAATCTGGTACGGGCTACCATTTCTTTTCTGCTGAGGCTTATGGCCCGTTCGTCTAGCGGTTTAGGACGCCGCCCTCTCAAGGCGGAGATCACCAGTTCGAATCTGGTACGGGCTACCATGAATCTGAGACCCGGACTTCTCACGGAAGTCCGGGTTTTTTATTTCCGAGCAAACCATCTGCAATTCCTATTTGGCCCATAGCTTTACGTTCTGCTTGTGGCCCTTGCGGGTACAATATGCAAGATATTTGGACGGTCAGAAGGAGCCTCATGACGGAGTCCTCTCAACATACATCTAAGCCCCAGGTCGAGGTTGAGGCCTCGGGCGGCGATGATAACAAGGGTGCACGTCGCGGTGCCATTTTTATCGGCGTCGTGCTGGTTGGCTATATCGTTTATCTGATTGCGACCGGTCAGATGGGGCAGTTCTGGGCCGCCATGTCGAGCGTTCAGATGCCCTGGCTCATTGCCGCATGTTTTTGTATGTTCCTGTACCTGTTCTTTGGCATCGTGGCCTATGCAATCGCTGTCTGGCTCGATCCCAATTCGCCCGTCGGCATCCGCGACCTGATCTCGGTCGAAGCGAGCGGCATCTTCTTTGGCAACCTGACGCCCATGATGATGGGCTCCACGCCTGCCCAGATCTACCGCCTGACCAAGGCGGGCCAAAACGTCGGCGAGGCCGGTGCCACGCAGTTCACCCGATTTATCGTGTATCAGTTTGGCCTTGTTGCCTGGGGCGCCATTCTACTGCTTGCCCGCATGCCGTTTTTCGCCGAGCGCTATGGCGACATGACGCTGCTGTGCGTCTTTAGCTTTGGTGGTCACTGCTGCATTCTGCTTGGCATCTTTGCCGTCGCGCTCATGCCCAAGACCGTCACGCGCGTCGCGCACTGCATCATCAATTGGCTCGAGCGAATGGGCGTCTCGGCCACCAAGATCGAGGGCTGGCGCACGTTTGTCGACGGCGAAATCTACTCCTTCTCCGAGAAGTTCAAGCTTTCGGCCGGCCACTTTTCATCCATGCTGCTCACGGTGGTGATCACCATGTTGCAGCTCGCGTTTTTCTACCTCGTGCCGTTTTTCTTGATGCTTGCCTTTGGCCACCACGAAGTCGACTTTTTCTCGGTCATGGCCGCGAGCGCCTTTGTTCAGCTCCTGAGCTCTGCTGTTCCCCTGCCCGGTGGCACCGGCGGTGCCGAGGGCGGCTTCGCGCTGTTCCTGGGTCATTTCTTTGGGTCGGCGTCGACTGCCGGTTATCTGCTGTGGCGCCTCATTACGTTTATCGCGCCGACTATTTTGGCCGCGCCCCTGCTGGGCCTTAAGAGCGCTCACAACGAGAGTATCCACGCACGCTGGGATCGCGTGATGCGCAAGCTTGGACGAACGCCTCAGACGTCCTCTAAGCCGGCAAAGCCCCATCCTGTGAACGCGTTTACGGTGGATCCCAATCAGCATGTTCAGAAGGCATCTGGGGCCGCCAAACCGGCACATAAGGCCTATGTGCGCCAGACGGGCGACGGCATCCGTGTGTCCCCGGCTGCTTTGAACAAAAAGAAGCTCCCTAAGGCGTAATAGTTGGTCGTGCGTTCTTCATGTTGCCGGGCATTTTTGTTCCGGATGGGGGATAATCCTCTTACGTAGATTAACTCTCATCTGTTGATGAATGCTTGCATTCCGAAGGGACACGTCCATGGCCACCAGCAAACCGCGCCTTGACCGCCGCATCGTTCGCAGCCGCAATGCCATCCTTTCTGCGTTTGAGCGCCTGTTGATGGATAAGCCACTTGCCGACATTACCGTGAGTGCCATCGCGCGTGAGGCAAATGTCGACCGCAAGACCTTTTACGTTCACTTTGGCACGGTCGACGGCCTGCTCGATGCTATCGCCGCCGATGTGGTCGAGATGATCGTCGACTCTGTCGAAAAGACGCTTTCCACTATGGGCAGTGACCCCAACGAACGCGCCCTTGGAGCGGCGGCTACCTTCTTCAAGACTATCAACGAGGCACTTTGCAATAACCTCGTGCTCAATCGCCAGCTGATTGAAAACATCCCGCTCGACGATTTTATGACGCGTTTGCGCGTGCCGCTCGAGCACGAGATTGCCGAGCGCGACCTGCTGCCCGACGGCCTCAGGGACGAGATGTTCGACTATTATCTAGCGTTTTTGCTTTCGGGCATTATCGGCATTTACCGCACGTGGGCGCTCTCCGATGGCTCGGTGCCCATCGAGCGCATCTCGGAGGTCGCTAACAATCTGACGTTGAGCGGACTATCGAGCCTGGAATCTCGTTTCGAATAGCACTAGTGCCTTATCCCCCCCTGAGTTGCGGTGAAATAAGGACTGAATAGGCCTTTTAACAGCTTAAACACTTCCTATTTCACCGCAACTCAGAGGGATTGCATTACTGGTAGCGCAGGCACTCCACGGGGTCGAGTTTTGCTGCCCGGCGGGCGGGGTAGAAGCCGAAGATCACGCCGATGACGACCGATACCGCAAAGGCCAGCAGCACCGTGGCGATCGAAAAACTCGGCGTAATGGTTCCGCTGGCGCCGAGCTCGCCAAGTACGCCAGAGCCTGCGGCAAAGATTGCCAAGCCCCAGGCCAGCAGGTAGCCAATCAAAACACCCAGCAGACCTCCAGTGATGCACAGTGCCGAGGATTCGGCCAAAAACTGCGCGGTGATATCGCGACGGCTGGCGCCCAGCGCGCGGCGAATGCCGATTTCGCGAATGCGTTCGGTCACGTTGGTGAGCATCATGTTCATGATGCCGATACCGCCCACGAGCAGCGAAATGCTGGCAACGGCGCCCATGATGAGCGAAAACGCGCCCATAAAGGAGTTGAGGGCGTCGATGGCGCTTTTCATCGAGGTCGCCGAGACGCTGTCGTATTCGTCGTCGTCCGCAATGCCCTTCATGCTGCGCACCTTGGACTCAATCGTTTTGCAGAGTTCATCCATGTCGGTTCCCTCGACGGCGAGCGCCGTTACGCTGGGAAACGATGGGTTCTCGTCGCCAAAGAGGCCCGAGATGGTCTCTCGCGGCATATACAGCGTGAGGGAGCCCATGGAGTCGTTGCCGCCGTCGATGACGCCGACAATTTGCACCTCGCCGTTGGACACCTTGATGGTCTTGCCCAGCGCGTCCTGTTCGTTGCCGTACAGCTGGTCGGCGCCGCCGCGGCTGATGAGCGCTACGCGTGCACCCGATTGGGACTCGGCCTGGGTGTAGGTGCGCCCCGCGACGAGCTTGCTGGCGCCCATCGCGTCGAGCATGTCGCTGTCGACGCCCTGCGCCATGACGGTATAGCTTTTGTCACCGGCCTTGTACTCGGTATAGGCGCTGTCCACGATGCCGATCTGCTCAATCTGCGGCACCATCTTGCGGAGCTTCTCGACGTCCGACTCGGTGAGCTCCTGCGAGGAATAAATCTGCACCATACGCGCGGCGTTGAGACCCAGGCTGTTGACCAGGCTGTTTTGGATACCGCCGATAAGCGAGGTCATGGCAATGACGGAGGCGATGCCGATAACAATGCCCAGGATGGTGAGCAGGCTGCGTCCCTTGTTGGCCTCGAGTGAGTGAAGGGCTTCTTGGATAAGGTCGCGCGTGCTCATGCCTTCACTCCTTTCGTCGGATTGGCGTGTTCAGAAATCATGGGCAGGTTATCAACGGCGCCACGCAGGGTCTGCGGCGCGTGCGCGATATATGCGCCGTCGTGGATCCGGCCGTCGCGAATGGTCACAGCGCGGTCGGCCTCGGCGGCGATGCCGGGATCATGAGTGATAAGCACGATGGTCTTGCCGCGTTCCTGGAGCTTGTGGAAGGTCTCCATCACGAGCGCTCCGGTTGTGGAGTCCAGGTTTCCCGTGGGTTCGTCGGCCAGGATGATGGGCGGGTCGTTGACGAGGGCGCGTGCGATGGCAACCCGCTGCATCTGACCGCCCGAGAGCTCGGAGATGCGGTGCTCCCAGTGGTCGACTGGCAGCGTGACGGCTTGCAGCGCGTGGACGGCGCGCATCTCACGCTGAGCCCGCGGCACGTTGGTGTACGACAGCGGCAGCATGACGTTTTCGATGACCGAAAGGCGCGGTAGCAGGTTAAAGCTCTGAAAGACAAAGCCAATGCTCAGCGCGCGGACTTCGGTGAGCTCGTCATCGTCGAGCTCCGCCACGTTGAGTCCCTGGAGGTAATAGTCGCCTGCCGTCGGCTTGTCCAGGCAGCCTAGGATGTTCATGAGCGTCGACTTACCCGAGCCCGAAGGGCCGGTGATGGCCACGAACTCGCCGGGATTCACCGCCAGGCTCACGTTGTGCAGGATATGGGCGCAGCCGGCTTCGCTCTCAAAGATGCGGTGCACGTTGCGGATGTCGATGACGGGGCGCATTACATGCCCTCGTCGGCAGACATGCTACCGGTGTCGCCGCCGTCGGCCGTCATGCCCGCGCCCGTGTCCATAACGAGGGTGTCGCCTTCGCGCAGCTTGGTGACAGGTACGTCCGGGTTGATCTCGTTGCCCTGGTCGTCGCGCTTGACCTGCGTCTTGCCAACCACGGCGTCGTTGTCGTTTTGCGTCACGACGGTCACCTTTACTCGGCGTGTTTCCTTGCCCCCGTCGTCGGTCGCCACGTTAACGTAATAGTGCTCGCCGTCTTCGGTCATGAGGGCCATCGTGGGCACCATCACCACGTCGTCGAGCTGCTCGGTTACCACCGAGACCTCGGCCGTCATACCTGGCTTCAGGCGCGCATCGGGCGCTTCAATCAAAATATCGACGTTAAAGGTCACACTGCCGCCGCCGTTGGCGTCGGAATTTGCCACCGAGGCGATAGCCGTGACCGTTCCCTGGCTCACGATATCGGGAAAAGCCGGATAGGTAACGTTGGCGCTCTGGCCCACGGCGATCTTGGCGATGTCCTTTTCACCCACCTGAACGGTGACCTTCATCTTGGAGAGGTCGGCGATCTGCATGCACTGCTTGCCGCCGCTCGTATCGCCTTCGCCCATAATCATGCCGCCTGTCACCGTGGCGCCGACCTTGGCGTTGAGCTCGACGATGCTGCCCGAGCTGGGCGCGGTCACGGTGCGTTCGGCGGCTTTGGCGTTGGCTTGGTCCAGGGTCGCCTGGGCCGAGGCTAGGTTGCGTTGGGCGTTCGAGACGGCACTCGTGTCGGCGGTGCCGCTGGCGCCACTCGCGCTTGCCGCATCTGTGTCAGTCGCCGGAGCTGCTTGGGCGGCTGCTACCGCTTTCTGTGCGTTGGCGAGGTCTTCCTGTGCCGCTGCCACCGCGCGCTGCGCCTCGGCGACGTTGCGATCGAGCTCGTCGTTTTTAATGGTCATGAGCACGTCGCCCTCGTTGACGGACTGGCCGGCTTGCACGTTGATTGATGCCACCGTGCCGTCGACAGAAGGGGAGACCACCGAAGCCGAGATAGGCTTGAGCTGGCCTTTTGCCTCGACGGTGGTCGTAAACGTGCCCTCGGTGACCATGTCGGTCACCGGCCCGTTGGTGCCTGCGGGCCGTGCGTTGATGACTAAGGTCACGACAACGGCGATGAGCACAATGGCGGCCACGACTCCTGCCGCAATGCCGCGCCGGATGAGCTTTTTGCGCCGACGCTCGGCACGCTTCGCCTTGAGCTTGGCGTAGGCCTCTTCGTCAGAAATCTCGGTTGTATCACTTGTGCTGCCGTTTTGCTGTGTTGCGTGCACGTTTGTTATGAGGGGAAGCGTTTCGGTGGCACCCTCGGGCGCTCGCTCGGCATCATCCGGTCCCGGGGTGATGTTGGGGACATTCGACATGGCGTCTCCTTTATAGAAAGTTCCTCGATAAGTATATGCGCCCGTCGCGAGGGGCGGGCGCATATGGCGGTATCTTTCGGAACTGTTATATTTGAGCGTCAGTTCCCCGTTGTGCGAAGGCGTGTTTTCCTACGAGTGCACGACCACGCACAGGCCCACGCTGATGCAGTCGTGGAGCGCCTTGGCATCGGCCAGGCGCAGGTTGATGCAGCCGTGGCTTCCGCACCACTTATAGGACTCGGCGCTGTCGAAGCTCTTGTCGTTTTGCCAGGTGGCGTCGTGGAATCCGATCATATTGCCTTCGAACGGCATCCAATAGCTGACCGGGCTCTCGTATTTGGGCTTACCGGTCGCGGGGTCTTTGGCACCGATGAGCTTGCTTGCGCCGTCGTTGCTGTTGATCTGCCACACGCCCTCCGGGGTGGCGTCTTCGCCCGGTTTGCCGGAAATAAAGTTGGCCTCCCACACGATATTGCCGTTCTCGTCGTAGTAGCGCGCGTGCTGCTCGGACAGGTCGACGTCGATATAGGCCTTCCAATCGGGCTCGCCCTTGGCGGTAAACGTGTCGGCCTTCTTGGAGTACGAAATCTCGATATCGCCGGTCTGCTTGTTATTGATAGCGTCCTCGACCTGCTTGGCGAGCGTGTCGCTGTCGATGGACCAGCCAAAGTCGCCGCCCTCGACAGCGCACTCCTTTCCGTCGGCGCGTGTCCACCAGCGGGTGGAGCCCACGGTGTTAAAGCCGTTGGCGAGCTCGGCGGCCCAGCTGCCGATCTGCGACGTATCGAGCGTGGGGTTGGCCGGATCGGCAAAGCTGATCCACTGCAGCACCGAGCTGCCGTCCACCTTGCCGGCATCATTGCCGTTGAGCTTAAGAGTCACGTTGACGCCCAAGAAGTTGTTAGCGGCATCGCATGCAGCCTGAATCTGGTCGTTGGTGAGGGTGCCGTTGAGCGGTTCGTAGGCGTCGTTTCCGATCTTGGTGATATCGACGTTCTCGGCGAGCGATGCGAGCTCGATCTCGGCATATTTGATGACATGCTCGCGGTTGATCTTCTCGTTGGAACGGGCCTTATCAACGGTGAACTTGCCGGCCTTCTCGTCATAGGAGCTGGCGGCCTCGAAGGTGCCCGAGCGGCCCTCATTGAACTCATCGATGGCGCTGCCCAGGCCCTCCTCAAACTGCTTTTGGTCAAAGGCATCGGAGAGCATGGACAGGTCGACGTCCTGGTCCAAGTCGACCGAGCCGTTCTTGGTGGCGCTAACGGTTTTGCCGTTGAGCGAAGAGATGAGGCGCGATGGCCACAGCAGCGGCTCGTTTTTGCTGATAATCTCGTGGGCGGCTTCCTCGCCATCGACGATGGGCTCGTCGGACTCGGGCTGGTAGGTCCAGCTAAAGTCATCGCCCGACACGGTGAGCTTGTAGTGCTTCCATGCCGAGTTGACCTTGGTGGCTGCCGAAGATGCGTTAGAGAGCGAGATATCGACGCCGGCGATGGTAGTGTTGGGGTATGCGATCTGCGAGAACGCCACGACGCCTACGATGTAGACGATCGCGACGAGGCCGAGTACGACAAAGAGGGCCGTTTTTCCGCCCGACTTGCTGCTTTTGTTGGTGCGCTTGTCCACGGGGCCGCGATTGTTTGCCGCGCGAGCGTGCGAAGGGCCCTGCTTGGGGGCGGCACCCTGTGCGGGGCGCTGCTGATATTGTTGATGCGGCTGGTATTGACGCTGATTCGGGCGCTGAGAGGCATTGGCCGGGCCGTGTTGTTGGCTGTGAGCCGGCGCGATGGGGCGCGGCGATTGGACGCCGCCAGTATGCCTACTGGGCTGTTGCGGATCGGGAATCATGCTGCTGCGATCGATTTGCGACATCGTTTATATTTCCTTCGAGTTTCGCCTTGCGGCTCATCGTGTTTTAACTGGGCTTGCATTATAGCGATTAGCCTGTTGTTTGTGGTGCGGAAACAGTATCAGTTTGGAGAAGTCTGCCTATCCGCATATGCCGCATTTGGCGCAGGCAGAAAGCGCGGCGGGGGCTTGAGCGATGCCGCCCTTGGCCGTCTCGCGCAGGGTTGCCGGCAGGGCGTGGCCCACCGAGAGCATCACATGCGCCATCTGGTCAAACGGCACCAGGCTCCTAATGCCGGCGAGCGCGAGCTGGGCCGAGCTGAAGGCCGCGGCCACGCCGATGGCATTGCGGTTTTGGCACGGCACCTCGACCAGTCCGCCCACGGGATCGCAAACGAGGCCTAGCAGATTGCTCAGCGCGATGGAACTGGCGTCGAGTGCCTGCTCGGGGGTGCCGCCGAGCATCTGCACCAGCGCGGCGGCGGCCATGGCGGCGGCACTTCCCACCTCGGCCTGGCAGCCGCCCTCGGCACCGGCGACGCAAGCGCTCGTGGTGAGGTTGAGGCCGATGGCGGCAGCACAGTAGAGGGCGTCCATGACCTGCTCGTCATCGAGCTGCAGGTGCTCGGCCAGCGCCAGCACGCAGCCGGGCACGACGCCCGCGGAGCCTGCCGTGGGGGCTGCGACGATCACGCCCATGGTGGCAGAGCGCTCGAGCACGGCCATGGCGCGGGCCACGGCATCGGTCTGGACGGCGCCCATTAAACTGGAGCTCAGGTCGTTGCGGCCGGTGGCATCGACGAGCTTCGCCTCGCCGCCGATGAGCCCGCCGAGCGAGCGCTGCGGATTGGAGATGGGAGCCGCGGTCTCCTCGCGCATGACGTCGAGCACGCGACGCATGGTGGCGACGGCGTGCTCCTCGCCGGTGAGGCGCGCCTCGCGCACGGCCATGACGGCGCCGATGTTGAGTCCCAGTTCCTCGCAGGCGTCGAGCAGCTGTTCGCCGTCGTCGAAGACCTCCTTGGCCGAGACGCCGGGGGATAGCGACGAGGCCGAGCCCGGGAGCTCGATAAATGTTGCGTAGTCGACATTGTCGAGCTTGCGCAGCATGGGAATGACGGTATCGTCGGGGGCGCCGTCGGTCTCAAAAACGGAGTATGCCTGGCCGCCCACCTCGGTGCGGTAGGTGCGGCAGAAGGCAATGTTCACGTGTGCGTAGGCGAGCAGATTCGTGAGCGCGGCGAGCACGCCGGGGACGTCCTTGTGGGCCACAAACAGCGTGGAGTACATGCCCGAGATGTCGACGCCGACGCCATTGATGCGGCTGATGCGCATTTTGCCGCCGCCCAGGCTCTCGCCGCGGACCTGCGCCGTAGCGCCCGTGTCGTCGACCATGTCGATATCGACGGTGTTGGGGTGAATGGAGGCGTCGTCGCCCTTGATGTCAAAGTGATAGTCGAGGCCCTGCTCGCGTGCGAGGTCGAAGGCCTGCTTGATATTCTCGTCGTCGGTGTCGAGGCCCAGGATGCCCGCGACGAGCGCGCGGTCGGTGCCGTGGCCGCGGTAGGTGTGGGCGAAGGAGTTCCACAGGCCAAAGGTAACTTTGGTGATGCGGCCCTCGAGCAGGCTGGCGGCCACCTGTGCGCACCGCAGGGCGCCGGCGGTGTGCGATGAGCTGGGGCCGACCATGATGGGGCCCAAGATCTCGAATGCCGAGGTCGTAGCTAGTGTTTGCGGCTTGCCTGCCATGGCTGCTCCTTTACGTGGCTCTTCGTCCCGAGGGGCGGGGCATACTCTGTCCCGTCGTTCCGAGGGCTTTGGTATTTGGTCGCCTGCTCGGACAGTCCTGCTCGCACGGAGAGCACATTAAGTGCTCTCCGGCTCGTGCGGAACTCGCGATCGACCAAATACCAAAGCCCTCGGAACTTAGGATACATGGTTGGCGCAGCCAGGTGGCAAAATTCATTAGCTGGAGACGCTGTACGGTTTCATATCGAAACATCACCACCACCGGTTTAATAAAAAAGAAGTACCGGTTGGAGCCGGTACTTCTTTTGAAAGCGTGTGCGGGTTATGACCTTTGTGGTTCCTAATTACAGCCCGCAGGCTGCTTTGAGTTCTTCGACTCGGTCGGTGTTTTCCCAGGTGAAGTCGGCGTCTTCTCGGCCGAAGTGGCCGTAGGCGGCCGTCTTTTCGTAGATGGGACGGCGCAGGTCCAGGTCGCGGATGATGGCGCCCGGGCGCAGGTCGAAGGTCTTCTCGACGGCCTCGACGATCTTGTTCTCGGCAACCTTGGCGGTACCGAAGGTGTCGACCATGATCGACAGCGGCTTGGAAACGCCGATGGCGTAGGCGAGCTCGACCTCGCAGCGGTCGGCCAGGCCGGCGGCCACCACGTTCTTGGCGACCCAGCGCGCGGCGTATGCGGCGGAGCGGTCGACCTTGGTGCAGTCCTTGCCGCTAAAGGCACCGCCGCCGTGACGGCCGTAACCGCCGTAGGTGTCGACGATGATCTTGCGGCCGGTGAGGCCCGTGTCGCCCATGGGACCGCCCACGACAAAGCGACCGGTGGGGTTCACATAGATGTCGGCGTTGTTCCACGGCATGTTCTCGGCAGCCATGACCGGGGTGATGACGTGCTCGATGAGGTCGGCCTTGATCTTGCCCATGTCCTCGATCTCGGCGGCGTGCTGTGTGGAGATGACGATGGTCGTGACCTCGACGGGCTTGCCGTCCTCGTAGCGCACCGTGACCTGGGTCTTGCCGTCGGGGCGCAGGTAGGGCAGGGTGCCATCGTGGCGCACGGCGGCCAGGCGCTCGGCCAGGCGGCTCGCCAGGTAGTGCGGCATGGGCATGAGGGTCTTAGTCTCGTTGGAGGCGTAGCCAAACATCATGCCCTGGTCGCCGGAGCCGATCAGGTCGATCGGATCGGTGGTGGCGCCGGTCTGGGTCTCGAAGGACTCGTCGACGCCCTGGGCGATATCGGGCGACTGCTCGTGGATAAGGCTCATTACGCCGCAGGTATCACAGTCAAAACCGAACTTTGCACGGTTGTAGCCAATGCGGCGGATAACGCCACGGGCAATCTCCTGCACGTCGACGTAGGCCTGGGTGCGGATCTCGCCGGCAACGATGACGGTGCCGGTGGTCACGAGGGTCTCGCAGGCGCAGCGGACGTTCTCAACGTTGGCTGGCACGCCATTGGGTGCAATATAGCCCTGCTCCTGCAGCTCTATTTCTTTGGCGAGGATTGCGTCGAGGACGGCGTCGCTGATCTGGTCAGCGATCTTATCGGGATGGCCTTCGGTCACCGACTCCGACGTAAAAACAAAGGACCCGTGTTGGGGTGGGATGGAACGAAGTTCTTCTGACATGATTGTCCTTTCAAAAAACGTGTCCCGGCGACCGTTACCATTCCGCCGAGCTCTATATGCAAGGGAACATCATATCGCGTAAATCCAACATTCACACCCTTTCCGCACCTACTCATTGGGGACAGACTTAAATGAATGCAGCACTTGGGGACACTCCTGTTCGGCCAGCTCCGAAGAGTGTCCCCAACGACTACTCATTTAAGTCTGTCCCCAATGAGTGGGTCGGTGCCCTTTGTGTAGAGGCTGCTTTGTTGCTTTATACTGATGCGGTTAGACATCCATCCTGCAATCGAGGAGATTTCCATGGCATCAGACGTTCGCGTCCGCTTTGCACCCTCACCGACGGGCAAGCTGCACATCGGCGGCGCCCGCACCGCTATCTATAACTGGGCTTTCGCCCGTGCAAACGGCGGCACGTTCATCCTGCGCATCGACGACACCGACCCCACCCGTTCCACCGACGAGAACACGCAGATCATTCTGCGCGCCATGCGTTGGCTGGGCTTGGACTGGGACGAGGGCCCCGAGGTGGGCGGCGACTATGGCCCCTACGCACAGACCGAGCGCCTGGACCTGTACAGGCAGGCCGCCCAGAAGCTCTGGGACGAGGGCAAGGCCTACCCCTGCTTCTGCACCAAGGAGCAGCTCGACGCCGACCGCAAGGCCGCCCAGGAGCGCAAGGACCCCTTCCAGGGCTATCAGCGCCGCTGCCGCGATCTCGATCCCGAGGAGGCCCGCCGCCGCATCGAGGCCGGCGAGCCCTACGTCCTGCGCATCAAGGTGCCCGAGGACCGCGGCGACGTCGTCATCCACGACGCCGTCCACGGCGAGGTGACCTTCGACGCCAAGGAGCTCGACGACTTCGTCATCTTCCGCTCCGACGGCACGCCCACGTACAACTTCGCGACCGTCGTCGACGACGCTATGATGAAGATCACCCACGTCATCCGTGGCGACGACCATCTGTCCAACACCCCGCGCCAGGTCATGGTCTACGAGGCCCTCGGCGCGCCCGTGCCCACGTTCGCCCACATCTCCATGATCCTGGGCGCCGACGGCAAGAAGCTCTCCAAGCGCCACGGCGCCACCTCGGTGGAGGAGTACCGCGACGCCGGCTACCTGTCCGACGCCTTCGTCAACTATCTGGCGCTGCTCGGCTGGTCGCTCGATGGCGAGACCACGATCATTCCGCGTGATGTTCTGGCCAGCAAGTTCTCGCTCGACCGTATCTCTAAGAACCCGGCGACCTTCGACCCCAAGAAGCTCGACTGGGTCAATGCCGAGTATATCAACGGTATGTCCGACGCCCAGTTTGCCGATGAGGTCATGGTCCCCGAGCTGCATGAGGCGGGCCTTATCGAGGGTAACGTCGAGTACGGCGAGGACTGGATCGACGCGCTTGCCGCCATCGTCAAGCCGCGCACCAAGATGCCAGCTGACGCCGTGACTGTCGCTGCTCCTATCTTTGCCACCGCCGAGACGCTCGAGTATGACGAGAAGTCTGTTAACAAGGGCCTGGCCAAAGAAGGCATGGGCGCTATTCTGGATGCCGCCAAGGCCGCGCTCGAGGGCGTGGACGAGTGGACGGCTGCCAACATCGACGCCGCGCTTGAGCCGCTGCCCGAGCAGATGGACCTCAAGAAGCGCGTGGTGTTCCAGGCCGTGCGCGTAGCCGTTTGCGGCAACATGGTGAGCCCCCCGCTGGGCGAGACCATGGCGCTCGTCGGCCGCGACGACTGCTTGGCGCGCATCGACCGCGCCCGCACGATGGCGCTGTAGCAGCTGCGTAAACGCATGTATCCGAGCCCCGTTCACCCGAGCGGGGCTCTTGTTTCTGTAGACGTATGGGATAGGAGGTGCTGGGGCTATGGCCGAGCAACTGTCACTGTTTGGTTCGCCGGAACCGGAGGAAGCTCCGAAGTCCGCGGCCCCTGTCGCATCAACCAGGCCCAAGCCCGCGCCCGAGCCCGTCACCGCCTACGCGAGCGTGGTCCTCGACATCCCGACCCGTGCGCTGTCCGAGCCGTTTGCCTACGGCATTCCGCAGACCTTTGCCAACGAGGCCCAGATCGGCTCCACCGTTCTGGTTCATTTTGGCAACCGTGCGGCCGCGGGCTATATCGTCGATATCGCGCCCGAGCTTGCCGATCTGCAAGGTATCGACGCCCTCGATCCCGCACGCGTCAAGCCTATCGAGGCTATCCTCAGCAAGCCGCTCTTTACCGCCGAGGCTGCACGCATTGCGCGCTGGATGAGCCGCGAGTACGTCGCGACGCTTTCCGAGTGCCTGCGCCTGTTCTTGCCCCCGGGTGGAAGCCCGCGCGTGGTCAAGGGCGATGACGGCTTGTGGACCGTTGAACGCCCCGCCGTCAAACCCATCCAAAACCGCTGGGTCATACTCACGCCCGAGGGTTTCGACTACACGCCGCCCAAGACCGCGGTCCGTCAGCGTCAGCTCATCGAGGCGCTCCAATGCGGCCCGGTCACGACGCGCGACCTCAACCTGCTCTACAACAGCATGTCGGCGACCATCAAGGCGCTCGAAAAACGCGGCGTCGTGGTGGTGGAAGAGCGCCGCGCCTGGCGTGGCTGCAGCGAGCAGACCACACTGTCCTCTGCAAGCGGTAAAGCGCCGGTCGCACTTACGAACGGTCAGCGGCAGGCCCTCGCGCAGATTGAGCGCGCACGCCTTGACGCCCATGGCGACGTGGTCCTTGTCGATGGCGTCACCGGTTCCGGCAAAACCGAGGTCTACCTCTCGGCGATTGAGCGCGTGCTGGCGGCCGGCCGTTCGGCCTGCGTGCTCGTGCCCGAGATCTCGCTGACGGCCCAGACCGTCGGCCGCTTCCGCTCGCGCTTTGGCGAGACGGTCGCCGTGTTCCATTCGCGACTTTCTGCTGGCGAGCGCCTGGACCAGTGGGATATGGTCGCCAGCGGTGCCGCGCGTGTGGTCGTGGGCGCCCGTTCGGCGCTCTTTTGCCCGCTCAGCGATCTGGGCCTCATTATTATCGACGAGGAGCACGAGACCAGCTACAAGCAGGGTTCCAGCCCGCGTTACCATGCGCGCGAGGTGGCTGCCGAGATGGCGCGCCGCTATCGGTGTCCGCTCGTACTGGGCTCCGCAACGCCCTCGGCCGAGGCGCTCGACCGCTGCCGCCGCCGCACGTACGGCGGCGCCACCTGGACGCGCGTCGAGATGCCCGAACGCCCGGGGCATGCGGTCCTGCCCACGGTTCGCATTGCCGACCTGCGCCGCGAGTTCGCACACGGCAGCCGCTCCATGTTCTCAAAACCGCTGATGGAAGGTCTGGAGCGCGTAGTCGAGCGCCGCGAAAAGGCCGTGCTGCTGCACAACCGTCGCGGTTTTGCGCCGTTCCTGATGTGTCGAGAATGCGGTTGCGTGCCCACCTGCAACCACTGCTCCACGGCGCTTACGTATCACGAGCGCACGCACACGCTGCAGTGCCACACCTGCGGATCGTCCTGGCGCGTTCAGCCCTATCCGGCGCCCACGAGCCGCTGCCCCAAGTGCGGCAGTCGCTATCTGGCAAAAATGGGCCTGGGCACGCAGCAAATCGAAGACGCGCTGCACCAGATGCTGCCCGAGGACGTCGCCATCATCCGCATGGATGCCGATTCCACGCGCGGCAAGGACGCGCACAAAAAGCTGCTCGAGCAGTTCGATGCCGCCGATTGCGCCGTGCTGCTGGGCACGCAGATGATTGCCAAGGGGCTGGATTTTCCCGAGGTTACGCTCGTGGGCGTGGTCAATGCCGACTTTGCCCTCAAGCTGCCCGATTTTCGCGCAGGGGAGCGCGCTTACGATCTGCTGGAACAGGTTGCGGGCCGCGCCGGCCGCGGCGATCGCCCCGGCGAGGTTATCATCCAGACCTACCTGCCCGAGGACCCGGTTATCCGCGCCGTCGCCGAGCACGACCGCTCTATCTTTACCGACTACGACCTTGATCAGCGTCGCGACGCCCTGTATCCGCCGTTCGTACGCTTGGTCAACATCTTGGTGTGGTCGACGAATCGAGACGATGCGCAGGACTACATCGGGCACATCGCAAAGCTCCTCAAGCGCCGCTGGCATGCGGCCGCGCCCGACTTTTTGCGGGCGGGGAGCGCCGTGCCGCAGGTGCTGGGCCCGGCTTCGTGTGTAATCGAGAGAGCCAAGGACCGTTACCGCTTCCATCTGCTTGTAAAGTCGCCGGTAGGGTACCATGTCTCTGATGATATCGACGCCTGCCTCAAAGAGGTGGGCTCCGTGCGCGGCGTGAGCGTGAGCGTTGACGTCGACGCCTATGATTTGATGTAACAACCCGAAAGGATGGCCATGGAAGCCAACGGAATCGTACTTTCGCCCGACCCTCGTCTGCGCCAGGAGTGCGCCGTCATCGAGGAGATCACCCCGGCGATCGAGGCGCTTGCCGAGAAGATGAAGAAGATGATGTTCGAGAACGGCGGTTGCGGCCTGGCTGCCCCGCAGATTGGCGAGCTCATCCAGCTCGTGACCATCGACTGCGACTATAGCGACAAGAACGACTACGACCCGTACGTGCTTATCAATCCCGTGATTGTTGAGCAGAGCGACAACCTGGTGCCGTTTAGCGAGGGCTGCCTGTCCATTCCCGGCATTAGCTGCGAGATCGAGCGTCCGGATCACGTTGTCGTCGAGGCGTATGACCTGGATGCCAACCTGATTCGCTATGAGGCCACGGGCGACCTGTTCTGCGTGTGCCTGCAGCACGAGATTGATCACCTGCATGGCAATACGATGTTTGAGCGACTGAAGCCGATGCAGAGGATCAAGGCAGTCAAGGAGTACCAGGACGCCCTGGCCCGCGGCGCTCGACCGGGCGAGACTGAATAGGTTGTTTGGCCGTCCCCGGGCGGGGCGCCTATATATCATCCCGTGCTCAAACATTCTCGCTTTGCTGCGAAACTGCGCGCGGGACGATATATAGGCGGCCAACCCCAGGGACTACGTTATTCGGGGTCGGTTCGCCCGGGTGCCGTTGGGCCAGGGAGGGGCGTCTTCGCTGATATTTGGTTTGTTGAGAGAGCTGCTTTTATTGCGGCTCTTTCTTTGGTTTTGGGTATATTTGTTCTTGTTGAACTGTTATTGCGGAAGGGCTGGAGACTGGCTTTTCGCTGCTGTTTGTAGCCGTCTTGGCTCTGGTTTTGAGGAGACATTGGTTATGCGTATTGTGTTTATGGGTACGCCCGATTTTGCGGTGCCTTCACTGACTTCGCTTGTTGCGGCTGGGAATGAGGTTGCGCTCGTTATTACTCGTCCTGATGCTGTTCGTGGGCGTGGTAAGAAGCTTGAGCCTTCTCCTGTTAAGGCCAAGGCGCTTGAGTTGGGGCTGCCGGTTATTGAGGCTAATCGGATGACGCCGGAGGTTGTTGAGGCGCTTCAGGATGCGCAGGCTGATATTTTCTGTGTGGCTGCCTATGGCTGCATTTTGCCTGATGAGGTGCTGCATATGGCGCCGCTTGGTATTGTGAATGTTCATGCGTCCTTGCTGCCTCGTTGGCGTGGCGCGGCTCCTATTCAGCGTGCCATTCTTGCTGGTGATGAGGTTGCTGGCGTTTCCATTATGCGTATTGGGCATGGCGTGGATACCGGTGCTTATTGCGCTCAGGCTTCCACTTCGGTTGCCGGTAAGCATGCCGAGGCGCTTACGATGGAGCTTGGCGAGCTGGGTGGCAAGTTGCTGGCCGATACGCTTCCTTCGCTTGCCGACGGCACTGCCGTTTGGACTGATCAGGATGAGTCGCTCGTTACCCATGCTGCCAAGATTTCCAAGCAGGAGATGCGTCTGAATCCGCAGATGGCGGCGCTCGATTGCGTGCGCCATGTGCTCGCTTCGTCCGATACCGCGCCTGCTCGTTGCGTGATTGCCGGCAAGACCGTGCGTGTGCTTGATGCTGCGCCGGCCGATGTGTCGCTTGGCGAGGGCGCTGTTGCTGTCAAGAGCAAGCGTGTTTACCTGGGTCTTTCCGATGGTGCGGTTGAACTGCTCGAGGTTAAGCCCGATGGCAAGCGTGCCATGGCTGCATCTGCTTGGGCTGCTGGCCTGCAGGGCGCCGATCTTACGTGGGGTGTTTTGTCATGAGCAAGTTGTCTCCCGCGCGAAAACTTGCGCTCGATGTGTTGATGGAGGCCGATCGCCGCGGCATGTACGCGCGCGACGTGCTGTCCTCCCGTGCTTCTGCCAAGGCCATTGACCAGCGTGATTCTGCGTTTGCCGCCCGTTTGGCGCTCGGCGTGGCCGCTACGCAGGGCATTTTGGATGAGTTGCTCGACCAGTTTTTGGATAAGCCCAAAAAGGTCGCGCCGCGTGTGCGCATGGCGCTTCGCATCTCGGCCTTCGAGATGCTCTATCTGCATACACCGGGTCGCGTAGCCGTAAGCCAGGGTGTTGAGCTGGTGCGCAGCGGTGCTAAGTCTGCTGCGGGCCTGGCTAACGCGGTGCTGCACAAGGTTGCGGATAACGTTGAGGATTTTGCCACCGCGTCCGATGCCGATGAGTCAGAGCGCCGTCTGGTGCGCCTGTCGCGTCTGATGGGTCTGCCGCGTTGGTTGTGCGCTCGCATTATGGTTTCGTTCGATACGCCCGAGGGCGCGCTCACCTTTGCCGGCAATCTGGCGCCTGCACCGCTCGCCCTGCACGAGAATGCGTTTGCGACCAAGCCCGATCCGTATATCTCGCAGCTCGTGGCGCCTGTCTTCCCGGGCTGCCATGCTCCGGTCGATGCTCAGGTTACCGTTGCATCGGGCGTGTTTGAGCGTGCTGCGGCCGTGGCTTCGGACCTGAATGCTCAGCTTATCGCGACCGCGGCGACTCGTCCCGGGCGTTGTCTGGAGATCGGCGCCGGTCGTGGCACGAAGACCTATGTGATGATGTGCCAGGCCAAGCGTGCCGGCTACGAGCGCCAGCATACCGCGCTCGACCTGCATGATCGCAAGTGCGATCAGAATCTCGCGCGCCTGCATAAGGCGGGTATTTCGGGCGTTCGTACGGTTTCGGGCGATGCGTGCGAGCTCGATGAAGTGCTTACGTCCTTTGATGCCATGCTCGGTGAGCCTGCCCTGTTCGACACGGTGTTTATCGATGCGCCATGCTCGGGCACCGGTACCATGCGCCGTCACCCCGAGATTCCGTGGCGTTTGACCGAGAACGATGTGACGCGCGAGCTGCCCAAGCTGCAGTTGACGATGCTTAAGGAAGCAGCCGCGCGCGTGGCTGCCGGCGGTGAGCTTATCTACGCCACCTGCTCGGTCTTTGACGAGGAGAACACGCAGGTCGTGGATGCCTTCCTGGCTTCTCCCGAGGGCGAGGGCTTTACCGTGGCGCCGCTCTCCGAAGCGCAGATTCTGCAACTGTCCGAATATGACCACGCCAAGAGCCTCGTCACCCTCCGCCAAAACGACCGAGGTCTCTTCCAAAGTGTGCCCGTTAATTCGGACTCCTACGACGGCCACTTCTGCGCCCGCCTGGTCCGCCAGTAACTACTAAGTTGCGGTGAAATAGGGATTGAATAGCGGCATCTACCCGCCAAACAGTCCTTATTTCACCGCAACTCAGGTGGTCATGCGAGTGAAGATCGCAATAGCGGTAAAGATTTGTAAAAATAGCTCCGTTTCATACTTGCTGTTATCAAAAGTAGGGCGGATTACGGGGCTAGATTGGTGATGCCCGACCACAGCAAAAATGACCTAAATAAAGCCGCAGGTAGATGGCTTGTTGAAATATGCAAATTACTGGAATGGATAGAGGTTGTCAAGTCAACCCCGTAATCCGGCATAGTTTTGAAATGTTACAAACTTAGCATCAGCCCGAAATCCAATCTATAGAAAAGTTGCGGTGAAATAGTTCCTGTTTGGGCGTTGGATGGCCTGATTCAGGAGCTATTTCACCGCAACTCATAAGGAAATCTGGGTAGCGGGACCGTTCGTCGCTAGTGGTTGTGTGGGCAGTTGGCGCAGCAGCCGTTGGTGGCGCTGGTGCTGGAACCACCGCTGCGCTGGTCGGTGTTGTAGAAACCGCTGCCCTCAAACTTAATGCCGCTGGCCGAGAACGTCTTAGCGGCCGGAGCACCGCAGCTGGGGCACACGACCTCGGGGGTCTCGGACATGGGGTGCTCAACCTCAAACACGTTGCCGCAGCTCGAGCACTTGTAATCGTAGCGCGCCATAATACTTCCTTTTCAGCACAAAGCGGGCAGATCGCTCTGCCCGCATAAATTCAAACGTCTGTAACTGTACCCTATATCGGGGGTTTTATCACGCTTCGCCCCAGAATCTATGGGTGTTGCGCAGGAGCTGTGCAGTTTTATCCTCAGCTGCCTCAATATCAGACTCTTTGGCCTGCCAAGTCCAGTTGCCCGTGGCGACACCCGGCACGTTCATGCGCGCATCGTCGCCCAGCCCCAGCACGTCCTGCAGCGGCATCATCACGAGCGGCGCATCGCTTGCTAGCGCGTCGGCCATCAGCTTGGCCGCACACTCAACGCCGCTCGGCTCGTCGCCGCCCGCAAAGGAGCGCGTGCACCAACCGGCGAGCGTCGACGTGTCGTGCGTCGAGGTGTACAGAATCTTGCCCGGCGTGGGATGTACGCCACAGCGGACGTCGTAATCGCTAAACTCAAGCACGTCCATGCCGGGGAAGCCGCAGGTCGATGCCATCGCGCGAACACCAGGCGTCAGGTAGCCCAGATCCTCGGCAATAAAGTTGAGCGGCCCCAGCTCGTCGTAGGCAGTCTGGAACAGGTCCTTGCCCGGACCCGCCAGCCAGCGGCCATCGGCGCAGGCTTTGCCCGCGGGAATGCTAAAGTAGCTGTGGAAGCCCAGGAAGTGATCCAGACGAACGCGGTCGTACAGCGAGAACGCGCGACGCAGGCGGTCCATCCACCAGCGGTAGCCGTTCTCCTTCATGTGGTCCCAGCGGAAGGTGGGATTGCCCCACACCTGGCCCTCGGGTGCAAAGTTGTCGGGCGGCGCGCCGGAAATCTCAATCGCCTTGCCGGTATCGGACAGCCAGAAGTTCTCGGGCTCGCTCCACGCGTCGGCCGAATCGTCCGAGACGTACATCGGAATGTCGCCGATAACCTCGATTCCCTTCTTGTGCGCGTAGTTCATGAGCTCGCACCACGCGAGGTCAAAGCGATACTGCATGTATGCCTGCAGCTCGGCCTCGTCGTGGAAGCGCTTGTCGTCGATCAGATGCTCGTTGTAGCGCGCGACATCGGCCGGCCAATCATGACGCGATTCGCCTTCAAAGTACTTCTTGACGGCCATGTAGACGCAGTACTTCTCGAGCCAATCGGCATTGCGATGCTTAAACGCGGTGTAGAGCGGGTCGGCGTCCTCGCCGCCATGCGCCTTCCAGGTCTCAAAATCGGCAGCAAGCTCCTCGTGGCTCTCGGGCAGCAGGTCGATATTGCCGGCAAAGGCAGAAGGGCCGGCGTAAGGGGAGCGGAAGAAGTCCGTCGGGTTGACGGGCAGGACCTGCCAGTAGCGCATGCCCATGGCGGCCAGATGGTCGATAAAGCGACGCGTGGGCGTACCGATCGTGCCGGGCTTGCCGTCGTCGGTCGGCACCGAGGTGATGTGGCACACGACGCCCGCGCCGTGATCGAGCGGCTCCTGCAGGCGCTGCTCGGCGTGGTGATAGATGATCGACGAACCCAGCGGGTACAGGTCGAGCGTGACCGTGCCGTTGTGGATCTCGCACTCGTGACCGCTAATGACGTCGCTTGCACATTCGCCGAGCGCCGGAATCGTCACGCGGTGCGAATTGCGCAGGCTGCGGTTGATGATGACGGTCGCGGACTCGCCGTCCTTGCCCGTACGGTTGTAGGCCAGCACCTCGTCATTGAGCGCGAACGCCCTGATCTCGCCGTCGATCATAAACGGCAGCGCGCGGCGCACGGCCGAGGCGTTCTTGACGATCGCGAGCGTGTCGAAGTCGTGCAGGTCTTCCTTGGTCGGCAGGGTGCGACGGTTGCCCGGATCGGTAAGGCCCTCCAGGCCGTACTCGTCGCCGTAGTAGATTGAAGGCACGCCGGGGAAGGTCATCTGCATGAGCGTGGCGAGCCAAAAGCGGCTCTTGGCCAGTCCCATCGCGTTCTCGTCCAGGCGCCATTTGCTGCGCTCGCTCTCGGGCAGCTGCGACTCGTCGGGGCCGCCGCCGAGCACCGAGATGATGCGCGGACGGTCGTGGCTCGAAAGCAGATTGAGCGCGCAGGACAATGCCTCGCTCGGGTAGTTCTCACGCAGGGTTTCGATATCCTCGGCTGCCTGGTAGGCGTTCTTGTAGCCCATCAAAAACCCGATGACCATATCGCGGAAGGGGTAATCCATAGCAGAGTCCAGCTCGGAGCCCTGCAGGTAGCGGCGCAGGTGGCCATAGCTAATCTTGTTGGAGGCGTCCTCCCAGACCTCGCCGAGCAGCAGCGCGTCGGGCTTTTCGGCGAGTACTGCCTTCTTGATCTCGGCCAGGAAGTCGTCAGAAAGCTCGTCAGCGACGTCCAGGCGCCAGCCGTGGGCACCGGCGCGCAGCCACTTGCGGATGACGCCGTCCTTGCCCAAGAGCTTCTCGCGCACGAGCTCGGACTTCTCGTTGATCGCGGGCATGTTACCCACGCCCCACCAGCAATCGTACGATCCGTCCTCGTGGAAGGTGAAGGCGTCGCGCCACGGCGAATCCTCGCTCTGCCAGGCGCCTTCACCGGGGTAGTTGCCATAGCGGTTGAAATAGATCGAGTCATCGCCCGTGTGGTTGAAGACGCCGTCCAGGATGATGGAAATGCCCAGCTTCTCGGCTGCCTGGTACAGCTCGGTAAAGTCCTGCTCGGTGCCCAGGATCGGATCGATTTTGGTGTAGTCGGCCGTGTCGTAGCGATGGTTGCTCGCGGCCTCAAAGATGGGGTTGAGGTAGATGGCGGTAAAGCCCAGCTCGGCGATGCGGGGCAGGTCTTCCTGGATGCCCTTGAGCGATCCGCCGTAGAAGTCCCAGGTTTTGATTGAGCCATCTTCAGCGCGCTCGTACACAGGCGGCTCGTTCCAGTCCTCGACCATGCGGCGCTGAATGCCCTTACGCGGCTTTTCGAGCTCGGCCAGCGTGCGCTCGCGCCAATGCTCGTCGCGGGCGTAGCGGTCGGGGAAGATCTGGTAGACCATGCCGCGCTCGTACCAGGTGGGACGGTTCTCGCGGTGCTTGTAGACGGTAATCTGGAAGGACGGAACCTCGGCGTAGTCGTAGGTTACGCCCTCGCCGCCGGTGTGACCCTGCGGTGCGCCCAAGCGGACCTCGGGCTGGCCCTCGATATTACATATAAAGCTGTACCAGATTAGACAGGGTTCGGCGCACTCAAGCTCTACGGTAAATATGCCGTCGCCCTCGTGCGTCATGGGATACAGAGACTCGCCAATCTCATCTACCCAGGTGCGCAGCGTAAGCGTTGCCTGGTTGGGATTGGCATCCTCCAAAATCACCGAGAGTGCAACGGAAGTTCCAGTGGTCACAGCGCCAAACGGAGTGCGAAACTGCGGTAGGCGGCTGTTGTGAATCAATCTCATAGTACGGTCCAGTTCTATACAGTCATGGCCAGCGGGCCATGGGCTTTACGCACCAGATATAAGTATATCTGTTGTACACAGGGTGTATAAACAACATCCGTTTACCATCGGCGAACGGTTGTCCTAGAAAATCGTTTTACCACACAAATTATCGCGATATTCAAAAACGCCTATACCGATACTATTTGTAGCCAACCTAAAGTACCCCGGTTTACTACGATAAATTGAATGATCTCAACCACAGTCATTTTGGTGATATCAAAACCACAGTTAGAAGCGTTGTCAATTTCGACGATTACTCGCCGTGGTCGGCCAGAGTCATTTTGTCGTAGTAAACCGGCCCTCTTTTAAATACGAAGTTTAACCAAGAAGAGGGCGCCTGGTTGGGGCGCCCTCTTTTGCGTTGAGGATTGAATTTTAATCGTCCGGGTTAGCGGCGCTTGCGGGTGGCCGTTGCCTTGCGGACGGAGGTCTTCTTGGTCTGAGCCTTCTCCTCAGTGGGAGCGGCGGGGGAGACCGGGGCCTTCTTGGTGGGCTCGGTCTTTGTCGTAGCCTTCGGAGCGGTCTTGACCTCGGCGGCCTTCGGTGCCGGCTCGGCCTTTACCTCGGCCTTGGGCTCCTCTTTGGCAGCAGCGGGCTTAGTCTCTGCCTTGGGAGTTGCGGCCTTTGCCGTTGTCTTCTTGGTTGCCGTCGTGCGTTTTCGCGTGGTGGTCTTGGCGGCGGGCTTGACCTCGACGGTTGCCTCCGCCTTGGCCTCGGCAGGCGTCTCCTCGACCTTGGCGGCAGCCTTTGCGGCCGCCTTGGGAGCAGCCTTCGTTGCAGCGGTCTTGGTAGCCGTCGCCTTCGTAGCCGTAGCCTTCTTGGCGGCAGTGGTCTTGGTCGTGCTCTTGTTCGCGGTCGTCTTCTTGGCAGCGGTCTTGGTCGGAGCCTTTGCCGCAGGCTTTGCCTCGACGGCGGCCTCAGCCTTTACCTCGGGAGCAGACTCGGCCTCGGCGGCCTTCTTAGCAGCGGCGGTCGTGCGCTTGCGCGTCGTCGTTGCCTTGGTAGCAGTTGTCTTTGCTGCGGCGGCCTTAGTCGTCGCAGCCTTCTTGGCCGTCGTCTTGCGCGTCGCGGTCTTCTTGGCGGCGGGCTTTGCAGCCGGCTTATCCTCGGCCTCGGGAGCTGCCTCAACCTTCACTTCAGATTTAGCCTCAACTGGCTTCTCCTCAGCCTTGGGCTCCTCAACAGCAGCGGGCGCCACAACAACCGGCTCGGCCTTGGGCTCCTCAGCGGCCACCGGCTCAGCAACAGCCTCAGGCTCGTCGACAACCGCTGCCGGCCTCTCAATCTCCGGATGCATAAAGAAGTACAGGTCCAGATACTTGTCGGCCGAGCGCGTCCAGCTAAAGTCCTGGCTCATGGCCTGCGTGACCAGCTGATTCCAGGCGTCGCGGTTATCCCAGAACAGGCGTGCCGCGCGGAACACGGCGTCGCCCATCTCGTCGCCGTTAAAGTTGCTAAACGAGAAGCCCGTGCCCTCGCCGGTAAACTCGTTATACGGGATCACCGTGTCCTTCAGACCACCGGTTTCGCGAACGATGGGCAGGGTGCCGTAGCGCATGGCGATGATCTGCGACAGGCCGCAGGGCTCAAACTTCGAAGGCATCAGGAACATATCGGCGGCGGCATACATACGCTGCGACAGCGCAGGATCGAACTCGATGCGTGCGGCCATGGTGCCGGGGTACTTGTCCTGGAAGTAACGCAGGCCGTCCTCGTAGTCGCGGTCGCCGGTGCCCAGCACCGCCACCTGCACGCCGCCGGCCAGGATGCGGTCGAGCGCGTACATGACCAGGTCCATGCCCTTCTGGCGCGTCAGGCGCGTGACCATAACCATGAGCGGACGGTCGTCGCGAACCTCGAGCCCCAGCTCCTCCTGCAGCTTAGCCTTGCAGACGGCCTTGCCGGAGCGGTCCTCGACGGTGTAGTTCGCGGCAATGCGCTTGTCGGTCGCCGGGTCAAAGCCCGCCACGTCAATGCCGTTCAAAATACCCTGCAGCGCATAGGAGCGCTCGCGCAGAACACCGTCCAGGCCCTCGCCAAACTCGGGCGTCTGGATCTCGTTGGCATAGGTGGGGCTCACCGTGGTGATGGCATCGGCATAGCGCAGCGCGCCCAGCATGTAGTTGATGCTGCAGGCGTCGCAACGCAGCTGCGAGGCGGCCGCCGGAATGTGCGCCACGCCCAGGATGTCCTCCATTACGGTGTCGCTAAACTGGCCCTGGAACGCCACGTTGTGGATCGAGAACACGGTCTTAACGCGGTCGTACAGCGGCAGCCCCTGGTAGAACTCGCGCAAGAACACGGGCGCCAGTGCCGTCTGCCAGTCATTGCAGTGCAGGATGTCGCACTCAAAGCCCTCGGGCAGGTGTTGCAGGCTCTCGGTGATGGCCTTGGAGAAGAACGCAAAACGCTCGCCGTCGTCAAAGAAGCCGTACGGATAGTCGCGCGCAAAGTAGTGCTCGTTGTCGATGAACATATAGGTAACGCCGTCGTGCTCGAGCTTCTCGAGCCCGCAGTACTCATTGCGCCAACCCAGGTTCACGTAAAAGTCGGAGAAGTGCTCCATCTGCGCCTTGTACTCGTCCTTGATGGTGGCGTACTTGGGCACCATCACGATTACTTCGGCGCCGGCGCGCACAAGCGCCGCAGGCAGCGAGCCCGCCACGTCGCCCAGGCCACCGGTCTTTACAAACGGCGCGCACTCGGCCGAGGCAAACACGATCTGCATCTTTTTGCTGGAATCTGCCATATTGTCTCCCATGTTGTTATTCGAGAATAGCCGCCAGGCGCGAACCGGGCGGCTATTCTACCGTTTAGGTGTAATTATGCGACACCAACGTTAACGTACGATGGTGGTATCGGAAGTTAACGGAGCCTTGCCCAGCACCAGGATGTTCTCGGGCGTGCCGCGAAGCTCGGTGTTGGTGGGGACCACGTTGTTCTTGTCCAGAATGGCGTTCTCGACGCGGGCGCCGCTCTTGATGATGCAGCTCTGGTTGATGATCGAGTTGGTCACCGAAGCGCCTTCCTCGACCACAACGCCGCGCGACAGGATCGAGTTGCGCACGGTGCCCTTGATGATGCAGCCGGCCGAGATGATCGAGTTGCACGCATGGCTGCCGGTCGCATAGCGCGAAGGCGGCACGTCGTGAGCCTTGGTCAGGATCGGGCGCTCGGGGTCAAAGAGCTGGTCGGCCACGGTCTGGTCGAGCAGGTCCATGCTGCGGCGATACAGCGACTTCTCGCTAAACACGCCCACGACCTCGCCCTTGTACTCGTAGCTGCACACGTCGATGTTGCCAAAGTCGCCCTGGAGTGCCTCGAGCAGGTCCAGATAGTCGGCGGCCTGGTAGTGGTCGATAATCTCGAGCAGCGTCTCGCGGTTGACGATGCAGCAGTCCATGGAGGCGTTGTCGCCGTACACGACGCCGGCGCTTACGCCCGTCAGGCGGCCGTTCTCGTTAATCTCGAGCTTGGTCTCGTCATCGACATTGCGCGTGGCCTTGCAGTACACCACGGTCATCTGGGCGCCGGAGTTCTCGTGCGCCTCGATGATGGTGTTGAGGTCCATGTTAAAGATGATGTTGGTGCCCATCATCACGACATAGGGCTTCTCCGAGCGCTGGAACAGCGTCTTGTTGGAGATGATGTCGCGCAGCAGGAAGCGCATGCCGCCCTTGGTGGTGCCATACGCGTTGCCGGGCACCATGAACAGGCCGCCCTTCTTGCGGTCCAGGCCCCAGTCCTTACCCGAGCCCACGTGGTCGATCAGCGAACGGTAGTTACCCGGCATGACGACGCCGACGGTCTTGATGCCGGCATTCATCATGTTGGAAAGCGGAAAGTCGATCAGACGGTAGCGGCCCAAAAACGGAACGGACGCGATGGGGCGGTCCTTGAGCAGGACGCTGCCGTAGGACGAAGAGTAGTTAGCGGTGATATAACCGATGGCCTTGCGATTGATCATCGGATCATTCCCCCTTCCCGATAACGACGTCATTTCCAACGACGGCCGTATCCTTGGTGGTATCGACAGAGCCGAGCTTCACGCCCTCTTCGACCGTGGAGTTCTCGCCCAAAATAGCGCGGCAGATGTGCGCGCCGCTCTTAACGTGCGCACCCGGCAGCAGCACGGAGTCCTCGACCACGGCGCGCTCCTCGATGATGACATCGGTCGAAAGGATCGAGTGGCGAGCGGTGCCGTAGATTTTGCAGCCGTTGGAGACCAGGCAGTCGTCCAGGCGGCCGTCCGGTCCAATGTAGTGCGGCGGACGCGTGGTGATGTTGGACATGATGGGGAAGTGCTTGTCGAACAGGTCGAACTCGGGGTTGTTGCCCAGCAGGTCCATCGAGGTCTCGTGGAAGCTGGCGATGGTGCCGACGTCCTTCCAAAAGCCGTGGAACTCGTAGCTGTACAGGCGCTTGTTCTCGCCGAGCAGCTTGGGGATGATGTCCTTACCAAAGTCGTGGCTCGAGCGCTGGTCCAGAGCATCCTCCTCGAGCGCCTCGATCAGAACATCGGCCGAGAAGATGTAGATGCCCATGGACGCGAGGTTCGAATCGGGCTTATCGGGCTTCTCGGTAAACTTGGTAATGCGGCCGTCCTCGGGGTCGGTGGTCAGGATGCCAAAGCGGCTGGCCTCCTCCCACGGCACGGGCATAACGCTCACCGTGAGGTCGGCGTTGTTCTCAATGTGCGTCTTGAGCATCTTGCGGTAGTCCATGCGATACAGGTGATCGCCCGAAAGAATCAGGACGTACTTGGGGTCGTTGGCCTTGATGTAGTCGAGGTTCTGTGTAATGGCGTCGGCCGTGCCCGCATACCAGGCGCCGCCGGTCTGCGTCTCGTACGGCGGCAGGATCGACACGCCGCCGTCACGGCTGTCCAGATCCCACGCCTCGCCGGAGCCCACGTAGGCATGCAGCAGGTAGGGACGGTACTGCGTCAGAACGCCCACCGTGTCGATGCCCGAGTTGGAGCAGTTGGACAGCGAAAAGTCGATAATGCGGAACTTGCCACCAAAGCTAACCGCCGGCTTAGCGATCTTTTGGGTGAGTGCCCCCAATCGGCTGCCCTGTCCTCCTGCGAGGAGCATCGCGATGCATTCTTTCTTACTCATCGATTTCTCCTTCTGTCATCGATGTTCCTAAACCCATTAGCGACGGGCGCGGCGCTCGGTCACGCCCGTCGAGTAATGCCGTGCGGCAAAGGGAGCTCGCGCGCCTTTACGCGTGCCAGATCTCGTCGCGGTACTCGCGAATGGTACGGTCGCTCGAGAACCAGCCGGAGGAGGCGGTGTTGAGCAGCGCCTTGCGGTTCCAGGTCTCCTGGTCGCCGTAGCTGTTCGTGAGCTTCTCCCATGCATCCACGTAGCTGCGGAAATCGGCCATGACCAGGTCGGGGTCGTTGTTGTTCATGAGCTCGTTGTAGATGCTCTCGAAGTTGCCCGAAAGACCCGCAAAGGTGTTGTCCTTGAGCTCGTCCATCACGCGGCCCAGACGCTCGCGGTCGCCGTTGAGGGTATCCCACGCAAAGTAGCTGTTGGATGCCCAAAGCTGCTCGACCTCGGGAGCGGTCAGGCCAAAGATGGCCTCGTTCTCGCGGCCGGCCAGGTCGGCGATCTCGATGTTGGCGCCGTCGAGGGTGCCCAGCGTAATGGCGCCGTTCATCATGAGCTTCATGTTGGACGTGCCCGAGGCCTCCTTGCCGGCTGTGGAGATCTGCTCCGAGATCTCGGCGGCGGGGTAGATGAGCTGGGCGTTGCTTACGCGGAAGTTGGGGATAAAGCAGACCTTCATGACCTCGTTGACGCGGGCATCGTTGTTGATGACGTCGGCCACGGAGTTAATGAGGCGGATGGTCTCCTTGGCAAAGGTGTAGCTCGAGGCGGCCTTGCCACTAAAGATGAAGGTCGTCGGCGTCACGTGGAAGTTGGGATCGGCGATGCGACGGTTGTAGATGTCCATCACCTTCATGATGTTCATGAGCTGGCGCTTGTAGGCGTGGAAGCGCTTCACCTGAACATCGAAGACGGTGTTGGGGTCGATAACCAGACCGGTCTCGGCCTTAACGTAGGCGGCCAGACGCTCCTTGTTGGCGCGCTTGGAGGCACCCACGGCCTTCAGGAACTCGCTGTCGTTCTGGAACTCCTTGAGTTTCTCCAGCTCAAAGGCGTCCTTGAGCCAGCCGTCGCCAATGGCCTCGGTCACGAGCTTGGCGTAGGTGGGGTTGGCCTCGGCAAAGAAGCGACGGTGCGAGATGCCGTTGGTCTTGTTGTTGAACTTCTCGGGCGTGAGGGCATAGAAGTCCTTGAGCACGATGTTCTTGATGATGTCGGAGTGGATCTTGGCCACGCCGTTGACGCTGTGGCTGCAGATCACGGACAGGTTGGCCATGCGAATCTCGCCGTCCCACAGGATGGCGGTCTGGCGCAGGCGCTCCTGCCAGCCCTCCTGCGTGGTGTCGAACGACTCGTGCCAACGACGGCTGATCTCGTCGATAATCTGGTACACGCGGGGGAGGAGCTTGGAGAACGTGCCGATGGGCCACTTCTCCAGAGCCTCGGGCAGGATGGTGTGGTTGGTGTAGCTCACGACCTGCGTCACGATGTTCCAGGCATCGTCCCACTCGAGCTTCTTCTCGTCGATGAGGATGCGCATGAGCTCGGGGCCGCACATGGCGGGGTGGGTGTCGTTGGTGTGGATGGCCACAAACTGCGGCAGCAGCTCCCAGTTCTCGCCGTGCTCCTTCTCAAAGGTGTCGAGCAAGCTGTAGATGCCGGCCGAGACAAACAGGTACTCCTGCTTCAGACGCAGCAGACGACCGTGCTCGCCGGCGTCGTTGGGGTAGAGGATGGCGCTGATGGCCTCGGCCTCGGCGCGCTCGGCATCGGCCAGGGCATAGTCGCCGCGGTTGAAGGCCTCCAGGTCAAAGTGCTCCTCGACCGGCTCAGCAGCCCAAACGCGCAGCTTGTTGACGGTCTCGCCGGCATAGCCCACCACGGGGATGTCGTAGGGAACAGCCAGGATGTCCTGCGTGTCCACCGTGCGGTAGAACGTGCGGCCGTCCTCCTCAAAGCCCTCAACGTGACCACCAAACTTAATGGTCACGGCCTTGTCCTGACGGCGGACCTCCCAAGGATAGCCGTGGGTGAGCCACTCGTCGGTGGTCTCCACCTGGCTGCCGTTGACGATCTCCTGTTTAAACAGGCCGTAGCGGTAGCGCATGCCGTTGCCGTAGCCGGCAATGCCCTCGGCTGCCATGGAATCCAGGAAGCACGCGGCCAGACGGCCCAGGCCACCGTTGCCCAGTGCCGGATCGGGCTCCTGGTTCTCGATGACGGACAGGTCGAAGCCCATGTCGTCGAGCGCCTCGGCGACCATGTCGCGCACGCCAAAGTTGAGCAGGTAGTTGTCGAGCAGGCGGCCGATCAAAAACTCGATCGAGAAGTAGTACACGCGCTTCTTGCCCTCGGCGGTCACACGGGCGTCGCTCTTGGTGGCGACGGTGCGGGCCTTCTCGGCCACGAGCTTGGCCAGGGCGTTAAAGCGGTCGAGGTCGCTGGCGGCCTCGACGCTCTTGCCGCTGATGCTCATGACGGCGTCGCGATAGAGCTCGGTAAACTCCTGCTTGTTGTCGAAGATCTTATTCATACGTTCCTTTCCCCCGGGGATGTTTCTCCCGGAACGGTTATGACTTGTATCCTACGCCCCGTCGGGGCGGGTAATTACAGCTGTAACGGCTTTGTTACGCTTCCTTAGCGGTCGACTTAACAGAAGCTGACCTGGCCTTGGTAGTTGCCTTTTTGGCAGCCGGCTTTTTGGCCGTGGGCTTCGCGGTAGCTTTAGCAGCGGGCTTTGCAGCAGCCTTAGCCTTGGTCGTCGTAGCCTTCGCCTTAGCGGGAGCCTTCTTGGCCGCAGCAGCCTTGGGCTTCACCGAGGACGTGCGCTTACGCGTAGCCTTCTTGGGCTCCTCAACCACCGGCGGCTTATAGCTACTGGGCCCGCGGCGCTTAAGCACCACGCCGGCCAGGCCGGGCACCTTAATCTCGATGGAGTCCATCTGCCCGTTCCAGGGATAGGGCTCGCTCGAGCAGGTGTAAGGCTCTTCTCCGGCATAGCCGCTGCCGCCAAACTCGGGACGGTCGGAATCGAAGATGACCTCCCAGTCGCCCTCGCGCGGCACGCCCACACGGAAGCTCTCGTAGCTCGCCGGGTCAAAGTTGATCAGGATCACCAGGTCGTCGTCGATGTCCTCGCCCTGGCGCACAAAGCTCACGATGGACTGCTTGGAGTTGTCCGCGTCGATCCAGGTAAAGCCGTCGTCGGTGTAGCCGCGCTCGTACAGGGCGGGCTCGGCGGTGTACAGGTGGTTGAGCGCCTTGATAAACGCCTGATGATGACGGTGGGTCTCGTACTCCTCGGTCAGGAACCACTGGATGGACTCGTAGTAGCGCCACTCGATAAACTGGCCGATCTCGTTGCCCATAAAGTTGAGCTTGGCACCGGGGTGCGTCATCTGGTAGAAGGCCAGCGTGCGCAGGCCGGCAAACTGGCGCCACCAGTCGCCCGGCATGCGGCCGATGAGCGAGCACTTGCCGTGCACGACCTCGTCGTGGCTCAGCGGGCAGATAAAGTTTTCGGTAAAGGCGTACATGATGGAGAACGTAAGCAGGCCGTGGTTGCCGGGGCGCCACGGAAAATCGGTCTGCATGTAGTGCAGGGTGTCGTTCATCCAGCCCATGTCCCACTTGTAGTGGAAGCCCAGGCCGCCGTCCTGCGGCGGATAGGTCACGAGCGGCCACGCGGTGGACTCCTCGGCCATCATCATCACGTCGGGATAGTGCGCCTCCACAGCGCAGTTGACCTGACGGATAAACGCGCTGGCGTCCAGATCCTCCTCTGTACCGTACTTGTTGAACTTCTTTTGGCCCGGATCGTCGATGCCAAAGTTGAGGTACAGCATGCTGGACACGCCGTCCATGCGAATGCCGTCCACGTGGAAGTTCTCGAGCCAGTACAGCACGTTGGAGACCAGGAAGGAGCGGACCTCGCCGCGGGCGAAATCGAACTTATGCGTGCCCCAGTTGGGGTGGATCTCGTGCTCAAACAGCATGTGGCCGTTAAAGGTGGCAAGGCCGTGGGAGTCGGCGCAAAAACCGCCGGGCACCCAGTCCATGATCACGCCGATGCCAGCCTCGTGGCACGCATCGATAAAGTGCATGAGCTGCTGCGGGTTGCCGTAGCGCGACGTGGCGGCGTAGTAGCCGGTCGTCTGGTAGCCCCAGGAGCCATCGAAGGGATGCTCCATCAACGGCATGACCTCAATGTGCGTATAGCCCATGTCGCGCACGTAGTCCACGAGCTCTACCGACAGGTCGTCGTAGGTGTAGAACTCGCCGCGTTGCGCGGGGAAGGGATCCATGGGGCCGGGGTAGTTGCCGTACTCGTCGGGCTCGCCCTGCGGCGCGTCGCCGTGGCGCTTCCACGAGCCAATATGCACCTCGTAGATGTTAAGGGGCTGCGACATGTGGTTATGGCTGGCGCGTCGCTTGAGCCATGCGGCATCGTTCCACTTATAGCCGTCGAGGGTCCACAATACGCTCGCCGTTCCCGGAGGGCACTCGGCCTTAAAGGCATACGGATCGGCCTTGTAGAGCTTTTCGCCCTCGTTGGTCTCGATAAGGTACTTATAGAGCTGGCCTTGCTCTGCGCCAGGAATAAAGCCTTCCCAAATAGCGCTCGTATGCATGGGCACCAGCGGGTTGGCTTGTTCATCCCAGTCGTTAAATTCGCCAATGACATGGACGCTCTTTACATCGGGCGCCCAAACGCAAAAGCGCCAGCCGCGCGTACGGTTCTGCGTGTCGGGATGCGCGCCCATCTTTTCCCAGCTGCGCTCCCACATGCCAATGCCAAACAGGTAGACATCGTCCTTGGAGAGCTCCGGTGCGTGCGGGGCGGCCTTACGGGTAGCGGGCTTTTTGGTTGCTGGCTTTAGCTTTGTATCGCTCACGTTTGATCCCATCATGACGCGGCAGCGTGTTGCCTTGGTGACTAAATGCGAAAGGTCCAGGGCTGCACGAATCGAAGGGACGGCGATAGTTCTATGATTCGTTCCACCTCGCGTGCTCGGTGGAACTTTCGGCAGAAACTACCATAACACCTGTACATTACTTTTATGGAGGAAAGTGGTTTTGCGGCGGCTTTTAATCGGTGAGCGCCATGTTTAGACCACTGGCAGAATTGCGATGGTAAAACTCTTGACAGTTTTACCAATTAGGGTTTTTAGATTGTTAGTTTGACGTTTGGTAAAACGTTTTTAGCAGGATGTTTACCATTTGACATCGAAAGGTTCGTTTATGTCCCAGACCGCCGCCCCCAACGTTGCTTTTATTTTCGATTGCGACGGCACGCTGGTTAACAGTACCCCCGTTTGGGCCTATGCCCAGCCCGAGTTATTGCGCCGCCATGGCATAGATGTGACAGTCGACGATTTTGCTCAGTTTGAGCACCTGTCGCTCGAGGACGAGTGCCAGGCCTACCACGACACGTGGGGTATTGGCGAAGGCGGCGAAGATCTGTATCGCGAGCTGAGCGAGATTCTCATCGATGGCTATTCCAAGGTGCCGCCGCGCGAGGGTCTTCTGGCATTTTTGGAGCAGGCGAAGGCGGCGGGCATTGCCATGTGCGTGGCCACGTCCACGCCGGCCGAACTGGTGCAGTCCGCCCTTGCGGGTGCGGGCCTTGATCGCTATATGGAGTTTATTACCACGACGGGCGAGGCGGGACGCTCCAAGCAGTTCCCGGATGTGTACGAGCTGGCGTTACGTCGCCTAGAGGAGCGCCGCGGCTGCAAGTTCGATCGTTCTTGGGTGTTTGAGGACGCAGTGTTTGGTCTTAAGAGCTCTGGTGCCGCTGGATTTAAACGCGTGGGTATCTATGACCCGCATGGCCGCATGGAGCGCGAAGAGGTCAGCGCCAACTGCGAGATCTATATCGACAGATATGAGGACTTGGACCTGGCCCGCGTGCTTGCGTTTGAGGGGTAGGCGAGAGCCGTGGCTTGCAAAGTATTAGTGGTATGTGGCTCGCCGGTGGTGGCGAGCCCCGAGTTGCTGCGCCATCTGGCGGGGGAGTGCGACCACATCGTAGCCGTAGACCGCGGCTTGGACGCCCTGTTGGGCGCTGGCCTGAGCTGCGACGTCTACGTGGGAGACGCCGATACCGTGAGCGACGAAGGCCGCGCTCTGGTCGATGCCGCTACAATTTTTGAGGTAGAGCGCCACAACCCCTACAAGGACTACACCGACCTAGCCCTAGCCCTAGACACCATCCGCCGCCGCTGGCCAGCTGCCGAAGTAATAGCAACCTGCGCCACCGGAGGCCGCCCCGACATGGCCCTGTCCGTCCTGGGCCTGTTGGCGGGCTATACGGACGCCCCCGTCTGGATTGCCGAGGACGAAGTAACGGCCAGAATCCTGCACCAGAACGAAACCTGGACCATAGAAGACGCAGCTGGCAAAACCTTCTCCATAATCGCAATCGCCCCCAACACAGAGATAAGCGAGCACGGTTTGGAGTGGGAACTAGACCACAGCCCCCTGGGCCTGTTGACCGACACCGGCATCAGCAACGTCGTCAGGTCTATAGCAACGATTGACGTCCACTCGGGAGTTGCAATAGCGTATTTGCTCCATCAGGGTTTTATCGGGACGGTGGATAAAAATAATCGCTCGTAGAGTGATTATTTTTGCCCCGTCCCAGGAAAACCCGTAAGGAGGATAGCCAATTCAAAATTCTCCCTTGCATCCCCGAAGATCTTCCCCTATAGTATCTCCTCGTCACGGGGGCGTAGCTCAGCTGGGAGAGCGCTTGACTGGCAGTCAAGAGGTCAGGGGTTCGATCCCCCTCGTCTCCACCATGTGAATCCAAAAGGCCACCGGCTATCCGGTGGCCTTTTTCATACCAATCCACCCTGCAAAAAGTTGCGCAAATACCCGCAAGTTCTGTACATAGTTTGTTAGCTAGATGCAATTCTTTTAACAACTCGCGCCGTCAGCCTTACAACTCAGGCAGTGCACACTAACCCACACACCCCCATAAACCTGCGTCAACGTGGGCAAGTCTACAAATTAACCCCCTTGAACGCGGTAGATGAACGATATGTTGCCCAACACACCGCAAAAGGTTAGAGCTGATAACTGTGCTAGGATACCTAACGTTACATGGGTTCAACTGTGCTCGCGGCTCCAGCAAGCCGCAAAGCACAGGGTCGATCAGTATCCGGCCGTAACGGCGGTGCCAGAAAAACCACGAGCTCCAATACAGTGGTCATGCACGTTTGCATGGATTGCTTAAGCGGGTTTTACAATCCCGCAAGCAAGTCTAGGTAGCTATGCATGCCAAAACGCAGCAATCCTACAGCTGTTTGCGTGCGGTCCAGTTTTGTTCCCGCTTGACTGGGCTGCACGCAGCCAGCTGGGGGCGCGGTCATTTTGCGATACACGTCCGCGCCTCTAGCGGCTGCGCTTTTAAATACCGTTCACGGTGGGGCAGAGCCATGTGCTTGTCTAACTGGGCTCAGGGTTTGAATATGGAGCGCCTTCGCGCACAAGTGCCCTGGCGAAGCCATACCCAAACCCCGTGAGCCACACGTAAGACAGCAAGGGGGTGGTGCTCGTGTGGTATGTGATCCAGGTCATTAACGGTCGCGAAGACGTAATGCGCGAGCGCATCGAGCGCGTGGTGCCGGCTGGTGCCATGCAGGAGCTCTTTTATCCCCAATTTCAAACCGAGATCAAAGTACACGGCGAATGGGCCAAGACGACCAAGCCGCTCTTTCCCGGTTATCTTATCTGCGATACGGCAGATCCCCGCACCGTGCAACAGTATCTGCTATGCATGGACGACTTTGCCCGGGTGTTATCCCAGGACGGTCAGTTTGTGCCGCTGGCAAAAGAAGAGGTCCAGCTTATTGGCGGCTTTACGCATAGGGGAGACCGCGTAGTGCCCATGAGCGAGGCCCTAAAAGACGGCGACCAGGTCGTAGTGACGGCAGGTCCGCTGCTGGGGCACGAAGGCCTTATCAAAACCATCAACAGACGCAAGAGCACTGCTTATTTGGAGCTCGATCTGTGCGGCCGACGCGTAACTACGCGCGTTGGCCTTGCCGTGCTTTCGGCCGAGCAGCGCGCAATGCGAAACCTAAAAAGGGCGATCGCCTAGCTGCAGGGGACTCTTTAACGGGACAGGGAGGATCCCCGGGGGCGGGGACGTAGACAACGGTATTAATAGGGGAGAGAAGAGCTAATTTTGAACACTGAATCCAAGAGCGCAAAGCAAAAGGGGAAGCTGAGCGCCTTCGAACCGTACGCGCTGATGGTCTATGACTTTGTTGCGACCTTTTTCGCGGTGTTTATCGCATCGTGGGGAACGCAGCATTGGGCAACATTTAGTGGAGCTGCCGGCGCATGCCCTGCAATTACTGTGCTCGCGGTTATCAATGTCATCGTTTTTTGGTTCTTCCACATGTATAGCAGCCTGTGGCGCTATGCGAGTATTTCCGAAGCGGGCCGCATCGTTGCCGCAGTAACTGTTGGCTCTGTTATCGGCGACGTTATCTTCAGTGCTTTCTTTGGCAAGGGCATGTCGCTTCGCGAGGATGTCATGGCTTGGGCTATTTTGGTCATCATCTGCGGTGGCGGCCGTTTTGGTATCCGCGCTTTGTACGGCAGTCAGCTCTGGCGTTTTAAAAGCAAGTCTGACGCGCACTTGCCGCGCACACTTATCGTAGGAGCGGGCGAGACCGGCTCGCTTACCATTAAGCGTATGCTCAACGGGGATCCAGATATGATCGGTGACCCTGTTGCCGTAGTGGATGATGACCCTAATAAGCAAAACCAGCGCATTCACGATATTAAGGTTTGCGGCACCTGCGAGGATATTCCAGCTATTGCACACGATTGCGAAGCAGAGCAGATTGTCGTCGCCGTACCGAGTTCTACGCGCGAAGAGCGTCAGCGCATCTATGACTTCTGCATGAAAACGGGGCTTAGAGTTCTCACGCTGCCCAATGTCCGCGATATTCCGCAGGATGGTGTAGGCAGGGTTGCCCTTCGTGAGGTCGAGATCAGCGACTTGCTTTCTCGCCAGGAGAAGTCGCTTGACCTTAACCAGATGGGCTACGTTACCGGCAAACGTATTCTGGTTACGGGCGGTGGCGGGTCGATCGGCTCCGAGCTTGTGCGTCAGCTTCTTCCGGCTCAACCGTCCCAAATCGTGTTGTTCGATATTTACGAGAACACTACCTACGAGCTGTATCACGACATCATCAAGACCGCTCATGATCAAGGCACTGATATTCAAGTCTTTATCGGCTCCATTACGCATCTTCCAGCGATTACCAAGGTCTTTGAGAAGTACCATCCTCAAGTTGTGTTCCACGCTGCAGCCCATAAACACGTTCCTCTTATGGAACACAACGCCCGCGAGGCAATTGAGAACAACGTCTTTGGCACGCTCAACGTTGTGCGCCTTGCCGATAAATATCAGTGCAGCCACTACGTACAGATTTCTACTGATAAGGCTGTTAATCCGACCAACGTTATGGGTGCAACCAAACGTATGGACGAGATGATCGTTCAGTATTACGCGGCCAACAGTAAGACGATTTTTACCGCTGTCCGTTTTGGCAATGTTCTTGGTAGCCACGGTTCGGTTATCCCGCTGTTTAGGCGTCAGCTTCGCGAAGGCGGTCCCATCACCATTACGCACAAGGACATTACGCGTTACTTCATGACCATCCCCGAGGCAAGCAAACTGGTCATTACTGCCGGTGCTTTGGCACATGGCGGTGAAATCTTTGTTCTGGACATGGGTGAACCGGTCAAGATCTATGACCTTGCCGTGAACCTCATCACGCTTAGTGGTCTTAAGCCTGGCAAAGACATCGAGATTAAAGAAGTCGGCCTGCGTCCTGGCGAAAAGATGTACGAGGAGCTCCTTATGGACAACGAGCAACTCTTGCCAACTGAACATTCCGAGATTCGCATCTCCACGGCCGAGGCCGACAAGATGGAAGAGATTAAAGACAAGCTTCAGAGGCTTCACGACTGCCTCGACAAGGATAACGATGCTGTCAAGTCTGTGCTTGCTGAGGTTGTACCTACGTATCATCCGCAGTTTAACGATTAGGTGTCTATGACTGAAATTAAGACAATAGAACAGGCGATGAGCGCTAGCCTTTCACCTTCTGATGCGCCTGCAGTGTATGCGCTTACTTCCACTCCTGAATCAATTGCGAATGAGTTTGATCTTGATGGCAAGCTTGGCTATCGATTCATTAAACGTGTGTTTGACATTGCTTCAAGCGGTCTAGGGCTTATCGTGCTGAGTCCTGTGATTGCAGGCACTGCGCTTGCCGTAAAGCTCACAAGCCCGGGTCCTATTATTTTCAAGCAGAAGCGCGTTGGAAAAGATAAAGAGCTTTTTAATATCTATAAGTTCCGAACAATGCGTATAGATACTCCTGATCTGCCAAGCCATATGATTAATGGTGCTGACTGGATGACGCCAATTGGCGCAACGCTACGAAAACTGAGCCTAGATGAGCTTCCACAGATGTGGAATATCTTTACCGGCAAGATGAGCGTTATTGGTCCTAGACCTGCGCTGTGGAGCCAGTTTGACCTTGTTGCTGAGCGCGACAAATATGGAGCGAATAACGTTCAACCGGGACTTACTGGTTGGGCGCAGATTAACGGCCGAGACGAGCTAACCATTGAAGCGAAATCAGCTTTGGATGGCGAGTACGTACGGAAACGAAGCATCGGCTTCGACCTGAGGTGCTTCTTCGGTACATTCTCGAAGCTTTCAGGTTCTGAAGTGGTGGAGACCAAAGTCGCCGGTCACGATGGCGAGGCGGCGCAATGAGAATTCTCGCCGTTTGCCAATATTATTGGCCCGAGCCTTTCAACGTTTCTGAAATCTGCGAAGAGCTTGTTGCTCGCGGTCATGAGGTGACTGTAGTTACGGGTCGCCCTAATTATCCCGAAGGAAACCTTTATGAGGGATACGAGGGCGATAAACACCTTGATGAATACCGTAACGGCGTGCATGTATTGCGAACTAAAATCTGTCCACGTAAAACTGGCACGTTGAATCGCATTAGAAATTATTACAGTTTTCCGGCCAAAGGCAAGAAAGCTATCGCGAAGCTGGATTCGAAATTCGACGTCGCTATCGTATTTCAACTCTCTCCAGTGATGATGGCGGAACCTGCTTTTGCGTATGCGAAAAAGCATGGTATTCCCGTGCTGCATTATGTCATTGATTTGTGGCCAGAGAGCTTACTTGCGGGTGGAATTGGAACGAACTCGCCAATTTATAGGGCGTTTGCTTTTGAATCGAAGCGAATCTACTCCCAAGCTGACGCGCTGGCTATAACCTCGCCGGCTTTCGAAGACTATCTGTCTGACCTGTTGGGAAGAAAGATTCGCGGCATATATTTACCGCAATTCGCCGAGGATGCTTTTTCTGATGCGACTGCCATCGAATGCACACTTGACTCTGACCGATTCCCAACTGATAAGTTAAACCTGATGTTCGCAGGTAACATCGGCTCCGCGCAGTCGGTGCAAACGCTTATTGAGGCTGCAAGCGTCCTGAAGGATGAGCCGTTCGTTTTCCATATTGTTGGCTCCGGCACTGAGCTGGATGCCTGTAAAAAGCTCGCAAGCGATCGTGATGCTTGCAACGTAGTTTTTCACGGCAGACATTCCATCGAGGAAATGCCTGCCTATTATTCTCGTGCCGATGCGATGGTGGCGACTTTTGCAAATAGCCCCATTCTTGGTTATACGCTCCCTCGAAAAATTCAATCGTACATGGCCGCTGGAAAACCAGTAATCGGTACGGTGACAGGGGAAGCGCGTCGTGTTCTTGATGATGCCAAATGCGGATTTTGTTGCGAAGCAGAAGACGTACAAGGTCTTGTCAGGTGTTGTCGCGAAATGGCAGCCCTTTCGGGTGAAGAAAGAGCTGCGCTAGGCGAGCGTGCTAGGAAATATTGCAACGAGCATTACTCGCGTGAATCGTTTTTTACAACGTTAATAAATGCGCTGGAAGCCCTGAAAGGAACCAAGCATGACAAATAATTTATCCGTTTTTGATGGCAAGACCCTGATGATCACGGGCGGCACCGGCTCGTTCGGCAACACCGTGCTCAAGCACTTCATGAACACAGACCTGGCCGAGATCCGCATCTTCTCCCGCGACGAGAAGAAGCAGGACGACATGCGCCACCGCCTGCAGGAGAAGTCGCCCGAGCTCGCCTCCAAGGTCCGCTTCTTCATCGGCGACGTCCGCAACGCCCAATCGGTGCGCGATGCCATGCACGGCGTGGACTACATCTTCCACGCCGCCGCCCTGAAGCAGGTGCCCTCCTGCGAGTTCTTCCCCATGGAGGCCGTCCGCACCAACGTCATCGGCACGGACAACGTGCTCCACGCCGCCATCGAGGAGGGCGTGGACCGCGTCGTGTGCCTGTCCACCGACAAGGCGGCCTACCCCATCAACGCCATGGGCAAGTCCAAGGCCATGATGGAGTCCATCATCTACGCCAACGCCCGCAACGGCGCCGGCCGCACCACCATCTGCTGCACCCGCTACGGCAACGTCATGTGCTCGCGCGGCAGCGTCATCCCGCTGTTCATTGACCGCATCCGCAAGGGCGAGCCGCTCACCGTAACCGACCCCAACATGACCCGCTTCCTCATGAACCTGGACGAGGCCGTCGACCTGGTGCAGTTCGCCTTCGAGCACGCCAACCCCGGCGACCTGTTCATCCAGAAGGCGCCGGCATCCACCATCGGCGACCTCGCCGAGGCCGTGCAGGAGGTCTTCGGGCGCGTGGGCACGCAGATAATCGGCACCCGCCACGGCGAGAAGCTCTTCGAGACCCTCATGACCCGCGAGGAGCGCCTGCGCGCCGAGGACATGGGCGGCTACTACCGCGTCGCCTGCGACTCGCGCGACCTGAACTACGATAAGTTCGTCGTCGATGGCGAGGTGGAGACCCAAGCCGACGAGTCCTACACCTCCCACAACACCGAGAGGCTCGACGTGGAGGGCACGATCGCCAAGATCAAGACAGCCGAGTACGTGCAGCTGGCCCTTGAGGGCCGCGAGCACGAGGCGGTGCAGTAGGGTGCGCGTCCTCGTCACCGGCGCGAGGGGCTTCGTCGGGAGGAACCTCTGCTGCGCCCTCAAGAACATAAGGGACGGCAAGGACCGACGTGCCAAATACCAGCAACTTCTTCCCCTCGAGGTAATGGAGTACGACATCGACTCCACGCCCGAGGAGCTCGACGAGTATTGCTCCCGCGCCGACTTCGTCTTCAACCTGGCGGGCGTCAACCGCCCCGAGGACCAGTCCGAGTTCATGGAGGGCAACTTCGGGTTCGCCTCCACGCTGCTGGAGACACTGGAGCGCCACGGCAACAGGTGCCCCGTCATGCTCTCCAGCTCCGCGCAGGCGAGCCTGTCGGGCCGCTTCGAGGGCTCGGTCTACGGTGAGTCCAAGCTCGCGGGGGAGGGCCTGTTCCGGGAGTATTCGGGGCGCACGGGGGCGCCTGTGCTCATCTACCGCTTCCCCAACCTCTACGGCAAGTGGTGCCGCCCGCGCTACAACTCCGCCGTGGCCACCTTCTGCGACGCCATCGCCAACGGCCGCCCCTACACCGTCAACGACCCCTCGGTGGAGCTGGAGCTCCTCTACATCGACGACCTGGTCGACGAGATGCTGGGGGCGCTGCTGGGCCAGGAGCATCGCTGCGGATACGAGGGCCTCGAGAGGGTAGAGGGGGACGGGTTCTGCTTCGTCCCGAAAACTGACGTCAAGTCGCTCGGCGAGATCGTCTACCTGCTGGACAGCTTCCGCGACAGCCGCGAGACGCTCTCCGTGCCCAACCTCACCGACGGCTCCTTCTCCAAGAAGCTTTGGAGCACGTTCCTTTCATACTACGAGCCGGGGCACTTCGCCTACGGCCTCAAGCCCAACACGGACGTGCGCGGCTCGTTCACTGAGTTCCTGCGAACGCCCGAGCGCGGCCAGGTCTCCGTCAACGTCTCGAGGCCTGGCATCACCAAGGGCAACCACTGGCACATGAGCAAGTGGGAGAGGTTCCTGGTGGTCTCCGGCACCGCGTCGATCAAGTTGAGGAAGGTGGGGGAGGATTCAGAGGGGAACCCGTTCCCCGTCGACGAGTACGTGGTGTGCGGTTCCGACATGCGCGCCGTTGAGATGATCCCCGGCTACACGCACTCCATCACCAACCTGTCCGACACCGAGGACCTCGTGACGGTCATGTGGGCAAACGAGCCCTTCGACCCCGAGAACCCCGACACCTACTACGAGGAGGTCTAGCCGCATGGGCTCTTTTTCGCGGTCGGTTCTATGTTTTGGCCGCAGTGTGAAAGCGCTTCCTCGTAAAGCTATAGTTCAGCCCCTCGTTAAACGGTCTTTTGCACGGTGCGGAAAGGGTTTCTCGCTTGGAAAGCGTTGCGATTTGCAAGGCTTGGAGAACATTTCAGTCGGTAATGATGTGTCATTTGGGCCCGATACAAGAATTTGGACAACGGGCGCAGAAGTAATTATCGGTAACGATGTTATGTTTGGCCCACATATAACTCTAATCTCTGGTGATCATCGCACTGATGTCAAAGACAAGCCTATGCGCGCTGTAAGGCCAACTGAAAAATTACCCAGTAATGACCAAGACATTGTTGTTGGTAACGATGTTTGGATTGGGGCAAACGTTACGATTTTAAAAGGTGTGCATATTCCCGATGGAACAGTAATTGCTGCTGGTGCGCTCGTCGTTCGTAGCCCTTATGAAGAAAATTGCATTTGGGGGGGGGGTTCCCGCACGTCTAATCGGGAGACGATTTGATGACTAGGAATAAGACGGAGTTTGGCACCTTAAGTATGTTTGGTGTTGATCCGAGCTGTTTAGGAGGCATTAGTACGCTAACGCGCATGCTTTCTTTTGAGCTAGATAGATCCGAGCAAGTTGATTTTTGCTATTTAATAACGACCAATCAGGGAAATGCCCTTCAAAAGATCCGTTGTTTTGTAAGCGCGCTCTTAAAGGCCCGAAAACGCTTTTCAACCGGCGAAGGAATTGTTCATATACACATGGCTGATAATGCGAGCGTGATCAGGTCGTGCGTTATCATATTCCTAGCTAAAAGATATCGACAGTCTGTCGTACTTCACATTCACTGTGACTTGGCAAAGATTAGATCTCGGTCCTCAAGTCATATGAAAAAGCTGATAGATTGGTCGCTATTAAAATCAGATCGCATCATTGCCCTAGGAACATATCTGAACCCCTTGTTCCAAAAATTGGATTATCCAAGTGAGCGTGTATTAATTCTTCCCAATGCCGTTTCTTGTCCAGATGAGAATTTATACACGCCGGGCCGCACTAAAGTTTTATTTCTGGGAAATATCTCTAAGGACAAGGGCGTCTTGGATTTATTGGATGCGCTCGTTCTGATCGATGGCAAACTTGACCCAGAACTAATTTTCGAGCTGTGCGGTAGGGATCACATCAAGGTTCAAGTTGAAATTGAAAAACGAAATCTTTCTCATCGTGTTAAATATCGCGGCATCGTAGAGCCCAATCGTAAGTTCTTTTCGAAATATCTTCTAAACGTACTGCCTTCTCATCACGAGGCAATGCCATTTTCGCTTCTTGAGGCTTCAGCTTATGGGATCCCTTCTATCGCATCATCAGTCGGGTCAATCTCCGAGATTATCGATAATGGAGACTCGGGTTGGCTAGTAAATGCCCAGGACACTCAAATGCTTGCGAACACGCTCGTGAATGTGCTGTCAAATCCAGAAGCGATATCGGTTGCGGGAAGCCGTATATATAACAAGGTGCGTGAATGCTACTCATTTCAGGCGTATCTTCAAACTCTATTCGCTCTATATAGGGAGTTGATAGCTTGATTTCAATGGCAAGGGCCCTATATGCTGCCGATCAAAATATCGTCTCCGAAACAGGAATGACGGCTAGACCAATTGTATTGATTGTTGCAACGTATATTGTGACTACTTTACTTCAGGGTGCTCTTGGCTCTATTCCTATTAATAAGATTCTTGGATTCGCTCTTGTAGTTCTACTTATATTTGAATGGGTTTCAACTCGCAGATCACATCTGTCCTATTTGGGTCTGCTCTGCTTCGTTCTTCTGTCACTCCATTCAACTCTTGTTATGATAAGCGCTTCTCAGGAGCTAAACGACTTGGTGTATCTCGCAAGCACAATGTTGATGATCTCCCTTATATGTTCGCCTAGGTTTCGAACATCTATTTTCGAGGCATTGCTCCGATATCGTCGATATATATCTGTTGTCGTAATCTTTTCATCCATGTTTCTTCTTTTACTGCTTGCAACTGGCACTGGTTATGTTGTCGCATGGGGAGAAGCTCCCTACTTTAAGGGGCTATGCAATACAGAACATACTCTTGCATCTATATGTACTCTTTTGCTTGTCCTTATTATCTTTCTCGTTCGAACTAATGGATCTAAGGTCGTATATTGCGGGTGCTCGCTTGTCATCATATATGCGACGCTGGAGACTGGCGCCCGAACGTTTCTTGTGCCAGTCCTTATTTGTTCGCTGCTACTCATCCAAAATCTATTTGCTTACAGATGGACTAAAGTCGCTTCGATACTCCTTGTTTTTATTATAGGAGAGGCTGTATTTCTGAAGTCTGGTATGGCAAATAAATTTGAGTTTGCCAGCGGAAATATATATGCAGACTCGCTGTTATCCGCAATTACTAATGGTAGAAACGAAATTTGGCTTACGGATATCCATGCATGGGCTAATTCTGGTCCATTGGGCATAGCTTTTGGAAACGCTTTTTCGACAATCTATGAACTCAATAAACGTGCGCTCGATCTTTATATTTGGGCTCATGACGACTTGATAATGTTGCTGTATGGATTTGGCCTTACTGGTCTATGCCTGTATCTTTCATGCCTATGTTCTTTATTTCATTCGTTGTTCTCTTCTTTAAATAAGGGTGTAGCCGCACTCCTCTCCGTTTTCGTTTTATTTCCTTTGCTATTAAATGGATTTTTTCCTTATCAACATCTTGTCTACGCATTTGTTCTTCTTAATTCAATCTGTTCGCATGAATTAATCCCTAGAAAGGATATCTGATGTCGAATAACAACTATCTGCTGACCTTTCACATGACGTGGAGCTATGGCGCATGTTTGCAAGCATTTGCAACTCTAGAAGCACTTAAGAATGTTGGTTGCAAGGCTGAGATTCTCAATTTCATTAATCCTCATGAGCGAAAAGGAAATGAGACACCTTTCCAGCTCATCAAGGATGGTGATTTTAAAGCTGGCCTTATAGCTGCGGCTAAAAATATCATTTTCCAGCGTGCTAAGCTGCATGCGCGCGCTTTTGAAAAATTCCATTCGAGGCTCCCTCGAACGGAACAGGTGTATACTTCGTGCGCTCAAATGGCTGATATTGAAGCTAATGCGCTAATCGTCGGCAGCGATCAGGTTTGGAATCCTTTTATCACCGGCGGCATTGAGCCTGCATTTTTTCTTCAATTTGGCAAAGCAACTCGCCGTCTTTCACTTGCTTCGAGCCTCGGTAGTCATATCTATAACGAGATAGAGCAACAAGAAATTCGAGAGTTCCTTAATAAATTCGATGCGATAAGCGTGCGAGAAGCTCATGCAGTAGAGCAAATCGCGCCGTTGACGGAGAAGCCAGTATTTAGGTGTCTCGATCCGACTTTACTTCTCGATCGTGAATATTGGCGTGCTTTTTCCCAAAAGCCCGAAGGATTCAACGGGAATGAACGATACATTCTGGTTTTCAATCTCGCGAGCCGAACCGATAAAGAAATGGAACTTTGGAAGCGTTTCTCAATAGATTCGGGACTGCCTCTTTGGCGAATTAGCAACAATACCTTTAAGGACAAGGTTTTCGATAGGCTCCTATTGGGTATGACCCCAGAGGAATTTGTTTGGCTTATTGATCATGCACAATATGTTATTACTGATTCATTTCACGGAACGGCCTTTTCAGTGAATATGGGTAAGCCGTTCGTCGCCATGGAACCCATTCGAGGAAATCGTGCCCGAATTGTTGATTTGCTCAATTTAGTTGGAATGGATAACCGCATGTTGGCTGAAAGTGCATGCGAGCTTCCTAGTATCGATTTAGACTATAGCTATGCTGAATCAGCCCTTTGCGAGGAGCGCTCTCGATGCATGGCGTGGATTAAGGGTGCCTTAAATGACTAGTAATCAGGATATTTCATGCGTGGGTAGAGCATGCACTGGCTGCGCTGCATGTTCCGATGCGTGTCCTGTCGATTCGATATCTATGGTCCCAGATGCGGAAGGCTTTGTTTATCCCTCGATAAACGGTGCATCGTGTCTTGCTTGTGGTAAATGCCTCAGAGTATGCCCTGCTGTAAACCGCTGCACGTTGCGCCCAATTTCAAATATGTATGCAGCATTTTCCAATGACCATCAGTTGCGAAATGAGAGCAGTTCGGGCGGTGTATTTTCCACGTGCGCACGCTATGTTGTCGATCATGGAGGGATCGTAGTCGGGGCAGCGGTTGATTCAACTGGGCACGTTAATCATCGACTTATAACTAAGTCAAATGAAATTACGATTCTTCAGAAATCAAAGTACGTTCAAAGCGATTGTCAGGGAATATATTGTCAAATTGAAAAATGTCTTAAATCTGGTAGAAGGGTCTTATTCTCAGGATGTCCTTGTCAGGTTGCTGGCTTGATTTCATATTTGGGAAAAGCATATGACAATCTGATTACGATGGATTTGATTTGTCATGGAGTACCTTCTCCGAGGGTATGGGAAGAGCATGTCGAGTCAATTACTGGTGGAAAACCAGCGCAAAGCATTACATTCAGAAGGAAAGACGTCTCTGCGAGAACGACTTTTTCAGTTGATATTACTGCGCCCGGTTTGCGATATAAAGGACGAGATGAATTTGACGATCCGTATATGGCGCTGTTTGTTACGGGGTCAGCAAATAGGGAAAGCTGCTATACGTGTAAATACGCCAGTTCTGAACGCGTTGGTGATGTGACCATTGGCGACTGCGCGTCATCGAATTGCTACCCACAGTTCTATCCTTGGGTTCAGCTCTCTTCAATTTCCTTAAACACTGAGAAGGCTAGAAATTTCTGGTCAGAGGTAGAGAGCCTGTTTACCTTTGTTCCTATTGATTACCAACGGGAAATTCAATTGAATGCCCAGCTTTCACATCCAGTAGTTCGACCTGTTTTGAGAGACAACGTATACAGGCGGATACATGAGACGGGCATCGCGTCAGTTGCTGCCGATGTCACACCTTCTCGTACAATTAAAAAGAAACTCAAAAGAGTCGTTAAATATTTAGTTCCCAACGTAGTACGTGGACGTCTCATTAAATTGAAAGCAATGGTCCATGATCGATAATACCAAGAAACAACTTCTCAAAAATACGTTATTTCTGTATATTTTAACGTTTTCATCTCAAGTTCTCGCTCTGATTACAATTCCATATCAAACACGCGTGCTTACACCGGAAACTTATGGTGTCGTTGGCGTCGCTATTTCTGTAATGACGTTTATGTCGCTTGTGCTAGATTTTGGAATTCTTTTATCTGCAACATCAAAAGTCGCACAGCATGCTGAAGATACTGAATTTCTTTCACATCTTTATGGCAATGTGTTCGCACTAAAAGGCATTTCAGCTATTATCTGTGGTTCTTGTTTGGCAGTAGCATGCTGCTCGTCTCCATACCATAGCCGATACTTTCTACTCTACGCACTCTATTATTTAGCTTATGTCGCTGCTGCGATGCTGCCGGATTATTTATACCGGGGGCTTGAGCGCATGAAAGTTATAACCTTCAGGACAGTAGCGATACGAGCTTTTGCAACTGCTTGCACATTTATATTTCTCCATTCAGATAATGACGTTTTAGCGCTTCCGATTTGTCTGTTAGTTGGGAATGTTACGGCGTTAGCGGTATGTCTTAGGTATGATCGTAGAGTCTTTGGCATACATCTTCACCGCCCCACGGTTGTCGAGGTGCAGTTACTTGCGAAGGAATCTTTACCGTTTTTCTTTTCACGAATTTCTTCCACAGTATACTCAACGGCAAATCCTATTGTTCTCAATATGTTCTACGCAGGCTTGCCTGTTGTTGGATTCTATTCTGCCTCAGAAAAATTCTTGTCCGTTTCTAAGTCAATCGTTTCCCCTATTGCGGATAGCCTATATCCGTATATGGTTAAAAACAAAGATTTCAGGCTTGTTAAGAAAATATTGCTTACTACAACTCCTTTTATCGTTGTAGGGGCTGCAGTGCTGTATATCTATGCGAATCAAATTTGCGAATTTGTTTTTGGACCAAGCTATGTAGAGGCCGGCATGATAGTGCGCTGTCTACTTCCAGCAATAATGGTGATATTCCCGTCGTACGTTATTTGTTTTCCCGTGCTTGTCCCCCTAGGCCTTTCATCAAGGGCAAATTTTTCAAATTTTATCGGTCTCTGCGTCCAGCTCCTTGCACTTATCATTCTTGTTGTAACTGATAATTTTAATGTCTATACAATGTGCCTCGCGACAAGTGCTGCCGAGGTGTCGGTATTTATCTACCGTTTATCCGCAATCGCAAGATATCAAAAAACCGCTAAAGCATGAATTCGCGTTAAAAATCAGCTATATCAACTTTGTAAAGAATGGGGTTCTCATGTTGAGTAACGATAATTCTAAAATTGTTTTTTCTAACGACGGCCGCCTTAAGCTCCTGATCATCGTGGGTACCCGCCCCGAGGTCATCCGCCTGTCCGAGGTCATCAAGAAGTGCCGCCGCCACTTCGACTGCCTCTTGGCCCACACCGGCCAGAACTACGACTACACGCTCAACGGCATCTTCTTCCGCGACCTGGAGCTCGCCGACCCCGACGTCTACCTGGACGCCGTGGGAGCCGACCTGGGCGAGACCGTCGGCAACATCATCGCGGCGAGCTACAAGCTCATGGTCCAGGTGCAGCCCGACGCCCTTCTCATTCTGGGCGACACCAACAGCTGCCTGTCCGCCATCGCGGCAAAGCGCCTGCATATCCCCATCTTCCACATGGAGGCGGGCAACCGCTGCAAGGACGAGTGCCTGCCCGAGGAGACCAACCGCCGCATCGTCGACGTGATCTCCGACGTCAACCTGGCCTACTCCGAGCACGCCCGCCGCTACCTCAAGGACACCGGCTGCGCCCCGGAGCGCACCTACGTCACAGGCTCGCCCATGGCCGAGGTCCTGCGCGCCAACCTTGAGAAGATCGAGGCCTCGGACGTCCTCTCCGAGCTCGGCCTGGAGCCCAAGCGCTACATGCTGCTGTCCGCACACCGCGAGGAGAACATCGACACCGAGGCCAACTTCACGAGCCTGTTCACCGCCATCAACGCGCTGGCCGAGAAGTACGACATGCCGATCCTGTACTCCTGCCACCCGCGCTCCCGCAAGCGCCTGGAGGCCACCGGCTTCAAACTGGACCCGCGCGTGCGCATGCACGAGCCCATGGGCTTCCACGACTACAACTGCCTGCAGATGAACGCCTTCGCGGTGGTCTCCGATTCCGGCACGCTGCCCGAGGAGTCCAGCTTCTTCGCGAGCGTCGGCCGCCCGTTCCCGGCAGTGTGCATCCGCACCTCCACCGAGCGCCCCGAGGCGCTGGACAAGGCCTGCTTCACGCTGGCCGGCATCTCCGAGAGGGGCCTGCTCCAGGCCGTCCATACGGCGGTCGAGCTCGACGCCGAGGGGTCGCTGCCCGAGGCGCCCGTGCCCGATTACGCCGACGAGACCGTCTCCACCAAGGTGGTCAAGATCATCCAGAGCTACACCGGCGTGGTGGACAAGATGGTGTGGAGGAAGTACTAGGCGCTCTGCTGCCAATAATCGCCTCTAATTGTTTAATTTCAAACGCTATTCAAGCCGTTGCCTGCTCGTTATTTCACAAGGCAACGGCTTGAATTCTATCAAGGCTCCCCAAGGCGAGTCAGAGGCCCTTTCGGCACCACCTATATTGCGAATCAGTGCCGCAGTCCCCCCGGGGTAGACGTTACCGATCGGCAATGCCATTAAACGCACTCCCAGGCATCCCGGTTTCGTTAGGGCTGAATTAATAACAAATTGTCTAAATAGGCAAGAAAATCCAGACTGACAACTCACTATCTTGTTTTAGGTGTGCGACATTACAAGCCGAATGCCAGTCGCTTTTCCCCGAGAGCATTTAAGCTATCGCGGCTTCTTCATTGCCTCGTCAAAATCATTTATGTACAGTTTCAAAATATCGCCTTCGGCAAGGCGACCACCTTGCCCCATATCTTTTCGAAGTTGAATAATGATTTTTTCCATTAGAAGAAGCAGCTCTTTGCCATCGGCCTTTCCCTTATTAGGGGCAAGCCTCCAGTCATCCCATAGCTTAATTGCCTTTGCGGATCCCCACAGCGTCAGCTCTTGTCCGAACTCGTAGAAATCAGCCATGATCTCTTCCGACGAATATTTTTCACCTGAATTTGTCTTCTGCAGCATTTTGAAATTAATTTCAATTAACTTGCGGTAGGGCTTTTCTCGTCGACCCCTAAGGAACTCAAGTTTTTTATATCGATACGAAAGGTATTCCTTAAGAATCGCACCACAAACAACTGTAATAATCGAAACGCAAGAAGTGATTAGCGCCACAACAATTGCAGCGTCCATTGTGGGAAGTACCTTGATGAAGTCTGAGATCCAGCCCGAAAGCAGTTTATATAATGAAGCAAGGGCCCATACGATAAATATTACGATGGCAGTAAGTAATAGAAAGCCTAAAGCTGTTTGTCCGTGCGTACTATTGCTCTCTTGTGTGGACACTTTCTCTCTCCCTTTGTCTATTGAGTAAACGGCTACTAGCTTTAAATGACGGAACTTAATCATTGCAAAAGCGCTAAAGAAATTTTCGAGACGATTCCTTCCTAATCAAATAAGCTCAATTAGATTAACTAGTTACTTTGGAATCTCTACTTCCATTGTCATTCGCGACAGTGCATGCTGTCACGCATTCCATAATTTGCAAAAGGATAAGTTTTGAATCCACCACTGTTGCTGACTGCCAAGAACACTTAGCAGCCGCTCACCAACTATAGTGACGGCTCCAGAACCTGATCGAGGCCATCGTGGAGGCCAACCGTACCCGCAAGGACTTCATGGCAGACGAGGCGCTGCAGATGGTCTTGGACCGCGTGTACGAGGGCAAGTCGAAGCCGGTCGTGGGCGTCTACCGCCTGACGATGAAGTCCAACTCCGACAACTTCCGCGCGAGCTCCATCCAGGGCGTTATGAAGCGCGTGAAGGCCAAGGGCGTACCCGGGGTGGTCTACGAGCCCACGTTGGACGCGCCGGAGTTCTTCGGCTCCGAGGTGACCCACGACCTGGAGGCCTTCAAGGCCGGCTGCGACGTGATCGTGGCCAACCGCTGGAGCGACGAGCACGCGGACGTGGCGGACAAGGTGTACACGAGGGATCTGTTTAAGAGGGACTAGGGGAGAGGAGCGGTCTACCTGTGTTGGGCGGGCTCGGCTTCGACTAGTTCTGCCGTGCTGAAAGTGGGGTGGTTTCGGCTAACGCCGGTACCACCCCACTTTTGTTTAACATTAATGAGTTCGTTTCTAAGTAGTGAACAAACAGTTTCTGTTGATTGAGCGTTCCATTTACAAATCAATACAGGAGTCATGGTCATTTCAACTGAAACCTCCCATGCCTATTTGTAAGAAACCATAGCTTATTGGCTTATAGGACATATTTTCATGAAATTTGACAGTGCGACTGTCATGCTGAGTCCAGTGAATAGTCAAGTAGAAATCTAGCTAATATCTTGTTTATTGATTTAGCAATGGAGGAGGGGGTCGGCAACGAGTAAGACTGTGATCCCTGTAGGGCGAAAGACAATATCGGCATTTATTAAGGACAAGCTGAAGCACGGCCGAAAGCATTGCCACGCCAAGATATACGTCAATTCAAATGTCCCATCGAAGACTCGGATAATAGCTTCTTAATTAAGAGGAGTTCGCGTTCAGAAGTCAAAAATCCAGATAAGGAATTTTCCTAAAGAAAGGCACCGAGTAGATGGCTAGAAGAGAACGTGAGATTCACACTGACGCAGATTATGACTCCACACGAACGCTTTAAATTATTGGAAAAGGATTCGACCTTTATCATGACCTAGCAACCAACTATTCGGATTATCGTGACTGGTTGGTAGGCCATGATAAGCAAGTGGTTGCAGACTTCGCATCATTTGACTACGCGACGGAATGCCTCGACCGTACGCAGCTCGCTATTTAAATAATTTATTTCATCCACCCATCGCCAACTTTAATTTCATTATTTATGATTGGACTGTTAGTCAAACAGGTATTTTATTGATGAACAGGTTCTGAGTAGAGTTTGGACTTAACAATGCAGATGCCGTACATCAGCCAGATTACACTTAACACTGGGGAAACAATTTCTTTAAACCCTGATTCCATTCTTGTTTTTGTTGGTCCAAATAATGTTGGCAAAAGTCAGGCAATCCGTGACATCTACGACATGATCTCAGATGATTCACAAGGCGTTGTAGTAAATTGCGAGTTGATAGAAAAGCCAAATGCTGATGATGTCTCTGCGTTCATGAAGCGGTTCGCTGTTCTAAATGCTAGACAATCGAGATACAACGGCTTTAATTTTGAAATCTACGATTTTGATTACCGTAAATATCCAAACTGTCTAGAACCAAAGGACTCATTACCTGATGGTTTCCGAGAAGCCTATTTTGCGTTTCTCAATACTGGCGATCGTTTATCAGTTTGTAATCCTGCAGGCCAGATTGATCGAACTGCTCCAGCTGACAATCTGATTCATGTTCTTACTCGCGACGAAGGCTATAGAAGCAAGGTATCCAATGCTTTTAGAGAAGCCTTTGGAACTGATGTTTTGCCCCATTATGCAAACGGTGCGACCATACCATTGTGCCTAGGTAACGATATTCACTCTTTTGAGGCTGAAAGCTCATTTGAAATTTATGAACAATTGAACAGATATCTGGATCGATATCCGAAGGCCCACCTACAAGGTGATGGTATTAAGAGCTATTTAGGCATTCTTTTATATCTATATTATGCACAGTTTTCAGCTCTTTTTATTGACGAGCCGGAGTCTTTTCTCCATCCCCCTCAGGCTTTTCAAATGGGAAGAACTCTTGGAAACTCTACCGATAAACAGCTATTCATTACTACTCATAGTAAAGAATTGTTAAACGGATTGCTTCAAAATTGCTCAGAACGTTTGAAGATTATTAGAGTAGAAAGGCGCGAAGAAACAAATAGGTTTGCCAAAATAAAGCCCGATGATCTAAACATTCTGAATACAACAACGTTTCTCAAATATAGCGATGCTATTGACTCATTATTTCATACGAGAACCGTGCTATGCGAAAGCGATAGTGACTGCAAATTTTACGAAGCTATGCTTGATAGGGTATCTAGCAGCCATGGAGTAACCGCCTCTACGCTTCTGTTGCCCGTAGGGGGTAAGTCTCGATTCAAGGACTACCTTAAGCTCCTAAGAGGTCTTTCGATTGAACCGATAATGATTCCCGATGCGGACATACTAAATGATTCTGGTTTATTAAAAGCTCTTTTATCTGAAGCTGGTGGGAACTGGGATGACATTAAGGAAGAGTGGATCAAGCTTAACGAGTTTTTAAGGGCAGACTGCAGAGATGTGACTTGTGTTTCCGCTAGGGCGGAAATTGATGCATTGTTCGCTGAATGCAAATCGGAAGTTGTCACTTCTAAACTTCGCGGAAAAATAACGGCAATCTTGGCAACAGATTCTGCTTGGAGCACGGTTAAAAACTATGGGAAGGCCGCTTTTAGGGGGGATTCACGACATAGCTATGAAATTATTGAGCAGTACCTGAACAGCAAAAAAATTTACCCCGTTCCAGTAGGCGAACTTGAGAATTTCATCCCCGACGTTAGCTCGCACGGACCAGACTGGGTAAATGTTGTATTTGAAAATTATCCTGATCTCAACGATCCGGTTTATTCCGCTGCAGCGGATTTCGTTTCAACTTGGATTTAATTAACGGTCACATTTAACAGTGCTGTTGCTGATCTAGATGCTTCCTTATCACTTTCAGCTTCGGCTACGGCGGCTACTGCCTGCCCAAGGACGCCAAGCAGCTGATGGTGAACTACAGGGACGTGCCGCAGAACCTGATCTGGGCCATCGTGGACGCCAACCGCACCCGCAAGGACTTCGTGGCAGACGAGGTGCTGCAGATGGTTTGGGACCGCGTGTACGCCGGCAAGGAGAAGCCGGTCGTGGGCGTGTACCGCCTGACGATGAAGTCCAACTCCGACAACTTCCGCGCGAGCTCCATCCAGGGCGTCATGAAGCGCGTGAAGGCCAAGGGCGTGCCCGTCGTGGTCTACGAGCCCACGCTGGACGCGCCGGAGTTCTTCGGCTCCGAGGTGACCCACGACCTTGAGGCCTTCAAGGCCGGCTACGACGTGATCGTCGCCAACCGCTGGAGCGACGAGCTCGCGGACGTGGCGGACAAGGTCTACACGAGGGATCTGTTTAAGCGGGGCTAGGGGAGGGCGGCTGCTCTAGTCGGGCGCGTATCGCCTTTCGTAAATTTAACTGTGTTGAGGATGAGGGTCTATCGGCTAACGCCGATAGACCCTCATCCCTTTTAAGGAAAATATATCTCTGCTCGATTGTCTAAGTTAATACTACGTTCCGCTACCTGTCTCCAAGTTGATACCATTGAATTCAATTAAGTGACTGCCATTGTGTGTCTATTACATCGGCAACAACACTTTATGGCAAGCAATTACAGCCCACGCATTGAGAAACGGTGGCTCTTCATCGGAAGGTTTGATTCAACTTGAGCATTTCAGACAAATCTCAACTATCGTCCGACGATAATGCATGCGAGCTGAAACCAATGACTCCAAAGTACGATGAGAGCCAGCATAGACGATACGTTGATCGTCTTAGGAATGCACTTTATGAGCAGAATTGTAAGAGTGTGGCTCTTTCTGGATCTTATGGAAGCGGCAAAAGTAGCATTCTGGAACAATTTGTTAAAGAGGCTAAGGAGGATGGCCACTCTGTCGCTAAAGTCAGCTTGGCAACTTTTAATGCCGATCTATATCGGCAAGGGGACAGTGCGGATTCTTCGATAACAACATTGCTTGAGCGTGAGATTTTAGGCCAACTTCTCTATCAAGGAGACCCTACTAAAGCGCCTAAGTCTTCCTTTAATCAAATACACAACACTTCGTTGTGGTGCAAGGTTAAATCGGCAATGCCCGTCTCTCTAATTATCTTTTTCGCTCTTATAGGTGCTTTGATATTTCATTTTTCAAAAACTCTCACATTTGCGTCGTGCCTTACTTTTATGGCTGATGCTAGCAAAAAACGACTCCAAATGGTTATGTCGCTCACTATCTTATTATTAGTGGCGTTCTATTCTGCTATTTCGCTCATATGTGGATACGTCCTCTGGGTTTTTGATAAGGCGCGCATTAAGTCAATTTCTGCCTCGGGAATTACATTATCCATTGCCGCGGACGAAGATTACGCCTCATATTTCAATAAATATAGAGACGAGCTTATTTACCTGTTTGAAGCGAACGGCTTCGACACAGTGATTTTCGAAGATATTGATCGTTTCGATAACCTTGCTATTTTCGAAGAGCTTCGAAAGCTGAACGATCTTTTAAATATGGCGCCTGGCATTGTTGGCAAAGAGGGCAATAAAGTTGTTAGCTTTGTATATGCCGTAAAAGACAGCATATTCGCATTAAAGAAGGAGCCAACCGAAGACTCTAGGGAAGTTCTCGGTTCGGGACGCGTGAAATTCTTTGACATGATAATTTCTGTTGTCCCATTCATTTCGAAGTTTAATGCCAACGAGATGGTCGCCAAGGTATTTGAGACGGAGCTAGAGCAAGCCAAGTCCACAAAAGAAGGTCAGCGTTTTTCCGATCTGCTTTTGCTTGCGGCTCCCTATATTGCGGATATGCGCTTGATGATTAGCATTCGTAACGACTATTTGGTTATGGTTCAAGAGATGGGTGCCCCGTCATTCGATAAGCCCTCTTCATTGGGGCTAACCTGTACTGGAATGCTAGCAATTGCAATCTATAAGAATTTGTATCCTCTGGAATATGAAGACCTTCGTATTCATAAGGGAAAGCTGAATGAGCTGTATGACATCCACCAAAGGGGGATTAACCGTGCTGTCGAGCAGCTTTCGGCTGCAAAAATGCTACTCCAGCACTGCAATGAACATAATGGGGTATTGGATGATATTGCCAAGGCTCTTGGCAGGGAGCTTAAAGACGCACTCGATAAACGCGTTAGTTCAATTGCGCAGTTAACAACTGACTCAGATTATTTTTATACTAACGACAAAAACGCAAAAAATATTTTTACCCCTGCTTTTTGGAATCAATTCTTCTCACTTCGCCCTGAGGATTACCTTTATATTGGTCAAAGTCATTTAAATGGTGGTGCCGGTGTAAAGCTATCTAAAAAAGAGCTTCTTGATCTGTTGAACGTAGATATTCCAGACATTGGGATGAGAGAAGTCTTGAATGTAGGGATTAACAATATTTCGATTATCAATTTTGACATGAGAATTGAATCTGTACGGATTTCCGATTTTTACTCTAACCCCGAATTATCATGTCCAGCCATTAATGCTGAAGAAGGCTCCCTGGTATCGTTTTCTTCAATTGTTAAGCAAATAATGGGAGATGGACTTGTATCTGAATTAGTCCTTGAAGGCTTCATTAGGAAGGATTTCGATCTTTATATTTCCAAATATCCTTCCGATGCAAAGCCCCGTGTTGTTAATTTTGTCTATCACTGTTATCAGCGCGGCGTTCAGGATCTTGATTATGTGTTGGATAACGACGACTGTCATGCCGTCTTAAAGATCATTCCGACTACGCATTTAGGTAAATCTTGCTGCTTCAACCGCCATCTATTCACTTATGTTCTGAACAGAAAGAATGTAGAGTTATCTGCCGATACTCAAGATGCTATTACCACAATGGTTGATGGGATAATCGACAATTATCCTGGATCCGGTAAGCAGCTTATAGAGCGCTTGCTTGAGGGCTATCCAAACAACCGGAGCCAAGTGCAGACACTCATTAGGGCGCTGCTTGCCCAAACTGAACGCGCTTTCGACATCCTTGTCGATTCATCAAAAGACACATGTTCGCAGCGATCTCAGTATGAGCTTATGTCCTACGCCCTTGCGAACATGAATCCAGAAACCCCTTATTCTTGTAAGTCAAGCTCATCTTGGCTTTCATATAATATCGAGTTGATGTCAATTGCTGGCATAGTCGTAAATCAAAGCAGGGGCATCAAGATTGCAAACTATCTCAAGCGCTGCGCAATCACCATCCGTGACCTAAGTTCTCTTGGTGAACAGCTCGGAATGTCCGTTGTTGACCTTGGAAACTATGATGTTACACGAGCCAATTTGTTGTTCGCATGCAAAACTAGCCGAGTGCCAACGCTTGACACCCTCGATGAGGTTTACCCTGTTGTCTATGCAAGGATCACTTCTTCTGAAGAGGCCCTGGCCTCGTATTTAAACGCCATGGAACCTACGGAGTACACCGCTACACAGTTTGCATCCTTTGTGTTTAACGGGCTTTGTCGAGGAATTGAGTCATGGCAGCAATCTGCTGACGTCGACATTCTTGCCAACACAATAGTCGCGCGACTCGATCCAACAGCTGAAACCGTTGACCTGGATATGCTTCATCCAATTAATTCTGTCGATGAGCTCAATGTAATGGGGCGGGCATTGCTTCGCGAACTCATTCTCAACCAAAAAGTTGTAAAGACGTATAGAAATGCTGTTTATATTTTGAAGCTCGAAAATGTTGATCGTGCATCTCGCGATCTAAACCTTTTCGATAGATTCATGGGGTTGGGAGATATCAGCGAAATGCCCAATGATTTATCAAATAGAAATTCTGATGTGACTGAGTTTGCTAATGGATTGTTATTTAGGGCCCACCTATCTTCCGACGAGCTGTTAAGCGCCATGTGCAAGCTAAAGGAATTTAATGAAGATTCTTTTCCCATTGCTGTCGATAGTGACACCATCAGCGAAATCAACTATGAAAACCCAACCATTATTGAATTAACTGAACATGAGTTAATTGGACCTCTTAATGCGGTTTATGAATACCTAGATGGCGGTAACTGGAATTCCAGAAGGAGAATTCTTAAAAAGCTGCTCAGTAAAAACTCAGTAAAGGACCGGAGCGTCTTGCCGCGGCTGTATGCATGCGATTTGCCCCGAATTGTTGCAGCCGCCAAAACCTGGGGCTCATGGCTGGCGGAGGATATAGCATCTGACCCTGGTTACTACATCGATCAGTGCCGTGAAGATGACTCTGAGAAAGAGATAGTGCTTATGGAGATCAAGAAGAAAGCCGGAAGACTTGGGCTGATTTAGTTGGAAATCAGCTTTATTGAAATATAGGACTTGCCTAAATGGAAAACCAGATATTAACGTCGATATGGAGGCGATGGACTTGGCAGCGGCGAGAGACATGCTATTTGATTTATTTAACAGGGGCTTTACGGTGGTAACTGAAACATGTAGCGAAGTCCTGAATGGCATAATTAGTGATGAGTGCATCGAAGCATTTGACCAGGGTATTGAGATTGGAATAGAAAATACAATTCGCGCCTTAATTGACGCTTCTGTAAATGAAGACAAAATGATCGCGGCAATTCAAAAATCATGGGGTCTTTCGAGAGAAGATTCAGCTCAAAAAATTGGTTCAGTAAAGCGCAAGATTGCTCTTGAGGGCCTAGAGGAATACCTGCTCTGTAAAGGCAAAAGCAAATTTGCTGTAAAAAAGTTTAAACAAGAGTACTCGGTCATTATCAGGCTGAACCATGATGAATCTTTGATCGACCTATGGAATAAGCCTGGGCAACTATATGAAAAGCTTTTGGATTGGACCCCATCTAACTCACGGGCTTAATGCGATCAATTTCAGCTTTGAGATGATTAGAACTCGTATCGACAATCAATTGGTACCGGCTACCTTCTCCTTTCACCGACTGGCAAAACGATTTACACCTAATTTCGGGGTTCGTTTACAGGCAATTCGTTCGCCACTCGCCCGATCTCGCTACACTAATAACTGCTGCTACCAGGTAGTTTTCTGGCACAGTTTCCATTGGCTCTTGCGAAGATCGGAGCGGTTATGTTTGCTGCCGCGTTCCACACTAGCCGTCACTACATCCTGTTTACTGCCATGGCCTGCCTATGCGTTTTGCTGGGTGGGCCTTCCTATGCCGCGGGTGCGGAGAGCCTCATCATTGCGGGCGCGACGTACTATGAGCCGGGCGCGTCGGGCCCCGGGTGGGCCTGGACCGATGCCGACCACCTGGAGCTTAACGGCTACAGGGGCGAGGCCATCGGCGCCGACGGCGACCTGGTGGTGACGCTGACCGGGCAGAACACTGTTGTCGAGACGAGCGCGCCCGACGTGGACATCTCGCGTTGCGGCATGGAGGTGTGGGGCGATCTGACGCTCCGCGGCACCGGGTCGCTGGTGGCCACGGGCTCGCAGTGCGGGATCTACATGTCGGGGACGTTCGCGGTGGACGGCTGCAAGGTTGACGCGCGGACCGACGGCGCCGGCATCGCGGACGCGCGGGTGGCCGGCGTGATCGCGGACGGTCTTGCCGCTCACGGCGGTGGGCGCGTTGTCGCCGCGGGCGCGGGCTCCGGGGCGGGCGTGCGCGCCTATGGTGTGTGCCTGCTGGGCGGGGCTGCCGGCGGCGGCGCGGCCGGGCAGCTTACCGTCGTTGCGTCCTGGCTGGATGCGTCGGGCGCCGACGGCGGCGTCGCCTGCCTGGGCGGGTCGCTTGCATCCGCACGCTTTGTGGCGCCTGCGGGCGGGGCCTTTGGTGCGGGCGGCGTGGTGAATGCCGACGGGACGACGGCGATGCATGTGGTCATTGAGCCCGAGAGCGCTGCCGTCCCGGTGGGGGAGACCGACACGCCCAGCGGCGAGCCCTCCGCCGATGTTGACCCTACTATTGGAGGGGCCTCTGCGGAACAGGCGACGCATCCCACGGTAAAGCCCGCGGTCGCGACAAAGACGACAACCACGACGACGGTGACAAAGACCACGGCCGCCAAGGCTTCCAAGCCCAATGCCGCAACCGCGACGTCCTCATCACTTCCCAAGACCGCCGACACCAACTGGATTGCCGCATCCGCAGCATTATTCCTGCTAGGAACAGTACTCCTCGCCGCCGTACGCTGCTAAGGTTGCGCAGCATACCCGGCCACAATACAAATACTCAGTGGAAACTATTAGGGCAAACGCTTTCGTCAAGAGAGCGTTGTTTATTTTTCACGCTCTGTTAGCGCACTAGCCATGTACGCTTCCGATCGGTGGATGCTCAGCTTGCGCCTTTCGAGACTGCAGGATCCTGCAAGGCCTGAACACCCGTGTGGTTCGCACCTCAATTGTCCGGTGTCCATTTTCAGCTTTTAAGGCAACCGTGTATGGCAATATACAAACATATGTTCTATACTTATGGGAAGGAGTTGCTGTAGCCAGTTAGATGAAAGACAGTCAACTATCTGTCCCGACGGGCATTTGCCATAACGTTAGATATGGGGCATTTGCGATGAGGATTGGAGCTGCCGTGAATACCTTCAGTTGGAACGATATGGATTCAACAGCTTGCGAATACATCTTAATTAAGCTATCTCTGGGGGTGTGAGATGAATGTAGAACAGGCTCGCGGTTTTATCAGCGCTTACGCCAAGTTCGTAGAAGTAAATATGGTGCCAGTCCAGCAGGGTAATGGCGTTTGCATTTCCACACCCATGCTTAATCGAAACAACGATTGCATGCGGGTTTACCTTGGCGATGACCCGTCGGGCGGCTACGTCATTTCTGACCTAGGAGAAACTATCAATGATCTCGAATTATCTGGTTTCTCCATGACAGGTCAAAGAATCGATAAGCTCAATTCGATTCTTTCCGGTTTTTCAGTAAAGGAAGAAGAAGGCGAGCTGTGCATTACGGCTTCCGCAGCAGATCTTCCTATGAAGATGAACATGCTTCTTCAGGCCATGGCCTCTGTAGACGATATGTTCTTGCTCTCTCAAAGCAGCGTGAGAAATCTTTTCACCGAAGATGTCGGCAATTGGCTACTTGATAATGAAATCCCTTATGTTCCCGGTCCCTCCTTTCAGGGCCGATCCGGTCTTTCGTTCAAATTTGACTATGCAATCGGCAAAAATAAGAGAAGACCCATGCGCCTTATTAAAACTGTTAATAACCCCGACAAACAAGGTATCCAAAACGCGCTATTTGGATGGGAAGATATCAAGTCGGCGCGCAACGATTGCGAAGGGGTCGTTTTTCTAAACTCCACCAACACCAAGGACGGTGTCGTCCCACCCGAATCTATCGAGGCTTGCAAAAACTACGGACTTACACCAATCATTTGGGGAGTCGACCAGGACTCTTATGTTCCCATGCTTGCTGCATTGCCGGTAGGGCTCGACCAGTGCAATCTAAATAACGCTCGTGGAGAACTCGCCTTCAATCGCTTTTTTTGAAGGCGACTCTATTTTTCAATGACATTGACCGCACGTTGACGGAAGAGATGAAATGTGAGCCTACCCGTTGGGGACGACGCTTTCGGAGACCGCATGTCGCAGTAATAACGTTCTGTTTTCCGGAAGTGCGGGGTAAAAACGAAAATCTCCGAGCGCAACTCAATTTTTATCAGCAAAACCGCAGGTCGCTGAAGCGCAAAACCGGGGTCTGGTCGGCAGATCTCGGTTTTTCCCGCACTTCCGGATTCGCAAAACGGAAGTATGCGGCAAATTCCGGAACCCTCGACCACACCACCTATTTCGCGCAAAGAAACCGCCGGTAGAAGCGTTGCCCTACCGTCGTGTGTTCGACATGTCTGAGATTTGCCGCATACTTCCGGTTTTTCTCCCTCCGTGGCACCCACACCAGCGACGTGAAATTGTCTTTCATGCACATGCCAAGTTATAATCGGCCCATGATTACGCTTGCCGACATATCTTCCGCCGCCTACCGCGTGCTGCTTCGCTACGACGTCCGAGAAGCGTATCTATTTGGCTCGTTCGCCCGCGGCGAGCAAACGCCCGATAGCGACATTGACCTGCGCCTTGTTTGCGGCGGCACCATGACGTTCGGCACGCTATACGAGCTTTCTCTGGAGCTCGAAGAGGCGCTCGGGCGAAAGGTCGACATCGTTACCAACCCGCCCGAGTACATGCGACCGGCTTTTCGCAAGAACGTTAAGAAGGATGAGGTGCGCATCTATGATACGTCACGAACAGGAAAGGGAGCTTGCGGATCCCATCCCGCTGCTTGATCCACCCGATGGACCCAACGCGGAGAGTTTGGAAGCCATCCACGAAGGCGATGCATTCTTTGCCACGGGAAAGCCCGGTCGATTCGACAACGCAGTTGATCTTATCAATGCAGTCCTAAAAGCACCTGAAATGTGAGAGAATTCAATTACCGAAGAGGCGATTGTCTCGGAAGTGTCAAACAGGCGAGGTACGTACCTCGCCATTTTTATATCTCGGCACATGAAAATCGGTCCGTAATTGCAATCCGCGAACTATGAAAGAACAAGATTACATGCTAAACTAAATTACCTATAAGGTAATCTCTTTAGGCGGTACTCGTTTGGAAGTAGTCTTCTCATCGAAAAAGGTCGAAAAGCAGTGCACCGATCTAACAGCGGCAAAAAAGTTGGTAGGAGGCGATGATGCCGTTGCACGCGGCCTTCTTGCTCGGATCAACATGTTTAAGCAGGCCGTAACGATAAAGGACATCATCGTTCAAAAGCAATTGCATTTTCATAAGCTCAACGATCGTGGAAGAAAGAAGCTGGATGGGTATTTCGCTATCGATGTCAAAGGAAGGCGCAGCCCGTGGCGTTTGATAATCCAGCCATTGGACGACGAGGGCAATCCTTTTATACCGTGCAACATCGATGAAATTGCCGATATCGTTAGGGTAGTTGGTATTGAGGAGGCAAGTAAGCATTATGAGTAACTACGTAGAGTACAAGGACAAAGTTGCCTTCCATCCAGGGTATTACATCGAGGAGATCGTCGAGGATAGCGGTCTTACTCAACAGGATTTTGCAAAACGCCTGGATACAACTCCCAAAAATCTAAGTAAATTAATTAACGGACAGCAGCGTCTTTCACCCGAAATGGCCTCCAAGCTGTCAAGAATGCTTGGCACCAGTCTTTACTATTGGGTCAACCTTCAAAATGCCTATGATGCCGTCCTTATTGAAATTGACTCGGCTAAGTTGCTGGAAAACGAGCAGTTTATCCTCAGACAAATTGGCTACAGCTACTTCAGGGATAATTTTGGCCTGCCCGATCTTCCCCAACAGCTCGAAGCACAAGTTAAGGCAGTACGCAGCTTTTTAGAGGTCGCCTCGTTAACTGTTCTCACCAAACCCGATTTATCCGTTAGCTTTAGAAGCTCGCAAGACAGCGCAGACACCCGCACGGTCGCAAAAGCAAACGCAATGGTACAGATTGCAATTAACGAGGCGCGCCGAGTCGACGCGCCAAAGTTCAATAAATCTAAGTTCGAGGCCGCAGTCGACTACGCCCTCACGCAAACAACCAATCATGGCGGTTTTTACCCCTTAGTGCGTGAAGCGTTCCGCGACGCTGGCGTAATTCTGGTTGTGCTGCCAAATCTCACTGGGTCGAAAACCAATGGGGCCACAAAAAAGATTGGGTCAAACGTTCTGCTCATGGTCAACGATCGCCGGCTCTACGCCGATTCTTTCTGGTTTACGATGCTTCATGAGGCTGGTCATATCTTGAATGATGACCTGGGGATTTCCCTTGATGGCGATACAGGCGAAAGGGAAGAGCGAGCCGATAGATTTGCATCAAATTCCCTTATCGATCCCAATCTTTATTCCATGTTTGTTAAACAGGGCGATTTTGGCATTTCATCAATAAAATCCTTCGCCACAGAGATTAATCGCGATCCGGGCATCGTTCTTGGACGTCTGCAAAACGATGGGCTGGTTCAATATAGCGACACCGGTCTGGCAGCGCTGCGCTGTCGCTATAAGGTCGTTGCATCCTAAACAAGAGAGCCTTTGTCGCCGTCCACGCTGCCCCAAAGGACTCCCAGCACGTATAGAATCAAACCGTCCGCCAGATGGCTATTTCTTAGATTGGATGCCACATGGAGATCCCCAGCACCCTGTGCAGCAATGTATACGACTTTGCATTTTGCCCCGAACCCTGCTATGACCGCCTGGCCGACCTCGCTGACCCCGAGGACTGGGGTCCCGGCAACCGCATCCTCAAAAACTACCTGTCGTTCTCGTTTAGTCGCGCGGTGTTTTTGACCGAACGCGACGTGGACCAGACCGCGCCGTCCAACCTGCCGCTGGTATTCGACGACGACCGCTGCCTGTTCAACACCGGCCTGTACACGCGCCGCTACGAGACCATCTACGGTCTGTTTGAACCCAACACCAAGCCCGACGCGCGCCAGCGCTGGTTTTTGAAGGGCTTCTTTAAGGAAAGCGACCCCATGCTGGTTTCGTTTGAGTACCTGCCGTGCCGCGTGCGTTTTGCCGAGGACCCCTCCGAGCTGGTCTTTGACTACCGCCTGCCGATCCGCTCCAACATCGACCATATCCTGGGCGACGAGGAAAACCTCACGCGCATTCCCGCAAGTCTGATGGGGGAGGACAACTCGCTGCTGCTGCGCCGCGCCTTTGAGGGCGCCGTTGTCGAGGCCGCTCGCCGTGCCGCCGCCAACTACACGCTCGCCGTCCCGCAGTTCTACGGTGGTCGGATCCAGCTGCTGCTGCCGCTGTGCCTGACCGGCGACAAGCCCGAGCTGGCGCTGACCATCCAGCGCGAGGATGGGTTCTATGCCGCGCGCACCTGCCTCTCGCTTGACATGGCCTACAACAACGCGCGACTTATCTGCCGTCCTGTGACTTCGTGGATTAAGAGGTAAATGGTGGTTTAGCTGCAGGTTTGTCGATTGCTTTGCTTACTTTTGCTTGGCTTGAACCCACGAATTTGGTTGATTTCCGATCTCAGCCGAACACGTTGAGCGGATAGACCGTTCCCGCAGCTAGCCGAACGCCCCCGAGGCCC
>CAKUGR010000013.1 GCA_934654775.1 uncultured Collinsella sp.
GTTTGTCTCCACCCGCATAGCGGGTGGGTTGAAGCTGGCCGCTGCGCGCCCAGCAGACTAAAGTCTTGAACAAAAAATGTGACAAAGGGAAAGTCCCTTTGTCACATCGCATACCAATCGCTTGTGTTGCGCGCCTAGGCGAAGGTGATCTCGCCGGTCTCACAGTCCATATCGGCGATACGAGCCAGGCTCTCGACGCGGAAGCCGCGCTCGCGGAGCTTATCGCCGCCGCCCTGGAAGCCCTTCTCCACGGCAATGCCAATACCGGACACCTCGGCACCCGCAGCCTCGCAGATCTTGATGAGACCCTCGAGCGCGCAGCCGTTGGCCAAGAAGTCGTCGATGATCAGGACCTTGTCGCCCTCGGACAGGAAACGCTTGCCAACGATGACCGGATACTCCTTTTGCTTGGTAAAGGAGTAGATGGTCGTGGCATACTGCTCGCCGTCGAGGTTGATGGACTGCGCCTTCTTGGCAAAGACCACCGGCACACCGCCAAAATGCTGAGCCGCGATGCAGGCCATGCCAATGCCCGAAGCCTCAATCGTCAGGATCTTGTTGATCTCGACATCCTTGAACAAACGGGCCCACTCGGCGCCCATGTGGTCGAACAGCTCAACGTCGCACTGGTGGTTGAGGAAGGCATCAACCTTAAGGACGTTACCGGCCTTTACGATGCCGTCATGGCGAATACGATCCTCAAGCTCCTGCATGGCGCAACCCTTTCTCGCGGCAATGATTCCGCGCGATGAACAAACGTTGCACGATAGTCTACCACGTACCGACCCCCGCCCGCCCCACAAGCCTCGTCGCACCATAAAGCCGCAAGACCAGTCAATTTGGGACGGGGCCCTTTTAGCTACTCCCCGAGAGGCGATAGCTGCCTTTGCGAGCGAATATGCCTGTTATCGATTTACTGCCATTTCAAAACTATGCCGGTTTACGTCGATGAATCGCGGACTCTCGACCACGCCCGAATTCTAGAAAACAAAACCGCAGGTAGACGACTCGGAATGTTTCCAAAAAAGGACGTGTGGTGGCCATATGGCGAATCATCGCCGTAAACCGGCATGGTTTTGAGAAGACTGCCTCCCACAGGCTCACCCAGAGGGCTTCGCAGGGCCAAAATGCCCCGCTTTCCTTCGTCTCCCACGGATCAGCGGAGGGAGCGCGCCACAAAAACGGCCCATCTACTACGTTTGACCGCGCACCCCTGTCCATACCCCTGATTTCCAAAAATCAGTAAGTCATCTACCTGCACTTTTGTATTTACCAATTGCGCTATGGTTGGGGTGGCGCGGTCAAACGTAGTAGATGGGCGTGATTCTTGGCAGGCGACTCGCGAACACGCTAATGCCGGATGCGCGTCCTCACCAAACGTACCAATGTGAGCGCAAAGCCCACGGTAGCAACGGCCATCAGCACGTAGAATACCAAACGGAAGCCAAAGAGGAACACATCCGGACGGCCCGCCACATAGCTCGTGACCGTCTTACCCATTACCGCGCTCGTCTGTCCATACAGGATGCGCGACGCCGCCGTAATACCCAGCGCTATGCCCGCATAGCGCGCCAAGCTGCCCAAGCTGCCCGCAAAGCCAAGCGCCTCACGCGGAGCCGAACCCATATACAGCGAATTATTGGGACTCTGGAAGATTGACGTGCCGCACGACATAAACGCGACGCAGCACACGATCATCAAGATGGAAGAGTGCTCGTCAAGCGTGCTCACCGCAAAGAGACCGCACACGTACACGCCCAGGCCAACGGCCGTGGGCGCTTCACAACCAACACGGTCGGACACCGAGCCCGAAAGCGGGCCCACAAAGGCATTCACGACCGGCATCGCCAAAAACAACAGGCCGGAGATATCGGAGCTAAAGCCATGGGCATCCTGAAAGTAGAACGGCAGCACAAACTCGGAGGCACCGATACCCACGAACACGATAAGCATGCAAGCCAGGTTAATCGTGAAAGCCGAGCTCGCAAAGCAGCGACGCGCCGCCTCTGTCAACGGCATAGGGCGTTCGCCAGCCTCCGGCTTGACATGCGGCAGCGTGTAGAGTCCCACGATAAACGAGATGACGCCAATGGGAAGGTTGATGAGGAAGATGATCTCCCAGGGAAAACTTGCCACGAGTACGCCGCCGAGCACGGGGCCGCACATCATGCCAAGAGCCACAAAGGTCGCCAGAATGCCCATGGCACGACCGCGCTCACGCGCCGGAAACGACTCGGTGATGATGCCCATATTGTTGGCCATCGCGGCGGCACAGCCAATGCCCTGCACGATACGCGCCAAGATAAGCACCTCGAGCGAAGCCGAAAGCCCGCAAAGCAGCGAGCCACCCGAAAAGACGATCACACCAAGCTGGAACACATTCACCTTGCCGCGCACATCGCCCAAGCGGCCAAACGGCAGCATGGCGACGCACGTCGCGAGCAGATACGCCGAGCTCACGAGCTGAATGCGGTCGAGACCCACACCCAGCTCCTTTTGCATCACCGGAAGCGCCACCGTCACGATGCTCGCATCCAGACACGCCATAAAGGTCATGACGAGCACGGTGAACAGAATCGCCCATTTATTCTTACCGTGGGTGTCGCCCTCCAGGGCAATGTGTTCGCGGCGCAGCTGCTCGGCAGTTTTCTCCATATATATCCTTTCTATCGTGCAACGCAAAAACGGGCCCCCAATCGCCTACAAACGGTCACGATCGGGGTCCCGCCTACGGAATCGGAACTATGAGGACGTCGTCAGCCGAAAAGCCGTCCCACGCCTCGCACGCACGCTAGCCTAGCACTGCTCGAGCGCCTGCTCAAGGTCGGCAATCAGATCGGCCGTGTCCTCCAAGCCGCACGACAGGCGCACCATATCGGCGGAGATACCGCAGGCAATGAGCTCCTCATCGTTCATCTGGCGATGCGTGGCGTTTGCCGGATGCAGGCAGCAGGTGCGCGCATCGGCTACATGCGTGGCAATCTGGGCGAGCTTGAGGCTCTTCATAAAGGTCTCGGCCGCCGCACGACCACCGGTAAAGCCAAAGCTCACAACGCCGCACGTACCGTTGGGCATGTACTTCTGAGCCATGTCGTAGTATTTGTCGCCTTCCAGGCCCGGATAGCTCACAAAGCGCACCTTGGGGTGGCTCTGCAGGAACTTGGCGACCGCCAGTCCGTTCTCGCAATGACGCGGCATGCGCACGTGCAGGCTCTCGAGCGAGCTGTTCAGGAAGAACGCCGCCTGCGGGTTCTGCATGGGGCCAAGGTCGCGCATGAGCTGCGCGGTGGCCTTGGTAATGAAGGCACCCTCGCGACCGAACTTCTCGGCATACGTCACGCCGTGGTAGCTCTCGTCGGGCGTGGTGAGACCCGGGAACTTGTCCGCATGGGCCATCCAATCAAACTGGCCGTGATCGACGATCACGCCACCCAGGTAGGCCGCATGCCCATCCATGTACTTAGTGGTAGAGTGCGTGACGATGTCGGCGCCCCACTCAAAGGGACGGCACATCACGGGCGTCGGGAAGGTGTTGTCGACCATCAGCGGCACGCCGTGGTCGTGCGCGGCCTTGGCAAAACGCTCAATGTCGAGCACGGCGAGGGCGGGATTGGCGATGGTCTCGCCAAAGACGAGCTTGGTGTTGGGCTGGAAGGCAGCCTCGAGCTCCTCGTCGGTGCAGTCGGGGGCAACAAACGTGCAGGTGACACCCATACGGCCCATGGTGTGGGCGAGCAGGTTGTAGGTGCCGCCGTAGATGGCAGAGCTTGCGACCACGTGATCACCGGCACCGGCAACGTTAAAGATGGCAAGGAAGTTCGCGGCCATGCCCGAGCTCGTGAGCATCGCAGCGGTGCCGCCCTCCATCTCGCAGATCTTGGCGGCAACGAGGTCACAGGTGGGATTCTGCAGACGGCTGTAGAAGTAGCCCGACTCCTCCAGGTCAAACAGCTTGCCCATGTGCTCGGACGTGTCGTACTTCCACGTGGTTGACTGGTAGATAGGCACCTGACGCGGCTCTGCATCGCCCGGGCGATAACCGCCCTGAACACACGTCGTACCGATGGTCTGCTCGCTCATATCCAACTCCCTTACTTGGGTTTTATTTTATTCGGTTCACGATACCGCTACCCCGCACCCCTCTCAACCCATCCCGCAGATAGGTTATGGGACGAATTTGTCAGGGCTATTTGTCCCAAATCTTAAAGGTTGTGTTCGAAGGCGAAAAAACAATGAGATATACGTTGGGGTCTCAATGAACAAATGCGCCGGCAAGGGTACCATAGGCGGGTAAACCGCAATCAAGGAGACACCGATGAAGCAGATCGATACCACCCAGCTCGACACCGCCACCAGCCAGGCCCAGGCTGCCGAATATCACGCCCGCGGCTTTAACTGCGCACAGGCCGTCGCCTGCACGCTCGCACCCGCCGTCGGACTCGACCCCGAAACCGCCTTTACCCTCACCGAGGGCTTCGGCGCCGGTATGGGCGGCATGACCGAGACCTGTGGCGCCATCTCGGGCGCCGTGGCCATCATGGGCTTTGTGATGAGCGACGGCATGGAAAACCCCAAGACCAAGGGGCAGACCTACAAGCTGTCGCGCGAGATCGCCAAGCGCTTTGGCGAGAAGAACACGACGACCATCTGCGGTACGCTCAAGGGCGTCGGCTCGGACCAGGGTCCGCTCCGCAGCTGCCCCGGCTGCATCGACGATGCCGTCGAGATCGCCTGCGACGTATTGAGGCAGCTCGCCAAATAAATAATGGCACCAGGAAAAAGACGGCCGGCGCGCCTGGGATATCCCATGGCACGCCGGCCGTCGCCGTTAAAACTCGGCAAATTCGGAGGCGCCGACCTCAATATCCTCGCGGCCAGCCATAAGCTCGCGTATCTTAGTGCAAAACGGCTCCTGCTCCCCCGCCTTAAACACCAAGTGAAGTGTCACGGCGTCCTCGTAGTCAGTGTCCGAAACCTTGGCACCTGAGTCCTGCGCCAAACGAAGCACCTGCTCATACTGCGGATAGGCAACATGCACGTCAACGGGCACGACGCTCGTCATCTCAACGATCTGCCCGGCTTCCTGCGCAGCCGCAACCGCCGCCTGCGTCGCTGCCGTATAGGCACGCACCAGACCGCCCGGCCCCAGCAGCGTGCCGCCAAAATAACGCGTCACCACACAGCATACGTTTTTGAGAGCCGCACCGCGAAGCACCTCGAGAGTGGGCATACCGCTCGTACGGCTCGGCTCACCGTCATCGCTCTGGCGCTCGCGACCGTCGACCAAAATCCACGCAGGCACATTATGACGAGCATCGTAGTGACGCTTGCGAACCATCTCGATAAAGGCGTTTGCCTCGTCCTCGGACTCAATATGGACCAGCTGGGCAATAAACCGACTCTTGCGGTCGACAAACTCGCCCGTAGCCTCAATATTCGATTGCAAAGTAAAATAGCTGTCCAACAAAGCCCCTCAAACAAAAGCAAAGCAACAAACAGCCTCAATAATACGGCAAAGGCAGCACTGGTACCCTCGCTAACAAGAACGGAAATGCCGATGATTCCGTCAACGAAAGCGAGCACCCGCCAGCGCGAGCAAGGTGCCTTGAAAGCCGAGGGCATTGACCTTTTGGTCATGCCCGAAGGCTTGAAAGGCAGATTGCCGCGCTGACGGGTTCGCAGCGTCAACAAAGTGCTGAGTGGGCCGATAAGCCGGGTTCTGTCGTGAACGGTCATTTATCTTGTCTGCACGTTACCGTGCAGCTCCACGCACGCTACCCGAACGCGGACCGGGCCGGCCCATAGCGTTCCTATTCGCGCTTGCTCCGGATGGGGCTTGCCAAGCCGCCGTGTTGCCACGACGCTGGTGGTCTCTTACACCACCGTTTCAGCTTTTCCCTTTACGCCTTGCGGCGCAGGTGGGAGTCTTCTTTTCTGCGGCGCTTTCCGTCGGATCACTCCGCCCGGCCGTTAGCCGGCATCCCGCCCTCTGGAGCCCGGACTTTCCTCACGCGCACTGCAAGCAGTACATCGCGCGACCGTCTGGCCCACTCAGCAGTGCAAGAGTGTAGCACACCGCCACCGCAAGCGATGACACGACAGGCGAGCTCGACACGATAAACCAAGAACCGCCCATGCGTTACAATAGTCACGTCGATGGGCAACGTCGTCAGTCGAGACGCGACCGCGCTCCGCACCCCTCCGTCTACTCGGCGCGTTCCCGCCTCCTCCCCGAGGCGGGATGTCGGCGTTTTTTTATGCCGCAACAACTCAATAGCTAACGGAAGACTTGGGTGGCAATCTACCGCCGACCCCTTAACAGAACACCAAGTGAAGTGTCACGGCGTCCTCGTAGTCAGTGTCCGAAACCTTGGCACCTGAGTCCTGCGCCAAACGAAGCACCTGCTCATACTGCGGATAGGCAACATGCACGTCAACGGGCACGACGCTCGTCATCTCAACGATCTGCCCGGCTTCCTGCGCAGCCGCAACCGCCGCCTGCGTCGCTGCCGTATAGGCACGCACCAGACCGCCCGGCCCCAGCAGCGTGCCGCCAAAATAACGCGTCACCACACAGCATACGTTTTTGAGAGCCGCACCGCGAAGCACCTCGAGAGTGGGCATACCGCTCGTACGGCTCGGCTCACCGTCATCGCTCTGGCGCTCGCGACCGTCGACCAAAATCCACGCAGGCACATTATGACGAGCATCGTAGTGACGCTTGCGAACCATCTCGATAAAGGCGTTTGCCTCGTCCTCGGACTCAATATGGACCAGCTGGGCAATAAACCGACTCTTGCGGTCGACAAACTCGCCCGTAGCCTCAATATTCGATTGCAAAGTAAAATAGCTGTCCAACAAAGCCCCTCAAACAAAAGCAAAGCAACAAACAGCCTCAATAATACGGCAAAGGCAGCACTGGTACCCTCGCTAACAAGAACGGAAATGCCGATGATTCCGTCAACGAAAGCGAGCACCCGCCAGCGCGAGCAAGGTGCCTTGAAAGCCGAGGGCATTGACCTTTTGGTCATGCCCGAAGGCTTGAAAGGCAGATTGCCGCGCTGACGGGTTCGCAGCGTCAACAAAGTGCTGAGTGGGCCGATAAGCCGGGTTCTGTCGTGAACGGTCATTTATCTTGTCTGCACGTTACCGTGCAGCTCCACGCACGCTACCCGAACGCGGACCGGGCCGGCCCATAGCGTTCCTATTCGCGCTTGCTCCGGATGGGGCTTGCCAAGCCGCCGTGTTGCCACGACGCTGGTGGTCTCTTACACCACCGTTTCAGCTTTTCCCTTTACGCCTTGCGGCGCAGGTGGGAGTCTTCTTTTCTGCGGCGCTTTCCGTCGGATCACTCCGCCCGGCCGTTAGCCGGCATCCCGCCCTCTGGAGCCCGGACTTTCCTCACGCGCACTGCAAGCAGTACATCGCGCGACCGTCTGGCCCACTCAGCAGTGCAAGAGTGTAGCACACCGCCACCGCAAGCGATGACACGACAGGCGAGCTCGACACGATAAACCAAGAACCGCCCATGCGTTACAATAGTCACGTCGATGGGCAACGTCGTCAGTCGAGACGCGACCGCGCTCCGCACCCCTCCGTCTACTCGGCGCGTTCCCGCCTCCTCCCCGAGGCGGGATGTCGGCGTTTTTTTATGCCGCAACAACTCAATAGCTAACGGAAGACTTGGGTGGCAATCTACCGCCGACCCCTTAACAGAACAGAAAAGGGACCCGCCCTCTCAGGCGGATCCCTTAAAACAAGTGATCGTCAAACCGAATTACTCGGCGTCGGTCTCCTCGTCCTTCTTCTCGGAAGGCAGCGGGGTAACCTCAATCTCGACGCCCAGAGTCTCAGCAGCAGACTTCATGGACAGGGAGATACGACGACGGTCGAGGTCGATCTCCATGACCTTGACCTGAACCTTGTCGCCCACGTGGGTGACCTGAGAAGGCTGGTCGACGTGCTTGTTGGCCATCTCGGAGATGTGCACCAGGCCCTCGATGCCCTCGCCCAGGTCGACGAAAGCGCCGAACGGGACAAGCTTGGTCACAGTGCCCTCGACGATAGCGCCGACGGGGTACTTCTTGACCAGTGCGCGCCACGGATCCTCGGTGGTCTGCTTGAGACCCAGGGAGATGCGCTCGCGGTTGAGATCGACGTCGAGAACCTCGACCTCGACCTCCTGGCCGACCTTGACAACCTCGGAAGGATGGTTGACGTGGTTCCAGGAGAGCTCGGAGATGTGGATGAGGCCGTCGATACCGCCGAGGTCGACGAAGGCGCCGAAGTCAACGATGGAGGAAACGGTGCCCTGGAGACGCATGCCAGATTTGAGCTTGGACAGGATCTCGGAGCGCTCGGCCTTACGGGACTCCTCGAGCACGACGCGACGGGAGAGGACGACGTTGTTGCGGTTGCGGTCCATCTCGATGACGCGGGCCTCGATGCGGGTGCCCATGTAGGAGGTGAGGTCCTTGACGCGACGAAGGTCGACGAGGGAAGCGGGCAGGAAGCCACGCAGGCCGATGTCGAGAATCAGGCCGCCCTTGACAACCTCGATAACCTCGCCCTCGACGTTCTCGCCGGAGTTGAACTTCTCCTCGATGCGGTTCCAAGCACGCTCGTACTCGGCACGCTTCTTGGACAGGACCAGACGACCGTCCTTGTCCTCCTTCTGGAGAACCAGGGCCTCGATGGGATCACCGAGTGCAACGATGTCTGCAGGGTTAGCGTCCTTGCGGATGGACAGCTCGCGGACCGGGATAACGCCCTCGGACTTGAATCCGATGTCAACGAGCACCTCGTCATGCTCGATCTTAACGACAGTGCCGTTAACGAGATCGCCCTCATCAAAGTCGGTAATCGTACCGTCGATGAGGTTGTTCATCTCCTCCTCGTTGACATCGTCAAGAGAGAAAATGGACGAGTTCTGAATCTCACTCAAAGGTGGACCCCTTTCGAACTACGGGGCCCCGATTGCTAGGACCTACAGAAGGGTGCGACAAGCACACAACGTTTAGGAACACTCGGGAGCCGACAGATACTAATGTGACGCTTATGCAATCACGTTCGTATAGGTTACGGGGAAATGAGTTCGATTTCAAGCGTGAACTGCGATTTTTTACTCGTGTGGAGACTTTTTCGTAATCTTATGAACACACGTCTCAGCAACTTGACGATAAGCAGCCAGGCATTCGGCTTTGGGGTAAAGTATCCGGAGCTAACGATTCTGGAACGATATTTCGAGAAAGGTGCCCGCGTGCTCAAAGCAGTCGTTTTCGATATGGACGAGACGCTTCTTAGCATCAACCTCAATGCGTTCATCCTTCGCTATTTTAAGGATGCCTCATCGATGCTCGCGGACATCGGGCGACGCAGCCGCGGTGGCACGATGGCGCGCCTCGGCACCATCCTGGTCGACCTCAACGCCAATCGCCGCAGCGGCATGGACAATCGCACCAATCTTGAGTTCTACCAAGAAGAGGTTGAGCGTCGGTGCGGCATCTGTCTCTCCGATCCCCTCATCTACGAGGCGTTTACCTACTACGACCGCGAAGTTCTTCCCCACAAGAATGACGACGTCATCAACGCCCATGCTATGCCGGGCGCACACGCCGCACTTCAGGCCGTGCAGGACGCGGGGCTGCGTTGCGCGCTCTTTACCAACCCCAGCTTTCCGCAGGGGGCCATCGAGTGCCGCATGGGTTGGGGCGACCTGGCCGACGCGCCTTTTGAACTCGTGACACACATGGGCAACGCCACCCGCTGCAAGCCCGACGCTACGTATTATCTTGAGCAGCTGCAGGTCATGGGGCTCGAGCCGCACGAGGTCCTCATGGTGGGCAACGACCCCAAGCGCGACTTCCCCAGCCCCGACTGCGGCATCCAAACCGCCTACGTCGGCCAGGGAAAGCCCGGACGTGCCACCTGGCGCGGCACCATGGAAGACTTCGCCCGCAACTTCAACGCCGTAGTAGAAGCCTTCTACGAGCACCAAGTAGCCAACGAACTCTCGTAAGAATCAGAACATCTAACACAGTTGCGGTGAGATAGTTCCTGTTTGACCCTCAACCGGGCCATTTTAGGAACTATCTCACCGCAACTTAATAACTAGCAGATGCGAGTTTTGCCGATCATGATGTTGAGGATCTCGACGTCGGTATCCTTCATGCCCACGCGGCCCACGTAGCCCATGCTGGCGATTGTTTGCTCGACGGTATCCTGGATCAGGCCCTCGCCGGCGCGGAAGCCGCGGCCCTGCATGGCCATATCGTGACCCAGAATCGCAGCATCAACGGCAGCGGAAATCTTGGCGGCACAGCTTGCCTTAGCGCCATCGCACACGATGCCGCCCACATTGCCGAGCGTGTTCGAGACCGTCGCGCCAATCTGCTCGCGCGTGCCACCGCACAGCCAGGTAATCGCAGCGCCGGCGCCGCACGCGGCGCAAATAGCACCGCAAAACGCCGAGAGCGCACCAATATAACTCTTGATATGCACAGCGATAAGATCGGACAGCATCACGGCGCGCACCAGGCGCTCGTGGTCGCAGCGCAGGTACTCGGCATACTCCATAACGGGCAAGGCGCAGGTAATGCCCTGATTGCCCGAGCCGCACACAATGGCAACCGGAAGCGCGCAGCCGTTCATACGGGCGTCGGACCCGGCGGCCGCACGGGCACGGGCACGGCAGGCGACGTCATCGGCACGAGCGCCCAGCAGCGTACGGCCCACCTCGGCACCCCAAGCGTGCGCCAGACCCTCGTCGCTGATCGCGCCGTTCAGCTCAATCTGGCGCTCAACGGCAGTGCGGGCGCCCTCGATGTCGCCGTCCTCGATAAAGTCGATGATGGACTCAATCGACATGGCCGTGTCGGCGTTATCTGCCGCACGCTCGGCCACGACGCGCTCGGCACATGCCGCACACTCCCCCGCCGACTTGCCGCAAACGGGAACACCGTCCAGCGTATGACAAGTAACGTTGGTGTGATGGTCGGTAATCTCAACGACCGCCGTGTGGCCGCCAGCCGCAGCAGTCACCTTTATATAGAGGTTGGGAACACCCTCGGCGAGCGAGACGTCGCAATAGTCTGCGTTGGCAAGCAGCTCGGTCACGCGGGCGCGGTCGGCGTCGTCAACGCTCTCGAGCACCTCGAGCGCACTTTTTGCGTCGCCGCCCACGGCTCCCAGCACCGCCGCCGCCTCGATACCGTGCATACCGCCCGAGTTGGGAACGGTTACGCTCTTAACGTTCTTGATGATATTGCCCGAACAGGCAACGTCCATATGCTCCGGCTCGCAGCCGAGCGTCTGGCTCGCAAGCGCCGCCGCGTAAGCAACGGCGATAGGCTCAGTGCAGCCAAGCGCGCAAACAAGTTCACGGTTCAAAACGTCACAGAACGCAGCATCGCGAATGGAATCGGTGGGCATTGGTGCCTCCTGTATACACAACGACTTATTTCTTATACATAGTCAACTTCTTTATTTGATACCAAGGGCCCAAAAACCGCAACCCGGGTTCCGGCAGACGGTTGCGAGCGTCAAACTGGCGGCAGATTTCGTGATGAACTGGTGTACTTACTTGATAAAGCGTTTGACCAAAAAACGCCCGAGTGTTTACGCAAAAGTCGCGCTATCATGCAGTCGAACGCGGTAAAACCTTTAGCAATTCCGCCGCACGGACCAGAGAGGAACCATCCATGAAGATCGGTATCGGTAACGACCACGCCGCCGTCGAGCTCAAGAACATCATCTCCGAGCACCTGAAGGAGCGCGGCTGCGAGGTCGTGAACTTTGGCACCGACACCTCCGAGAGCTTCGACTACCCCATCGCCGGCTACAAGGTGGGTAAGGCCGTTGCCAACGGTGACGTCGACCTGGGCATCCTGATCTGCGGTACCGGCGTCGGCATCAGCCTGGCCGCCAACAAGGTCGAGGGCGTGCGCGCCGTCGTGTGCTCCGAGCCTTTCAGCGCCAAGCTTTCGCGCATGCACAACAACACCAATGTGCTCGCCTTTGGCGCCCGTGTCGTGGGCTCCGAGCTCGCCAAGATGATCGTCGACGAGTGGCTCGACGCCGAGTTTGAGGGCGGCCGCCACGAGCGCCGCGTTAATCTCCTCAACGAGATCGATCAGACGCGCGGCCTTAAGATCGTCGACGAAGCCTAAGGATTCACAAAGCCATACGCTAACGCCAGCCCCCGCCCGGAAGAAACATCCGGACGGGGGCTCTTTAGTAGATTTGTAGGCGTTTACCAAAAACCTGCTGGGATAAAAAGAGCGCCGCGGATGGAGTTCCGCGGCGCTCAAGCCACACGCTAACAGCTTTAAGGAGTCAAAGCTGGTTTAGCCAAAGAAACGCTTAATCTCGATCTCGGCGTTCTCCAGGCAGTCGGAGCCATGGATCACGTTGGCGTTGACATCGACGGCAAAGTCGCCGCGAATGGTGCCAGGAGCGGCATCAAGCGGGTTGGTGGCGCCCATGAGGGTGCGCATCTTAGAGACAGCGGAGAGACCGGAAACGACCATCTTGACGACCGGACCGCTCGTCATAAAGTCGCAGAGACCGCCAAAGAAGGGCTTGTCGGCCAGATGGGCGTAGTGCTCCTCGACGGTGGCGCGCTCAAGCGTGGTCATCTCCATGCGCTCGATAACAAGGCCGCTGCGCTCAATGCGAGCAACGATCTCGCCGATCTTGCGATCGCGCACGGCGTCGGGCTTAATCATGATGAAGGTCTTCTCGATAGCCATAAGGTAGCCTTTCAAGTAGGTTCGCGCGTGCCCAAGTCCCATTCCGGCACCCGCCTGGACTGCATCGTAACAGAGTTCTAGCTGCAGTTAAACAAAAAGCCGTTTATTGAAGCGTTATTATTTATTGAAGCGCTCCATATGTGTCACTTCTGTTCCGAAGCCCGACTAGAGTACCATCCGCCCCACTTCCAACTGCACCGAACAGAACGGACGGTCGATTGCCGCCCGTGAACGCACCCCCTTCACAACCTGCGCAAATGTCCTACAAAAGTTCTCGACAAGCTCCTTCCTTCTCTATAACAAAACGGGCGCCCACCGTAGCGGGCACCCGTAAAGGCAAGATATGATGAACACACCAGACAGACGCATCCAATAAGCTAATTAGCTCCGTGGCCCATCTCGACGACCTTGGTCAACGAGCCAAACACGCCTTCATCGGCCGCAAGCTGCGCCTCAGCGCGTCCCAACTGCACGGCAACGGCGGCAGGGGCGGTACCGCCCTCGGTCGTGCGCGCGGCGACAATCGACGGGATGTCGAGCGCCTCGGTAATGTCGCGCTCAAAGAGCGGGCTTGCCTCCTGGAAGACCTCAAACGGCAGGTCCTCGAGGTTGCAGCCGCGCTTCTCGCACATCAGGACCAGGTGGCCCACCACGGCGTGCGCCTCGCGGAACGGCAGACCACGCTTAGCCAGGTAGTCGGCAACGTCGGTGGCTGCCAGGTGACCCACGCTGCACTCGCGCGCCATGGCGCCCTCGTTGACGGTCAAAGTCGAAATCATGCCGGCCATAACCGACAGGCACTGCATAAGCGTATGGGCGGTATCGAGCGCGCCCTCCTTGTCCTCCTGCAAGTCCTTGTTATATGCGAGCGGCAGGCCCTTCATGGTCACGAGCAGCTGGACCAGGTTGCCGTACACGCGACCGCTCTTGCCGCGAATAAGCTCGGCAAAGTCGGGGTTTTTCTTCTGAGGCATGATGGACGAGCCGGTGGAGTACGAATCGGACAGCGTGATAAAGCCAAATTCAGAGCTCGACCACAGCACGATCTCCTCGGAAAGACGCGACAGGTGCATCGCCATGACGGAGCCGGCGTAATGCAGATCGAGCAGGAAATCACGGTCGGAAACAGCATCGAGTGAGTTAGGAATCACGCCCGCAAAGCCAAGTTCGGCAGCCGTCATCTGGCGATCGAGCGGATAGCTCGTACCGGCAAGCGCGGCAGCACCCAGCGGGCAGTTGTCGGCGGCATCAAAGGCGGCCTTCAGACGTGTAAAGTCGCGCGCGAACATCCAGGAATACGCCAGCAGATGATGTGACAGCAGCACGGGCTGAGCATGCTGCATGTGCGTGTAACCCGGCAGAATCACCTTGTCGTACTTCTTGGCCGCATTCACCAGCACGTGGCGCAACTGCAGGTTGGCCTCCATGAGCTCCTTGGCCAACGCCTTGACGCCCAGGCGCGTATCGGTCGCCACCTGGTCGTTGCGCGAACGTCCGGTATGCAAGCGCTTGCCGGCCTCGCCGATGCGACGCGTCAGCTCGCTCTCGATGGACATATGGATGTCCTCGTCGTTGATATCGAAGGTGAAGTTGCCGGCATCGATATCCTGTTCGATTCCGGTCAGGCCCTCGGCAATCGCCTGCTCATCCTCGGCACTGATGATGCCCTGGGCCGCCAGCATCTTGGCATGCGCCTTAGAACCGGCGATATCCTGCTTATAGAGATGTTTGTCGACCGGCAGCGACGCGCCAAACTCCTGCGTGACCTCGGCCACTCCCGCCTCAAAACGACCGCCCCAAAGAGCCATGGAACCGTCCCCTTTCTCCAATTACCAAAACAAGCGCCCAAAGCAATACGCCATGTCGCTAAAGCGATTTTTCAACCGCTAGTTTTACACATTCCCCACCGTGCGCGGGGCCATGTAGCTAATTTGCAAAGAAGTGACGCACCATGCACTTGGCACCCAACGTCTCCCTCCGAATGTTGCCCTGCGAACCGTCAATCCAAGCCTTCAGGCTCATAGGGACGTCCTCGACCTTTGCAGTATCGAGCTCGGGCGCGAGGGCAAGTAAAGCATGCGCGAGGACATTGAACATATTGGATACTCCTCATATATATAGGCGCAAGGCCGACAAATTGATAGCAAGAGCCCCGCCGGACAACCCCGGCGGGGCTCGGACTCAGCCGCAGGCGCGGCATCATATATGCGGGCGGAACGTAGGGGCCACCGATGTTAAGAAGTGTCAGCAAGCATAACGAAAGGTAGGGACCCCGTGCGCCCGTTTTGTATCACGCGGATGGGCCGCGCGGATACCAAGGGAAGAAAAGGAAGCCTTATGCCTGAGCGGCAGCGGAGCTGGGACCCTGGACCTTTGCCCACGTCTTGAGCGACAGCGTGTCGATCTCGATGAAGCCAGCGCTGGCCTTCTCGTCAAACGTGGTGTCGCGATCGTAGGTGGCCAGACCATAGTCATAGAGGCTGAAGGGGCTCTTGCGGCCGACGACATGGCAGTTGCCCTTAAAGAACTTCAGACGGACGGTGCCAGTCACGAACTTCTGGGTGTCAGCCATAAAGGCGTCGAGTGCGTTCTTGAGCGGGCTGTACCACTGGCCGTTGTACACAGCGGTAGCCCAATCCTGCTCGAGCTTGATCTTGGTCTTGAGCAGGTCACCCTCGACGCAGATGTCCTCGAGCGCCTTGTGGGCGGTGATGAGCGTCAGGGCACCGGGAACCTCATAGCACTCGCGGCTCTTGAGGCCCACCAGACGATCCTCGACCAGATCCAGACGGCCAAAGCCGTTGTCGCCGGAGATCTTGTTGAGGGCGATGACGATCTCGGAGAGCTTCATCTTCTTGCCGTCGACGGCGACGGGCTTGCCGGCCTCAAACTCGATCTCGGTGTAGGTCGGGGTATCGGGCGTGTCCTCGGGGTTCTTAGTCATAACCCAGGCGTCGTCGAGCGGCTCGTTCCAGGGATCCTCAAGGTGACCGCACTCGATGGCGCGACCCCACAGGTTGTCATCGATGGAATAGGGGTTGTCGTTGGCACCCTCGGGAACCGGCACGTTGTGGGCGTGGGCGTAGGCGACCTCGTCCGGACGGCACTTCAGATCCCACTCACGAACCGGAGCGATAACCTTGAGCTCGGGGTCGAGGGCCTTGACGGCGGCCTCAAAACGGACCTGGTCGTTGCCCTTGCCGGTGCAGCCATGGGCGACATAGGTGGCGCCGAACTCGTGGGCGACCTCGACGAGCTTCTTGGCAAGCAGCGGACGGGACAGAGCGGAGAGCAGCGGGTACTTGTTCTCGTACATGGAGTTGGCGGCGATGGCCTTGATCAGGAACTCATCGGAGAACTCGTCGCGCAGGTCGAGTACCTGGCAGTCCAGAACGCCCAGGTCGAGGGCCTTCTGCTTCTTGGCATCCAGGCCGGTCTCCTCCTGGCCCACGTTGCCGCAGACGCAAACGACATCAAGATTCTTCTCATCCTGGAGCCACTTGACACATACGGATGTATCAAGACCACCGGAATATGCGAGAACGACTTTTTCCTTGCTCATGGCTGTTTCCTTTCGCCCTTGGTAGCTAGTTAGAACATCGGTCAGTTGCAAGTCACCCTGAGGTCAAAAACCGTGCAATATCAGGTTATTCAGCAGAATGCAGCACAGGCATGCCCTAGAAACATGCGGCTATGTCGTGCTAAAAACCCGACGACCTCAAAATGACTCTGTTGAGGCATTTCGCCCCATGCGGACAGAGACGATTGTTATCGTCGTCGGGAAATTGCGCGCTGGCGTCGGATGGCATTGTCTGCAGTGGTGATGATCTTTACGAACTGCATCTGCCTCTCCTTTCACGTATCGCCGGGCGCAATTCATATATCGCAAACGGTACCTTTTCCTCGGTAAACGGCGCTTTTGCCGTCTCCGTTTTCGATGGTCGCTATCATACGCTAAAGTGCTTGCTGCACAAGCGACAAATTCAAATTTCTGAAAAGTTTTTTCATTACTTTGTGAAGTGTGGTGCAAATACGCGACAATCCTGCGAAAATACGCCCGAGTACTAGTTGATGGTTATAACGTCTGAAACAATTTCGAAACGAAAGGCGCGCTTTTATGCAAACTTACGAATCAGATGCCAATATCGGCAACATCAAGATTCTCGCCGTTGATATGGACAAGACACTTCTCACCGACGAGCGCGTGCTGCCCCAGGGCCTCGATGAGCGCCTGGACAAACTTGCCGACGCCGGCATCGTATTCTGCCCCGCCAGCGGACGTCCCGCCCCCAAGCTCGAGGAAATGTTCGAGGGCATTAAGAACCGCCTCGCGTTTTGCCCGGACAACGGTGCCTGCGTCATCTATCGCGGCAACTATATCTATAAGAGCAACATCGATGTGGCGCTGTATCAGCAGGTGCTCGCTCGTGCCTCGGAGGACCCGCGCGCCGTTCCCGTCCTGTGCTGCTACGACGAGTTCTATGTGCTCGCCCGCGACCATCAGTACCACGACGAGATCAGCGTGTACTACAACACGATTAACTACGTCGATACCTTTGAGGGCCTCGACATCGAGTCCAACAAGATCTCGATCTTCTTCCCGGCCTACGATGCCGAGCCCGCGTTCCGCGAAACCTATAACCCCGCGTTCTGCGACCAGCTCTATGTCACCAATGCGGGCCGCGAGTGGATCGACTTTATGAACCTGGGTGTCGACAAGGGCGCCGGCGTCGCGCACCTGTGCGAGCACCTGGGCATCGATATCGCCGACGCTGCCGCCGTGGGCGATACGTATAACGACATCCCCATGCTGGAGCGCGTCGGTCACAGCTTTATCGTGGACAATGCCGAGGAGCACATGAACGCGCACGCCAAGTGGCGCATTCCGAGCAACAACGACGGGGGCGTACTGACGCTCATCGACGCCATCCTGGCGGCTCGTTAATCTATCTCGTCGCCATACCCGGGGCCGGCCGTTTGATTTTTGCTCGGTCAGGTCCTGGGCTCGCTCGAAGGCCACATTAAGTGGCCTTCGGCTCGTGCGGAATCTACAAAAATCAAACGGCCGGCCACGGGCATGGCTACGTTGACTTGCTTGCCGCCTGGATGGCGTCTTGGCGCCTAGATACTTTGGCTGAATTTAATTGGATGAAGGGAGCTCCTTGCTGATGAGGGGCTCCCTTCTTGTTTGGTTACTTTGGGGTTGTGGGGGCGTCTTTACTTGGCGTCGGCCCAGGTTACTCCGGTTGAGGCTTCGGCGATCAACGGTACGCGGAGGTCTACGACGTGCTCCATGACGTCGCGGACCATGGCGGTGAGGCGCTCGACTTCGTTGACGGGGCACTCAAAGTCCAGTTCGTCGTGTACCTGCAGGATCATGTGGGCGGCAAAGCCCTCTTCTTCCAAACGGCGGCTTACGCGGGCCATGGCGATCTTGATGATGTCGGCGGCGGTGCCCTGCATGGGGTGGTTCATGGCCGTGCGCTCACCAAAGCCACGGAGCTGTGGGTTTTTGGCCTTGAGCTCGGGAATATGGCGTCTGCGGCCATACATGGTCTCGGCATAGCCCGTCTGCTTGGCTCGCGCCACCACGTTGTCCAAAAACGTGCGCACGCCCGGGTAGGCCTCGTAGTAGCGATCGATCATGTCGCGCGCCTCAGCCATCGAGATGTGCAGCGACTGCGACAGGCCATAGGCCTGCTGGCCGTACACGATACCAAAGTTCACGGCCTTGGCTCGGCTGCGCAGGTCGGGCGTTACCTCGGACACCGGCACGCCAAACACGCGCGCGGCCGTCTCGGCATGGAAGTCCTCGCCCTCGTTGAAGGCGCGCACCAGGTGCTCGTCACCCGAAAGATGCGCGAGCAGGCGCAGCTCGATCTGCGAGTAGTCCACCGCCAAAAAGACGCTGCCCTCGCCCGCCGAGAACGCCGTCTTGACGGTACGCCCCAGCTCCGAGCGCGTCGGGATGTTCTGCAGGTTGGGATCGCTCGAGGACAGGCGCCCCGTCGCCGTGATGGTCTGGTTGTACGTGGTGTGCACGCGACCGTCGCCGCGACGCAGCGGACCCAGCGTGTCCAGATACGTCGACTTTATCTTGGACTTCTCGCGCCAATCAAGAATCAGACGCACGATCTCGTGATCGCGGGCAAGGTCGCTCAGCACCTTGGCGTTGGTCGAATAGTAGCCGCGCTTGGTCTTTTTGAGGCCCTTGGTCGGAAGCCCCATAACATCAAACAGCACGTGCGAGAGCTGCATGGGGCTGCCGATGTTAAAGGTCTCGTCGCCGGCCAGGTCGCGAATACTGCGCTCAACCTCGGCAATCTGGGTCGCCAGACCATCGGACAGACTGTGCAGGCGGTCGGGGTCCACGAGCATGCCCGCGCGCTCCATCTTGGCAAGCACCGGCACGAGCGGCATCTCGATGCCATCGAACACGTTGGCGGCATTCTCACGGGCCATGCGCTCGCGCAACGGCGCCACGAGCGCCAGCGTCAGGGCCGCCGTGCGAGCGGCGGGCGCCGGAGCGTCCTCGCCGGCACCCTCTGCACCGCGCGCCGCAGGCAGCGCCATCTGCAGATACGTATCGGCAAGATATGCCTCATCGAACTCGGAGCGATCGGAATCCAGCAGATAGGCAGCGACCACGGTATCGAAGATACGCGTGGAATCAGCGGACAGCGGGTCCATGAGCTCGGGCTCGGAAGAATCGATGGGCGAAAGCTCGTGTAGCAGCGCTTTCATATCCGGGCTTGCCACACGGCCCTCCATAAACAGTCGCGCGAGCACGCCGGCAATCACGCCGTGGACGAAGCTGAAGCCCTCAACCTCAGCCGCCGCACCGCTGTCGCCCTCCTCGAGCGCGAACAGGCCCTTGGACGTCGCCAACCACAGCGTGCGCGTCAGCCCAAAGAGCGCGCCCTCTTCCTTGTCGTCGTCCACCACGGCGGCGACCCACTCGCCGGCATCAATCGCGCGGGAGACCTCAGCCGCAACGGCACCAAGCGCGCCAGCATCGCCGGCGGCTGCGCGAACCATCGCAGGTATCTCAAACACACTGGAGGCAGCAGCAGCCCCACCCTCGCCGCCAATCAGCGCCAAGAAACGGTTCTGCATGGCAGTGATACCAAGCGTCCCCAGCGCCGCGGAAACCTCATCGGCAGAAAACGCCGGGAAGGACGTCGCCTCAAAATCGAGCTCAACGGGCGCATCGGTGCGGATGGTCGCCACCTTACGGCTCAGCAGCGCGTCGTCGATGTGTGCGCGCAGGTTTTCTCCCATCTTGCCCTTGACCTCGTCGGCGTGTGCGATGACCTCGTCCAGGTTACCGTACTGCGCAATGAGCGCGCTCGCCTTTTTGGGGCCGATGCCCGGCACGCCGGGGATGTTGTCGGACGTATCGCCCTTCAGGCCATAAAAGTCGGGCACGAGCGCCGGCGTGATGCCGTGATACAGATCGTCCACGCTCTCGGGCGTCATGATCGCCACGTCGGACAGGCCCTTGCGGGTCGAGACCACGTTGACGTGCTCGGTCACGAGCTGATACATGTCGCGGTCACCGGTCACCAGCAGCATGTCACAACCGGCCTGCTCGCCCAGGCGCGCCATAGTGCCCAGGATGTCGTCGCCTTCCCAGCCCTCGGACTGCAGAATCGGCACGTTGAGCGCGGTGAGCAGCTCCTTAATCATGGGGAACTGCGCATGCAGATCGGGGTCCATGGGCGGGCGCTGCGCCTTATACTGCGGCAGCATCTCCATGCGCACACGCGGCTTGCCCTTGTCAAACGCCACGACAACGCCGTCGGGATTAAAGGCGTCAATCATCTTGAGGAACATATTCAAAAAGCCAAAGATTGCGTTGGTGGGACGACCGTCCGGCGCGTTCATGGTGGGCGGCACGGCGTGGAAGGCGCGATGCATGAGCGAGTTGCCGTCGATAACGGCAAAGGTACGGCGCTTGTCAGACATATTGAATACCTCGCTTTGGGCTGGGCATGGTTTGCTCACACCAGTTTACACGCTCCCCGCCCCGCGGCCACCGCACATCAAGCTCCCCCGCCGCCGCACGCCCGCGCGTGATACGATGGCTCACGGTACATCAACCAGCACGATCGATCCGAAAGGAGCCTGCGTCATGGAGCGTCCCTGCGCATGGAAAAAGTACACACCGCAGCAGATCGAGGAGCTCGAGGAGCTTTGCCGCGGCTATAAGCAGTTTTTGAGCGAGAACAAGACCGAGCGCCTGTGCGTCAAGGCCGGCATCAAAATGGCCGAGGAGGCGGGCTACGTCAATCTGGAGACTGTGATCGCCGAGGGCCGCGCGCTCAAGGCCGGCGACAAGGTGTACGCCGCCAATCACGGCAAGGACCTCATGCTCGTCAACCTGGGCACCGCCCCGCTCGAGCAGGGCTTTAACATCCTGGGCGCCCACGTGGACTCGCCGCGCCTGGACCTCAAGCAGAACCCCGCCTTCGAGGCCGGCGACATGGCTTATCTCGACACGCACTACTATGGCGGCGTCAAGAGCTACCACTGGGTCGCTTCCCCGCTCGCACTCGTGGGCGTCATCTGCAAAAAGGACGGCACCACCGTCGACATCAACATCGGCGACAAGGCCGACGATCCGGTCTTTACCATCTCCGACCTGCTGATCCACCTCTCGAGCGAGCAGATGGCCAAGCCCGCCAAGGACGCCGTCGACGCCGAGATCCTCGACGTGATCGTGGGCGGCCGTCCCGTCAAGTTCGATGAGGACGACAAGGACGCCCCCAAGGAGCCCGTCAAGCAGATGTTCCTGGATATCCTCAAGGAGCAGTACGACGTCGAGGAGGAGGACTTCCTCTCCGCCGAGATCGAGGTCGTGCCCGCCGGCCCGGCCCGCGACATGGGCCTCGACCGCTCCATGATTCTGGGCTATGGCCACGACGACCGTGTCTGCGCCTATCCGTCCATGCTCGCCCAGATCAACGTCGCCAACGTGGAGCGCACGAGCATCACACTCATCGTCGACAAGGAGGAGATCGGTTCCGTGGGCGCCACCGGCATGACGAGCCGCTTCTTCGAGAACACCGTCGCCGAGATCATGACGCTCGCCGGCGAGGATAGCCCGCTGGCCCTGCGCCGCGCACTCGCCCGCAGCCGCATGCTCTCCTCCGACGTGTCCGCCGGCTTTGACCCGGGCTATGCCGGCAAGTTCGAGACCAAGAACGCAGCCTTTATGGGTCGTGGCCTGTGCTTCAACAAGTACACGGGCAGCCGCGGCAAGGGTGGCTCTAACGACGCCGATGCCGAGTATGTGGCCCTCATCCGCGACATCATGGACGAGGCAGGCGTTGACTTCCAGACCTGCGAGCTCGGCCGCGTCAACGCAGGTGGCGGTGGCACCATCGCCTACATCATGGCCAAGTACGGCATGAACGTCATCGACTCTGGCGTTGCCGTTCTGTCCATGCACGCCCTGTGGGAGGTCGCCAACAAGGCCGATATCTACGAGGCCTATCGCGGCTACAAGGCCTTCATCGAGCGCGCATAACCAGCCCTCGTAAAGCGAGCCCAGCCAGCCCTTCATAACTTGCGGTGAAATAGTTCCTAAATAGCCCTTTAAACAGGCAAAACAAGAACTATTCCACCGCAACTTCCTTTTTGGCAGAGGAGAGTCCATGCTGCAGGTCATCATTTCGCCCGCCAAGCAGATGCGCGCAGCCCAAGATGCTTTTGAAGTCCTGGGCATTCCACCTTTTGCGCACGAGACGGCTCGCCTCCACCGCGCACTGCTAGATATCGAGTGGAATGAAGGCAGCGGCGGTCTGCAGGCGCTATGGAATGTAAGCGACACACTGCTGGGGGTCTTGCCTCGACACTCTGCATGAGTTCGAGCCCATCCTGAAAAACGACGGCCTCGACAATCCCGATATCGCCCGCAATACCTCCCCTGCAGTTATGTCCTATCACGGCATTCAGTACCAGAGCATGGCACCCGAGGTGATGGATTCCGCGCAACTCGCATGGCTGCAAAGCCACCTGTGGATCCTCTCGGGCCTTTACGGATGCGTACGCCCCTTTCATGCCGTCGAACCGTATCGGCTGGAGATGGGCGCGAAGCTCGCCGTCGACGATGCCTGCGACCTCTATGCGTTTTGGGGCGATAAACTCGCACGGACTATCGCTCCAGCAGGCTCAAACACCACGATCGTCAACCTCGCCAGCGCGGAATACGCCAAAGCCGTTCTGCCCCGCCTCACCACCGATGTCACGGTCGTCACATGCCTCTTTGGCGAAGGCATCCGCAACGGCAAGCCCATCCAGCGCTCGACCGCAAGCAAAAAGGCGCGCGGCTCCATGGTGCGCTGGATGGCAGAAAACAAGCTCGAGGATGTAAGCGGGCTCACCGCGTTCGACGTTGGTTATCGTCACTTTCCCGAGCTTTCAAATAAGAACACTTTGGTCTTCCTGAACGAACAGACCTTGTAGGACCACCGCTACTTTTGAATGTGCTGCCTAGGCACGGCGTCTATTCCGCCAAGCCGTCGGCTTTGGCAATCTCGTTTGTCGAGCCGTCCTGATAGGTAATCTTAACATGCTCCACCTCGGACACCTTGACGCCCGACGGGGGCTCCAGGCGCCATTCCGTCAGCGCGATATCCATCGTCGTGGGCACATCCCCTTGATCTCTGAGCTCGACCGACAGCGTCTTAAGCGACGCATCGAAGGTCACGCGCTCGATCTCTTCACCGGGAATGGAACCACCGCTCAGCTGCAGCTGGACAAATCCATCGCACGGATACCAATAGTCGCCCGGCGCGGCAACGGTATTGCCGCCCGTAATCTTCACCGTCATGATCGGCAGGGCATCGTCGGCCTCGAACTCCCAGGCAGCGCCGCCGCGACCACCAAACGTCCAGATACAAAAGGCAATCACCAGCACGGCAAGCACCGCAAAACCAATCGCGACAAGGCCATGGTGCGCACGGCTTTCCTCGGCCGATACATCCCATTGCGTCTCTCGATATAGATGCTTGTCTTCCATGTTCGCCTCCCCACAGGCACGCTCGTTGGCCCAATCGTACCCATTCAGGCTATACTTGAGCCCATGACATAACGGGGAGCTTGCAGGACAAGACGGCAGGCTGAGATTGGGCGCGCCCGCCCTGACCCGCAAACCTGATATGGGTAATGCCAACGAAGGGAGCCGTGCCAATGAGCACACAGACCAAGCCCAAGCTCGTCACGCAAATCGACTTCGCCCGCGCCGGACAGATCACACCGCAGATGGAGGAGGTTGCCGAGCGCGAGCATCGCGACCCCGAGTACATCCGCGAGCGCGTGGCCGACGGCCGCATCGCCATTCCCGCCAACATCGTGCATATCAAAAAGGGCATGCACGCCTTTGGTGTCGGCGAGGGCCTGTCCACCAAGGTCAACGTCAACCTGGGTATCTCGGGCGACAAAGCCGATGCCGCCGAGGAATGGAAGAAGGTCAAGATCGCCGAGGACTTTGGCGCCGACGCCATCATGGACCTCTCCAACTCGGGCAAGACGCGCCAGTTCCGCCAGCAGCTCATCGACGAAACGCCGCTCATGGTGGGCACCGTCCCCATGTACGACGCCATCGGCTACATGGAAAAGCCGCTGGTCAAGCTGACCAAGGACGACCTGTTCGAGGTTGTGCGTGCGCACGCCGAGGATGGCGTGGACTTTATGACCATCCACTGCGGCATCAACAAGTCGGTCACCAAGACCTTTAAGGAGACCGGCCGCCTTATGAACATCGTCAGCCGCGGCGGTTCGCTGCTGTTTGGCTGGATGGAGGTCACCGGCAACGAAAACCCCTTCTACGAGTACTTTGACGAGCTGCTCGAGATTTGCCACGAGTACGACGTGACGATTTCGCTCGGCGACTCCTGCCGCCCGGGCTGCCTCTACGATTCCAACGATGCCACCGAGACCGCCGAGATGATCGAGCTTGGCAAGCTGTGCAAGCGCGCATGGGCCGCCGGCGTCCAGGTCATGGTCGAGGGTCCGGGCCACATGGCGCTCGACGAGATCGCTGCCAATATGAAACTGCAGAAGCGTCTGTGCCACAACGCCCCGTTCTATGTGCTCGGGCCGCTGGTGACCGATATTGGTGTGGGCTACGACCACATCACCGCCGCCATCGGTGGCGCCATCTCCGCCAGCTCCGGCGCCGACTTCCTGTGCTACGTGACGCCGGCCGAGCACTTGTGCCTGCCCAACGCCCAGGACGTGCTCGATGGCCTCATGGCTACCAAGATCGCCGCACACGCCGCCGATATCGCCAAGAAGGTGCCGCACGCCCGCGACATGGACGACAAGATGGGCCAGGCACGCCGCAAGCTCGACTGGGACGCCATGTGGAAGTGCGCGCTCGACCCAGTTACGGGCAAGAAGCGCTACGAGGAGTCTCCCGCCGCCACCGAGGGCACTTGCACCATGTGTGGCAAGATGTGCGCCGTCCGTACCGTCAACAAGGTGTTCGAGGGCACGACGATCGATCTAGGCATGGAGGATTAGCTTTTTCGCTGCGATCGTTTTAGCAGCAAGTTGGCTCCCGTCAATTGTTGACGTGTGAACATTTGCTTACATTTTCGTAAAGATTGCATCGCCCGCCCGGGTTCGACATAGAGTCGACCCGGGCATCTTTATAATGCTGGCTTAAAGACCCATTTGAATCCGACCGAACAAGGGAGCGAACATGGATCGCAGCAAGGTACCTGCCGTTCTATCCATCGCGGGATCTGACTCCAGCGGTGGTGCCGGCATTCAGGCCGACATCAAGACCATCACGGCACATCGTCTGTATGCCGAGACGGCCATCACCGCCATCACCGCACAGAACACCCTTGGCGTTACCGCCGTACAGAACATCTCCCCCGATATCGTAGCCGCGCAAATTGACGCCGTCTTTGACGATATCCGCCCGAGCGCCGTCAAGATCGGCATGGTTTCTTCTGTCGAGATTATCGAAGTCATCGCCGACCGCTTGAGCGCCTGGAACGCAACGAACGTGGTCGTCGACCCCGTCATGGTCGCCACCTCGGGCGCGCGCTTGATTGCCGAGGATGCCTCCGAGGCACTCACCCGCCGCCTGTTCCCGTTGGCAACGGTCATCACCCCCAACATTCCCGAGGCTATGACGCTGCTCGACTACGAAGTCGATTCCGAGCGCACACAGCAAAATGCCGCTATGCTCCTCACCCGCCGCTTTGGCTGCGCAGCCTTGGTTAAGGGCGGTCATTTTGTCAACGAGGCCAACGACGTACTGGCCGAGCCTGCGCCCCTCGATGACGAGGGCAACCACCTGGGCGATCCGCTCACTACGTGGTTTCGCCACAAGCGCATTGAGACCGATAACACGCACGGCACCGGCTGTACGCTCTCATCCGCCATCGCCTGCGCGCTGGCCCAGGGCATGGAACTTGCCGACGCCATCAACGCCGGCAAGGCCTACCTAACCGGCGCTCTCGCCGCCGGCTTTGACATGGGCAAAGGCTCCGGCCCCGTCAACCACATGTGGCAGTATTAAGATTCGCAGCCAAAACCACCGCAAAGGGGACAGGCACCTTTGTAGTGGCTCCCACAAACATCTCGATCTGTAACAGTTAGAGCCCATTTTTCAGCCCACCTGTTACAGATCGAGACAAACAAACGAAACAAGCCACCGCAAGGGTACCTTTGAGGTGGATTGGATTCGCGCTACTCACCGAGCATCTCCTGGAGCTTGGCTGCCACGGCATGCCCCAGGCTCTCGTGACTTTCGGGCATCATATGCAGATAGTCGATATCGCCCGGCTCGGCAAACTCGGCGGCATTCAAAAAGTCGCAACCAAACTGCTCGGCCACGTGCGCATAGTACTCGCCAAAATGCTCCGAGGCCTCGACGGAATGCTCGTCAAAGTCGGTCATATACACATCGGCGATCTGCGGCTTGATCTTGATAGGAGCCATCAGCAGAATGCGCGGACAAGGTGCAGCGTCGGTCCAGGGAAACGCGCGGACGGCGCGAATCAGCGCCATGGCGCCACGGGCGATATCGGAAGCTGTCACGTTAAAGACCGTCTTACAGTCGTTGGTGCCCAGCATGATCACAATGGCGTCCAGCGGCTTATGGGCCTCGAGCAGCATCGGAAGCGCGCGAATGCCGTTGAGGTTAGTGTCCAGATGGCACATATCGTCGCGCACCGTCGTGCGGCCGTTGAGTCCCTCCTCAATCACATGCCAGCCCTCGCCCAGGTCACGCTGCGCCACGCCGCACCAGCGCACATCCTGCGCATAGCGCACCGCGGTGCCATCGCGCATACCAGCCGGATCATAGCCATAGGTGTTGCTGTCACCAAAGCACAGAACGTTTTTCATCGTAAGCTCCCCACTCAATAAAAAGCCGACGGTAGCAGCCCCCGTCGGCTCGGCATGCCACATCACGCGCACCGATTACAGGTATTTGCGCCAGTCGTCGTCATCCTCGTCGTCCTCGGCAGCGGCCTGAGCCTGCTCGGCGGCACGGGCGGCCGCAGCGCGGGCGGCAACCTGAGCATAGGACTCCTCGTTACGCTCAGGGAAGCTTGCCAACACGTGCTCAAACTTGGCAAAGTCCTCATCCCAGCGCGTAGAGGGCACGGCAAAGAACACCTGCTTGACCTTAAAGTCGCCCGACGCGAGCTCCTTACGGAAGAGCTCGGCCACGGCCTCGGCATCAAAGCCGTTATTGTCGCAGCCCCAAGCACCCAGCACGAGCTTCTCGCGACCCAGCTCATCGCAGATGGCAAGGACAAAGCGGATACGGTCGCGCAGGGCATCCAACAGGGCGTCGCCACTCACGCGGTACTCCTGGCGGGCACGCTTGACGTTGGGTGCGGCGGCAACGATCACATCGGCGTATGCGTGCACGTGGTTGCGGTCGAAGCGCACGGCGGGCACCACCAGCGCACGATTGCGGTAAAGCTCGCAGTTGATGTTGCGGCGACGGTTCTCGCCGTACCACTTGCGCTGCTTGTCGAGCACGTTGTACAGGTACGAATCGGCGCAGAGCGTCGCCTCCTGGCCCAGGTAGCCCTGGATATAACCGCCGCCCGGATTGGTAAACGAGGCAAAGGCAAGCACGGCCATATCGCAGAACTGCGCATAGCCGCGACCGTTATCGAGGATTGCCTGCGTGGCGGAGGCATCAAGCACGGTGACCTCAGGCAGGACCGGAGCAGCCTCCTCCGCGGGCGCGGACTCGGCTTCGTCAGCCGACTCGGTGGACTCGGGTGCCACCTCGGACTCGACCGTAGTCTCCACCTCGGCAGCCTCAACCTCGGCAGCGTCGGCCTCCACAACCTCGGCAACCGGCTCCTCGGCAGCCGCTGCCTTCTGGGCCTTGGCCTTCATCGCCGCGACAAAGCCGGCAGGCATACCGTCGAATTCGCGAACACCGGCGAGCGAACGCTCGATATCCTTGGCGCAGGCCTCGGACACAGCCGCCACATGGCGCTCGGCGGCCTTGGCACGCGCCTCGCGCTTGGGATTGGGCTGTCCCGCGCGGTTGGGCCTGCGGTTACGGTTCCTGTTGTCGACGTCTGCCATAAGTGGTCACCTTTCCTGTCGCTGCCGCTGTCGGCTTTTCCCATCCATGATACCCCGCCGTGCACAAAAAAGACGGCCCCGCAGGACCGCCTTTCACATCGTTTTACCGCGTCCGACAAGAAACGCTGCAATCCCCCGCGCTAGTCGCGACGACCGAGGATGTTCAGGATGCGCAGGAACACGTTGATAATGTCCACGAACAGGTTGGACGCCATGAGCACCGCATTGGGCAGCGTGGGCGGCACCGTCGTGGCAACATAGGTGTCGTAGCCAATAAACCCGGCGAACACCACGATCACGATCAGGTCGGTGATGGTCTGCGAGACGCCCATGAACATCAGCACAATCTCAACCAGAATAGTGGCGAGCAGAATGCCAAAACCGATGCCATATACGCGCTGGAAAAACTTGGGGAACGTCACGCCCAAGGCGCCAAAGACAAAGGTGATGGCGGCCGTGGCGATAAAGGCGGTGTTGATGGTGGGCAGGTCGTAGTTGGCAAGGCCAAACGACGCGGTCAGGCCAAAGGTACTCGCAAAGATTACGTAGCCCACAAGGGACAGGCCCACGGACTGCTTGCCCGCAGCAGCCGACATCATGACCATGCCGACAATGGTCAAAATAAACGAGCCAAAGACCAGCGGCAAGGCGGCGCCGCTCATCATCATGCGCGCAAACGCCATGGTGCTCGTAAAGTAAGCACCGGCGCCCATGGCGCAAAAGCCCAAGAAGATCAGGGCAGACATGGCGAGATTGTACGCGCGCGGCGACATCTCCTTGGCGCGGCTTGCGCCGGTCTCGACGGGGCCGTTCTGATAGCCCTGGATATCGTTCATACTTCGTCCTTTCAAAAAACGCCACAAATAACGGCGCCGTAGGCGACAAGATCCCTGCCATTGTACCCGAATGCCGTGCGCTCTTACCTGCGGCGCTCGCCCTCAAGCGTGCGGTCAAACGCCCATACCCACCAACGCATCACATGCGCCTGCGAGCCATCCGCCCGCTCACGCGTTTGGTCCTCCAGATACAACTCGGTCGCATGTCCGCCAAAACGAACCTTATACGTTGCCGTACGAACACCGTGAACCGTCAGGCCAAACCCGGTGGTCGAGATAATTTCGTCGATCGTAAAACAACGGCCGTCGACCCAGCAGACGGTGACCGGCACGACTTGTCCGCCCGCAAGGATGCGGGCCACGACGTCCACATACTGCTTGTGCACGCGTCGAGTTTTGCCATCTGTCTGTCGATATTCCATGCCCCCTATTATCGAACGCATGTTTGTATGTTGTAAAGCGAACAGACTGTGGTTTTGGGGTGTTGGGACGCGCGCACGTGTCCTCATGGCGTGTTAGCAAAAAGAACACCCGCGGTCAACAGGGCTGATATTCAATGTTAGTGCCAAAAAATTCACTTCTCCCATCAGAACTCGGTAAAGAAACCCGCAGGAGGTGATACGATTTATCATGTTTTTGTAACGTGCCTGCAAACTTCGAGAAAGCCCATATATGGACGTAACGTTCTCAACCTTCCTCGGCCAACTTGTGTCGAACCCAGTCCTTGCCGTCACCGTGATCCTCGCGCTCGGCGCCATCTTCGTCAATGGATGGACCGACGCACCCAACGCCATCGCGACCTGCGTCACCACACGTTGCATGCCCGCCCGCGCCGCCATTCTCATGAGTGCCGCATTCAACTTCTTGGGCGTGCTCATCATGACGCACTTTAACGCGAGCGTCGCCAACACCATCTCACATATCGTCGACTTTGGCGGAAACAGCACCATGGCGCTCGCGTGCCTCTGCGCGGCGCTGTTCTCCATCGTCGTCTACGGCGCCACAGCGTCGCGTTTTGGCATCCCCACCTCGCAAAGCCACAGCCTTATCGCCGGCCTGACCGGTGCCGCTATCGCCCTCGGCGGTGCGAGCAGCGTCAACGTCCACGAGTGGATGAAGGTCATCTACGGCCTGGCACTCTCCATCGGCCTGGGCTTTGTCATGGGCTGGGTCCTGTGCAAGCTCGTCTCGATTCTGTTTGCCGCCGCCAACAGGCGACGCGCCAACGTCTTCTTTAAATACGCTCAGATCGCGAGTGCTGCGGCCATGAGCTTTATGCACGGCGCGCAGGATGGACAGAAGTTCATCGGCGTGCTCTTTTTAGGCGTGGCCTTTGCCAGCGGCCAGACGAGTGTCGGCGACGCCGGCATCCCCATCTGGATCATGCTGCTGTGCTCGGCCACCATGGGCATCGGCACCAGTGTGGGCGGCGAGCGCATCATCAAGTCCGTCGGCCAGAGCATGGTTAAGCTCGAGAAGTATCAGGGCTTCTCCGCCGACCTCGCAGGCGCCGCGAATCTGCTGCTTGCCACCCTTACCGGTATCCCTGTGTCCTCCACCCACATCAAGACCTGCGCCATCATGGGCGTCGGCGCCGTCAAGCGCCTTTCGGCCATCAACTTCGGCGTGGTCAAGGACATGATGTTCACCTGGTTCTTCACCTTCCCCGCCTGTGGACTCATCAGCTTTGTCATGGCCAAGCTGTTCATGATGTTCATCTAGTCAAACCGAGCGTCCATCCGGACCGTAATACCTCGCCCACCCGCCTTCGCCTCGAAAGGACCCACTCATGGCAAAGAAACCCGATTCGTTCTACTTTGAAAACTACGTCGCCTGCGCCGACCTTGCCGTTCAGGCCGCCGAGCTGCTTACCAAGATTTTCGAGAACTTCGATCCCGCAAAGATTCACGATATGCTCGACAAGATGCACGCGATCGAGCATGCGGCCGACAAGAAGCACCATGAGCTTGAGGACGCCCTGCTCACGGCCTTTATCACCCCGCTTGAGCGCGAGGACCTGGACCTGATGAGCTGCTCGCTCGACACCGTGCTCGACCGTATCGAGGGCGTCGTGCAGCGCGTCTACTTCACCAACATCCAGAGCATCCATCCCGATGCCATCGTGATCGCCCATAAGGTGACCGACGCCTGCCGCGCCATGAAGGACCTGATGGTCGAGCTGCCCAACTACCGCAAGTCCAAGACCCTGCGCGAGCTGGTCATCCAGATCAACACCATCGAGTCCGAGGCCGACGACCTCTACATCAACGCTATGCGCAACCTGCATGTCAACGGCAAGGATCCGCTCGAGGTCATCGCCTGGCGTGACGTCTACGCCTTCCTGGAGTACTGCGCTGACTGCTGTGAGAATGTGGCCGATGTTGTGGATTCGATTGTCATGAAGAACAGTTAATTGGGGGGTACGTGTCCCGGCGGCGAAGGGCCGGCACCTGTTTGCTTTCTCACTCCGGCTGCGTGGCAGAGTCGTTCGAAAGTAAACAGGTGCCGGCCCTTCGCCTTACGTACCACCATTGGGAACTTGGGCTGATGGTTTGAGCGTGATGAGGCCTTGGCTGATGTGGCCTTTGGTGCCCGGTTGGGTACTTTGGGGCTGTGCTGAGCGTTTGGTTGGATGCTGCTCTGGGTACCCTTTGGTTGTCTTTTGTTTCGTTATTTGATTGTTGGAGGGCTTGTATGTCGTATTTGGATCTTGCTCGTTCTCGGTATTCTTGTCGTTCGTTTGAGTCGCGGGCTGTTGAGCAGATGGTGGTGGATGCCATTGTTGAGGCCGGGCGCATTGCTCCTTCTGCTTGCAATAATCATCCGACACGTGTGATGGTGCTGGATACTCCTGAGTTGTTGGAGAAGGCTGCTGCTTGTCAGCCGCGTTTTGCTCGTGATGGGTCTATCTTTGGGGCTCCGCTTATCTTTCTTATTTGCAGCGTTACCGACGATGCTTGGGTGCGCCCTTATGACCAGATGAACTCCAGTGCCATCGACACCTCGATCGTGTGCGATCAAATGATGATGGAGGCCGAGGAACAGGGCCTGGGAACGTGTTGGGTGTGCCATTTTAAGCCCGAGGTGGCCTGTGAGCAGTTCAGCCTGCCCGAAGGCATCTATCCCTATCACATGCTCGTCTGCGGCTATCCTGCCGACCATATCGCCGACCCCGAGCATCGAGAGGCCCGCACCATTCCCCTCCCCGACTTCCTCCTCAAATAGATTTTTGGGACATGCAATAAAAAAGGACCCGCAAGTTGCGGGTCCTTTTTTATCGACTGATTGTAATCCAGCGTTAGTCCAGGTCGTCGGCGGCGAAGTTGTCGATCGGTGCAAAGGGATCGGCAACGGGGATAACCGGCTCGGCGACGGGCAGCGGCTCGGCAGCGGGAACGGTCACAGCCGGAGAAGCGGCGGAACCGACCGGCGTGGAAGCCATGAGATCGGACGGGAAGGAGTTCTGAGCATCGTCCATGAAGTGCTGGATGAGCTTGAGGTACTCGGCCTTAAACTCCTCACGGGAAGCCTTAAGACGGTCGATCTCCTCAAGCTCGGCCTGCTTCTCGGTCAGGGCCTGGCGGATGACCTCGCGGGCCTTGGCGTCGGCCTCGTTGCGGATGCGGTCAGCGTTCTCGTTGGCGTCGTTGACAATGCCCTCAGCGGTCTGCTGGGCAGCAATCAGGGCAGCGGAAATCTGACGCTCCTGAGCGGAGAAGTCAGGTGCAGGAGCGGCGACGGGCGCGGCAGGGACGGCCTGAGCGGCAGCATCCTGAGCCTGAGCGAGCTGGGTCTGCGTGTCGGCGAGCTGCTGCTCGGTGGCGGTCAGACGACCCTTAAGATCGACAATCTTGGCGAGCATGGCGTCGACCTCAGAGGACAGGGTCTCCAGGAAGACGTCGACCTCGGCGGGATCGTAGCCGCGCTTGGCCTCAGAGAAGGTCTGAGCCTGAATGTCAGCAGGGGTAATAGCCATAACAAGTTCTCCTTTATCTTCGCCTTGGCGCCGTGCGCCCGACGTGAGTTACTAAGCCAGTTTTATATGAGTATACCTATAAGAAGTTGCAGAACCAGCTTCTGTACCAACTGCAACGCAATAATCGCAACGACCGGTGAAAAATCGACGCCGCCCATGGGCGGGATAAACCGGCGGAACAAATTGAGCCACGGGCCGCACACGCTATCGAGAACAGCGGCGATATCCTGCAGCAATCCGCCCTGCTTCATAGGAATCCACGTCATAAGGCAGTAGACCACAATGAGCGTGGAGTAAAAGTTGAACAGCGTATTGACCAGCTGGACAATGGTGTAGATGTTGATGAGAATCTCCTCGTCTTGTCTTTACTTAAGGTAGCCGTCGGCACGGAGCTTCTTGAGGTCCGAATCCTTGACCTCGCAACCGGCGGGCAGCACCATAAACACGCGGTCGCCCACCTCTTTGACCGTGGCGCCCAAGCCGCAGGCAAAGCCGTACGAGAAGTCCAGGACGCGCTTGGCGACCTCGGTACGAACGCCCACAAAGATCAGCGCGACAGGCTGCTTGGTGCGCACGCGGCGCACAACGGTCTCCACGTCGTCATAGCTCTCGGGGCGCAAGACATACGCCGGCAGCTGCGGCGTAGAGTTGATAATGTTGCTCGCATAGGCCGAGGCATCGCTCGGCGCGGGGGCAGGTGCGGGAGCGGCAGCGCGGGCACGCGTGCTCTCGGCGTAGCTCGACGGCGTATCGTAGGCACCGGGACGATAACCGCCCGCAACCGACTCCTGCGAGCGCGACGGCGGGTTATAGGTCGTAGCGTGGCGAGAATCGTCGCCGACCAGCTGACCGGAACGCGTGTACACGGCTACCGACTCGGCCTCGCCACGGCGCGTCTGGCCCAGCAGGCCGTTGCTCGGCTCGTCCTGGGTGTAGAAGCCCTCGCCCGAGGCACCGCTGTAACCGTTGTTCTGGTAGCCGTCATCATAGCCATCATCGTAGCCGTAGTCGTCGTCCTGACCATAACCCTGGTCGTAACCCTGCTGGCCGCCCAGGTGCATCTTATTTTTAATCTCGTCAAGGAAGCCCATGGTTGTGTCCTCTCGCGGTTTAGTGCAGGCGCTCCGATAATCAGTGCGCACTTCAGAGCCTTATTTTACTGCAAACTCCGGGCTAAATACTACCCTGCCCAGGCGAACGAGCGTAGAGCCTTCCTCAAGGGCAGGCTCAAAGTCCTCGCTCATGCCGCAGGAAAGCTCGGGCAGGCTCAGATCGGAGTGCGTCGCCTCAAGCTCATCCCTCAGTTCGCGAAGTCCAGCGAAGGTGCGGCGCGCCACATCTTTATTCCCCCGCGGGGCCATCGTCATAAGGCCCTGCACACAAATTCCCTCAAGCTCCGCAAGCTCACCTGCGGCGTCGCGAACCTCGTCGGGCGAAAAGCCGCCCTTGGACTCCTCGCCGCTCACATTGACCTCAATCAGTACACGTTGGGGTCCGGTGAGCTCGCCCGCCTCAATCTTGCGAACCGCACGGCTCGAAATGGCCTGTGCCAAGTGCAGCGAGCTTACCGAGTGAATCAGCTCGGCCGAGCCCAGAACCGCATTGATCTTGTTGGTCTGCAGGTTGCCGATCATATCGAAGCGCACTTCGGGTAGCCCCGGATGCTCTGCGAGGCCTGCAAGCTTGCGAACGAGCTCCTGCGGGCGGTTCTCGGCAAAATGGCGATACCCCGCCTGAATAGCGGCAACGGTCTCATCGACGCCGACCGTCTTGGAAACGGCAATCAGGCGCGCCTCATCATGTGAACGACCGGCGCGATCGAGTGCGGCATAGAAACGCTCGAGTATCTGCTCGCGGCGAGCGCGCATCAAGTCCAAATAGTTATCCATTGCCAATCGCCTCCGCAGACAGCCAAACAAGTAGTCCCATGCTAACGCAAGAGCGCGGCCTCGCATGTGCAAGGCCGCGCTCACTTAGGTATTTACAATCTTTCGACGAACGGGGCTACCCTACTCCTCGTCGTCCTCGGTATCATCCTCGTCCTCAAGATGATCCAACAGGTAGCGAAGACCTTCGCTCACCTCGTTAGCGGGCACCTTGGCAACAAAGCGCGCATCGACGGCAGGCCGCATGATGACGCCCTCGCCCGAAGGCACGCGCATGCTCTCGAGCTCGTCCTCGTCCGTGCGGGCGATATCGCCGGCGTTCATGCGCTGACCGGTCAAAAGGAACGTCAGGCGGCAGGCGGCATCGATGGAAATCGAGGCAATGCGATCGAGGTAGCGCGAAACCATGATGGCGCGGCGCAGGTCGTCATAGTTGCTGTCGTCGTCCATAAAATCGCCCGTGTCCATGCGGTTAAAGGTGCGGAAGAACTTCTCGTACGCCGCATGCACCGGCTCGTCCTCGACGGCCAGATTGCAGATGATGGACATGTCGTTGGTGACGAGCGCGGAAAGCGACGAGCCCAGCACCTGGTATACGGCTTCCGCCTCGGCCTCAACCGTACCGACAAGCTCCTGGGGCAGAGAGATATCGGCCTTGACCATGTGACGCGTGGCACGGCAGATCTGGCGAACCTTATCGGTCATGCGCTGCAGGTTAAAGTCGACGTAGATAATCGTCTGCAGCAAGCGGAAGTCGGAGGCGACCGGCGACTGCGTGGCGATCAAGTTGTAGCACACGGCCTCCAAGTTGGCGCAGCGAGCGTCAATCGAGAGCGTGCGCTTCTTGGTCTTGGTGGCGAGCTTGCGGTCATCGGTCACATAGGCCTTCACGGCGTCGTGAAGCGCCAGGTCTACAGCCTCGTAGATGCTCAACATCTCGTGACGGGCCTCGACGAGCTGACGGGAAAACAGTTTGCGCATGGTTCACTCCAATCAGTTGGGTGCGGTCATGCCGCCCGCACAGTGAATACGCACCGGACCAGGTCCGATCGGCTTGGGACTAGTCGCACCGATCAGCCAAAGCGGCCGGTGATATAGTCTTCCGTCCGCGAATCCACCGGGCTGGTGAAGATCGCGTCGGTTTGACCATACTCGATGAGCGTGGCGGGCTCACCGGCAACTTCCTGCAAGAAAAACGCAGTGTAGTCGCTAATGCGAGCCGCCTGCTGCATAGAATGCGTGACGATGATGATCGTCATCTCGGGCGCCAGTTCGGCCATCAGATCCTCGACCTTAGAGACGGACGTGGGATCGATGGCGGAGCAGGGCTCGTCCATCAGCAGGACATCGGGCTGCACCGCAAGCACACGCGCGATGCACAGACGCTGCTGCTGACCGCCCGAGAGCGCCAAACCGTCCTTGTTGAGCTGATTGGATACCTCTTTCCAGAGGTTGGCGCGCTTGAGCGATTCTTCCACGATGTCATCGAGGTCGCTTTTGCTAGTCACGCCCTGCAGACGAGGGCCAAAAGCGACATTCTCGTAGATGGATTTGGGAAACGGGTTGGGCTGCTGAAAGATCATGCCCACGCGGCGGCGAAGGTCAACCGGGTCGACGCCTTCGGCATAGATATCGTTGCCGTCGAGCGTCATGGTGCCCTCGACGCGCGTGCCCTCGATCAGGTCATTCATGCGGTTGATGCAGCGCAAAAACGTCGATTTGCCGCAGCCCGAAGGACCGATAAACGAGGTGATGGCGTTTTTGGCGATGTTGAGGTCGAGCCCCGTCAGCGCATGAAAGTCACCGTACCAAAAGTTGAAATCCTTGGCCGTGATGGCCGCTTGCTCCGGCGTGGGAGCGGACTGATAAACGGACATGGGACTCCTTAACTAGCGGCGCTTGCGCGACAGATAGCGCGCAAACAGGTTGAAGGCCAGAATAATCGCCATCAGCAAAAGCGCGGTGCCGTAGGCTGCGTTCATGTTGATGCCGTCATTGGCAAGCAGATAAAGGTGAACGGTCATGGGACGACCGGAATCGAGCGGCGAAATAGGCAGGTTGATGGCCTGACCCATGGTGTAGAGAACCACCGCGGTCTCGCCGATGGCACGGCCGATGGCAAGGACGATGCCGGTGGCGATGCGGCCGAAGGCAGAGGGAAGCACGATCTTGGAGACGACCTGCCACTTGGTGGCGCCCAGGCCATATGCACCCCAACGGATATAGCGTGGAACGGCGCGGATTGCTTCCTCGGTGGTGCGCATGACGATAGGCAGCATCAGAAGTGCCAGCGCCAGCGCGGCAGAGACCATCGAAAGACCCAAGCCCATGGCCTCGACAAACAAGGCATAGCCAAAGAGGCCCATAACAATGGAGGGCACCGAGGCCAGGGCATCGGCAGCATAGCGGATGATGTCGACGACCTTGCCCTGCTTGGCGTACTCGGCCAGATAGACCGCAGCCAGGACGGCAACCGGCGTGCAGATGAGCATGGCGAGTGCCGTCACGTAGATGGTCGAGACGATCGTGGGCCAAATGCCGCCTTCGGCGTTGACGCCCTGCGGCCAGCCAAAGATAAAGTCGAGCGAAATATGCGGCAGGCCGTTGATAACTACATAGGCGATGATGGCGACCAGTACCAGCGTAGTAATATAGGCCGCGGCGCGAAACACGCCGAGCATGATCTTGTTGGACAAGTCCTTATTGATGCGGCCCTTCTTGCCGTGGGAAAGGGCACGCTTGATGCGCTCGCGCGACGAGGTCGTATCGACCGTCGTGTCAACGGAATCGGACATAGCCTACCCCCTCTTCTTCTTGGAAATCAGACGGACGACGCCCACCAGCGTGGCGGAGATGACAAACAGGACCACGCCCATGCCAAAGAGCGCCGAGCGATGCAGACCCGAGGAGTAGCTCATATCGAGCGCGATCTGACTCGTGAGCGTCGAGATGGGGCTCGAGATGCTGTCCGGAATGACCGGAGCGTTACCCACGACCATAAGCACGGCCATGGTCTCGCCGATAGCGCGACCCATGCCCAGCACGATGGCGTCCACGATACCCAGCTTGGCTGCGGGCAGCACGACCTTATAGATGGTCTGCCACTTGGTGGCACCCATGGCATACGATGCCTCGCGAATACCCATGGGAATAGAATTGAGGGCATCGATGGTGAGCGTTGTGATGGTGGGGACGATCATGATGGCGAGCACGAACCACGCCGTCAGCGCGCCAAAACCAAGGCCACCGGTCAGCTGGGCGATAAACGGGCGGATGATGATCATGCCGAAGAAGCCGTAGATGATGGAGGGGATGCCCGCCAGCAGGTCGACGGCAGGGCTGATGAGCTTGCGCACGCGCTTGCTGGCAATCTCGACCAGATACACAGCTGTGCCCACACCCAGGGGCACACCCATGGCAAGGGCACCGACAGTCACCAGGCCAGAGCCGGCCAACAGCGACATGATGCCGTAGTGGCCCTCGGAGGGCGCCCACGTAAAGCTAAAAAAGTCCGCCAGACCGATGTCGGTAAAGACGGGCAGCGCCGAGTACGTGGTAAAGACAAAAATCAGGATGACGGTGACGACCGCCAAGAACGCGCAGGCAAAGAAGATCCACTGCAGCGCCTTCTCCTTAAGATAGGTGCTGCGCGACACCAACGCCAACTCACGCTTTTTGGGTGCCTGAGTCTCCTGCTCAATCTGGGGGGTTTCCCGTGCTTCCACGCTACTCACTCCCCTTTCCGTCGTTGGTGACGGGAATAAAGCCCGCCTCGCGAATCTGCTTGTCCATCTTTTCGGACGTCACGTAGTCGATGTAATCCTGCGCTTGCTGCGAAGGCGTTCCCTTCACAAAGAAGTAGAGGTCGCGGGAGATGGGATACCCGCCACTCGCGACTGTCTTCTCGGACGCCTCGACGTGATTAACCGAGACGGCCTTGACCGAAGTCTTGGCGTTGAGGCTCTCGACAAAACCCAGCGAGATGTAGCCAATAGCACCACGCGAGCGGGACACGACATCGCGTACCTGGCCCGTACCCGAAAGAACGGCCGAGCGACGATCGAACGGCGTGCCGTCCATCACGATGGTGCGGAAGGCCTCACGCGTACCGGAAGCCTCGTCGCGGTTGATAACCTGAATCTTCAGGTCCTCGCCACCAACCTCTTTCCAGTTGGTGATCTTGCCCGCATAGATATCGCGGAGCTGCTCAGTCGAGAGGTTATCGACCGGGTTGTCGTCGTTCACGATGACCGCGATGCCGTCGTGTGCGATAACGATAGGCGTCAGGCCCAGGTCTTGCTCATCGGCGTTGAGGCCACGAGAGGAGCTGGCGATATCGGCGGTGCCGGCGCTAACAGCTTCGATGCCAGCAGATGAGCCCAGACCAGAAACCAACACGTCGATGCCGGTCTCTTCCTTAAAGCCCTCGGCCGCAATCTCGGCAATGGGAAGGCAGGTGGTCGAGCCGGCCACGGTAATAGAAGACGTAGAAGATCCCGAGGAGCAGGCGCACAGCGTGAGCGTGAGCACTGCTGCACTCAGGACCGATGCGATCTTTCTCATAGCATCACGCCGATCGCCGCATGGCGCCCACAGGTGCCGCCCTCGTTGCGGTAGGAATAAAAGCGGTCGTTCTGGCGAACGGTGGAAAGTTTGGTGTCCACAATGCCGTCCACATCGACACCGGCATCCACCAGCGCCTCACGAATGGCGGCGGAAAGATCGAGCATGCGAGAAGCGCCCGCATCGATGCACGAGAACTCGGCGGCAAAGCGGTCCATGAGCTCTTGGGACACCTCGTACTCGTCGCCCAGGATATGGGGCCCAATATAGGCAGAGATGTCCTCCGGCGTGCAGCCAGCCGCCTCGCAGAGCGCTTGGCACGCCTTGGCGGAAATGCGCGCAATCGTACCCTTCCAGCCAGAATGCACCACGGCAAAACCGTTGGGAGCAACCAGCACCACGGGAACGCAATCGGCAAAGCAGAGCAGCACGGGTACCTCATGGGCCGTGCAGACGATGGCATCGCAGCCCTCGGCAATCTGCTCGCGAACAGCCTCAAGATCGTCGGCGCCGTTCGAGGTCACCGTAACTATATGGTCACCATGTACTTGATTGGGCACGAGCAGATTATGCTCGCACTCAGCGGCGCCCATGGCTTCGAGCGCTCGACGACGATTTTCTTGAACGGCAAAGGGGTCATCGCCAACATGCGAGCCCAGATTGAGTGAGGAGTACGCATCTTCGGAAACGCCACCGGTGCGCTCGGTAAAGGCAAAGCGCACATCGTGCGTCGCGCCCTCTACCAACGTAACTCCATCATGGTCGACACGCGAAACGTTGTCCGCACGTGCTGCCATACTAAAGCCTCCTAATAACACAAGTATCGCGGCGACGCCGCAGCAGTCCGCGTCATACGGCTGCCATACTTCATCAAAAGGATACCCGCAGCGGTAGGGACCAAACGTAAAGGGAACGTAAGGAGATTGGAGGCTTTCGTTTACAAAGACGAAACACAACAAAAAAGGGATGCGCCCAATCGGACGCATCCCATGCAGGTCGTTGAGAAAAACGAACTAGAAGCTGCCGCGCTTGAGGAAGTCGGGAAGCTCAAACTGGTCGTTGCCAAAGTTGGGCAGCTCGGTACCACCGACGTTGCGAGTCGGGGCAGCCTGAGCGGGGCTGGCAGCCGGAGCGGTGCGCTGCGGCTCGGCAGAAGCAGCGGCCTTGCTCTGGGACTGCTGAGCAGCGAAGAGCTCGTCCTGACGGTTGACGTTGGAGTCGGAGAAGCCCGTAGCGATAACGGTGATGCGCACCTGGTCGCCCAGGGACTCGTCAACAACGGTACCGAAGATGATGTTGGCCTCGGGGTCGACGGCATTGGCGACAACGTCGGCAGCGTCGCTGATCTCCTGGATGCCCAGGTCCTTGGAACCGGCGATCGAAAGCAGGACGCGCGTGGCGCCATCGATGGAGCTCTCGAGCAGCGGGCTGGAGATAGCCTGCTGAGCAGCGTCGACGGCACGGGTGTCCCCAGAAGCGGTACCGATACCCATCATGGCGGTACCGGCCTGCTTCATGATGGTCTTAACATCGGCGAAGTCCAGGTTGATAATACCCGGGACGGTAATGAGGTCGGTGATGCCCTGGGTGCCCTGGGAAAGGACGCCATCGGCAATTGCGAAGGCCTCGAGCATCGTGGTCTTCTTCTCGGCGATGTCGAGCAGCTTGTCGTTAGGGATAACGATCATGGTGTCGACGCAATCGGAGAGGGTCTTGATGCCCTCCTCGGCGCTCTTCTTACGCTTGCGACCCTCGAAGGTGAAGGGCTTGGTCACGACGGCGACGGTCAGCGCGCCGACCTCGTTCATCGCGATATCGGCAACGATGGGAGCGGCACCGGTGCCGGTACCACCGCCCTCGCCGCAGGTGATGAACACCATGTCGGCGCCAGCGAGCGCCTCGGCGATATCGTCGCGGGACTCATCGGCAGCCTTGCGGCCAACCTCGGGGTTGGCGCCGGCGCCCAGGCCGCGGGTAAGGTCGGTGCCGATGTGCACCTTGATATCGGCATCAGAGATCGCGAGCGCCTGAGCATCGGTGTTGATGGCAACAAACTCGACGCCGCGGATGCCCTCTTCGATCATTCGATTGACCGCGTTGGTACCGCCGCCGCCGACGCCGACCACCTTAATGACGGCAAGGTAGTTGTTGATCTCTGTCTCGTGCATGTCGGTCCTCCGAACAAAGGTTATAGCCATAGCATGGGTTGACCCCTGCGCACATTAACCTTCAGGTTGAAAGTAAATGCAAAGGTAAACCGTATTATGTTTGCACATTATGAACGTATCAGTCAAATAATTGACCGTGAAAACCAAACAAACCAGATAAACGGCGTGGTATGGCCCCTCAACAAAGCCATTTAGGATGCTAGGCGGTCGGTGCGTTCCTAAACGTATAGTTGCCCGGAGAGCGCACATTGATATAGGTTACGCCCTCTACCTGCGAAAGTAGTTTGGTCACGATGCGTTCTTTCTTGGCGATATCATCCGAATCGCCCAGCGACACCTCGACGCCGTTGTCGAGATTTGCCGAGATAGCCTCAACGGAAGGCGTGGAAATATCCTTCACCTGGTCCAAGAACTCGCTCGAAAAACCGCGTGCGTAATCTAGGCCGGCCTTGACGGCCTTGGAGCTCACCGCCCGACCCGAAACCGGTGCGACATCGGCCGAGACGTCAGTCAACAGCACGGCGCCGTAGTGCTTGGCAAGCGCCAGGGCCGCATCGATGCCGGTCAGGGTGTTGGCACCCTCCCCCGATGTAATGACGTTCCCCTGGTCGTCCACCTCGACAGACGTCGACAGCGGAGCAATCCAGGTGTCATCGTCTCCGATAGCCCAGGCAAGGTCGTCGGAGCTGATATACGCAATGGCGATAACTTTACGCTCCGTCGGCGTGATGATAAGCGTATGGGGAAACTGGCGCTGGACATCCACACCCGAGACCCATGGGTTTTGTTTGAGGCCCTCGGTGATCTGATCGGGATCCACGTTAAAGAGCGACGTATTCTCGGGAAGACTGATAAGCTGCATGGCGTCGTGCTTGGTCACATGCTCGCTGCCATGAATCTGAATATCGGTGGCGGCAAACAGACCAGAGTTGATGACGACGATGGCAATAATGGCAAGTACGGCCACGGCTGCCAGGAAGCCGCCCGCGATCTTGCCCTTACCCTTAATGGCAGAAGCGGCGTCGGTCGCCTTGCTTGCCATGGCACCCAGCGATGACAGAGGATTGATGCCCTTTTTTGCCGAAGACGCCTTGGCGGCGGGCACCGATGTCAGTGAACGCGGCTTAGCGCCAGCCAACGTACGACTGGTATGCGGCACACGAGCTCCCAGCGAAGGCTTGGGCGTCGCCATGGGTCGAGAGGTCTTGGTGCCCATCGCCGGCTTGGGCGTCACCGAAGGACGCGGAGCCGGACGACTCGTCTTTTTAGAAGCGGGGCGTCCCCCCAGCTGCGAGCCGACGACCGGGCGCTTGGCAGGACGAACGGGGCCAACAGACTTAGAGGGCATGGCGGGCTTAAGTTGAGGCTGGGCAGGTGCGCCGGAACGCCCTCCGGCGCGGCGGAAGGTTGGTTTCGATGCTCTAGAAGCCGAGGAATTTAACTTCCGGTCTGAGCTCGATGCCATACGCCTCCCTCACCTTTCCGTGCACATGCCTGATAACCGCGGCCACGTCATCGGCCGAAGCGGTTCCGTTATTAACGATAAAATTAGCGTGTACGGGCGAAACTTCCGCACCGCCAACCGAAAAACCCTTTAATCCACAATCCTCAATCAACTTGCCCACGCTTGCGTCGGGCGGGTTGCGAAAGACCGATCCGCAGGATGCACGGCCCATGGGCTGCGTGCGCTTGCGGCGCGTCAGGTACCGCTCCATGCGCTCGCGAATGTCTGCCTTGGGCGCGGGCTTGAGTTTAAGCACGCACTCGAGAATGATCTCGTTACGGGGCAAGCTGCACTCGCGATACCCCCAAGCGATATCGGACCCTGCATAGTGCTTAATACCGGACGCCGGATCAAACGTGACCACGTCCTCGATAAGGGAGCCGATCCACTCGGTCCGCGTACCTGCGTTCATGGACACAGCGCCGCCGACCGAACCGGGAATACCGACCGCGAACTCAAGGCCCGAAAGCCCACGCGACAAGGCGTCGTTGACCAAACGCGCGAACATCACGCCCGCACCAACGGTCAGCGTGCAGCCGTCCTCGGCAACAACCGTGCGCTGAAACTCACGTCCCAGCGAAATAACGGCGCCGCGATAACCGGCATCGGCAACCAACAAGTTGGACCCCTTGCCGATAATCACCCACGGCACCTGCTCGCGGTCAAGCACCGCCACGGCGCGACGCAGGGCATGGTAGCTATGGCACGTCACAAAGAGGTCGGCCTTGCCGCCGATACGATAGCTTGTATGGCGTGCAAGACGTTCGTCCTCGACCACGTCCGTGTCGATCATGCCCGAAAGCGCCATGACGGCGTTAAACAGACCCATAGGGGTTAAGCGTCTTTCTTGGCAGTCAGATACTCGATGAACTCGGGGCCGACGGTCGTAACGTCGCCGGCACCCATGGTGAGCAGCAGGTCGCCCTCGCCCACGAGCTTCTCAAGCTCCTGGTTGAGCTCAAGACGGCTGGAGCAGTACACGACCTCCTTGCCGGGGTGCTTGGCGCGAACGGTATCTGCGAGCATCTTGGAGGTAACGCCCGGAATCGGCATCTCGCCGGCGGAGAACACATCGATCAGCAGCAGCTTATCGGCGTTGGCAAAGGCATCGGCAAAGTCATTGCACAGAGCCTGCAGGCGCGAATAGCGGTGCGGTTGGAACACGACATCGACATGTTTGTAGCCCAGCGAAGAGGCGGCAGCGAGCGTCGCCTTGATCTCGGTGGGATGATGGCCGTAATCGTCGACCACCGTGATGCCGTCGATATCGCCCACGTGGGTAAAGCGACGGCGGACGCCCTCAAAACTCGAAAGTGCCTTAGCGGCGGCGTCGATATCGAGACCCAGGACATGGGCGACGGTCAAGACAGCCGTGGCGTTGAGCATGTTGTGACGACCGGGGTTGCTCTTGATCTCGACAGCGTGCTCGGTGCCGTCCTCAAAGCGAACGATAAAATCGCTCTGGATGCCCTTGACATCAGGATGTACGCAGACGATGTCGTTGCTCTCGGCAAAGCCATAGGAAAGCACATGACGGCCCGTCGACTTGGCGAGCTCGACCAGATGCGGGTCCTCGCCGCAAACGATGACGGTGCCGTCCTCGCCCACCAGCCCCATGAACTTGGCAAAGGTGGCCTCGATCTCCTCGATGCCCGAGTAGTGATCGAGATGGTCGGCCTCGACGTTGGTCACGATGACCACGTTGGGGTTCAGGAACAGGAACGAGCTGTCGGACTCGTCGGCCTCGGCGACAAAGTAGTCACCCGAGCCGTTCTTGCCGTTGGTGTCGTAGCCCTCGACGATGCCGCCGATCAAGAAACTGGGATCAAGACCCATGCGATCGAGCATGGTGGCGCACATCGAAGAGGTCGTGGTCTTGCCGTGCGTGCCGGCAACGGCGACGGTGGTGTAGCCGTGGCCCAGGGCCGAGAGCATCTTGGCACGGGGCCACACGGGAATACCGAGCTCGCGGGCACGCACGAGCTCGGGGTTAGACTCGGGAATAGCGGTGGAGACCACGACCACGTCGGGCTTGACCTCGTCGATCGTGGCGGCCTCGTGGCCCACGTGGACCTTCACGCCGGCGCGGGTAAGCTGGCGAATATAGCGAGACGTCTTAAGGTCGGAGCCGGTAACGGTATAACCGCGCTCGTGCAGGACGAGGGCGATGCCGCTCATGCCGGCGCCACCGATACCGATAAAGTGGGCGCTCTTGAACTCGGGCGCGGAGTTTGCAGTCTGGGAATCAGCCATGTGCTCGTGTACTCCTTGCGTAAACACTGCCTGTAACCCGTTAACTGTACCGCACCTACCGCATCCGCGCGAGGGCGACCGGCGATATCCCGTCTAACTAACGCAATCCCTCTACCGCGTCGGCCAAAAGTGCGGCGGCACGGTCCTGGGCCAAGCCACGCGCCGCCTGACGCATGGCATCACGCGCCGCAGCGTCATCGATCAGGTGCAGCAGCTCGTCGGCAAAGGCAGGGGCATCGATATCGGCATCGGCGCATAGCACGCCGGCACCGGCATCAACCAGATAACGCGCATTCGTGGTCTGGTGGTCGGCCGTGGCGTGCGGATACGGCACGAGCACCGAGGGCACGGCAAGCGCGGCGATCTCGGCCACGCTCGAGGCACCGGAACGCGAGAGCACCAGATCGGCCGCAGCCAGCATATCGCCCATGTTGTCGATGTAGGGCTGGAGGCGATAGCGCTTCGCTTCCTCGGGCGTCAGCGCCAGGGCGTGCTCGGTCTCCTCAAAGCCATCGGCACCCGTCGAATGCAAGACGTAGAGATTCTCGCGGGCCAGCAGCTCACCCTTAAGCGAGGCAACGCGCTCGTTGAGATGCTGTGCACCGAGTGAACCGCCAAAGACGAGCAGAAGCGTCGCATCATCGGGCACGCCGAGCGTCTTGCGACCGCGAGCGCGATCGCCCTCGATCACCGAACGACGCACGGGATTGCCCGTCATGAGCACATGGTCGGGGTCGCCCTCGCGCTCAAAGACCGCGCGGGCCGCAGGTACCGAAATGCACACGCGGGCGGCATGCGAGTTCATCATCTTATTGGCCAGACCCGGAACAGAGTTCTGCTCGTGCAGCAGATACGGAACGCCGGCGTCCTTGCACCAACCCAGCAGCGGGACCTCAACGTAAGCACCAAAGCCGATAGCGGCATCGGGCTTACCGACCTTCGAGAAGTGACGGGCAAGCGCACGCTTCGCCTTGTTGACGCGCCACAGCGAGGTCAGCGCCGTCCAGGGACGGGAACGATCGAAGCCCGTGACCGTGATGGGCACAAAATCGAATCCGGCCTCGGGAACCAGACGGCCCTCGAGCTTGCGCGATTGGCCCACGAACACGACGTGATGACCGCGGTCACGCAGCTCCTCGGCCAAGGCGAGCGCGGGGTTGATATGTCCTGCCGTGCCGCCAGCTGCAATAGCAACGGTCATCTTATCGGTCATGATAATCCCTTCGTACACGCGGCCCCTGGTCATCGGTGCGCAAACGCGCCGACGGGTCCGAATTCAAATCGATTCGATTATATCCACCGCCCGCATTGCGAGGAGTGGGGCGCTGCGGACGACCTTGCGGCGCCGTTCGCTGACGCGGACGGGCTGCCGGCTCGGTCGCAGAGCCGTCCAGAACGGTAAAGCCGTTACGCGAAGATCGCTCGCCGCGCACGTGGGGCACGCCGGCGGTACTCTCATCCATAACGGCAAAGCTCTCGCGGCGACGGTCGTACTCATCGCGACGGGCGCTCTCATACGAAACGCGCAGGATCAGACCGGCGAGCATGAGCGACACGATAATCGACGAGCCGCCGTAACTGATAAACGGCAGCGGCTTGCCCGTCATGGGAAACACGTTGAGAATGCCCAGCGCGTTGATCAAAAACTGCACCGCAAGGATGACCGCGGAACCCGATGCCATAAGTGCTCCGCGACGGTCGGTCGCCTGCTCGGCAATGCGAAACGCCGAGTAGATCAGCATCGCAAACACCAAGAAGAACAGCACGGTTCCGATAAAGCCAACTTCCTCGCCGATAATAGCCAAAATGTAGTCGTTATGCGCCTCGGGCAAGTACGAGTACTTCATGGTGGAGTTGCCGATACCGCGACCGAACAGGCCGCCCGAGGCAAACGCCATGATGGCAAGCGTGGCCTGATAGCCGTCACCATATTCGTCTGCCCAAGGATTCCAAGCAACCTCGACACGCGTCATACGATACGGCTCGGCGATAAGGGCGATCGCAATGACGGCGATGCCGGCAACGACCGTCCAAACGATATATTTGGGGTCCAACCCCGCAAACAACGCCATGCATATGAGGGTCAACAAGATGATCAGAACGGTGCCAAAATCGGGCTGAACAAAGATCAGAAAGAGCGAAATACCCAGGTAGACACCCATCTTGCGAAGAAACTCGTTGATGTTGCCGCCGGGCGAAAAGATGCGGTCGAGCATGATTGCCGAATACGCGATGGCGAACGGCTTTAAAAACTCAGACGGCTGGAACTGAATACCGGCGATGTTGAGCCAGCGCGTGGCGCCACGACTGCCGCTGCCCATAAAGAACACCAGAACCAGTAGCCCTATCATGCCCATGAGGAAGATCCTGAGCACGTCTTCCCCAAACCAACTGTCCGGTAAGATGCGCACGATGGCAACCATAGCCAGCACGCCAACTCCGGCAAACGCGGCCTGTCGAAACAGGAAAAACGTCGCCGAACCATTCTCGTGCAGCGCCTCGACCGAAGATGCCGAGTACACCATCAGCAAGCCAAAGCAAACCAAGCTAAACAGGCAGGCCATAAATATCAAACGGGGGCGCATGATGCGGGCGGGGACGCCGGCAATATAGCGCTCACTGAGCGTCTGCCCGCCGCATCCGGAACGTGTCGTGCTACGCAGCGAGGAAGCACGGTCCGAGTCGGGCCTCCTCATATCACTTCGGGGGCTCTCCTCTCTCACCGGCAACCCCTATTCCGTTTGCGATTTCGCTGCTGCGGCAAGCTGGGCCACGTAGTCCTTAAACACGCGACCGCGCTCCTCGTAGCCCGAGAACTCGTCGAACGAAGAACAAGCGGGCGAAAGCAGGATCACGTCGCCGCGGCTCGAGAGCGAGCGGGCAACGTCAACGGCATCGCGCAGGTCATCGGCCTGGGCGATATCCACATCACCATCGACATCGGCCTCGTCCATAGCAGCGGTAAAGCGCTCGCGCGCATCGCCAAAGCAAACGACTGAACGCACGTTGTCCATAACGACGCGGGCAAAGTCCGCAAGCGGTGTGCCCTTATCGTGGCCGCCGAGCAGCAAAATCACATCGTCGTCGGGAAACGCCGTCAGGGCCTTTTCGACCGCATCGGTGTTCGTTGCCTTGGAATCGTTGACGTAGCGCACGCCATCGATCTCGCCGCAGGGTTCCACGCGGTGTTCGAGCGGCTGGAACGATGCCAAACCGCGGCAAATGCCCTCGGGATCGGCACCGACGGCCAGAGCAGCCGTGGCGGCACATAGGGCATTGATGACATTGTGATGGCCCGAGATCTTGAGCTCGGATGTGGCGACAAGCTGAGTCTCGACGCCCTTCAGGCGCACGATCATCTTGCCGTCGCGCACGAAGGCGGCGTCTGCACCCTCGGGCTCGTCAAAAGCGACCTTGCAGATGCGGCGGCCCGATGTGTAGATGTACTCATCGAACTCATGGATGCCGGCATCCTCAACGTCGATAACCACGAGGTCGTCGTCGACCATATTCTCGAACAACTTGATCTTGGCAAGCGCATAGTTCTTGTGGCTCTTGTGCCAGCCCAGGTGGTCGGGCGTGATGTTGAGCAGCACCGCCACGCGAGGATGAAGCTCGGCGGTCGTAGCAATCTGATAACTCGACAGCTCGGCCACAAACCACTCATTGTGTGCGCGGCCGTCGATCTCGTTCACCGGCGGCTCACCAATGTTGCCGACGGCCACGCTGGCTTCACCGGCGGCCTTGAGCAGATAATCGGTCAGCGACGTGGTAGTTGTCTTGCCGTTGGTGCCCGTGATGGCGATCCAATTTTGCGGAGACAGGCGATACGCAAACTCGGGCTCGCCCATAATCTGGGCGGCATGCTCACGCCCAGCCCTAAAGAAGGCCGAGAACTCAGAGATACCCGGACATGTCACGCACACGTCATAGGCACCCTCGACCTGCTCGGTGCCGTAGACAAACGACGCGCCCTGCGCCTCGAGCGCACGTGTGGCGTCATTGGGCTCGGAGGTACCGCCGCCATACACGGTCGTGGTGCTCACGCGCTCGGGGTGAGCCAACGCCCAACGGGCGACATCGAGACCGGATTTACCCTGTCCCAAAACAAGCAGGCTAAAGACATCAGCAAGAGGCATGAAAGACCACTATCCCAACTGGAAGAACAGGGCGAGGCCAACGGCGCCAAAGGCCGCGGCGATAATCCAAAAACGGATAACGACCTTGGTTTCGGCCCAGCCCTTCTTTTCGAAATGATGATGAATGGGCGCCATAAGGAAGACGCGCTTGTGCGTAAAGTGGAAATAGACAACCTGGATCATGACCGACAGGGTCTCGACGATAAACAGTCCGCCGATGATGAGGGAAACGACTTCGGTGTTGGTCATGATGGAGGTGCAGGCAAAAGCGGCACCCAGGGCAAGCGAGCCGGTATCGCCCATAAAGATGCTCGCCGGGTAGCAATTGAACCACAAAAAGCCCAGGCAGGCACCGGCGCACGCCGTGCAGAAGATGGACAGGTTCACGTCACCGTGCAAAAACGCCATGGCGGCCATGGCGAGCATGGCGATCATGGAAGTGCCGCCGGCAAGGCCGTCCAGACCATCGGTCAGGTTCACGGCATTGGAAAGACCAGCGATCATCAGCCAGCAAAATACGATGTAGAGCCACGGGAACGAAAGGCCGCAGATGGTGGTCGAAAGAACACCGAGGTCAATCGTCAGGCCGCCGGGAAAACGAATCTCGGGGGCGACGCCGCACCAATTGACGGCGAGCACGGTAAAAGTGACGCAGATGATGGTCAGACCGATCATCTTGGCGTGAGGCGTCAGGCCGAGCGAGCGACCATGCGTGACGGAGGTCAGGTCGTCGATGAGACCCAGAACGCCGGTGGCCAGCGTGGCAAGCAGCACGAGCACGAGCTCGGTGGTGAGCTTGCCCATCAGCAGGCAGGTCAGCGAGATCGCGACAAGGATGATGACGCCGCCCATGGTCGGCGTACCCTGTTTAATCAAATGACGCTTGGGGCCGTCGGCTCGGACCTGCTGGCCGATACCCTCGACCTTCAGCAGCTTGATCCACCACGGCATAAGCAACAGCGCAATGGCGGCAGCGATGCCAAGTCCCAAAAAGGCCTGATAGGTAGGATACGAGGGATTGCCGAACATGGGCTAGCACACACCTTCCACAAAGCGGTCGAGCTCAACAAAACGGGAACCCTTGACCAGTACAACATCATGATTTTCAAGCGCGCCGCCCATGCGGTCGAGCACCTGCTGATAATCGGAGAACACCTGGATGCGGTCCTCATCCATACCCATCATACGTGCGGCATCGGCCATGAGCTGAGCCAGCTCGCCGCCGACGCACACGAGCATGTCGAGCTTCTTGGCGGCGGCATAGGCGCCCACGAGCTCATGCATGCGGGGGGCCTCGTCGCCCATCTCGCCCATCTCGCCCAAGATCGCCATGCGCGAACCGTCGCAGATAAGCGAGCACAGCAAATCGAGACCGGCAGCCATAGACTCGGCACTGGCGTTATAGGAGTCGTCGATGATGCGTGCTCCGCTCTTGGCACGCTTGATCTCCTGGCGGTGACCGGTGATCGTAAGGCCCCTAAAGGCAGCATCGATCTGCTTGGGCGTCACGCCCAGACGATAGGCGACCGCGGCGGCCTTGACGGCATTGGGCACGGACTGCACGCCGGGGATGGCCAGCATGGTATCGACCGTGTCGCCCTGACCAAAGTCGAGCGTAAAGACCGGATGGCCCTCGTCGTCGACGCGAATATCGCGTGCACGGACCTCGTCGTCGTCCGAGACGCCGGCCAGCATCACGTCAATACCCGCAGGCTGGGCGAACGTATCGCGAATGAACGGCGTAAAGTCGTCCTCGCCACCCAAAACGAGCAGCGGCGAGAAGTCGCCGGCGGCGCACATACCCTGGACAATCTCGGACTTGGCGCGGGCGATGTTCTCGCGGCTGCCCAGGATACCGATGTGGGAGGTTCCAATCTTGCTCACGATGGCAAGATTGGGGTTGGCAGACTGGGACAGGCGCTCAATCTCATGAAAATGGTTCATGCCCATCTCGAGCACCAGAACCTCGGTATCGGCCGGAGCGGAAAGCACCGTGAGCGGCATGCCGATCAAGTTGTTGAAATTACCTTTGGTGGCCCAGACGCGATAACGCTTGGCGAGCACGGCGGCGAGCACGTCCTTGGTCGTCGTCTTGCCAATCGAACCGGTAATGCCGACGACCAGGCAGCCAAGCTCCAGGCGATATGCATGCGCCAGGCGCAGCAAGAATTCCTCGGGGTCGTCGGTCAGCAAGATGGCGCACCCCTTGTCCTGCGCCAGCGAAACCAGCTCGGCATCGGGCTCGCGCGTCATCACGACGGCACCGGCACCCGACTCGATGGCACGGGAGGCAAAATCATTGCCGTCGACCTTTTCGCCGGGGAAGGCGACAAAGATCGTCCCCTCCTCGACCTGACGCGAGTCGATAACGCACCCGCGGCATACCCGATCGACTTCTTCCGTCACGGTTCGGGCCCCCGTTGAGGCCGCGAGGTTGTTGACGGCGATCTCTATCATTGCAGCTCCCCTGTAAACCTAATAATGCTATCGGCGTATTGTATCCCAGTGCCATGCGCGCGTGGTGCAGGGCATGTGAACACCCTTCGGATCAAACGGCAGACCACGCTCAAGATTGTAACCCCCTACTTCGTGCGCGGAATACCCAGCACGTCGAGCGCGTTGGCCATAATGGACTGGAATGGCACCGCGGCGGCATCCGAGCCGCTCGGCGTTCCATCGAGTGTGATATAGCACAGCACCTTGGGCGATTGTGCCGGCGCAAAGCCCATAAAGGACGACATGTAGTTCTCCTTGAGGTAACCGCCGTTCTCGTCAGCACGCTCGGCCGTACCGGTCTTGCCCGCCACGTCATAGCCATCGACCGCACCGCCAACGCCCGTTCCTTCGGACACGACCGTCTGCATGCACGATGTCACCTGGTCGGCAGCGTCCTTAGAAATCGCACGCTCGCCTTCGCCCCAGTCCTTCTCATCGCCCTTGCTGGACTTATAGAAGTGCGGGGTCATCATCACGCCGCCGTTTGCGATACCGCCCACGGCACGCGCAACCTCAATCGGCGAGACGGACAGCGCCTGGCCAAAGCTCATCGAGCCCAGCGTGGCGCCGTCGTACTGGTCGCGCTCCTTGACGATGCCCAGACTCTCACCCGGAAAATCGACACCGGAGCTATGACCGATACCCCACTTGTCCACATAGGTGGCAAAGTCGTCGGCGCCGATCTTGCGTCCCACCAGGACAAAGCCCACATTGGACGAACGGCGCATCATCTCGCGCACGTCCATGGTCATGGCGTAGTCGCGCTTATCGGCGTCGGTAACGGTGTCGTCGCCAACCTTAATGCTCGCCGGCACCTCAAACGACGTGCTCGAACGAACGGCGCCCAAGTCGAAGCCAGCACCGGCCACAAGTGTCTTAAAGACCGAGCCGGGCTCGTAGGCATCGGTAACCAGGCGCAAGTTCATGTCCTCGGTCTTGGCGTTTTCCAGATCGGTCTGGTCATATGTCGGATACGAGCATGCCGCCAGAATCTCGCCCGTCGTGGGATCGGTGACCAGGGCCGAGCCGTTCTTGGCCTTGGTCTTTTCGACCGCCTCGGCCAGGGCGTCCTCGGCGGCACGCTGGATATTGACATCGAGCGTCGTCACGATGTCCACGCCGTCCACCGCAGCCACCTTCTTGTAGGCGCCGCCCGCGATATAGCTACCGTCCCTCGCCCGCTCGCGCACCAGCGAACCGTTGGTTCCGGTCAAAAGCTTGTTGTACTGTTTTTCGAGGCCCGTCAGACCGTCGTTGTCCACGTTTACCACGCCCAGCACCTGCGAAGCCAGGTTGCCATAGGGGTACACGCGTTTCATGGCCTGCTCAAAGAGCACGCCGGGTAGGTTCTTCTTCTCCAGCGCCGCTGCGTCGTCCTCGTCCACCTGGCGCTTGATATACACCCAGGTGCCATCGGACTCAACGAGCTTGCGACAGGTCTTTTTATCGATTCCCGTAGCTTTGACCAGCGCCGATACCGTCTTGTCAACGTCCTCGATAAGCTGAGGATTCACGGCGATGTTGCGGCATTCGACCGACGACGTCAGCACGTTGCCGTTACGGTCGTAGATGGTACCGCGCTTGGCATACAGCGTCTGTGCAAGCAAGCGGCGCGCATCGGCGCGGCCGCGCAACGTATCGGCTTCCACGATTTGATAGTCGGCAAGGCGAAGGACGCCCAAACCTAAGCCAAACCCGATGAAGCCCATGACGGCTTTGCGACGAGGCAGCGGTGTGCCCGTAAGCCATTCGGTCGATGAGCTCTTGCGCGGTCTGGTGTTATGCATTTGAGGACCACTCGAGCCACGGAGACGCGACGCGGGGTCGTTGCCATAGGACGGCCTCGCGTTGTAAGATTGCCGACCCGTTCCTTGATAACCAGAACGTCCCCGCGATGAGGGACGTCCAGAACCGCGACCCCCGTCGGATGCGCGGCGATAGTCATTTGTCATACTCAGCTACCGTCTTGTTACTGAGCGGTCGCGGTCGAGCTAGCGCCCGCGGCTGCATCCTGCGAAAAGTCAAGTGTAACGCTCTCGCTGGGCTCCACCATGCCATAAGCGCCCGCAAGGTCGCGAATGCGCGTGTCGGCACCATAGACCGAATGCATGACCTCCAGGTCGGAGCTCTCATCGGTCGCCTTCTCGAGCGTGTTGGTAAGCGCGGCGTTGCTGTTGAGTACCTGGGCCGTAACGCCGGCGAGCGCCACGCGGGCGACACCGATCGTCATGAAGATGGCCGCAATGATACAAAACGTTTTAAGAACGCTCATGAAAACCGGGCTTACCGCCTGGTTTGCCTGACGGCCCGCGCCCGTGTAGACATCAAAGCGCGGCGTGCGCTGCTCGCGGGGAGCAACGGGGGCCTGCGGTGCCTCACGATAGGCGGGCATGGCGTTCATATCATAGGCGAGTGCTGCGTTTGAGGTGTTATAGCCCATGATATGCCGCCTCCCATCCCGAGTACGTTGGTAGTGTGTTTAAGCTTCGTTTGTGGCACGAGCGGGAGGTCCAATATCGCGCGGCCGCGCCTACAGACGCTGCGCCACGCGGATCTTGGCTGATCTCGCCCGAGGATTGCGCGCAACCTCATCGGGTTGGGCAACCAAGGGTTTGCGGGTGATGACCTTGAGTATCGGCACGTTGCCGCACACGCACACCGGAATCTCCGGCGGACACGTGCACCCCTGGCTCATCTCCTTAAAGTGATTCTTTACGATACGGTCCTCGAGTGAGTGATACGAGATGACGCAGATGCGTCCGCCCGGGTTGAGCCACCTGGTGGCGGCGTCAAGCCCTCGCTCAAGCACATCGAGTTCGTGATTGACCTCGATGCGAATGGCCTGGAAACTTTTCTTGGCTGGGTGTCCGCCATGCCGACGAGCGGCAGCCGGTATTCCAGCCTTGATGATCTCGACAAACTGGCCGGTGGTTTCGATCGGTTCTTGCTCGCGACGGCGCACGATCTCGCGCGCAATCTGCGAGGCGAACTTCTCTTCGCCGTAGACGCGTAGAATCCGGGCGAGGTCGTGTTCGTTATAGGTGTTGATGACCTCAGCTGCGTTTAAGGTGTTGTTACCCGGATCCATCCGCATGTCCAATGGGGCGTCCTCGTTATACGAAAAGCCCCTGCCAGGGATATCGAGTTGCGGTGACGAAACGCCCAAGTCAAACAGGAAGCCATCGACCCCGGGCACCTCGGCCGAGCAAAGCAGCTCGTCCAAGTCGCCGAAGTTGCCCTTCAGCAGCCGGTGCGGTACGCCGGGAACCTCGCGGTCCAGACGGGCGCCAGCGGCCTCGAGGGCCATGTCGTCCTGGTCGACGCCGAGCAAAAGGCCCGTCTCCCCCACCTGCGCGGCCATCTTTACCGAATGGCCGGCACCGCCAAGGGTGCAATCGCAGACGACGGAGCCGCTCTTAAGCTGCAGCGACTCAAGCACTTCGCCGAGCATGACAGGTTCATGCCGATATTCTTGTGTCAAGATCCCACGCTCCATCCGTTACTCGTGCCTTGCCCTTACGAGAAGAAGAGGTCCAGCAGGGCCTCGTCGTCATCGTCCTCATCGGCCGTAGCGCGGTCCCAAACCTCAAGGTGGTCGTAGTTGCCCACAACTGTGACCTCGCGGTCGAGGTTCGCCTGCTTGCGGAGAGACTCAGAAAGACCGATACGACCGGCGCTGTCCACATCCATCGACGTGGTGCGCTTGTTGATCGCCCTCATGAGCTTCTGGTCGTTGATGTCACGCGGGTTAAAACCCTCGTGGCCCTCACGACCCGCGAAGAGTCCTTCGACCCACTTATCGAAGGCCTCGGCAGAGAACACGTACAGAGCATCGACATCCAGGGCTTTAAACACGCGAACGTGCTCTCCAAGCTCCTCACGAAGGGGTGCAGGCAGGGACAGACGACCTTTTGCATCGAGATTGCGCTCGTATGCACCCGTCATTCCCATGTGCGCCCTCCCCTCGGTTACTCAGATGGCACGTACGCGGGGAACCACCCCGCCTGTCGACGTCATCAATAATATGGGGAACCGCCCCATTTTTCAACACCTTTCCCCACCCCTTCCCCCACCCCACCCCACCACTCCACCCCCAATATGTTGTAAAACACCCCCGAGCATATGTTCGAAAACACAATATGTTGTGTTTGCAGCAAAGGCGGGATGCCACCTGTAGAACCTCGCTCGCGAACCTCAACCTTCAAGTTGACCTTGAGGCGATTTTTACGTCCCTTTACATGCCGTTCACATCGCCCCCAAACTCCCCCACCCACGGCACGCACGGCCCACCACCGCGTCGGCGTCTGGCAAAAAAAGGGACGGACCCCAGATTGCCCACGCGCGTTAAAGCGCAGCTCGGCAATCTGGGGCCCGCTCCCCCTAATAGTTATAAATATGCAGGTCGGCGAGGTGCTAGCGATGTGCCAGCGGATGCGCCGCCAGATAGACCTCGGTAAGTTGCGTGCGGTCGACATGCGTGTAGACCTGCGTGGTCGAAATATCGGCATGGCCCAAAATCTCCTGCAGCACACGCAGGTCGGCACCGCCCGCGAGCATGTGGGTGGCAAAGGAGTGGCGCAAGGTATGGGGATGGAGTCCCACCAATCCCACCTGGCGCCCATACTGCTCGCATATCGCATGCACGGCCTGACGCGACAGGCGACGTCCGTTCTTATTTAAAAAGACCGCCGAGGTCTCCGTCCCGTGAGCATGGGCGGCCAGGAGAGCGCGCCCGTCACCTATATAGCGTGTCAGGGCACGCGCCGCGCTTCCCACCAACGGGGCCAGACGCTCCTTGGAGCCCTTACCGCGCACCAGGACAAACCCGTCATCGATATGGATATCGCCCACATCGAGCCCAACCAGCTCACTCACGCGCAAGCCGCAACCGTAAAGCACTTCCAAGATGGCATGATCGCGCAGTCCCATCTCGCCCTCGGGAAAGTCTTGATCGAGCAGTGCCGAGACATCCTCCACCGAAAGGTATTCCGGCAGGCGATCTGCCTTTTTGGGCAGGCGCAACGCCGCCGTCGGGTTTTGGGCCACGGCCCCATCGCGCACCAAAAAGGCATGCAGGCCCTTCACGGCAGCAAGCGCGCGCTCCACCGAGGCATCGGAATAGCCTCCGTCGCGGCGATCGGCAACAAAGCCCTCCACGACCTGACGGCTCACATCTTCAAAAGACGCAATGTCAGCCCGCTCCAGATAGGCGCAGTACGTCGTCAGGTCACGACGGTAGGCCGCAATCGTATTGCGCGCCAAACCCCGCTCGACCGCGAGGTAATCGAGATACTCCCCCGCCACCACAGCGAGCGACGAGGGAGCAGCTTCGGTATGTTCTTGGTTCGCCGGCACCCTTAGTCCGTAGCGAGGTTCATGGGCGTCACCTGCAGGCGATCGACACCCTCGTGCTGACCGATCGAGGCACGCACGAACTCTCGGAACAGCGGCTGTGGGTTGGTCGGACGGCTCTTGAACTCGGGATGAGCCTGGGTTGCCACATACCACGGATGCACGTCGCGCGGCAGCTCGACCATCTCGACCAGGCGCTCGTCGGGCGAGAGGCCAGAGATAACCAGACCGGCGTCCTCGAGCTGGTCGCGGAAGGCGTTGTTAAACTCAAAGCGGTGACGGTGACGCTCGTAGACGAGATCCTCGCCATAGGCCTCGCGCGCGAGGGAATCGGCAGCAAGCTTGCACGGATAGGCGCCCAGGCGCATGGTGCCGCCCTTCTCGGTCACGTCCTCCTGCGAGCTCATCAGGTCGATGACACTATACGGGCCATCCGGATCGAACTCGGAAGAGCTGGCGCCGGCAAGGCCGACGACGTTGCGGGCAAATTCGCACACGGCCACCTGCATACCCAGGCAAATGCCCAGATACGGAATCTTGTGCTCGCGGGCGAACTCGGCCGCGAGGATCTTGCCCTCCAGGGCACGCTTGCCAAAGCCGCCAGGGACCAAGATGCCCGAGGCGTCACCCAGGACCTCGGAGACGTTCTGCTCGTCGAGGCTCTCGCCATCGACCAGCTGCACGTCAACGTGGCGATCGTAGAACACGCCCGCGTGGTGCAGGGCCTCGATAACCGACAGGTAGGCATCGGGCAGCTGCGTATACTTGCCCACGACGGCGATCTTCACCTTGTCGGCGTGCTGGTTGGCATGGTTCTGCTTGCGCAGGAATTCGTTCCACGCACTCATGTCGCGCTCACGCGGGTCCAGACCCAGACGCTCGCAAATGCGCAGGTCAAAGTCCTGCTCGGCGAGCAGCTGCGGAACATCGTAGATGCTCGCGCAGTCCTCGTTGGTAAAGACACAGTCGGTGTCGACGTCGCAGAAGCTTGCGATCTTGCCGCGGATGGCATCGTCGATATGGTGGTCGGAGCGCAAAACGATAATATCGGGCTGGATACCAAAGCTGCGGAGCTCCTTGACGGAGTGCTGCGTCGGCTTGGTCTTGACCTCGTGGGCGGCGGCGATATAGGGAACGAGCGACACGTGGATGTAGCAGACGTTCTCGGGGCCAGCCTCCTTGCGATACTGGCGAATGGCCTCGACAAACGGCTGCGACTCGATGTCGCCGATGGTGCCGCCCAGCTCAGTGATGACCACGTCGGAGCCGGTCTGCTCCTCAATACGACGGAACTTATCCTTAATGGCGTTCGTGACGTGCGGAATCACCTGCACGGTGCCGCCCAAAAAGTCGCCGCGACGTTCACGGGCGATCAGGCTCTTATAGATGGCACCAGTCGTAAAGTTGGAATCGCGGGTCAGGTTCTCGTCGATAAAGCGCTCGTAGTGGCCCAGGTCCAGATCGGACTCGTAGCCGTCCTCGGTCACAAAGACCTCGCCATGCTGGAACGGGCTCATGGTGCCGGGGTCGACGTTCAGATACGGGTCGGCCTTTTGCATCGTTACTTTGTAGCCACGCGACTTGAGTAGACGGCCCAGCGAGGCCGCGGTAATACCCTTGCCCAGAGACGAAACCACGCCGCCGGTCACGAACACATGCTTGGTCATATTGAGTTACCTGCGCTTCCCGTAGAAGTTGTCCATACACATCTTACGGGTCTTCATTGTAATACTCGCGACGCGCGCCGCACGCAATTTTTCTTACGCGCAATCGCATTTCTCCATCTCGAAACAAAACGCCGTCCGGCTGCCCAGGCGGCGTCGCTCCCTTTATGATTGCGCGCTGTTATCGATCGGCGGCATCGTCCTTAATCATGTCCTGAACGAGCATGCCAGCACGGATGCCCTCGAGATACCACTCGCCGCGCTCCGTGAGGCAAATGCCGTTTGCGAGCTGGCCGCCGTCGTCGCTGTAGCGCGAGACGACCTCAATGATGTCTTCGGATTCCAGGCGTTCAATTGCCGCGCGGGCGCGATACGGGGACACCCCCACACGCTCGGCAAGCGTCTTGCGCGAAAAGCCATAAAATCCGCCGTTGTCTTCGGACTGCTGTGCGATCTCCATCAGCACCTGCACCTCGACACGCTTCATATCGTTGACACTCGCACGACCCTTGCCAGCCATGGCAGCCTCCTCAAACCGAGCACGGGCATCACTTGCACCGCGCGCGACCGGCACACCCCATGATGGCCGGCAACATCCATCATGCGGCATCCCCGCAAAAGGATGAAACAGTTAGGGTTATTGTATACCGCCCAAATCGCTTATAGGCAGGTAAACGAGCTAATTTTAGGTTAAACGGTAGCTTTGTTGATAAAAGGGGCACACCGAATGTATACCCGATGCGCCCCTTTCGGACCAAGTTATCCAGGCTTAGCGGTGGAAGAAACCACGGCGCTCGAACTTGGGCTCGCAGCACACGTTGATGCCCAGCTTGCGCAACACCGTCTCGTCCGTCGGCGAGATGATCACGCTAAAGAAGGCATCGCAGCCGCGCAGCTGCTCCAGGCCCGAAAGGACGCGGGCCGCCGTCTCGCTCGTTGCCGAGGTGATCGAGAGCGCCATAAGCGTCTCGTCGGTGTGCAGGCGCGGGTTCTTGCTACCCAGGAAATGCGTCTTGAGCTTGCTGATAGGCTCGATCGCCTCATCGCTAATGACCTCGAGCTCAAGGTCAACGCCCGAGACATGCTTAAGTGCATTCATGATGAGCGAGCTCGCGGCGCCCAGGCGCGTGGAAGTCTTGCCGGTCACCACGGAGCCGTCGGGCATGACCATGGCGCCTACGGGGCCACCCGTCAGCTGCTCCCTGGTAAGGGCGGCCGAGCGTGCCGGCGAGTAGTTCTTGTCGATACCGGCCTTCTTCATAATGAGCTTGAGACGATCAACCTGCTCATCGCCCACACCGGTGCGGCGCACGGCCTCGACCGCAGCAAAGTAGCGGCGGACGATCTCCATCTTGGAAGCATCACGGCAGGCATCGTCATCGGTGATGGCAAAGCCGACCATATTTACACCCATGTCAGTGGGGCTCTGGTAGGGGCTCTCCCCCAGAATCTTTTCCATCAGGGCATGGACCACCGGGAAAGCCTCGACGTCACGGTTGTAGTTGACCGTGGTCTTGTTGTAGGCCTCCAAGTGGAAGGAGTCGATGATATTGGCATCGTCGAGGTCGGCCGTGGCGGCCTCATAGGCGATGTTGACCGGATGCGTGAGGGGCAGATTCCAGACCGGGAACGTCTCGAACTTGGCGTAGCCGGCGGCGGTGCCGTGCTTGTGCTCGTGATAGAGCTGAGACAGGCAGGTGGCGAGCTTGCCCGAGCCAGGGCCGGGAGCGGTGACCACGACGAGCGGACGAGTGGTCTCGACAAACTCGTTCTTGCCATAGCCGTCGTCGGAAACGATCAGATCGACGTCGTGCGGATAGCCCTCGATGGGATAGTGCAACTTGGCGGGAATGCCGAGCGCGTTCAGGCGATTGCGGAAGACGTCGGCGGCGGGCTGGCCGGCGTACTGGGTGATGACCACGGCCGCGACAGCAAAACCGTTGCCGCGGAACAGGTCGACCAGGCGCAAAACGTCCTCGTCATAGGTAATGCCCAGGTCACCGCGAGCCTTGTTCTTCTCGATGTGGTTCGCGTTAATGGCGATGATGACCTCAACGTCGTCGGCTATGCTCTTGAGCATGCGAAACTTGCTGTCCGGCTCAAAACCCGGCAGCACGCGGCTCGCGTGATAGTCGTCAAACAGCTTGCCGCCAAACTCCAAATACAGCTTGCCGCCAAACTGCGAGATGCGCTCCTTAATATGAGCGGCCTGCAGCTCGATATACTTCGCGTTGTCGAAACCCTGGCGCATGTATGGCTCCCGTCCCGTTTCCATTTAATGTCTTAGGCGATTATAACGGAGCAGACCCTCCCCAATGCCCAGACCATCAACAGGCACCAACCAAACACGCGCTCGATAAGTTGCGGTGGAATAGTTCCCGCTTAGCCCCTCAGGACACACAAACAGGAACTATTCCACCGCAACTTCCCCTTTTTGGTACAAGCTAACCTGACCCCTTTGCATCAATAATGGAAACATCGCAGGTGGAGCATAAGTCAGCGAGCGCCCGCCAGAGCGAGCAAGGTGACGTGAAAGAGGAGGGCATAGGCCTTTTGGCCATGCCCGACGATTGAACGTCAGATTGCCGCTCTGGCGGGCGCGCAGCGTCGGCCGGTTCCGGCGTTTGGTAAAACGCCGGAACACAAGTCGCCCCCTCCCGCGCACGGAACGGGAGGAGGCTAAAGGTAGGAGTCTACCGGTGGGTTGACCCCACCGGACAGACGATGACCAGGTGATCCTTTACAGGATCGTCAAGGTTTCCGTGGGGTACCCGTTGGGTACTTAGAGCATCACGCAGGCGATGGTCAGGATAACGGCGCAGACGACGGAGAGAGCGACGATGAGCTTAAGGGCAAACTTAAGCCAGGTCGTCCACTCGATCTTGGCCAGGGCGAGACCGCCCATGATGGCGCCGGAGGTCGGGGTGAACAGGTTCACGACACCGATGGCGGCGGAGAAGATCATGACCATGACCTCGGGCGAGAAGCCGAGCTTAACAGCCAGCGGTCCCATGATGGGCATGGAGACAGTAGCCATACCGGAGGTCGAGGGGATCAGGAAGGACAGGCCGAAGTAGACCAGGAAGCTCATGGGAGCGAAGACCACGCCGGACAGGCCAGCCAGAGCATTGGCGGCAGCGTCGAGGACGTAGACGTCGAGGCCGGTGCTAGCCATGAGGACGGAGATACCACGGGCAAGAGCGATGACGAGGACAACGGACATCATGTCGGCAGCGCCGGTGATGAAGGTGTTGACGATCTGCTTCTCGGACAGGCCGCCGATGATACCGATCAGGACAGCCATGAGGAAGAACCAGGTGGAAGCCTCGTCGAAGTACCACTGGCCAATGGGCAGGCCGGTGATCAGGGCAGACCAGCCCTGAACGACGGCGTTACCGTCGGCGTCATAGACGGCGCCAGCATCGAAGAAGTTGGCGACGCCCTCGTTGAGATCGGCCAGCGGGATGAAGCCGACGATCATGACGACGAAGGTGAAGGCGAAGGCGATCAGAACACCCTTCTGACGACCGGTGAGCTTGACCTCCTTGTGAACCTCGGAAGCAGCCTTGCCGTGAGCCTCTTCGGCGTCCTTGAGCTCCTGCATCGAAAGGATGGTGGAACCCTTGTCAGCCTTGACCTTCTTGGCATAGCTCATCACGAAGACGATGGACATGGCGGTGGTAACAATCCACAGGACGGCACCGAGGCCGATGATGATGGACTGGTTGACCTCAATGCCAACGCCAGTCAGAGCGTCAACGGCAGCACCGACGGCAAACGGGTTAACCGTGGAGCCGAGGCAGCCGCAGCCAGCGCCGAGCAGGACGGTAGCAGCGCCGACCATGGGGTCGAAGCCAGCAGCCATCATGGTGGCGGCGAGCAGGGCGTAGAAGGGAACGGTCTCCTCGCACATACCATAGGTGGTACCACCGAGGGAGAAGATGAGCATCAGCACGGGAATGAGCATGATCTCATTGCCCTTAAGCTTCTGCACCAGAACGGCAATGCCGTTGTCCAGGGCGCCGGTCTCGGTCATCATGCCGAGGAAGCCGCCGAGGATCATAACGAAGAGGCAGACGGGCAGAGCGTCAGCGAAGCCCTTGACCGGGGCGGTGCAGAAATCGCTCAAGCGGGCAGCGGTAACCGCGCCACCGGACGTACCGGAGACGATAACGGTAACAACCGCGACGATTGCCAGCAGAGCAAGAAGAATGGTGAACGATGAAGGCATACCGCGCTTTTTCTTAGCGGTCTCAGTCATAGTTCTCATCCCCCCTTCATAAATCAATTACTGATCTCGCCCGAAGCGGCTTTTCCGTGCCGTGCATGTCGCTCGATGCGAGATTTTTACCAGACAAAAGCGCTCGGGGTGCGCAGCAATGCACCCCGAGCGAGATGCTAGATGCTCTTACTTGAGCGTAGCGTACATGACAGCCTTGATGGTGTGCATGCGGTTCTCGGCCTCGTCGAAGACCTTGGAAGCGGGGCTCTCGAAGACCTCGTCGGTGACCTCCTGCTCGGTGATGCCGAACTGCTCGCACTTCTCGGCGCCAATCGTGGTGTTGGTGTCGTGGAAGCTGGGCAGGCAGTGCAGGAAGATGGCACCCGGGTTGGCCATAGCCATGACCTCGGAGGTAACACGATACGGGGTGAGCTGAGCGATGCGCTCGGCCCAGACCTCGTCAGGCTCGCCCATGGAGACCCACACGTCGGTGTAGATAACGTCGGCACCGGTGACGCCGTCCTTGACGTCGGTGGTCAGCTTGATGGTGCAGCCGTTGGCCTCAGCGATGGGCTTGCAGGCCTCGATGACGTCGTCAGCGGGCATGCACTCCTCGGGGCCGCAGGCCACGAAGTTCATGCCGAGCTTGGAGCAGACGACCATGAGGGAGCGAGCGACGTTGTTCTTGCAGTCGCCCATGAAGACGAGGGTCTTGCCCTTGATGTCGTAGTTGAAGTTCTCCTGGACGGTCAGGATGTCGGCGAGCATCTGGGTGGGGTGCCACTCAGTGGTCAGGCCGTTCCACACGGGCACGCCGGACTTAGCGGCGAGCTCCTCGACGTCGTCCTGGGCAAAGCCACGGAACTCGATGCCGTCATACATGCGGCCGAGAACGCGGGCGGTGTCCTCGATGGACTCCTTCTTGCCCATCTGCGACGAACCCGGATCGAGGTAGGTGACGCCCATGCCCAGATCCATGCCGCCGACCTCGAAGGCGCAGCGGGTACGAGTGGAGGTCTTCTGGAAGAGCAGGACGATGTTCTTGCCCTCGAGATAGCGGTGCGGAACGCCAGCGCGCTTCATGTCCTTGAAGTTCTTGGAGAGCTTGAGCAGGTACTCGATCTCCTCGGTGGTGAGGTCGAGGAGCTTGAGGAAGCTACGGCCGGAGAGGTTAACACCCATGGTTCGTTTCCTTTCGAAGAAATGAATTACGTAAGTATTAGTGTCGCCCGTTTGACGGGCGAAACCGGTGCGGTTGTAGGGGGACCGCACCGGAAACGGAAAAACTTAGAGGTCCTCGCGCCAGAAGGGCATGCTCATGCAGCGCGGGCCGCCGCGGCCGCGGGAGAGCTCGGCGGAGGGCACGACGAGAAGGTCCAGGCCCTCCTTGTACAGCACGTCGTTGGTGACGGTGTTGCGGGCGTAGACGCAGATCTTGCCGGGCTCGACGCACAGGGTGTTGGAGCCGTCGTTCCACTGCTCGCGGGAGGCCGCGATCGGGTCGCCGCCGCCGCAGGGGATCAGCTTGACCTGGTCGACGCCGGTGGCGTCCTCCAGGACGTGCTCGAGGGTGTCCTCGATCAGGCGGATGTTCACGTCGCCCGGGTTCTTGCCGGCGGTCAGCTCGTAGACGCGCAGGGTGCCCATGATGGCGGGGTGGATCGTGAACTTATCGACGTCGATCTGGGTGAAGACCGTGTCGAGGTGCATGAAGGCGCGCGAGACCGGGATGTCGAAGGCCAGGATGCGCTCGACCTTGGAGTCGGAGTTCCAGAAGATGTTCTGGGCCATGACGTCGATAGCGGCGGCCTGGGTGCGCTGGGAGATGCCGACGGCGAGGGTCTTCTCGTTGATGTTCAGCACGTCGCCGCCCTCGGTGTGGAACTGGCAGTCGCGGCGGAAGTACAGGGAGACGTCCTTGTAGTCGGGGTGGTACTTGAAGACGTACTTGCCGTACAGGGTCTCGCGGTTGCGGGTGACCGAGTACATGCGGTTGAGGTTGACGCCCTCGCCGACGACCGCGAACGGGTCGCGGGTGAAGTAGAGGTTGGGCATCGGGTCGATGATCAGGTCGGACTCGGACTCGGAGTTGACCAGGGAGTCGAGGGTCGTGGACGCCGTGAGGGGCATGTCGATCTCGGCCTTGGTCATGCCGGCCATGGTCTTCTTGACGAACTCGAGGTTGTCCTCGATGGAGTCCAGCTTCTCGCGGACGATCTGCGGCATGTGCTGGCCGCGGATGCCGGCCTCGGCGATGTACTGGTCGGTGAACTCGGCGCGGGCGCCGGGGACCTGGTCGAACACCTCTGCGACGAGGTTCTCGAGGTAGAGGACCTCCACGCCCTGGTCCCTCAGGATCTGGGCGAAGGTGTCGTGCTCCTGCTGTGCGACCTCCAGGAACGGGACGTCGTCGAACAGGAGTCGCTCGAGCTCGTCGGGCGGCAGGTTGAGGAGCTCGTCGCCGGGACGGTGCAGGCAGACCTTCCTGAGCTTGCCGATCTCGGAAGGCACGTGCAGACCTTTCGTCATGGCCTCCTACCTTTCTTTCGGGCCCTTGTCAGGGCCGATTCGTTAGCGCCCCTCCGTGTGAGGCGTTATTGCTGACGACATATTTATATCCAAAATCAGCCCATACTTCCACCTTGCCCCCGAACGGTTTTTTATAGGGGGTGAACGGCATACACATATACTTCACGCATGGCACACTTTGATTTAATAAAGTTTATTTACGTGCTTAAATGCTTTTTCAAAACAAATAGCAAATGGAACTTAACTTTATTAAACCACCCTCAAATTGCATATTTCTAATAAAGCTATGAATAGAATTAGCGATTCATACCGCGTCTCAACCATTTTCATTTTTATTCAGAAAAAAGTTTGTCCTATTCATTTCTGGTATGCATATTACCGTTTACCAGACGCTTGGTACCGTTCACCGGAAGTTCAGTATAAGGCCCAACGAACACCGGCTCGCCTTACGGCCTCATTTGTAACAACTTGACTTCTCGGTATAGAAAAACAGACCCGCTCCCCTTATGGGAAACAGGTCTGTTATCGATAATCGTAGGCAGATTTGAGCGGCTTTGAGAGCCGTCGGAATCCTAGCGATCAAACTCCGCCAGCGCCTCGCCCAAAAGCCTCAGGCCCTCGCGAAGAACGTCCTCGCTCGCGCAGTAGCCCAGGCGTGCGCCGCAGGGGAGCTCAAAGCGGCTGCCGGGAACCAGCAGCACTCCCCTCTCAGCCAACAGGCGCTTGCAGAACTCCTCGTCGTCCTCGGGAATATCCAGCTGGATAAACGAGGTGGACACGCCCTGCGGGGCCGTCCAGGACACGCGATGCTGCGTATCGATCCAAGCCTGCGCGATATCGCGGTTGCCAAACACGATCTTGCGGTTGCGCTCGAGAATCTTGTCCTTGTGCTCGAGCACGTAGGTCGCCAGGGCGTCGTTGAACACGCCGCCGCAGATCATGGTGTAGTCGCGATACGTGCGGATGCTGTTGGACACCTCTTCGTCGGCCACGACCCAGCCCACGCGGGCCGCAGGCGTCGAATAGGTCTTGGACACCGAGTTGGTGACGATGACTTTCTCGTACACGTCGACTATCGACATAAAGGAGTCAGTGTTTTCGAGCGGCAGATACACCTCATCGCACAACACGTAGGCGCCCACCGAACGGGCGATCTCGGCAATCTGGCCGAGCATATCGGCATCGAGCACCGTACCGATGGGGTTCGATGCGTTGTTGATACAGATGAGCTTGGTGTTGGGGCGCACCAAGCGCTTGAGCTGCTCGATATCGGGCTTCCAGCCGAGTTCCTCGCGAAGCTCCCAATACTCGACCTCGGCGCCCAGCGTGCGCGGGATCTCGTAGAGCGGCGCGTAGGTGGGCCACTCGGCGATAACATGGTCGCCGGGCTCGACCACAGCCATGATGGCGTTAAGGTTAGCGCCCGTGCAGCCGTTGGTCTGCAGGATATGGTCGGGATTGACCTCACGACGATAGAGCTTGGCGACCTCGGCCTTAAACTCCGGCGAACCCTCGATCCAGCCGTAGTTCATCTTCTCGCGGTCCAGGCGCTCGTAGAACGTGGCACCGTCCTGCTCGTCAAGCGCACGTAGCTCGCCCATGGTGAGCGACGAGATTGTCGACTGAGCGATATCCCAGGTAGCGCTCTTCTCCCAAACGTTGAGCCATTCCTCAACGCCAATCGTCTTGATGTCCATGACCAAGCTCCTTACAAAAGCAGTCATCCAATCGTGTTAACGTTCCTCATACAAGATTGGGGCGGTGCGAAAACCCGCACCGCCCCAATGAGAGACATCTAATGGCAGCTAGATGTATGTATTATGACCTGCACGGGTCCTTGAAGACCTTAGAGGTCCTCGCGCCAGAAGGGCATGCTCATGCAGCGCGGGCCGCCGCGGCCGCGGGAGAGCTCGGCGGAGGGCACGACGAGAAGGTCCAGGCCCTCCTTGTACAGCACGTCGTTGGTGACGGTGTTGCGGGCGTAGACGCAGATCTTGCCGGGCTCGACGCACAGGGTGTTGGAGCCGTCGTTCCACTGCTCGCGGGAGGCCGCGATCGGGTCGCCGCCGCCGCAGGGGATCAGCTTGACCTGGTCGACGCCGGTGGCGTCCTCCAGGACGTGCTCGAGGGTGTCCTCGATCAGGCGGATGTTCACGTCGCCCGGGTTCTTGCCGGCGGTCAGCTCGTAGACGCGCAGGGTGCCCATGATGGCGGGGTGGATCGTGAACTTATCGACGTCGATCTGGGTGAAGACCGTGTCGAGGTGCATGAAGGCGCGCGAGACCGGGATGTCGAAGGCCAGGATGCGCTCGACCTTGGAGTCGGAGTTCCAGAAGATGTTCTGGGCCATGACGTCGATAGCGGCGGCCTGGGTGCGCTGGGAGATGCCGACGGCGAGGGTCTTCTCGTTGATGTTCAGCACGTCGCCGCCCTCGGTGTGGAACTGGCAGTCGCGGCGGAAGTACAGGGAGACGTCCTTGTAGTCGGGGTGGTACTTGAAGACGTACTTGCCGTACAGGGTCTCGCGGTTGCGGGTGACCGAGTACATGCGGTTGAGGTTGACGCCCTCGCCGACGACCGCGAACGGGTCGCGGGTGAAGTAGAGGTTGGGCATCGGGTCGATGATCAGGTCGGACTCGGACTCGGAGTTGACCAGGGAGTCGAGGGTCGTGGACGCCGTGAGGGGCATGTCGATCTCGGCCTTGGTCATGCCGGCCATGGTCTTCTTGACGAACTCGAGGTTGTCCTCGATGGAGTCCAGCTTCTCGCGGACGATCTGCGGCATGTGCTGGCCGCGGATGCCGGCCTCGGCGATGTACTGGTCGGTGAACTCGGCGCGGGCGCCGGGGACCTGGTCGAACACCTCTGCGACGAGGTTCTCGAGGTAGAGGACCTCCACGCCCTGGTCCCTCAGGATCTGGGCGAAGGTGTCGTGCTCCTGCTGTGCGACCTCCAGGAACGGGACGTCGTCGAACAGGAGTCGCTCGAGCTCGTCGGGCGGCAGGTTGAGGAGCTCGTCGCCGGGACGGTGCAGGCAGACCTTCCTGAGCTTGCCGATCTCGGAAGGCACGTGCAGACCTTTCGTCATGGCCTCCTACCTTTCTTTCGGGCCTTGCTGGCCGAATCTATCAGCGCCCCTCCGTATGGGGCACTGCTTGCTGACAGCTCTAGTTATATCCAAATTCCATTCGTAATTCCAGCTCGCCCCCGAACGGTCAGCAAAGTTCGATGAACGGTATATCGCATACGATTCCCCCATGATGCACTTCGGTTCTCTAAAGCAGGTTTTCAAAGGTAAACGTTCTTTTTTCTGAGGAATTAAGCTAGATCACACAAATAATTTCATGTTTAGGAATTGCATAGCTAAAACGATTTTCTGCATATATATGACGTTTGTCCACGATTCGATTTGGATTCGATAATATTCAGCTCTCAATCATTCTTATTCATATATCCTCACCAGTTGAGTGAGGATACAGATTGCTAGCAAACCGAGACGGGCGGTTAGTTGTATGCCTTGACAGCGTAAGAAGTAGGTAAAGATACCGTTCACGCGATACGTCTGTGCCACAAGTCGACTAAATTGAGACAATAGTGATTAGTGTTAGGCTACCGTCCCCTGTGGGGACTGAACGGACAGATGCATATGCCGAGCAAAATCGAAAAGAAGCAAGCCGCCGCAAAGCTGCGCAAACCGCCGCGCGACTTCTCGTACACGCAGAACCGAGAGCTCAGCTGGCTACGCTTTGACAACCGCGTGCTCGACGAAGCTTTCGATGAGTCCGTGCCGCTGTTCGAGCGCCTGAAGTTCGTCTCGATCTTCGAGTCCAACCTCGACGAGTTCCTTATGGTGCGCGTGGGCGGCCTGTCCGACCTGGCCGAGCTCAAAAAGCAACCCGTGGACAACAAGAGCAATATGACCGCCTCCGAGCAGGTCGAAGCCGTCGTGGCGGAGCTGCCCGAGCTCCTCGACCGCTGGGAGTCCATCTTCAAGAGCATCGAGGGCAAGCTCGACGCCCTGGGTGTCCACCGCGCGCGCGTCGATTCGCTTACGCCCGAGGAGCACACCTTTGTCACCCGCTACTTCCAGGCCTACGTGTCGCCGGTCATCTCGCCGTTGGTCATCGACCCGCGCCACCCCTTCCCCAACCTGCGCAACGGTGCACTCTACCTGGCTTGCGGCCTGGACGGCGTCACCGACGAGGAAAGTCTGCTGGGCCTCATCGAGATTCCCGCCTCGATGAACCGCGTGGTCGAAATCCCCTCGCCCACCGGCACCTACTCCTACATCCTGCTCGAGGACGTCATCCTCGCCTGCCTGGACAGTTGCTTTGGCTCCTATAAGCCGCTCGACCGCGCGCTCATCCGCGTCACCCGCAACGCCGACATCGATCCGGACGGCGAGGGCGTCGAGGAGGAAGAGGACTACCGCCAGCACATGAAGCGCATCCTCAAGAAGCGCCTGCGCCTGCAGCCGGTAGTGCTCGCCGTCTCGGGCTCGCTCGAGAAGCAAACGCTCAAGACCATCCGCAAGGCGCTCGAGCTTTCGCGCCGCTCGGTCTTTACCTGCGATATCCCGCTCAACCTGGGCTACGTCTTTGGCATTGAAGGCAAGATTCCCGAGCATCTGCGCAACGAGTTGCTCTTTACGCCGTTTAAGCCGCAGCCCAACCCCACCATCGATATGACCCGCTCCATCCGCGAGCAGGTGCTGCAGCACGACAAGCTGCTCTTTTATCCCTACGAGGCCATGAACCCGTTCCTGGACCTGGTGCACGAGGCCGCCTACGACCCCGAGTGCATCTCGCTGCGCATCACGCTCTACCGCGTGGCCAAGCAGAGCCGCCTGTGCGAGTCGCTCATCGATGCCGCCGAGAACGGCAAGGAGGTCACGGTGCTCATGGAGCTCCGCGCCCGCTTTGACGAGCAGAACAACATCGAGTGGGCCGAGCGCTTGGAGGAGGCCGGCTGCACCGTTATCTACGGCTCCGAAGGCTTTAAGTGCCACTCCAAGATCTGCCAGCTCACCTATCGCGAGGGCATGGCACTTACGCGCTTGACGCTTTTGGGCACCGGCAACTTTAACGAGAAGACGGCCAAGCTCTACAGCGACTTTATGCTCATGACCGCCCACCCCGGCATCGGAGAGGACGCCAACCTGTTCTTCCGCAACCTGTCGCTGGGCAACCTGCGCGGCGACTACCGCTTCCTGGGCGTGGCGCCCGTAGGCCTCAAGCCGCTCATCATGCGCGGCCTGGATCGCGAGATTCAGCGCGCCCTTGCCGGCGAGCCCGCCCGTGTGTTCTTTAAGCTCAACTCGCTCACCGACCGCGAGGTCATCGACAAGATTGCCGAGGCGTCGTGCGCCGGCGTACGCGTAGATATGATCATCCGCGGCATCTCGTGCCTCAAGCCGGGTGTTCCGGGCAAGACCGAGAACGTACACGTCCGCTCTATCGTCGGACGCTTTTTGGAGCATGCGCGCGTTTACGCCTTTGGCGTGGACTCGGACATGATTTACCTGAGCTCGGCCGACATGATGACACGCAACACCGAGCACCGTGTGGAGATCGCCTTCCCCGTGCTCGACCCCACCTGCCGCGCCCTCGTGCACGAGTACATGGGCATGCAGCTGCGCGACAACGTAAAGGCCCGCAGCCTGACGAGCGACGGCACCTGGGTCCCCGTGGAGCGCGCAGAGGGTGAGAAACCCTTCAACTCGCAGGAAGCCCTGCTGGAGCGTGCCTATCGCAACGCCGAGGCCGCGCCCGAGCCCGTCATTGAGGCGAAACCCGCCCCCGAGCCCGAGCCGCAGCCGGTAGCACCCAAGGTCCAAAAGGTCCAGGCGACCGTCATTGAGCCCGAGCCCGCACCTGCACCTCAGCCCGAGCCGCAGGTCACCAAGCCCGCACCAGAGACGAGCGCCCGTCGCGATAAGCCCGCCGGCAAGACCAAGGCCATCGAGCGCCATCGCCCCGGTCGTGTGCGCATGGGCCTGGGCCTGATCGGCCTGGGTCTTAAGACGCTCATTACCGGCAAGACGAAATAGTCGTTTGTAGAAGCAGTTTGTAGAAGCGCCCCGCATTTGAGGAAAGCCTCGGATGCGGGGTGCTTTTCCCTGCTACCATGGTGCGGACAACAACGCGAATGACAGGCAGGAATATGAAGCTCACCATAGAATCGATGACGTACGGCGCCGACGGGCTGGCGCACGCCGACAACGGCAAGGCCGTCTTTGTCCAGGGCGCCGTGGCAGGCGACACCGTCGAGGCAGAGATCGTGCAGGACGGCAAGTCGTTTATGCGCGCCCGCACCACCGAGATTCTGGAGCCGAGCCCCGATCGCATCCAGCCTCCCTGCCCCTTCGTGGGTATTTGCGGTGGCTGCTCGTGGGGCAATCTCTCGCGCACCGCGCAGCTTGCCGCCAAGGAGCAAAACCTGCGCTCCACGCTCGAGCGCATCGGCAAGTTCACCCCCGAGCAGGTCGATGAGCTGGTGCAGCCCATCCGCCATACCAAGGACGACTGGGGCTACCGCAATAAAATCGAACTGGAACCGACCGTTGTCAACGGCCGCGTGCGTCTTGGCATGCACGGCGTCGACCCCAGCAAGATCGTGACCGTTGATTCGTGCCCGTTGTTCGACAAACGCTTCCCCAAGGCACTCAAATCGGTCGTCGGCGCACTCAATTATCTGAGCGGCAGCCATGACCTTGGCCTTGAGCGCGTGGGTATTCGCGCCTCGCGTCGCACCAAGGCGCTCGAGGTGGCGCTCTGGACGCCCACGGGTTCCTTCCCGCGCTCGCAGGTCTCCCGCGTGCTGGCAGACGCCGCTCATCCCACGAGCATCGTGCGCGTGATGAGCAAGGGCGAAAAGAAGGCCCGCCGCGTCTCTAAGGTCGAGATGCTCGCCGGCGAGGGCTCCTGGACCGAGAATATCGCCGACGGCCAGATGCGCTTGTCTGCCCCGTCATTCTTCCAGGTCAACACCAAGGGCGCCGAGATTTTAATCGAGCTCGTCATGGAAGCGCTCGACCCGCAGGAAGACGAACTGGCCGTGGACCTGTACTGCGGCGCCGGCACCTTTACCCTGCCGCTCGCCCGCCGCTGCGATTTTGTCGCCGCCGTCGAGGCCTATGGCCCGGCAGTGCGCGACCTGCGCCGCAACCTGGAGATCAACAAGCTCGATAACGTCGACGTCATCGGCGGCGACGCCGTGCGCGAGTTCCCCGATCAGGATGCCGATGTCCTGGTGGTCGACCCGCCGCGCGCAGGCCTGGCGCCCGAGGCCATCGACCTTATCGCCAGCACGAGCGCCCGCGATGTCGCCTACGTGAGCTGCGACCCGGCCACCCTGGCGCGCGATCTCAAACGCTTTGTCGAAGAAGGCACCTTCTCCCCCGTCAAGATCACGCCGGTCGACCTATTCCCGCAAACCTTCCACTGCGAGACCGTCGTCCACCTTAGGCGCAACTAGCCACTTAATCATTGCTCAGAAAAATCATTGGGAAATCGAGCGTGGCAAGCGGAGGTCTTCGGGGTATAAGACGGCTAATTGTATGCCGCCTATGAAAGGAACCCTCATGCCCAGCGTTGCCGTTCTCGCCGCCGATGGCTTTGAAACTATTGAATGCTTGACCATGGTCGATGTCATGCGTCGCGGCGGCGTGCGTGCCACGCTCGTCTCGATCATGCCCACGCGTGAGGTCGTAAGCTCGCTGCAGATCCCCGTGACCTGCGATGCGCTCTTTGATGAGATCAACTTTGACGAGTACGACTGCGTCGTGCTGCCCGGCGGCCTGCCCGGTGCCACCAACCTGCGCGCCGATCAGCGCGTCTGCGACGTGGTCTGCGAGTTCGCCGCGACCAAGCACGTTGCCGCCATCTGCGCCGCCCCGTTTATCCTGGGCGAGCTCGACCTACTCGAGGGGCGCCACGCCACGTGCTTCCCTGGCTTTGAGAAAAGCTTCCCCGAAGGCACCTATACCGGCGAGAAGGTTACGCAAGACGGCAACATCATCACCGCCAGCGGCATGGCCCAGTCGCTCCCCTTTGCGCTTGAGCTGCTGCGCACGCTCGCCGGCGACAAGGCCGTCGAGAAGGTCGCCGAGGGCATTCAGCTATGATTTTGGCTTCGCAATCACCGCGCCGCATCGAGTTGATGCGCGAGGCGGGCTATGACATTCGCGTGATTCCCGCAGATATCGACGAAACGCCTTTTGATGGCGAGGCCCCGCTTACGCTCGTTGAACGCTTAGCACGCGCCAAAGCCGCCGCCGTTGCCGCCGAGCATGCCGAGCCCAACGAACTGACCGTCGCGGCCGATACTATTGTCACCTTCGATGGCAAGATTCTGGGCAAGCCGGCAACCGAGGACGAGGCGTGCACCATGCTCCGTGAGCTTTCGGGCCGCACGCACCAGGTCGCAACCGGCGTCTGCATCGTTAAGGCAGGCGACACGGCCGCTCCGCATGCCGCCGAGAGCCTGTCGTTTGTCGATGTGACCGACGTGACGTTCTATGAGCTTACCGAAGAGCAGATCGAGCGCTATGTTACCTCCGGCGAACCCATGGACAAGGCCGGGGCCTACGGTATCCAAGGCACAGGCGGCCGCATGCTTGTGCACGATATTTCGGGGGACTTCTACAACGTGGTGGGCTTGCCCATCGCTCGCGTCGCACGCGCGATTCAAAAACTCTCGTAATTGCATCTGGCGCTGGGTATCCCCCAGCGCCTACAATTTTGGCGTACCGTACGGATCCCGACCGGGCATAAGGCGCGGCGGAAAACCGATAGGAGAAAACATGGACACACTGCTTGAAGCCATTGACGTTTGCGATGTCGATGGCTTTTGCTTTGGCAACTATACGGACGAGGAGGCCGGCACCGGTTGCACCGTAATCGTGGCAGCCGAAGGCGCCACCGGCGGCGTTGACGTTCGCGGCGGTGCACCGGCATCGCGCGAAACCGACCTGCTGCGCCCCGAGAACACCGTCGACAAGGTTCACGCCGTCTGCCTCTCGGGCGGATCGGCCTTTGGCCTCGAGGCCGCAAGCGGTGTTGCCCGCGAGCTCGAGAGCCGCGGCATCGGCCTGCCCGTCGGCCCCACGCAGGTGCCCATCGTATGCTCCAGCTGCATCTTCGACCTTGCCTACGGCGACCCCACGGTTCGTCCCGACATCGAGGCCGGCATCGCCGCCGTACGCGAGGCGCTCGATAACACCCCCACCACCCTTGAGCAGGGCAACGTAGGCGCCGGCACCGGTGCCACGGTGGGCAAGCTCATGGGACCCGCCACCTGCATGAAGGCCGGCCTTGGCGCCGCCGCCGTGGCACTCGGTCCCGTCAAGGTGGGTGCTGTGGTCTCGGTCAACGCCTGCGGCAACGTCGTTGACCCCCTCACCGGCGAGTGGGTCGCCGGTATGCGTGCCGCAGCCGATAGCGACCAGATCGTCGACATGGAACTCGCAGCCTTTGCCGCCGCCGGATCCATGCAGATGCCGCTCGACCGCACCAACACCACCATCAGCTGCATCGTCACCAACATGGAGCTCACTAAGGCCCAGGCCACCAAGGTCTCCCAAATGGCCGCAGACGCCTACGCACACGCCATCCGCCCCACGCACACCACCAACGACGGCGACACCATCTACACCCTCGCCAGCGGCAAACTGGGCACCCAGGCAAGCGCCGCCGTACCCCTCGACCTGCTGGGCATGCTCGCCGTAAGGGCCCTACAGACCGCCATCGTAAACGGAGCCAAAACCGCCAAAACCTCCCACGGCATCCCCGGCGCCGCCAAATAACCTCACCTGACCGGTTGCCCGGTGGGGCTTGGTTATGTTTGCTGCTCTACAGTCCTGGCTCGCACGAAGAGCACATTAAGTGCTCTTCGGCTCGTGCGGAACTCGCGACAAACATAACCAAGCCCCACCGGGCAACCTACCAACCAGCTTCTTTTCAGCCCAGGCCCCTGTGTACCGCGCGTCGAAGATCTTCAAATTCAAACTGTCTGACAATCGAATCTTATAGCAGAGGCCCCTTGTCCTTTAGTTTGATACAAGTTCCGCACGAGCCGGAAAGCACTTAATGTGCTTTCCGTGCGAGCAGGACTGTTCGCAGTAGCAAACTAAAGGACAAGGGGCCCAGTCAACCTATCAGCAGCGATTACTCAACAGCTAGTTGAATTTGAAGATCTTTGAGGCAAGACGGTATAGGCCGAGTGTGGTTTTGTCTCCGGCCCGTCCGTGCAGATTGGTAAAGAAGCCCACCACACCATAACGTGCGCGACGATACATGCGCTCGTCGTAAGCCTTCAGATCATTCCACAGCGTCTTCAGGCGCTCATCGGCGCATTCTTCCTCGGAAAGCTTGGTGAGCACCGAGCAGATCGCCATCATCATGGTGAAGTAGCCCATCATGTACGAGCGCAGGCGCGAAGACTCAACATCGCCGTACAGATGGAACGACTCCATCATAATGCGCGTAACGCGGAACTGCTGGTCCAGACGCTTGACCATCGTAGCCTCGTTGACACTCTGGCCCTCGCGGCCAATGAAGTAGCGGTAGAGGTCGATGTCGGCGTAGTACATGGTCTTGCAGCGCGGCAGCGGTACATAGGCGTAGATGTTATCCACGTAGAAGGTGTGCGGCGGCATAGGCAGGTTGGACTCGCGCAGCACGTCCGTGCGATAGCACAGACTGTGCATAAGCAGATTCTGGTCCAGACGGAAGTGCCCGATCTGATCCCAGGTAAAAATCTTTTTACGCGGCAGGGCAAACTTGTAACCAATAGCGGTATGCGTACCCTCGTAGACCTTCTCGTACACGTAGTTGGAGATAAACAGGTCAACGCGCTGATCGCGCTCCTCGAAGCCGCGCAGGATCGACAGCATGGTCGAAAGGGCCGCGCCGTCGAGCCAGTCGTCGGAGTCTACGACCTTGTAGTACGTACCCTGCGCCTCGCGCAGACCCGAAAGGACGGCAATACCGTGGCCGCCATTCTCCTGGTGCACCGCGCGGATGATTCCAGGATAACGGGCCTCCCACTCGTCGGCCTTGGCGGCCGTCTCGTCCTTGGAGCCGTCGTCCACCACGATAATCTCGATATCGGTGGCATAATTGCTCCCCTCCAAGATGGAGGTGATGCAATGGTCCATGTCCTTAGCGGCGTTATACGAGGGAATACCGAATGTTATGACTTTATGCATGGCAGGCGATAATCTCATCCGAAAGATCGAGGGCGGAATTGGTCACGGCGTCCATATCGTAGTAGCGATACTCGGCCAAGCGACCCACCGGGTGGAAGTTCGTCAGGTTCTGGACGCGCTCAAGATAGCGCTCATAGAGCTCGCGGTTCTCGGGCTCAAGAATGGCGTAGTACGGCGTCTCGCCCGAGCCGGGCGTATAGGCCTTGGAGTATTCCTTCATGATGGTGGTCTTGCCGGGCAGGACCTGACCGGTCATGTTCTTGAACTCGGTAATGCGCGTGTAGTCCTCGCTCGTGGTGTAGTTGACGGTGCCCACGGGTTGGAACTGATCCATATCGAGCGTCTCGAACTTCATATCGAGCGTGCGGTACGGCAGGGCACCCAGGTCGAGGTTGAACAGCTCATCGAGCGGACCGGTGTAGACGATCTCGCCGCCATAGACCTTACCGTCGACCTTGACGGTGGTCTCATCGATCTCAAAGAGATCGCGAGCGTCCACGTCGCAGAATACATCGATCAGGTCGTGATCGAGCATATGCTCGAACAGCGCAGTGTAGCCGTCCTGCGGCATACCCTGGAAGGGGGCCTGCGGGAAGTAGCGATCGTCATCGCCCACAAAGACGGGAACGCGACCAGTGATCGAGGGATCGATCTGGTCGGGAGTCTGACCCCACTGCTTCATGGTGTAATGCAAAAAGACGTTCTCGTAGACGTAATCGGCGACCTCGGCAAGATCCGGGTCGTTCTTCTTGCGCAGCTCCATGATGGGCACCTTGACGTCCTTGCCAAAGGTCTCCACAAGCTTCTGATACAGCTCCTCGCCGCGCTCATCGCCAAAAGCAAGCTTGAGGCTCGCGTGGTTGAAGGGCACGGGCATAAGGGTGCCGTTGATGTTGGCAAGCACCTTGTGCTGATAGTCCGTCCACTTGGTAAAGCGCGACAGGAAATTGTGCACGCGCTCGTTAAAGGTGTGGTAAATGTGCGGACCGTACTCGTGGATCAGGATTCCGGCCTCGTCAGTGCAGTCATAGGCATTGCCCGCAATGTGGCTACGGCGCTCCAAAACGGCAACACGATAGCCGATGGTCTCGGCAAGACGGCGGGCACAAACGGCACCAGCGTACCCGGCACCGACAACGATCATGTCGTACGCACCGGCATTAAAGCCTTCAGGCAGGCCTGAGGTAATCTGCATCGATACTCCTTGTCAAAAGCCACACGCTTTTTAACTGGGCTTTTTCTCGAACATACGTCGAGACGTATTTATCAGAGCGATTATAGCGCTAATGCGTCCTATAATGAGCTTGCCACACAAGGAAAGCTCAAGCACCGCGGCGAACATAATTGAAAGGTAAACCCGCTAGCAGCGGGTTTATTCGTGAACAGCCGGGTGCCTGGAGCTTAGCGAAACGCTTGTAAGGAGTAACATGAGCGATTTCCTAAACCGTATGAAGTCTGCCGCCAAGGCCGACCTTAAGACCATCGTCCTGCCCGAGGGCGAGGACCCGCGCACCATCGTCGCGGCGAACAAGATCATCGAAGAGGGCCTGGCCAACATCGTCATCCTGGGCAATCCTGATGACATCAACGTTCCCGGCGCCACCGTCATCGACCCGCGCAACGCCGAGAAGCACGAGGAGTACGCGCAGAAGTTTGCCGAGCTCCGCGCTAAGAAGGGCGTCACCATCGAGCAGGCTCGCGCCCAGGTGATGGATGCCACCTACTTTGGCACCATGATGGTCAAGATGGGCGATGCCGACGGTCTGGTCTCCGGCGCCTGCCACTCCACCGCCGACACTCTGCGCCCCGCGCTGCAGATCCTCAAGACCGCCCCGGGCACCAAGCTGGTCTCGGCCTTCTTCGTGATGTGCACCGACACCCCGCAGTTTGGCACCGACGGCACGCTGATCTTCGCCGACTGCGGCCTCAACATCAACCCGTCCTCTGACGAGCTCTCCGAGATCGCCATCGCCTCGGCTCACTCCTGGTCCACCTTCATGGGCAACGTCGAGCCGCACGTGGCCATGCTCTCCTACTCCACCATGGGCTCCGCCGGCGGCGAGGTCGCCAAGAAGGTCCAGGAGGCCGTGAAGTTCTGCCAGGAGAAGGCTCCCGAGCTCGCCATCGACGGCGACCTGCAGCTCGACGCCGCTATCGTCCCCACTGTCGCCCAGCTCAAGGCTCCCGGCTCCTCCGTCGCCGGTAAGGCCAACGTGCTCGTGTTCCCCGACCTCGAGGCCGGTAACATCGGCTACAAGTTGGTCCAGCGCTTCGCCGGCGCCGACGCCTACGGCCCCATCCTCCAGGGCATCGCCAAGCCGGTCAACGACCTTTCGCGCGGCTGCTCTGCCGACGACATCGTGGGTGTCGTGGCCATCACCGCCGTCCAAGCTCAGATGGCTGAGTAGCGTACATACTCGCCCGAAGGCCGCACAGGGTAACCCCTGAAAACGTCCTCGACCAATGAAACGCCCCCGTTCTGCTCCTTCGGAGCTACGAACGGGGGCGTTTCTGGTCTGCGGATTGTTTTCAGGGGTTA
>CAKUGR010000014.1 GCA_934654775.1 uncultured Collinsella sp.
GAGCCCGGGGCCCGTGGGTTATACCCTAAGAGCAAACCACCCTTTTTAAGGGTGGTTCTGATTGCGGAACTCGCGATGAACTTCGTGCCCCGCCGTCCGGGAGGACGCCTCTTTATTGATGGGAGGCCTGATAGGTCGATGGTTCCGTGCCCGGATGCGTCCAAAGTGGGACGGGCTTTCCGGATGGACAGGCTTTCGGAAAGTGCGTCCCGGAATTTGCCTTTGGAATGGGACGTAGTTTCCCGTTGAGGTGCTTTGCGGAAAGTGCGTCCCACTCTGGGCGTTCGAAGTGGGACACACTTTCCCAAAGGCGCGCCAACGGGAAATTGCGTCCCATTATTCGGTCAAGAAACGGGATGCATTTTCCCAATGAGAGCAAAACCGGAAAATGCATCCCACAATCAGCCCTCAAAGTGGGACGCCGTTTCCCAATGAGGCTCAAGCGGAAAATGTGTCCCGGAATTTGCGCTCAAAGTGGGATGCGGTTTCCGGTTGAGGGTCTAAGGGGAAAGTGCGTCCCAGAATCGACGCTTGAAATGGGACGCCGTTTCCCGATGAGGCGCTCGACGGAAGATACATCCCAGAAATGGCCTTTGAGCTGGGATAAGATTTCGCGGCATCTCGGATTCTCAAAAATGAGACACGCCGTTGGCGAAAATGAGACACGGAATTTTGGGTGTCAGGCGTAGCATTTGAGCAAATGAGCCGACTCCACTCGAGTAAAGCGAGGTCTCCCATGCACGTTCCATACCCCCACATTCGTCGGTTGTCGAAAATCCCGCTTGTTGGGACGGCGGCGCTTGCTGCGTTGATCGCCACGAGCGTCGCCTGCTTCACGGCCACACCCCAGGTTGCTCAGGCGGCGGACACGCCCGCAATCACCGATATGACCGAGCAGGACTATAGCGACCTGGGCCTGGGCACGAACGAGGACATTCCGGCCGATACCGTTGGCCCCTATTCCACCGATACCCCCACGACGTTTGCCACGCGCAGCGAGGTCTATATGGCAGCTAACGGTAGCCATGGCAATCGCTACACTCTGCGCGACAAGCTCGAGAACGTCGAGCGCGGCGACATTGGCGGCAGCAGCAAACTCACCGATGGCTATGGAAGTGTGTGGGGCGCCGCAAAGTTCTGGCAAAACGTCAACAACTTCGATACGAACAGCGATCTCTACAAGCATAGCGACTACGGTGGCGGCACCTGGTCGTACCTAAGCAACAATGAGTCCTCAACAGTACTCGCCAACGACAATAACGGTTTCTCGGGCATTCACGCCACGAGTGTTGAGTTCTGCAGCGACGCCAGCACGGGCAAAAAGAGCCGCGTTGCCGAGCTTCGTGCCTACGGCGACAGTTCTTCTACCACGATTGACGGCAAGTCATACGCCGGAAAGGTTGAGCTGGTCCTCTACTCGTTTAGCAACGGGCGCACGCGCACTCTCGACACACACCTGCCGGTGACGGTCAACACCAATATGATGGACGGAAGCCGTTTTAAGTATCTGAACGCCGGTTACCTGCAAGAGCACGACGCCGTCTTTGATGTCGAGGCGGGCGATGTCGATGGCGACGGCGTCGACGAGCTTTTTGTCTACGCGGGCTGTTATGTCGACGAGAACGGCGTGCGCAAGGCTGTAGTCGACATGTATGACTTGGAGGGCGGCAACTGGAAGCAAAGCGTCGTCAAAATCGATGCCGGTAACGCCGCGGACTACACCACGCACAACAAGGGCGGGAACGACTCCTGGACGCAGCTTCAGTCATCTCCTGTCGTTTCGCTAGCGGCCGGCGACCTCGATCGCGATTTTTGCGATGACCTCGCCATCGTGGTCTCGGCACCCTACGGCAAGAAGAATATTGATAAGTCGACGCATTGCGAGCTGTTTTCGTGGGATGCATCCAAGGGTGCGCTCGTCCATGTCGATGCTCTGGGCGACGCGGGCGCAATCTCCCTCTCCGCGAACGGCAAGACCATGGTCGCTGCGAATGCGACATTCGGCACGTTTGCCGCCTACGATGAAGAAGGAAAGAAGACGGGCGAAACCGTCACGGGCCTTATTCTTGCGGGCTATGACTGGCAACGCAGCGCTTTTGATTACGGCGCTAATGACGGCAGCAAGGGGCTGTACGGCGCGCTGTACCGCTACGCGTATTTTGACTCGGAGTCTGGCGAGTTCAAGCTTTCCGATTGCAAGGAATACAGAGACGGGCTCCTCGCCTCCTATGGGCTGATGCGTGTGCCCAACAGCGCGTGGAAGGATAGCGCTCAGGATAAGCGCTATCCGTGCACCTTGGCGCCTATTGCCCTTGCCACTGCCAACCTTGACGGCCTGTCCGAGCAGCTGGCGGTCGACGAGGTGCTCGTGGGCGGCGATGTGTTCCGCGACTTTGCCTGCAACACGGCGCAGAGCGGTGCCCAGGGCTTGGGGTCCATGGTCGGAACCATGAGCATGAGCGGTCAGCAATACAACAGCAGCAACAAGCATGACCACAAGGGTATAGAGCAGGTGTGGATCAGCGACGTTAAGTCGGGCAGCGTCTCGGGTTCGGATCGCTACAACGAGAGTTTTATCGCCGTGGTGGGCAAACACCGCGACGAGGACCTGCGCAAGAACGATGACTACTATTGGATGACCGCCTCGCATCTTTCGCTCGACGAGAACGGAAGGGTGCGCCGCGGCGAGGAGCAGGTGATTAGCGAGAGCAACCGTCGCGGCACTACCTACGGCACATTTATCTCGCTCGCGCTGCCCGATGTCGACAATGACAGCGTCAAGATCACGTACAAGGACCGCTACAAGGTCTATACCAACCCGCGCGTGCTCGCTGTGCTGCAGGATGCTCCCTATGTTGAGGATCTGGAGCAGGCATACGGCTATCTGGTGTTGGGCGGCACGTCATACGGAGAGGGAAAGGGCACGGGGACATCCCAGGGCTATACCATTGGCGCCGAGTTGGGCGTTGCCGTCGAGGTGCAGACCGGTCCGCCCCTGGTCGCGATTAATGCTTCGGTCGATTTTGCCGCCGAGGGATGCTATGACTACCGGAGCGAACGCACAGTGAGCGCCAGCGTAAGTTATGAGTCGCATGCCGGTGAAGGCGACAAGGCCGTGCTCTACACGATTCCGATGGTCTATTACGAGTACGAGATCGAAAATGAGGAAACTGGTGGCAAGGGCGTGATGGCGGCGCCCGTGTCGCTCGGCGCGCAGACCTCGGTCGTTAATGTCGAGGCCTATGACCGCATTGCCAAACAGCACAATATGACGCCGCTCAGCTACTTTTTGACCAACCGGTCGGGAGAACCCGGAACCTATCAAACGACGCTCAACGGCGAGACTCCCGTTGGGGATTCCTTTGGCCTGGGCAAGCCTGGCGTAACGCGCGCCTACACGCACGATGGGTTTAACGGCGCCGTCGCGCAGTCGGGGGCGAGCATTGAGCAGACCATCGAAGTCGAGGAGGGCGAGGAGCAGGAGTTTGAGTACGGCTTTACGCTGAACGGCAGCGTTGTCATGGGCGCGAAGCTCGCAAAGCACGAGTTGTTTGGCGGCCTGTGCTTTGGTGCCAACGCCGGCTTTACTACGGGTAACTCCTCGAGTGAATCGACCGAATACGGCGGCACCGTCGACAACCTGCCCGAGGCCGCGAAGGATAAGTACGGCTTTGTGTGGCGCCTGGGCGTCAACGCGGTGGATGTCAACAAGTTCGAGGATGGCTCGGGTGACAAGCTCGGCACCAAGGACACCGATCAGTTCTGGATTGTGGGATATGACGTCAAGGACGTCCAGGTGCCCGAGGCACCGGCCGTGACGGGCTTTACGGCAAACGCAGTCGATTCGACAAGTGTTACGTTTAGCTGGGACGATGTACTTTCAAAGAAGAGTGGCTTTAGCTACGGTGTGGGCATGCTGCAGAGCAATGCGGCGGACGCCGTCGTGAACAGCTGGAAGATTGCCGATAACACGCAGACGTCGCTTACCTGGGACGGGTTGCAGCCCAATACGGAGTATCGATTCGCCATCGCCGCTGTAAAGAACGGCTCAACGACAGAAACGGGCATTCGCTCGGCGATCATTACGGTCAAGACGATGCCCGACGGCATGACGATGACCGTGAGCGGACCTGCGGCGGATACAACGGAGAGGTCGGCCTTCGAGCATGACTCTTCGGTTGAGTGCGCGGAGGGAGACAAGCTGACGCTCTCGGCGATTGGCCATGTGACGCAGCGCAATGCCGACGGCAGTGAAACGGAGCTGGCGCCGTCATATATCTGGTACCGTAAGGGCCGTGGCGAGACCGCGTTCCAGCGCGTGGGTGCCGATGGCAACCTCCCAGCTGGAACGGCCTCGAAGCTCGAGATTGACCTGACCGCAGACGATGACGGTGCACAGTATTACTGCCACGTGGGATACAACGACGTGGGCCTCGACACCGGCACGACGCTCGTGAATATCGAGGCCGAGGAGACGGCGCCCACAACGGTGAACGTCACCCCGATCCGCACACGCCGCCTGTTCTCACAGGCAAGCGCGGGCGCCAAGAAGTTCCTGGACCATACGCTGGTAAACACTGCCGGCCCCATCGACTCCGAAGGCTCAAAGGACCCCGAGACTCCTGAGACCCCGACGAACCCGGACAAGCCCAAGTCCGACAACGGAGCTAAGAGCGATACCAAGGTCAAGACTACGACCACAGCGAAGAACCTCGCAAACACCGGCGATAAGACGTTCGCCATAGCAGCCACCGCAGCAGCAGCGGGAGCAACGCTCGTAGTGATAGCCCTCATCATGCTGATCAAGCGCCGCAAGACCCACTAGTAGCCAGTCGAACATATCGACAACCCAAAAACCCGGGTAGCCAAACAACTTGGCTACCCGGGTTTTCTCTTTATTAGAAATCAGAGTCTTCAAGGCAAGAGCCCGATTCAACCAGAGACACTCCGAATACTCTCCATGACAAGCCGCACTCCAACAACAAGGCGTCTGTCCAGGCGGAGGCATATAAGGTTCATCGCGAGTTCCGCACGCAAAGAAGGCCACTTAATGTGGCCTTCGTCTTGCGCAGGACTGTCCGAGCAGGGAACCTTATATGCCTCCGCCTGGACAGACGTTTCAGTTGTGGCTCAGCAGCTAGCAGCTACTTGATCTTGGTCGTACCCGGCGCCAGGTTGGGGTCGGTCTCGTTGGCCTCGGTCTGGAAGTGCTCGGTGTAGACGTTCTTGCCGTCGCGGAACATCTCGTAGTACTGCATCTTGGCGTAATCCTCGCGCGCCTTGGTGGCGGCTGCGGCAGCGGCGTCGTCACCGGTGACGTTGGAGGAGAGCGCCCAGCGCAGGCTGGCGTCCTCGTAGCCCACCGAGTTGATGGCGGGCAGCGACTCGCGCAGCGTCATGTGCGCCTTCTGGTAGTCGGAAAGCGGGGCGCCGATCAGCTGCATGAGCTGGGTGGACAGGTAGTTGGTGGACAGGTCGTCGGTCTCGCTCGTCTGGTCGCAGCCGGCGACGTCGTAGTTAGCCCAGATGATGTAGTCGGTCTGCCACAGGCGCTCCTGATGGGTGGCGTCATCCTCGTCGGTAAACCACTTGTCGTTGAACTTGGACGGGAAGAACGGCTGATGGTCGCCCCAGAACACCACGACCACCTTGCGGTCGAGCTTGCTCAGGGCGTTGAGGAAGTAGCGCAGCGCCTGGTCGGACTGCTCGATGCACGAGACATACTCGTCGACATCGGACAGCGTGCCGTCCTCGACGGTCTTGGCGTCCAGGTCGGTCGTGTCGATGTTCAGGTGCATCTGCTTGTCGACCGGCACCAGGCCCGTGTCGTAGCCCGAGTGGTTCTGCATGGTCACGTCGAAGATAAACTGTGGGTCGGCGTTCTGGTTGAGCAGCTCCAGAATCTTGTCGTAGGTCGCCTGGTCGGTCACCATGCCGCGCAGGGTATCGGCGCCCTGGAAGTCGTTGATGGACAGGAACTGGTCAAAGCCAAAGTCCTTGTAGACGTTCTCGCGGTTCCAGTTGGTCGCGTGGTTGGGGTGCATGGCCGTGGTGGCATAGCCGAGCGACTTGAACTGCTCTGCCAGGTTCTCGGTCGTTTCCATGTTGTAGATGGTGTAGGGGTACACGCCCGAGCCCAGGTTGGCCATGGAGTTGCCGGTCAGGAACTCAAACTCGGTGTTGGCGGTACCGCCGCCGTAGGCGCTCACATAGAGCTTGCCGCGGCTGAGGCAGTTGGACAGGTTCTTAAAGTACTGCGGGCCCTCGTAGCCGGCGCGCATCTCCTGGTAGATCGACAGATCCGAGAACGTTTCGTTCATGATGGCGATGACCGTGGGCTTCTCGCTATCGAACTGCTCCTTTGCGGCAGCGCGCTCGTCGCTCTTGGCGGCATCGGACTTGTCGTAGGCCTTGGCGTACTTTTTGAGCGTTGCCTTGGCATCGTCGACGGAGTAGTCGGCGGGTTTGGGCGGCTTGATGGACTGCGCTGCGCTAATAAAGGCGGGCAGGTAGCCCTCGCGCCAGTAGCTCTCGAGCGGGCGCCAGGTGTAGACGGTGATGCCGAGGGTGTTGTAGTAGTCGATGAGCGTGACGTGTGCGGTCACGCCACCCAGGCACAGCACGGCGACGAGCAGGTTGGTGAGCAGCATGCGCTTGGCGTTGGCGGCGCCCTTCTGTCGATGCGGCGCCACGAGGCCGGCGTACTCGCACAGTAGCATGCCGATGGCGGTAAAGCCCATCGACAGCACGCAGAACAGCGAGATCGAGAAGGTGTAGCCGTTGCCGGCGACCGCGGCAGCGGTGGAGATGGCCGAAAGGTCGCCCGGCTGGATGGGCATGGATTTAAACGTGATGACGAAGAACTCGGCAATGCCCAGGACAAAGAGGGCAAAGGCCAGGACCGCGGGAGCTGCGCCGTGGCGCTGGAATAGGAAGAACAAGCCGGTCATGAGCACGGTGATGATGGCCCACTCGAGCAGGATGCACAGGGGGTAGACCCAGGTAAAGTCGTGGTTGGACGAGACTTCCATGCCCAGCAGCGCAAAGACGCCGGCGAGCAGCAGGCACAGGACCGCGGCGACGAGCGGTTTGCCCACAAAGGCGCCGCGCAGGCGGGCAAGCTTGCCAGTGGGGGCGGGAGCGTCGGCGGAGGCGAATGCAAAGACGCGCGGGGCGATGCGGTCGCGGGCGATGCTGGCCCAGGCGCATCCGGTAAGGATGGCATTGGTCAGGACGAGCATCACAAAGGCGAGCGGCTCGTTTTGGGCGACGAGGCCAATAGCGCCCCAGACGGTCAAAAAGAGCTGGAACAGGCCGAAGGCGACACTCCAGGCGATGGCGCCTTTGGCGACGGTGCCCGACTGTGCGCGAATGGCCTTGGCCTCGCGCAAGACAAGGTAGACGGTCGCCGCAAGACCGACGAGCGAGATGGCGGCTGCGAACATGCTGAGACTCCTCACAAACTAAAACCTACGAAAGCGGGCGTTTGCCCGATTGTTACCAAGATATGCGCAGCATTTGAGGGCTGCGTACAACAATCAGCCATAATAACGCGCGCGTGTGGCGGTGTTGCGCAATGGAGTGGCGACCTGCGCGATAATGGACGGGAATTACACGGAAACGTAAAGGCTTCTTAAAGAATTGGCGAGGGTAGAGCTATGGGTGAGCAGGTTTGTACGGCGGGCGCCGAGTGCCGCAGCGGAGTTGCGGGCGTGGACGCTGGCGGCTATCCGGTCGAGACCACGGGCAATGCGGTGCTCGATATCTTGGAGCATCGCTCCTCCACACGTGCCTTCGCGCGCGATGACAACGACCGTCCCGTGGCGGTGACCGACGAACAACGTGCGGCGATCCTGCATGCGGCAAGTCGCGCGCCGTCGGCAGGCGCCATGATGATGTACTCCATCGTGAGCATCCGCGAGCGGGCTACGCTCGACCGCCTGGCCGACCTGTGCGACCACCAGCCCATGATCGCCAAGGCCCCGTGGGCACTGATATTTGTGGTCGACTACGCCAAATGGATTGATCTGTTTGAGCATGTTGGCTGCTTTGAGCCCGAGTTTGTTGAGCGTACGGGCAAGCAACCCCGCCGCGCGCCGGGTCTGGGCGACTTTGCCATCGCGGCGCAGGACGCCGTGATCGCCGCGCAAAACGCCGTGGTCGCCGCCGAGGCCCTGGGGCTGGGGAGCTGCTACATCGGCGACATCGTGGAGAACGCCGAGGAAGTTGCCGCGCTGCTCGATCTGCCGCCCTACACCATGCCGTTGTCGATGCTCATCATCGGCACGCCTCGCAAGGAACGCCCGGCGATCGCGCATCCCGTGGTAAATCTGGTGCACGAGGAGCGTTACTGCCGCGCCGACGCCGCGACCATGGATGCGCAGGCGGCCGAGATGGACGCGATGTTCCGTCCGCATGCCCGTGAGGTGGGGGAGCGCGTCGTCGACATCTACACGCGCAAGCATACGAGCCCCTTTATGGCCGAGATGAGCCGCTCCATGGAGTGGTGGTTCAAGAACTGGCTCGGCAAGTAACGAATGCGGCGGTGTGACAAAGGGACAGTCCCTTTGTCACACCGCATATCGCCGCGGTGGCATAAAGGCCGCATAAATGTTTATTTAGCTGGGCAAATAGTGTCTAGCAACCAGGGGTCGATTCCCTATAATCCCTTCGAATATTAAAGTTGGAAGGAAACCGACTCATGGAACAAAAAACCAAAGACGCAGCATCGCACGCTGCGATTCCGGTGAGCATCTCGGCGATGCTCGTCACGCTGGGCGTGGTGTACGGCGATATCGGCACCAGCCCTATGTATGTAACCAAGGCGCTCGTTGCCGGCAACGGCGGCATCGGAAGCGTGACGGAGGAGTTCGTGCTCGGCGCGCTCTCCCTTGTCGTGTGGACGGTTACGCTGCTGACGACCATCAAGTACGTGCTCATCTCGCTGCGCGCCGACAACCACGGCGAGGGCGGCATCTTCGCCCTGTACAGCCTAGTCAAGCGCTGCGGCAAGTGGCTCATCATCCCCGCCATGTTGGGTGGCGCCGCGCTGCTCGCCGACGGCATCCTGACGCCGGCCGTTACCGTTACCACGGCCATCGAGGGCCTGCGCACCATTCCCGCGGTCCATGCCGTACTGGGCGATGACCAGGGTCGCGTTGTCGCCATAACGCTTGCCATTATCATCGTGCTCTTCTTGGTGCAGCGCATCGGTACGGCCAAGATCGGTCATGCCTTTGGCCCCATCATGACGCTGTGGTTCCTGTTCTTGGGCGGCACGGGTCTGTTTTTTGTCTTCCAGCATCCCGCCGTGCTGCTGTGCCTCAACCCGGTGCGCGGCATCGCCTTTTTGCTGAGCCCCAATAACCACGCGGGCATCATGATCTTGGGCAGCTGCTTCCTCGCCACCACCGGCGCCGAGGCACTCTACTCCGACATGGGCCATGTGGGCCGCGGCAACATCTACGCCACCTGGCCGTTTGTTAAGTGCTGCCTGCTGCTGTCCTACATGGGCCAGGGCGCTTGGCTTATCAACAATGCTGCCAACTCGGAGCTCATGGGCATTGCCGACCTCAACCCGTTCTACCAGATGCTCGCTCCCGGCCTGCGCCCGTTTGCCGTCGGCCTTTCCACCATCGCGGCCATCATCGCCTCGCAGGCACTCATCACCGGCGCGTTCTCGCTGGTGTCCGAGGCCAGCCGTCTGGACCTCATGCCGCACATGCAGGTCTTCTATCCGGCCGAGACCAAGGGCCAGCTCTACATTCCCATGGTCAACAACGTCATGCTCGTGGGCTGCGTCATCGTGGTGCTGCTGTTCCAAAACTCGGCGCACATGGAGGCTGCCTACGGTCTGGCCATTACGCTCACCATGATGTGCACCACGCTGCTGCTCTTCTTCTACCTGCACGAGGAGCGCAAGCTCAAGGTTGCTCCGTGGGTCTTCGCCGCTTTCTTCCTTTTGCTCGAGGGCTTCTTCTTCGTGAGCTCGCTCACCAAGTTCTTCCACGGCGGCTACTTCACCATCCTCATGGCCGCGCTCATCATGGGCGTCATGGTGTGCTGGTACAACGGCACGGCGGTCGAGCAGCGCCAGTTTACGCTGCTGCCGCTGCGCAGCTACCTGCCGCAGCTCAAGCGTCTGCGCGACGACGATCGCTACGAGCGCATGAGCGACAACATCGTGTACCTGACCAAGGATACCCATACCGACTACATCGACCGCGACATTGTCTACTCGATTCTGGACAAGCATCCCAAGCGCGCCCGCGCCTGGTGGTTCGTCAACGTCGAGACCATGGACGAGCCGTACACGTTTGCCTATTCGGTCGAGACGTTCGACACCGACTACGTCTTCCGCGTGCACCTGTACCTGGGCTATAAGGTCAACCAGCGCGTTAACGCCTACCTGCGCCAGGTCGTTCAGGATCTCGCCGCCACCGGCGAGCTGCCCGCGCAAAAGCACGACTACTCGGTCTACAAGGACCCGGGCAACATCGGCACGTTCAAGTTCGTCATGATCCGCAAGCTGCTGGCGCCCGAGAGCGACGTGGAGCCGAGCGAGCGTACGGCCATCACGCTCAAGTACATCATCCGCCGCGCCGCCGGCACGCCCGCGCGCTGGTACGGCCTGGAGAACTCCAACGTGAGCTTTGAGTATGTGCCGCTGTTCACCAAGTTCAAGGCTGTGAACAAGATGCAGCGCCTGGCGCCCAACGAGCGCCCGTAGGCGTCGGCGGGCTACACGGGGTTGATTATCGATGGATGAAGTAAAAGCCGGGGAGGTAAACATGGATGCAAGGACACTCGATGTCCGCGAGGTGGGTATCGACGCCGCCGAGGACCAGTTCTTCACGAACCGAGCCAACATGGACATGGCCGATCGCGTGATCTCGGTCGTGGCGCTGGTATTTGCCGCGGCGTGCGTTTGCGCCTTGCTCGCGCACGTGCTGTTTGTCTAGCGACTGCCGGTAGTAAAGGCTTTACACTTAGAACCACCACAAGGGAAACCACCACAAAGGTGCCTGGCCCCTTTGTGGTGGTTTTTGTTTTTGAGGAAGGGGTCGGTGCCGATGGACGTCCACTCGGATGGCGATCTTGCCGATAACTTTTGGTGGAGACGTTCGACGCAGACGCGCCGCGGGCCTCTGTACGATGCCGGTGTGTCGGCAGGGTTGTTGGTGGCGGCGACGGTTGTGGGCGCATTGCTCGACCGACCCGGTCTTGCCCCGAGCGTCATGATTGTGTACGTGCTCGCCGTGCAGCTGTGCGCGTTTTTTACCTGGAGCCGCCTGTACTGTCTGCTGAGCTCGGTTGCAGCCGTTGCGCTCTACAACTTTTTGTTCATCGAGCCGCGGTACTCCCTAACGTTTATCGACCACATTCATCCCGGCATGTTTTTCATCATGTTCGTGGTCTCACTCGTGTCGAGTTCAATCGCGCTGGCACTGCGCCGTGCCTTGGCACAGGCCGCTGCTAGCGACCGCCGTACGCAGATGGTGCTCGAAACCAACCGCATGTTGCAGCGCTGCGCCGACGAGCCGCAGATTGTGCATGCCATGGCCACGCAGCTGGCGCGCCTTTCGGGCTGCCCGGTCGTGTGGTACAGCGCCGATACCGAGGATGATGACCTGCTGCCGCGCGCGACCTATACGGCGGTGGGCGATGCCGCGCCGGTGCACCATCTGGCGCCCCAGATGCCGCCGCTGCTCTCGGCTTCGGCCTACGTGGGAACGCCGCTCGACGCCACGTTTGGCGGTTCGGCGTTCTATGGCATCTACCTGACGGTGCGCTCGGGCGACAGCATCGTGCGCTCGAGTGACCCCGCCTCGGTGGTGGGCGTGCTGGCTGTCGTTGCCGAGCCCGATGTGCTGACGCACGAGGAACGGATGCTGGCCGACGCCATCGTGAGCGAAGGCGAGCTCGCGCTCGATCGCGCCCGCGCCATGGAGGCACGCGAGGAGGCAGCGGTGCTCGCCAAAAACGAGCAGCTGCGTGCCAACCTGCTGCGCTCCATCTCGCACGATTTGCGCACGCCGCTCACGAGCATCTCGGGCAATGCTGACGTGCTGCTCGACCAGGGCTCAACCGGCACGGCGGTGCTCGACGCCCAGACGCGTCGCAACATGCTGCTGTCCATTCGCTCGGATGCGCTGTGGCTCAACGCCACCGTCGAGAACCTGCTTGCCATCACCAAGCTCGAGGGCGGCGGTATGCATCTGTCGACCACGCTGGAGCTTATGGACGATATCGTTGAGGAGGCGTTGCGCCACGTGAGCCCCAGCGTGCGGGAGCACGAGCTCAAGGTGGTTGCGTGCGACGAGCCGGCACTCGTTAACGTCGACGCGCGCCTGATGGTGCAGCTCGTGGTGAATTTGGTGAATAATGCCATCACGTATACGCCGGCGGGCTCGCATATCGTGATTTCGATTGGCGTCGACGAGGGGCGCGTGACGTGCTCGGTCGCCGATGACGGCCCTGGCATTGCGCCCGAGGACCGCGGCCGCATCTTTGAGTCGTTCTACACCGCCAACCATGGCTTGGCCGACAGCCATCGCAGCGTGGGCCTGGGACTTTCGCTCTGCCGCTCCATTGCGCTGGCGCATGGCGGTAGCATAGAAGTTGCCGCGGCGGATCCGCACGGCTCGGTCTTTACGATCGAGCTTCCCACCGCCGACGTTTCGTTTGATAAGGAGTAGCGCTGTGCCGAACTCTGCCGTGAAACCACTTATCTTGGTCGTTGAGGACGATCCCGCCGTCCGCAGCCTCATCGTTGCCGCACTCGAGGCGCATGGTCTGCGCCATATGGCCGTGGAGACCGCCCATGCCGCCATTGCCGCCGCCTCGTCGCAGGCACCGAGTATTGTTCTCCTTGATCTGGGCTTGCCCGATATGGACGGCGTCAAGGTAGTCGAGTCGGTGCGCGCGTGGTCGGGCATGCCGATTATCGTGGTCTCGGCGCGTAGCGAGGACGCGGACAAGATCCGCGCGCTCGATGCCGGTGCCGACGATTACCTGACCAAGCCGTTTTCGGTCGAGGAGCTGCTGGCACGCATTCGCACCACCCTCCGCCGCCTTTCGTATGCGCAAACGGGCGGCGTTGCCTCCGAGGGCTCGTTCGATACCGGTGAGCTGCATATCGACTTTGACGCCGGCATTGCCACGATGGATGGCGAGGAACTGCATCTGACGCCGATCGAGTACAAGCTCCTGTGCCTGCTGGCGCATAACGCCGACAAGGTGCTGACGCACCAGTTTATCCTGCACGAGATTTGGGGCACGGCGACCAAGAGCGACCTCGCGAGTCTGCGCGTCTTTATGGGCACGCTGCGCAAAAAGATCGAGTCCGACCCCGCGCACCCCCGCTACATCCAAACCCACGTAGGCATCGGCTACCGCCTGGTCACCCAAGGCTAGCCCATCGCCCACATCCCCATATGAGTTGCGGTGAAATACGGACGGAAATGGCCTATTTGGCGGCCAAACAGTCCATATTCCACCGCAACTTTTCTATTTGCCCTTGGGCTTGCTGGCGTAGAACTTCTTCTTTTTAGGTTTGCCGGCGGGGGAGGGTTTGCCGGCAAAGTTGGACTTGCCGTCGCCGGCGTGCGCGTGGCCAAGCGCTGCCGCACGAGGCTTGCGAGCCTCGGGGTTGCGCAGCTCCTCGACGCGCTCGGCAATCTCCTCGGCGCTAAAGCCGACCTCGGCCATGGCGTCCTCGATGGGCAGACGGCGCACGATGTAACAGTGGTGCACCTTCTGGTTGCGCGCGAAGTCCTCGGGAATGGTCTGCGCCGTGATGTCCTCTAATACCACGCCCGCACGTGCGAGCTTGCGCGTCTCGGGACGGAAACCGCGCAGGTTGCAGCTAAAGATGGCATGGCCGCCCTGCGTGAGCAGGCGCGACACGCCGGCCAGCAGCTCAACGTGGTCGCGCTGGACATCCCAGGTACGACGGCCCATCTTGGACGAGTTCGAGAACGTGGGCGGATCGACAAAGATCAGGTCCCAGCGGTTGCGCGTCTGGCGCTGGTCGCGAATCCAGGCGAGCACGTCGTCGCGCACAAAGTGATGCTGCGGCCCCACAAAACCGTTCTGGCGCATGTTGCGCTCGGCCCAGTCTAGGTAGGTGTTGGAGAGGTCGACCGTCACGGTCTCCTCGACGCCGCCGTCGGCCGCGTAGCAGGTGGCGGTGCCGGTGTAGGCGAACAAGTTGAGGAAGCGGCGCGCCTGCTTGGCGTGCTCGCGCACCAGGTCGCGCGTGACGCGGTGATCCAGGAAGATGCCGACGTCCAGGTAGTCGTCAAAGTTGACGGCAAAGGTGAGCCCGCCCTCTTCGATGAGCGGCAGACGACGGCGTGCGATGTTGGCACGCTCGCCCGAGCCGCCCTTGCCGGCGCCCTGCTTGCCGTACTGCGAGCCGCCGCGCGAACGCATGCGGGCCTTGGCATGCACGTGCTCGGCCGGAACATCCAGGATGCGCGGTGCGATGGCCAAGATATCGAGCATGCGGGCCTGGGCCAGCGCGGGGTCGATGGTCTTGGGCGCAGCGTATTCGGCGATGACGAGCCAACGGCCCGGCGTCTGCGGGCAGCCCTCGTACAGATCGATGGCGGCGGAGTAGTCGGGCAGGTCGGCATCGTAGACACGGTAGCAGCTTACGCCCTCGCGCTTAGCCCACTTGCGGCGCAGACGGGCATTCTTGCGCAGACGGTTGGCGAACTGCTCGGACTCGGGGATGAGCACGGGCAGTGGCTTGCCGTCACCCAGGTCGAGCATGGCGGCGGGCTCGGGCATGGCGGGAGCGGCGGCTTCGTCGTTGATGACGTCGTTTGCATCCGCAGTCTCGCTCTCGGCATCCGCGCTGGTCGCAGCCTCAAACGCCGCGGCAACATGGTCGAGCGAGGGCCAAACCTCAACGGTGGCCTCCTCGTTATTGGGCATGACGGCGATCGAACGTTCGGGCTCGGCATGGAGCGCGCGGGCCAGCAGCCCGTCGCGGGTAAGTGCGGCAACCGGCGCGGCGGTAAGCTCGGGCGCGCGGCGCAGCTCGCCGATGAGCGTCATGGCATCGTGCATGAGCGAAAGCGGCGTTTCGGTGGTGTCCGCGACCAGGGCGGCACCGGCGGCAGCGCCCGCGTGATCCAGCACGGTGGCAGGCTTGGTGGCGCAAAAATCGACAAAGCGCTTGTAGCCGGCGCACTTGACCATGCGCTCGGCGGTCTTGCGGGCGGTGGGATCGATGTCCACGGCAACGATGCGCGCCTGGCGCTCGCGGGCTGCGGTTTCGCGCTCGCGCGCCTCGGCAAGCATCTGCTCCCACAGGGCGGTATCGTGCAGCTGCCAGCCCTCAAACCCCCAGTGCTCGCGGGTAGCACCCGGCGCGCGGTCGGTCAGGATATTCACGGCCTCCAGCAGCAGGCCGCCGCCGGCGCACGAGGCGTCGATCAGCGTGGGCAGGGCCTCGTTCTCGTAATCGTCAGCCGTCAACTCGCGCTCGCACAACGCGGTCCAACCGACCTGCGCCAGCACCAGCGCGGCGTAGTCGGGGCGCAGCACGTGTGTGCCCTCGCCGGCGCGGGTCGCGGCGGGCGGCAGGCGCTTGAACAGCGGGTCGCCCGAAAGGTCCAGGCTAATGCTCGCGCGGCGCTGACGCAGCGAAAGCAGCAGGTGAACGTCGGGGTCGGTGGCGTCGACATCGGCGCGACGGCCCGTGGTCTCGGCCAGGCGGTCGCACAGTGCGTCCTTGGCGCGCAGGGCGGAGAAACGTGTGTTGCGCAGCTGCTCGGTCACGCCGCGGGCGGTGATGGCGATGGTGGCGCCCGGGCGGACGATGCTCTCCCAGGCGATGTCGTACACGCCGTCGTACAGCTCGTCGGCATCCTGCGCCTCAAAGCGCCCGAGCACTACGAACACGCGGCTGGCCAGGCGCGACCACAGGCATGCGCGGTAGCCCTCTTCGAGCTCGCCCTCAAACGTGGCGCGGCCCTTCAGGCGGCGGACATGCGAAAGCCCGAGCCGCTTGAGCTCGTCGGCGAGTGCGGATTCAAAGCCCTCGGGGCAGCTTGCGTAAAATTCCATGGGTGACCTCTCTGGTTGCGTCGCTCCATTATATGATGGATGCTTCGTCTGCTCTCGCCCTCGAAAGGAACCCATATGATTGATGCGTGCCCCGATTCCGCCGTGCTCTTTTTTGACGTGGACGGCACGCTGACGTTTTTTGATCCCGACGATATGACCGATAAGGACTTTTCGGCGGTTCGCCCCTCGCAGACGGTCGTCGAGGCGTTTCATCGTCTGCGCGATGCGGGGCACAAGGCGTTTATTTGCACGGGTCGTCCCCTGTGGCTCATCGCCGATAGCCTGCGCGCACTGGAGCCTGCGGGTATCGTGGCCATGGCGGGTGCCACGCTCGAGGTCGAGGGCCGCGTGGTGCATGAGGACTGCTTTGACGAGGATGTTATCGCGGAGCTCGCGCGTCGCATTTCTGTGGCGGGCGGCGAGGCGTTGTTCGAGACGAACGGTGCCACCTATTCACTTGAGCCAGTTGGTGTCGAACAGTCATTTCTACTAGGCGCCGGCGTGGTGCATAGCGTCGAGGAAATGCGCGTCGACGGTCGTTTGCGCGTAGGCAAGGTGTGCCTGAATGCACCTAACCTGGCGCGCGTGGCCAACGACGACGGCTTTATCGAACGCAACTTTGAGCTGTGCAACACCGGCGGGGAAAACCGCGAGCTGAGCCCCAAGGGCATCGATAAGGGCGTGGGCGTGGCGCGGGCACTGGAGTATCTGGGTCGCGCCGATAACGCGCGCACCTTTGGCTTTGGTGATTCGGGCAACGACCTGGGCATGCTCGCCGCCGTCGAGACGGCGGTTGCCATGGGTAACGCCATGCCCGAGGTCAAAGCGGTCGCCGACTACGTGACCGACGATGTCGCCCACGACGGTACCGTCACCGCCATGCGCCACTTTGGGTTGATTTAGCGGGAACCGCCCAATTACCGTTCACCCGCGGCGGGCGGCTCAAATCGGCCCGCCCTGCAAAATCGTTTTGCCGCTGGAGGGTGTGCTCAAAAACGCTAAAGTGTTTATACCGTTCACCGAGAAGGTAAAAACCCGCAGCTCACGCCTTGATAAACGCAGCTAAAGTGTTTAGCAGTCCAACGCTCATATGCAAACGAAAGGAATCAGGCAGATGGCAATCAAGGTGTTCGCTGACGGTGCAAACCTCGAGGGCATGCTCGACATGTACGAAAACGGCAACGTTCAGGGCTTCACGACCAACCCCTCCCTTATGAAGAAGGGCGGCGTGACGGATTACCGCGCGTTTGCCAAGGAGGTTCTGGCGCACATCACTGATGTGTCCGTGTCGTTTGAGGTCTTTGCCGACGACGTCGAGACCATGGAGGTCGAGGCGCGCGAAATTGCCACCTGGGCAGACAACGTCTACGTCAAGATTCCGTGCGTGACCACCAAGGGCGAGTCCACCGCCGAGCTGGTCCGCAATCTTTCGGCCGACGGCATTAAGGTCAACGTCACCACCATCTTTACGCCCGAGCAGGTCGACGAGATGGTCGAGGCCGTTGACGCCGAGACGCCGTCCATCATTTCGCTCTTTGCCGGCCGCATCGCCGATACCGGCGTCGATCCCATTCCGTTTATGACGGAGTCGGTCAAGAAGGCCGCCGCTAAGCCCAACTGCGAGGTCCTGTGGGCATCCACGCGTGAGCTCATCAACATCTATCAGGCCGAAGCCTGCGGCTGCCAGATTATCACGGTGCCCAACAGCATCCTGGCCAAGCGCAAGAACATCGGCCGCGATCCGTACGAGGTCTCGCTCGACACCGTGCGCGGCTTTGCCAAGGATATTGCGGCGCTCGGCTTCCATATCCTGCCGTAGCGCGAACACTGACCGCGCCGCGGGCTGTTCGCCCCGGCCCTTCCTTTCCCTATCGCTCACGCGCTTCGCGAGGGTCGCGCTAGGCAAAGGAAAGGCCGGGGCTGCCGACACGAGCTTGTCGGTAGGTTGGTGATTGGCTTCCATATCCTGCCGTTGACAAGGGTACCCCCTGCAGCGACGTGCAAAATCGCGAGTATTCAGCAAGGTAAAGGCTTTTACCAGCTAGCTGAAGCACGGAACAGCCCCCGTTTTTGCTCTGACGACGCTAAAACGGGGGCTGTTTTTTGCTTTTTCGCCTCTGAGGGGCATCTGGAACGGCGGAATTTGCAGAATACTCGCGATTTTGCACGTCGCTGCAGGGGGTACCCTTGCTTTGGCGGTTTACTTCCCCTGCACCATGGTGAGTGAGATCTTCTTGCGGTCGCGATCGACCTTTTCGACCCATACCTTCACCGTGTCGCCGACGCGCACGACGTCGCTGGGGTGCTTGACGAAGCGGTTGGCCAGCTTGGAGATGTGCACGAGGCCGTCCTGGTGTACGCCCACGTCGACGAAGGCGCCAAAGTCGACGACGTTGCGCACCGTGCCCTTGAGCTCCATGCCGGGTTCCAGGTCGTCGATGGAAAGCGCCGAGCGGCTAAAGACCACTTCGGGCGCATCGTCGCGCGGGTCGCGGCCGGGCTTCTTGAGCTCGTTGACAATATCGATGAGCGTCAGGGTGCCGCAGTCCAGGTCGCTTGCCAGCGCCGAGATGCTGCCCAGGCGACGCTCGATGTCGGGCACGCCGCCGCGGCTGAGCTCGCTTGTCGCAACGCCGGCACGCTCCAGGACGGTCGTTGCCACCTCGTAGCTCTCGGGGTGGACGCTTGTCGCGTCGAGCGGGTTCTTGCCGCCGCTGATGCGCAAAAAGCCTGCGGCGTTGAGATATGCCTTGGGTCCCAGCTTGGGGACCTTCTTAAGCTGGCGGCGATCGGTAAAGGCGCCGTTTTCCTCGCGGTATGCCACGATGTTCTTGGCCACGCTCGGCGTGATGCCCGATACGTATCCCAGCAGGCTCGCGCTCGCGGTGTTGACGTCGACGCCCACGCGGTTGACGACGTCCTCCACCACGTGGCCCAGGGTGCGCGAAAGCTCGGCCTGATCAAGGTCGTGCTGGTACTGTCCGACGCCGATGGACTGGGGCGGAATCTTGACGAGCTCTGCCAGCGGGTCCTGCAAACGGCGGCCCAGGCTCATGGCGCCACGTACGGTGACGTCCAGGTCCGGATACTCCTGGCTGGCGAGCTCGGAAGCGGAGTACACCGACGCGCCGGCCTCGTTGACGATGGTGTAGCGCAAGGAGGGCGCCTGCTCGGCGATGAACTCCGAGACGACTTCCTCGGTCTCGCGGCTGGCGGTACCGTTGCCGATGACGATGGTGTTGACGCCGTCCTTCTTGACGAGGCGGGCGAGCTCGCGTTTGGTGCCGGCGACGTCGTGGCGCGGCTTGGTGGGGTAGACCACGCCGTGGTCGAGCAGCTTGCCGGTCTCGTCCATGACGGCGACCTTGCAGCCGGTGCGGTAGCCCGGGTCGAGCGCGAGCACGCGGGCGCCGCGCACGGGGCGCGCCGAGAGCAGGCCCTCAAGATTCTTGGCAAAGACGTTGATGGCCTCGGTCTGGGCGCGGACGGTGAGCTTGGCGCGGGCCTCGCGCTCCAGCGAGGGGGCCATGAGGCGCTTGTAGCCGTCGGCGATGGCGGCGTCAAAGACCGGGGCGAAGACGCCCTGGCGACGGGGCCAGCGGTTGCCGAGACGAGCCGTCGCGGCGGCGCCGTCGACGTTCACGCGCACGCGGAGCTTGCCCTCGCGCTCGCCACGGTCGATAGCCAGCACGCGGTGGTTGGGAATGCGGCGCAGCGGCTCGTCATAGTTGTAATAGGGCTCGTACGGGGTCTTCTCGACGGGGTCGGTGGCCTCGACGACGATGTCGGCGGTGTTTTGCGTAAAGGCGCGCAGGTCGGCGACGTTCTCGGGGTCCTCGGCCACCGTCTCGGCAACGATATCGGCGGCGCCGGCGAGCGCCTTCTCGGGCGTGTCGAAGCCAGCCTCCTCGTTGACGTATGCCGCGGCGGCGTCGAGCGCGCTGCCCTTGGCCGATGCCTGCATGATGATCATATTGGCGAGCGGCTCCAGACCGGCCTCGCGGGCCTTCTGCGCGCGGGTCATGCGCTTTTTGCGGTAGGGCTTGTAGAGGTCCTCGACGCGCTGGAGCTGCGTGGCCTCGCGAATCTGCTGCTCGAGCTCGGGCGTGAGCTTGCTCTGCGCGTCGATGAGCAGGATGACGTCCTCTTTGCGCTGCTCAAGATTGCGCAGGTAGGACAGGCGCTCGTCGAGTGCACGCAGGGCGACGTCGTCCATGCCGCCGGTGGCCTCTTTACGGTAGCGCGAGATAAAGGGGATGGTATTGCCCTCGTCGATGAGCTTGACGGCCGCCTCGACGTTGGCGACCTTAAGGTTGAGCTCGTGGGCGAGCTGGGCGATGAGGTCCATGAGACTTCCTGTCTATGAGTACGTTACAGGTGCATGAGCCACCCAGTCTACCACCCACCCGCGCGTCGCGGCTGCAAAGAAAAGCCCCGCGGGCAGGAGGCTGCTCGCGGGGCAAAGAAGAGGGGCATATTGATGGCGGACCGAGGGGCCCGGCGTGGGGCTTCTGCCGCGGCCCACTCGGGCTTTACAGCTCGACGAGGTTGCCGGTCTCGGCGGCCTCCTTGACGGCGTTGAGAAGCGTGAGCGTCTTGACGTTGTCGGCGGGGGTCACGACGGGCTCGACCTCGCGGCGGACGACCTTCACAAAGTGCTTGAGCTGCATCTTGTGCGGCAGCGCCGGATCCACAGCCGGGATCTCCATCTGCAGCGGCTTGTGCCAGTTGGAGGCGCCGTCATAGGAGAACTGGTGCAGGCGGGGCAGCGACAGGGCGCCCTTGGTGCCGCCGATAAAGTAGGCGTCGGCGTCGAAGGGACGGTACTGCGGGTCCTCGCGAGCGGTGGCCTCCCAGTTCCAGGGGCTGGCGGTGGCGTCGGAGATGGTCATGCTCGCAAGCGCGCCGTCGGCAAAGCGGACGTTGACCACGGCGGAGTCCTCGGTCTCAAAACCGCGGGCGGCGCTGGACTGCATGCCCTGAACGGCAACGGGCTCGCCCAGCAGGTAGCGGAGCAGGTCGACGTCGTGCACCAGGTTGACTAGGATCGGGCCGGCACCCTTCTTGCGGCGCCACTCGACGTCGAAGTACTCGTCGTTCTTATAGATCATGTAGTGGAAGCTCGAGACAGTGAGCTTGCCCAGCTCGCCGGACTCGATGATCTCCTTGGCCTTGTTGACGAAGGGGTTGTGACGACGGTGCTGACCCACGAGCACGGGCACGCCGGCGGTCTCGGCCTCGGCGGCGAAGGCCTGGGCGTCCTCGAGGTCGTTGGAGATCGGCTTTTCGACCAGCGGCACGATGTTGCGCTTGACGGCCTCGCGGGCGACGCCCAGGTGCAGGTCGTTGGGCGTGGCGATGATGACGGCCTCGGGCTTGACCTCGTCCATCATCTGGGCGGGATCGGTAAAGAACGGCACGCCGGCGGCCTCGGCCGTGGCGCGGGCGCCCTCAAAGGCGTCGGCGATGGCGACGAGCTCGGCCTCGGGCTCCTCGGTGACAAAGCGGATGTGGTTGCGGCCCATGGCGCCGGCGCCGATGACGGCAATGCGGACGGGGTTGAGCTCAGACATTTCGACTCCTTAATGGTGGTGGCGGTGGAATGTGACAAAGGGACAGTCCCTTTTTCACATCGGCAATTACTAGGCGGACTTCTTCTTGCTGTCGGAGACCATCATGTAGACGGTGAGCACGACGGCGATGGCGGCGATCACGATGGCGCCGTAGAAGGACTGCTGGTAGGCGGCACTGCCGGCCTCGGCGTGATACAGCACGGCGGTGATGGGCTGGCTGATCCAGGTGGAAGCGGCGTAGCCCAGGAACATGATGCCGTAGTTGACGCCGATGTTGCTGGTGCCGAAGGCGCCACCGGTGAGCGGCGGGTAGATGACGAGCAGGGCGCCAAAGCTAAAGCCGAGCAGGGCGAGCGCCACGAAGAACATGCTCTGCGTAAAGCTCATCGACATGATGACGAGCGCGACGATGGTGACGACAAGGCTGATGAGCAGCGACTTGTAGGCGCCGATCTTGTCGATGATCTGGCCAAAGGACAGGCGGCCGACCAGGTTGGCGCAGGTGTTGACGGAGACGACCACACCGCCGAGGGCGACGGCTGCGGCGCTCGTGGGGTCGGCGAAGAGCTGGACGGCGGCGATGGAGGCAACCTTGCCGACGAGCAGGGTGCCGGCGGTGGCGGCGAAGGCGAAGGTGATGATGAGGACCCAGAAGCGCGGGGTCTTGACCATCTCGCCCGGGGTGAGGTCGCCGAAGGTGCCGGCGTGCGCGCCGCCCTTGGGGGCCTCGAAGCCCTCGGGCAGCCAACCGGCCTCGGGGGCCTTCAGGAACAGGGCGGAGGCTGCGATCATCACAAAGAAGATGACGCCGAGCGCCTTCAACGCGCCGAAGATGCCAAGGCTCGGGATGAATAGCGAGGCGAGCACCGGGGACAACACGGCGGGGCCGGCGGTCGAGGCGGCTAGCGTGATGCCGGAGGCGAGGCCCTTCTTGTCGATGAACCACTTCTGGCCCGTGGTGAGCGCCGGGTTGTAGCCCAGACCGTTGCCGACGGCGGCGACGAGCGAGAACCACAGGTAGAACTGCCACGGCTCGGTGACGGTGCCGGACATGAACCAGCCCACGCCGTAGCACACGGCGGCGGCGATCACAACATTGCGGGGGCCGATCTTATCGGAGATGCGGCCGGCGAAGATGCCCGTCACGGCCATGATGGTCTGGAAGACCGGGAAAGCCCAGGTGAGGGCGCTGGACCACTCGGGGTAGACGGCGAGCAGGTTTTTGCTCACGACGGAATACAGCGCGATGGAGCTGATGAAGAACATGGCGACGCACGCGGCGGAAAGCACGACGGCGCGACCCTTGTTGGAGTTGGTGGAAGCCATTGGACTCTTTCTAATCGATGCGGGGAGGGGAGGGACTTATCCCGCGCCCCTCTCTACCGGGCTGGTTTACTGGTCGGTCGGCTTAGCGACGCCGGACTCGTCGGACCAGAGCTCGACACCCTTGTTCTTAAGGTAGTTGTCGGCGTATGCGCGACGGCCGCCGGGCTTGGCGGTGAGGTCGCCCATCATGTTGGAGAAGCCGCCGTCGACCTTGATGGCATCGCCGGTGGTAAAGTCCGAGCGCTTGGACGCCAGGAACATGACGGCGTTGGCGATATCGCTGACCTCGCCGATGCGGCGCGTGGCGATCAGGCGGCTGCGGCTCTTCTCGACCTCGGGGTCGGCGTAGAAGTTGGCCGACATGGGGGTCTTAACGAAGCAGGGCTCGACGCAGTTGGAGCGAACGCCATACGGGCCCCACTCGGCAGCGAGCATCTTGGACATCATGTTGACGCCGGCCTTGGTGGAGCTGTACACGCCCGAGAACGTCTCGGGGGAGTGGCTGGCGACGGTGGAGATGTGCACCAGACGGCCCTGGCCGGCCTTGATCATCTCGCGACCAAAGCGCTGCGAGGTGATGAAATAGCCGGTGAGGTTGACGTTGAGCACCTGCTCCCAGTCGCTCAGCGGCAGGTCCTCCATAGCGGCGAAGCGCAGGATGCCGGCGGTGTTGACGAGGACGTCGACGCGGCCGAAGTTGGCGATGGTAGCGTCGACGGCGGCCTGAACCTCGGCCTCGTCGGTGGCGTTCATCTTGTAGCCCTCGGCGTGGATGCCAAACTCGGCAGCGAGGTCGGCGGCAGCGGCCTTGACCTTCTCCTCATCCAGGTCGAGCATGACGACGTTGGCGCCATTGCGGGCGAACTCGCGGCAGATCTCGGCGCCCATACCGCCGAGTGCGCCGGTCACGGCGCAGACATCGCCCTCGAGCTTAAGCCAATTGCTCATAGGAACTTCCCTTCTTGTGCCTCCCAGTGGGCCGCTCCCATTAACCGACCCACGTGGTTTTCGCTGGTTATCGTATGCTTTGCGTTTGCGCAGGTGAATTGCATATTTGTTAGAATGGCGTTAACCGTAGGTTCATACCGCTTGATGCGATTTGTATCCGATTGAGCGCGTGACCTGCGAAAACGACCCCCTGCGGCACCGTGTGGCCGTGCGTGCGAAAACGGAGAGATGACGTGTACGATCGACGACTTGAGGCTATTTCGGCCGCCGCGGAGCTGGGAAGTTTCTCGCGTGCCGCGGCAAAGCTGCGCGTGTCGACGCCGGCGCTCGTCAAACAGGTGTCGGGGTTCGAGGCCGAGTTCGGTATTACGCTGTTCGAGCGCTCGCATTCGGGCGTCAAGGTGACGCCAGCGGGCGCGCTGTTAGTGGACGACGCGCGCTCGATCATGCGCCAGTCCGAGGATGCCCTGCGCCGTGCCCGACGCGCGGCGGGCGATGGCGGTGCGGTGCGCTTAGGCGTATCGATGATGTGCCCGGGGCGTCAGACGCTTTCAATGTGGACGGGCGTGCACGAGCTGGAGCCGTCGCTGCGTTTTGAGATCGTGCCGGTGAGTGACCTCTACGACGAGCGCGAGACCGTCATGCGCAGCTTGGGCCGCGAGGTCGACGTGGTGCAGTCGAGTTTTTCGACCCCACGCTGGGGTGACGCCTGCCAAAAGCTCCTTATCGTCAACGTACCGTTTTATATTGATGTGCCGCGCACGAGCTCGCTTGCGCGCAAGAGCCGCATCACGGTTGCCGACTTGGAAGGCATGCGCCTGCGCGTGCTTCGCCACGGCAACGACGCCATGGACAGTCTGCGCATCGACCTTTTGGCCGACGGCGGCGTGGACGTGATCGACGTGGACAGCTTCGACTTCGCACTCTTTAACGAGGCCGAGGAAAAGGGCGACGCGGTGCTCACCTGCGGCGCGTGGTCGGGCGTGCACCCTGCCTTTGTGGGCGTGCCGTTCCTATGCGGCCGCGAGGTGCCGGTCTATCTGCATTACCCGCTCGAGCCCACCTTACAAGTGCAAAAATTCGTCAACGCCATGGCCCAACTCCTCAAGTAGCGACCTTGGCGATGATTTTTTAATCCCCGTCCCAGAAAAATCATCGGCACCAAAAAGCCCCCGCAGCTCGTGTGAGCTGCGGGGGCTTTGTTCGCTATGGCGCTTCGTGTCTGGGTCGCTGAGATGAGTCGATTTGCCCCGAAAGAGGAGGGCATTGACCTTGGGGTCATGCCCGACGAATGAGCGGCAAATCGGCCATCTCAGTGAGCCAGACTACTCCAGCTCAAACGCTCCGGTGTAGAGCTGATAGTAATACCCGCGCTTGGCGATGAGCTCGTCGTGGTTGCCGCGCTCGATGATGCGGCCGTGGTCCAGGCAGATGATCGCGTCGGAGTTGCGCACGGTGGAGAGGCGGTGTGCGATGACAAACGTCGTGCGGCCCTCCATGAGCTTGTCCATGCCGGCCTGCACGATAGCCTCGGTGCGGGTGTCGATGGAGCTCGTGGCCTCGTCCAGAATCATCGCCGGCGGATCGGCGACGGCGGCGCGCGCGATCGAGATCAGCTGGCGCTGGCCCTGCGACAGCTGCGCACCGTTGCCGGTGAGCATGGTGTCGTAGCCGTCGGGCAGGCGGGTGATAAAGTCATCCGCGCCCGCGAGCTTGGCCGCCGCGATGCACTCCTCGTCGGTGGCGTCCAGGTTGCCGTAGCGGATGTTGTCCATCACGGTGCCGGTGAACAGGTTCACGTCCTGCAGCACCACGCCCAGCGAGCGACGCAGGTCGGACTTGCGAATCTTGTTGACGTTGATGCCGTCGTAGCGGATCTTGCCGTCGGCAATGTCGTAGAAGCGGTTGATGAGGTTGGTGATGGTCGTCTTGCCGGCACCGGTGGCGCCGACAAACGCGACCTTCTGGCCCGGCTTGGCGTACACAGACACGCCGTGCAGCACCTCGTGGTCGGGCGTATAGCCAAAGTCCACGTTGTCCATGACCAGGTCGCCACGCAGCGGCACGTACTCGATCTCGCCAGTTGCACGGTGCGGGTGCTTCCAGGCCCACATGCCGGTGCGGTGGTCGGCCTCCTCGAGCTGCCAGGTGTCGGGATTCACCTGTGCGTTGACGAGCGTCACGTAGCCCTCGTCGGCCTCGGGCTCCTCGTCGAGTAGCTCAAAGATACGCTCGGCGCCGGCAAGGCCCATGACCACGGCGTTGATCTGCTGCGAGATCTGGCCGATCTGGCCGCAGAACTGCTTGGTCATGTTGAGGAACGGCACCACGACGGCGATGGAGAGTGCCATGCCCGAGAGGCTCAGGTTGGGCACGCCCAGCGCCAGGAAGATGCCGCCGGTCAGCGCGACCAGCACGTAGAGCAAGTCGCCCAGGTTCCCGAGGATCGGCATGAGGATGTTGGCGTACATGTTGGCCTTCTGCGAGACCTCGAAGAGCTTCTCGTTGCGCTCGTCAAAATCGGCCTCGGCGGCGGACTCGTGACAGAACGCCTTGACGACTTTCTGGCCGTTCATGACTTCCTCGATATGGCCCTCGACCACGCCGAGCTCGGTCTGCTGCGCGATAAAGAAACGCGCGGAGTTGGAGCCGAGCAGCTTGGTCATAAAGGTCATAAAGGCGACGCCGGCAATGATGACCAGGCACATCCACGCGCTGTAGTACAGCATGATGAAGAACACGGTGACGATGACGATGATCGTCATGAGCAGGTTGGGCAGCGACTGGCTGATCATCTGGCGCAGCGTGTCGATGTCGTTGGTGTAGTGGCTCATGATGTCGCCGCGCTGGTGCGTGTCGAAGTAGCGGATCGGCAGGTCCTGCATGCGGTTGAACATCTTCTCGCGCAGCTTCTCGAGCGAGCCCTGCGTGATGACGGCCATGGCGCGGTTCCAGAAGAGCGACGAGGCGACGCCCACGGCATAGATGCAGCCGAGGGTGGTCACAAGCTTCAAGATCTTGGGCTGCGCGGCCGTCCAGTCGCCCGACTGCCACGATTCGCTAATGACCTGCAGCGCGCTCTGGAGAAACGTCGCGCCGATGGAATTGATGATGGCGCAGAGCACCACGCCGGCGACGACGAGGGGCAAAAGCACTGGGTAGAAGCCAAAGAGCATCTTGATGAGGCGCGTCATGGTGCCGCCCTTGCGGTTGCGTGCGCGCTCGGCGGTCATTGCCTTACTCATGTGCCTCGCCTCCTTCCTGGGTCTGAGCTTGCGGTGAGGATGCCTCGGTGTCGGCTGCGGCGGTCTCGGCCGCCTCCTCGCCTTCGGCACTCAACTTGTTTTGCGAGGTAAAGGTCTCGCGGTAGATCTCGCTCGTCTTCAGCAGCTCGTCGTGGTTGCCGATGTCCTTGATGCGGCCGCCCTCCATGACGATGATGCGGTCGGCGTCCTGCACGGAGCTGATGCGCTGGGCGATGATGAGCTTGGTCGTGTTGGGCAGGTAGCTCGCCAGGCCCTCGCGGATCTTGGCGTCGGTCTTGGTGTCGACGGCGCTCGTGGAGTCGTCCAGGATCAGAATCTTGGGGCGACGCAGCAGGGCGCGCGCGATGCACAGGCGCTGCTTCTGGCCGCCGGAGACGTTGGAGCCGCCCTGCTCAATCCAAGTGTCGTAGCCCTTGGGGAAGCCGTCGACAAACTCGTCGGCGCAGGCCAGATGTGCGGCCTCGCGGACCTCCTCGTCGGTGGCGTTTGGGTCGCCCCAGCGCAGGTTCTCGGCGATGGTGCCGCTAAACAGCACGTTTTTCTGCAGGACCATGGCTACCTGGTGGCGCAGCGCGTCCAGGTCGTAGTCGCGCACGTCCACGCCGCCGACGCGCACGGTGCCCTCGGTGACATCGTACAGGCGGGCGATCAGGTTCACGAGCGTCGACTTGGCCGAGCCGGTGCCGCCGATAATACCGATGGTCTCGCCGCTCTTAATGTGCAGGTCGATATCGTCGAGCGCCTGGCGCTTCGCGTGCTCGGAATACTTAAAGCTCACGTGGTCAAAGTCGATGGAACCGTCGGCAACCTCGAGCACGGGCTCGGCGGGATCGGCGATCGTGGGCTCGGCAGCCAGCACCTCGGTAATGCGGTGTGCCGATTCGTCGGCCATGGTCACCATGACAAAGATCATCGACAGCTGCATCAGACTCATCAGAATCTGGAAGCCGTAGGTAAAGATGGAGGAGAGCTGGCCCACGTCGAACAGGGTGCCCTGGCTCGTGATGATGAGCTCGGAACCCAGGTAGATGATGACGACGAACGCGCCGTTGACGCAGATGTTCATCATGGGGTTGTTGAAGGCGAGCAGCTTCTCGGCGCGGGTGAAGTCCATCTGGACGTCGCGCGCGGCGGTGGCGAACTTCTCCTTCTCGTAGTCCTGGCGCACGTAACTCTTGACCACGCGCATGCCGGTGACGTTTTCCTCAACGGATTCGTTGAGCGCGTCGTACTTGTGGAAGACGCGGGCAAAGATCGGGCGCACCTTATGGATGATGAAGAACAGGCCAAAGCCCAGCAGCGGAATGATGACCAGGTAGACCATGGCGACGCTGCCGCCCATGGCGTATGCCATGGTAAAGGCAAAGACCAGCACCAGCGGCGAGCGCACGGCGATGCGAATGAGCATCATAAAGGCCTGCTGCACGTTGTTGATGTCGGTGGTGAGGCGGGTGACGAGCGAGGAGCTCGAGAACTCGTCGATGTTGGCGAAGCTGAACGTCTGGATTTTGTAGAACAGGTCGCGACGCAGGTTCTTGGCAAAGCCGCAGCTGGCATGGCTGCAGGTGATGCCCGCGGCGGCGCCAAAGGCGAGTGACGTCAGCGCGATGAGTATGAGAAGGCCGGCGGTGGGCAGCATCTCGGTAACGGCGGTGCCGTCCTTGATGGCGTCGATCATGTCGGCGGTGATAAACGGGATCATCATCTGGCAGATTACCTCGCCAAGCACCAGCAGCGGCGTGGCGATCGTGACCTTCATGTAATCGCGGATGCTGCCCATAAGGGTTTTAATCATCCAGTTCCTCCCAGGTTACGCGGATTTTATCGAGCATTTCGGCGAGGTCCTCGCGCTCGTCGTGGGTGAGCGCGCTAAAGGCCTGCTCTCTAAAGCGAATGCGGGCAGCCTGCTCTACGTGGGCCTTTTCCCATCCCGCTTCGGTCAGGCGAATGGTGAGCTGCCGCCGGTCTTTGGGATTGCGGCTGCGCTCGATAAGGCCGGCGCATTCGATCTTGGAGAGAATCTCGGAAAGCGAACCGGGCTTAAGATCAAAGTGCAGGCCTAGTTCCTGCTGTGACATCTCGCCGTTTGGCTGCTTGGCGAGCAGGCAGACGATGGGGGCCTTTCCCGAGGCGCCGCCGCCGTGAAAGTGCAGAAAGTGGCCGCAGAAGCCCAGCCCGTTTAGGATGTGCTTGGCGAGCGCGTCTGATTGGGACTGTGCCGCGGGCGCATCTGCGGGTTCATGAGGGTCGCCGCCCGGCGTGTGGGGGCAGAGGCCGATGTGGTCATCGCACATGGTGTCGCTCCTTTCTTTAGTTAGGTAGTGCAATTGTTTTGTGCCTAACTAATCTAGGAGTGCAAGAAATAAATGTCAAGGTACCAAACTTATTAAGTTACGGCGTTTTACCAAACGCCGTAACCGCTCGACGCTGCAAACGCTCCTAAGCGGCAATCTGATCCCTTGGGGACGAAGGAAAAGGTATCGTTTTGGGCTGCGATGATGCCTTTCGAAGCGGCCTTGCCAAAAACTATGCCTAATTACTACGATGAATCCAGCAACGCTGACCACAACAGCTGCTTCTGAAAAAACGCAAGCTATCTACCTGCGGTTTTGTTGGAGAGAAATTCGTTGTGGTTGGAGGCGGGCGGTTAAACGTAGTAAATAGGCATAGTTTTGAAATGGCGCTATATGAGTAGCATCAACTAGGCCGCTATGGAGCAAACAGCCCCCATTTCCGAAACCTTTCCGCAACAATTTGCCCTTCGTACCGCTCGCCTCCGCCCACAACGCCTCCTGCGCTACACTTAGTCGCACTGTGGCGCTGCCGCGCCGCGCCCGAAACAAGGGAGACCCTTATGAAGAACACTCAGCTGCTGCTGATCAACGATATGTGCGGTTACGGCAAGGTCGCGCTTTCCGCCATGCTGCCGGTGCTGTCGCACATGGGCTACCGTATCCATAACCTGCCGACGGCGCTCGTGTCCGACACGCTCAACTACCCCAAGTTCTACATCCACGACACCACGGAGTACGTGCGTCAGAGTCTTGCCATCTGGGAAGAACTCGGCTTTGAGTTCGACGCCATCTCGACCGGCTTTATCGTGACCGAGGAAGAGACGCGTATCATCTCGGACTTTTGCCACCGTCGCGCGCAAAAGGGCACCAAGGTGTTCGTCGACCCCATCATGGGCGACAACGGCAAGCTCTATGCCGGTGTGCCCGAGTCCACGATCGGCCTCATGAGGCATCTGCTCGAGTGCGCCGACTACGCGGTTCCTAACTATACCGAGGCCTGCCTGCTCACCGATACGCCCATCGCCGAGCAAATCACGCCTGACGAGGCTCGCGTCCTTGTGGACGCTATGCGCGCGCTGGGCGCCAAGTCGGTGGTCATTACGAGTGCCGTGGTCAATGGCACGAACGCCGTTATCGGTTACGCCCATGTGACGGGGGAGTACTTTACGATTCCCTTTGAGCTCATTCCGGTCTATTTCCCGGGCACGGGCGACACGTTCTCAGCGGTGCTCGTCGGCCGCGTGATGGCTGGTTGGAGTCTGCAGCGCGCAACGGCCGATGCCATGCGCGTGGTGGCGGAGCTTATCGAGCGCAACGCCGACCAGGAGGACAAGTCCGCCGGCCTTCCCATCGAGGCCTGCCTGGATGTGATCGACCATGAGTAACGCCGGCGAGAGTGGCCCCGAGCCCGCGAGCGAGAACAAGCCGCTCGGTGCGCCACGCGGCAAGCGCCCACGTATCCGCATTAGCTGCGTGGACCAGCTGGGTACGTGTCGTTGCCACCATGGCCACAAGCCGGGCGACGTGTTCGACTTCGACCGCGACCGCGGCAAGATGTGCTCCATGGCCTGCCATGTGGGCTTTCCCTATATCGATATCCTGCGCTACGGCGGCACCGTGCCCGGTAACGAGCCCGGCACGGCAAAGTTCTGCTGCCCCGAGGTCGATACGTTGAACGTCTGGCTCGCCGAGATCGTCGACGAGTAATCGAGCGTGGATTTTCTCCCACCGAGATAATGAGCGTGGATTTTCTCCCGTTTTGGATGCCATTTAGCGCTCAAAGTGGGAGATAGTCCTCGCTCGATTTGTATGGGGGAGAAAAACCACGCTCGATTTGTATATGGGAATTCCGACTTCGCTTATGCCTATGCTTAGGCGTTGTCGTCGTTGTTCTGTGCGCGAGTAAGGTCAAATTTCTGCATTTCATCCGATTTCGGTACTAAAAATCTCTGCATTTCATCGATAATAGTCGATATAAATATCTGCATTTCATTTATCGAGGCGATGGGAGAGCTTATGTTGCGCAGGAAAATCGCTGATGAGCTTGATTGTTGGCAGAGATCCATTGAACGAAAGGCGTTGTTCGTCACGGGTTCTCGCCAAATCGGTAAGAGCTACTCGATTCGCGAGTTCGGGAAGTCAAACTACGCAACCTATATCGAGCTCAATCTCGCGGAAAACCGCCAGGCAAAAGACGCCCTTCTCGGGGCGAGGGATGCTGATGACTTCATCAGCAGGGTGACGCTTCTCACGGGCAAGTCGATAGCGCCGGGCAAAACTCTCGTATTTATCGATGAGGTGCAGGAGGCGCCGGACATCATGACGATGGCCAAGTTCCTTGTCGAGGACGGCCGTTGTCGCTGGGCGTTCTCGGGGTCCATGCTTGGGACCCAATTCAAGGGCGTCAGGTCTTATCCCGTGGGGTACGTCCATGAGCTCAGGATGTTCCCGCTGGATTTTGAGGAGTTCAGCTGGGCGATTGAGGTGAGCGAAGAGGCGAGGCGCTCGATTCGCGATGCGTGCCGCAACGAGACGCCGGTTCCTGGTTATATTCACGACGCAATGATGGCTAACTTCAGGACCTATATCGTCGTTGGCGGTATGCCGGAGGTCGTGCAGCGATTCCTCGACACGCAGGGTGATCTGGCGTCCGTCCACCAGCTTCAGTCCGATCTGAACGGGCAATACCGTCGGGATATCTCAAAATACGCGAACGGACGCGCGCTCCAGGTGCAGAGCATTTTCGACCAGCTGCCCGTCATGCTGGAGGGCGAGAACAAGCGTTTCGTGCTCAACTCCATAGATCCCAAGGCGCATTACGAGAAATACCAGCGAGATTTTGTCTGGCTTGTCGATGCCGGCGTCGCTCTCAAGACCGACATCGTGACCGAGCCCAAGTCCCCGCTGCTTAAGACGGCACGGCCGTCCCAGTTCAAGCTGTACCAGTCCGATACCGGGATGCTGATGGCCCGTTATCCTATCGGGGTCGCCCAGGCGGCGTACCTCGACAGCAAGGAGCCCAACCTCGGCGGCGTGTACGAAAACGTGGTGGCTCAGCAGCTGGCTGCCCAAAATCGCCAGCTTTACTACTATCAGACAAAAAAGCGCGGTGAAGTGGACTTTGTGGTTGACGGACCGGATGGAACGGCTGTTCCGATCGAGGTTAAATCGGGCTCCTACTACCATGCGCACGCCGCACTCGGCCATGTGCTTGAAACGGCCGAGTATGGCGTAAAACGCGGGATTGTTTTCTCGAGAGGCAACGTTGAGCGTGACGGGGGCGTTCTCTATCTGCCTCTGTATGCGATCTGGACCCTTTCGGATGTTTTTGGTGACTCCCGTGCCGAGGGGATAAAGCTGGAGGTCAAACCCGTCTAGGGCCAGTTCCGAATGCCCGGCAACGAGCCCGGTACGGCCAAGTTCTGCTGCCCCGAGGTCGATACGTTAAACGTCTGGCTCGCCGAGATCGTCAACGAGTAATCGAGCGAGGATTTTCTCCCGCCTAGGTGACGAGGGTGGATTATCTCCCGTTTTGGATGCAGTTTCGCGCTCAAAGTGGGAGATAATCCACCCTCGATTTGCATATGGGAGAAAATCCTCCCTCGGTGTATGCCGATGGCGCGGTTCGCGCGCTCGATAACCTATAGTTGCTCGAGCATGGCGGTACAACCGTCGAGCACGTCGCGGTAGGTGGCATCGAAGTTGCCGGTGTACCAGGGATCGGCCACGTCGCCGGGGCGCTCGGTCCAATCGAGCAAGCGCGTAATCTTGTCTGTGGGGTCGTCGCCAAAGATGCGACGCAGGCCACGCGCGTTCTCAGCATCCATATAGACAATATGATCCCAGTCGCCATACTCCGCGCGACGCACCTGACGCGCGCGATGTGCTACGACGGGAATCCCGACCTCGCGCAGCTTGGCAACGGTGCCGCGATGTGGCGTGTTGCCGATCTCCTCGGTCGAGGTCGCAGCAGAATCGATAACGAACTCCGCCTCGCGTCCGGCACGGCGCACCAGCTCAGTAAACACCGACTCAGCCATCGTCGAGCGACAAATGTTCCCATGGCAGATAAACAGGATTTTATGCACGGAAGATCTCCTATCTAAGGATGTGACAAAGGGACCGCTCACAATGTGACAAAGAGACAGTCCCTTAGTCACATTGTGAGCGCTAAACGGGTCTGCTGCCTTTCTTTATGGCCATCGCTGGCTCGTTTCTAATGAACAGGGCCCCGACGCGATACGTGTTTATTATCGCTACCAGGGCTGGAGGTTGTCCGCGTTGCGCCATGGGAACCCGCCAGATATTTCGATACGCGGCCTTCTCATCATGGGCGCGATACGAGGAAGCTGTTCACTTTTGGGAACAGCCCCGCGTAGTCAGCTGTAAACTTAGGAGGTCTTTGCTATGGATGCCGCCGTCATCAGCAACGTGACTTAGGTAATCGAAATATTCCTTAATCGCCGCAGCCACACCGTCCTTGCAGCAGGTTGGGCTCAAGGCAACGAGCGTATCGGCCTCATAATCGAAGACCAAGCCGATGACATCGCATTCGCTACCACCAGCATCACCGAAAACACCGGCGGTAGCTTTCTCGAGGAACACCTCGATTGCGACTCCTCGAGCGCGTGGCGATCGCCTGGCTGGTGACCGATCTCGCAATGATCGACCGCGCAGTCAGATTTGACTACCTTAAAATGCTCGTCATCAATGAAAGGAGCGCGATGATTCGCCGTCACATCGGCTGCATGACCTGCGAGCTCGCCTAGGCTCAACACGGGCGGTGCCGCAAATTTCCCTTCGAGCTATCCCCCGCGATGCATATCCCTGGTGCCCGGGAAAAGGATCCGCCTACAGAGTCATGATGTCCAATGACTGAATCTTGTCATAGTAGTCGCATATAAGCTCATACTGATCGTGGCTCACGCTATAGTTTTTTGTGCTAAGCAACTGCTTCCTGACCGTACTCAAAGCCGACATCCACTCAGTAGAATCGGTCTTGTTATGCGCCTTCCCGTCATCAATAAGGCGCTCGAAATAGCTCTTAAACAGTTTACTCCAATTCTGAGACCAGGTGGCAACTTTTCGGCATTCTTCCAGTGTTACCTCGCGCCATGGCTCTTGTTTGGCTCCCGTTTCGAATTCCCGATCAGATGCACGTTTGTTAAGCGTGCTAAAAACTGGTCTGTCGACGCCGACACGCAACCAATCAGTGCCGTATTCCTGGCTTAAAAGCTTCTCAAAATCGTTGGCGATGCGTTCTTCAATTGCAGTCAATTTTGAAAGCGAATCTTCGTTATATTGCATGCTGTTGTCTCTGATCCAGTCGCTTAGCCCTTCAGGAGCAAATTCCTTATGGGCCTCATGCACGATTTGTCTGAATTTAAAATGGCAATCTCTGGTAGCATTTCCTCCATATTTTTTCGTAAACGAATCTCGCTGTCCGCGGTCAAGCTGTTCTATATGATTTACCAATGGAAGCAAATAAAATGATGCATCCTCGACCAAATCATCTATTTCGGCATTTCTGATATCAATTGCGTTGGAATCGCGAAGATGCTGCAGAATGTCTGCAAAGATGCATATGAGGGCATATATACCTACGTTAACGGTGAAGATGGCTCCTTCTTTGTTCGAACGCTCCCATTCATCGGGGCTAGCGCTTCTTACATACGCTAGGCAACCAATCAGATATTTGCGAATTTTCTCATAAGACGTGTCGATATTTCCATACTCGAAAAGACCATCTTGGACCATGGATCCTTTTTTGTATTTGCCCAGATAGCCAGCTTTATCAATAGCGCTATCAATAAACGGAAGCGTTATCGAACGGCAGGGTCCCTTTGTGTTTTCTCCAACAATAACCCGATCGTATAACGGAGAACGCTTAATTTCCCCAAGGTCTTGCGCAATTCTCGAGCGCAGGGCTTTTTGTCTATCGGAAACATCCTTTGCATCCCAAAGCAAGTCGGCATTCAGCGTGGTGCGCAATGTTTGGGGAACGGCCTTCTGCTTTTCATTGATATCCATGAACATCTTTATTTGCTCGATATTGTCCATATCGTAGAAGGCGACAACAGGAATGGTGTCGGATTCAGCGTGGTCGCTATCGGCGTATCCATACAGCCTGTGCTGCCCATCAATAACGTAAATCGAGCGATACTTTTTAGGAAGCTCCAGTATTCCGATTCTCGAATCAGAGTCGTTTGGCTGGTTCTTTTTCGGTGCTTGCTCGAAACGCGGTGATTCGTTTGCAACATTGACAATGATGGAGTTCGGGAAAAATCCCCCATCATTAACAAATTTTTGAATATCCTTCAGGCGGTTCTTTTTGATAAGCCTTTGATATGTTGGCAAGACCTCATCAGGCTGGGCGCTATTTCGATGAAGGATGTACGACATCTTAAGAAGCTTGGAGGGTTCAATAGAGAATGAGTAGTAGGCGCGCCCTCCCATTTTCCCCTTGATTGCAGCGACCCTTGTGTCCATCCCGGCTATCTCTTGATTGGCAAACAGGTTACCTAGCAGCTGATATCTCGTTGCTTTTCCTAGCGTTTTCCCAAGGGCCTCATAATAGTCGATAGTGGTTTCATCAAAATGCTTAATATTTTTTGCCGCTAGCAAATCTTTATTTTTGTCACCAAGGTCGTAGTTGTTCGTTGCGAATACGCAGACCATTTTTTGAGTCGGAAACTTTTGCTTGAGCTGGTTAAACACATGCCTTCTATAGTCGGCGATTGCTTCGATATCGGTCTTAAAGTTGCTTTGGGTGCCTGGCCTGTTTGCGCACTTGCATTCAATTAGCAGCAAGATTTCGTTGTCCGCAGCAAGGACGTCAATCTGCTTGCTCGAAGACTTCCCATTTTGGCAATAGTCAACAGAGAAGGATCTGTCTCTGTTCATGTGGGAAAAACCAAGTTTGTACAGCATCGTCCACACACGATTCTCGAAAATCTCGTCAGTGGGTTTTTTCTTCTTTAGCTTGACTCGCCTTCTTGCAAGCGTTCGGTCAAACTCCCAACCGTCCGACTCATAGCGCGCTTGAGCTTCTTCAACCTGCGTTGTGAAGATGTAGTCCTTTGTTCGCTCGCGTTTGGCAGAGTCCAGCTCTTTCCCAGAGACAATTTCGCTAAGCCAGTCCATCGATATCCCCTATCCTCGCTTGAGGAATATTAGTAAATATATATTCCTGAGTGTTTCCTCGACGTGCATTGCGACCACCTAAAGTGCTGCTGCGAGAAACATCTAGTTTGATACTGCCAGGAGAGAACAAGTCATCAATTACTTCATGATGAGCGTTCGTAAGAATATAGAAGGCGCCAAGTTCGGAAATGGCGTCGATGCAACTCTTCAATTCAAATTGGTCATCGAGAGAGAAAAGCTTCTTGTTGTATTCGATAAAACCATTGTTGTTGTGCGCGACCGTATACGGTGGGTCGAGAAAAACAAGATCTCCGGCCTTTACGTCTTTTAGTGATTCTTCAAAAGAACGAGCGAGTAGCGTTGCCCCCTGCAAGGCTTCGCTTGCATGGCGAATTCGCTGAAAATTAAATTTATAGCTGTCTTTTTTCCCGTAAGGCACATTGTATTGGCCTTTTCGATTAACCCTATAAATGCCGTTGAACGATGTTCTGTTCAAGTAAATAAACCGAGCGGCTCTTCGTATCGAATCATCCGGTTCCTCTGACCGTATGGCGTAATACTGATCTTCATTTACGGCCCACTCGTCAATAATCTTGATTACGCTCTCGACGTTATCGCGAACTTCAACGTAAGTGTTAATGAGTTCTTCGTTGATGTCCGAGAGGATCGCTCCGTCTGGAGACAAAGCAAAGAACACGGAGCCTCCGCCGAAAAATGGCTCGTGGTAATTATTGAAATCGAGGTCTTTAATCAAGCCCGGTAGGTATTTTATCAGCCAGTTCTTTCCTCCAGCCCACCGCAAGAACGGCTTTGAGCTTCTATTAAGGGAATGATCCGACATCTAAACTCTCGCGTTCAATTCTTTGTCAAGGCCGATAATTACGCAATTGATGAACATTATATATTTCCTTGAGCTTCTTTCGAGAAGTAACTGAAGAACTATTAATGGTCTTGACGAACCTGGTTTTGACGAACGGTTCATGCGACTTATTTGAAACACCCCGTCGGCGGGACTCCATTAGCGTAAAAATGGCGTAGACCTCACTCAAATCAGAGCTGGAAACCTAAATTACATGCTGCCTCGACCTCACCTGCAAATGTTTCCGTGGCAGATAAACGTGAGTTTTATCACGTTCCGAAACTCTTCATTTATGAACTCTTTTCGACCGCCTGCCTCTTGATATGCAATCGGTCAAAACTTGTCGTTTTCCTCATCTCCTCATGCGACATGGTTGAGCATATCGAATTCGACGGGATCCTTTTCATCGGAATTGCCACATGCGCGATCAGACGTTCATTAACGCTGAGTGGAGATGCCATCTCTGTTGCTCTGAGCGATAAATAATCATTTAGCGAAACAGCTCATCGTGGGGACCGGTTCTCTGGAAGACCGCAAGACCGTTGCCCGTTCTCCAGATGACAAGCCAGTCGCCGGCATTGGCAACGTGGCACTCGTTGCTGCCGGACCAGTTTCCTTTGAGCATGTGCATCTTGTGCCGTTGCCTCAAAATGCTCCTGGATTCATCGGTGTCTTCCGCAACGAGGCCGATAACCTCCTTGAGCAGGTCAAGGCTGTAGTGCTTCTTGGACAGCCTCTTCGAATCCTTCTGGAGCTGCGGGGTGAACTGAATCTCCAGCATCGCTAGAGTCCCATTGCGGAGAACATCTCGTCAGCGTTCTTGTAGCCATGCCCGCCTTTTGCGATGATCTCGTCGGCTTCGCGGATGCTTCGCAGACTCTCCTCGTTGGGCTCCGGATAGGCTAGGTTCAAGGGTATGCGGCGCTCGCGCACGATCTGGCGGTAGAAAGCTCGGGTGACGGAAGACAGGTCGAAGCCAAAGTCCTCGACGATGCGGGAGGCGTCGAGCTTGGTCTGCTCGTCAACGCGTACGGTAACAGAACTCATGGCCATCTCCTTTCGTAAGACAATTACATAATAACGTCTTACGACATATATTTCAAAGAAAACAGGATCGAGGAGAGGGCATGGACGAGAAACTAGCGTCCGATCGTTTTACTCGACAATTTCGTGTACTTCGAATACATGAAACATGGCCGGACAATGTGGCAAAAGGACAGCCCCTTTGTCACATCAGGAAGCGCTGCTATCCCCTCGCCTGTTTGCGCTCTCGGCGGGCGAATCATTTTGCGAAAGGACCTAGACGGCAGCGATTTGTACCTAGCCTTATTTCCTAGCCAGTTTGAAATAGCGCTCAAATATCAATTCAAACACGTAATAAAACATCAGGCGACTGTCGAGGTCCATGCTGCCCAAGCGGATTTCTTTTTGCACGGTGTAGATGGGGTAGTCGGCTAGTTTCGAGAGAGAATTCCGAGAAAAGCCGGTGAGCGTGACGATCTTGCATCCGCGCGTTTTGGCTATCGATGTGGCGTCAATAGACACCTGCGTCTCGCCGCTTACGGAAACGCTGAAGACCAGGTCGTTTTTGCCGAGGAGTTCTGCGTAGTGCCTCATGACATGGCGCTCACTGAGCGTATCGGTGTTCTTGCCCATGATCTTGAGCTTCTCCGCCATTTCTAGGCATGGGTATTTCGAAAAGCCCGAGCAGAAGAACACGATATGCGAGGCGTCCTGGATAAGACTCACGACGGAATCGATGACCCGATCGTTAAGTAAGTCTTTGGTCTGTACGAGCTGGGTGTCGAGCGGAAGTGCCTCGATAGTGAATCGATTGCGGTCAAGTGAGGCAGAATACGATCGTTTGAGCTCGGTGAACCCCGAGAAGCCAAGTTTATGAGCAAGCCTGACGATTGTATTGGGAGCGACGAAGAACCGCTCGGCAACGCTCTTAAGCGTGACGTCGTCAACATCATCACGCAGCTCGATGATGTAGCGCATGATCTCGCTTTCGAGATCGTTGAGCTTGCTCTCGCCAGCTCGCACATGATCATAAAAAGATTCTTGATCTTTCATAAGATGTTTCAGCCCCTCGCACCTCGCCATACATATGGTACCGCTTTGTGTAGCCAGGTGAGAAATCGGCAACCGGCCACGATTGCCTATCGCTCCTGAACTGGGCAAACGTGCGTGTCCGTCTACACATATCTGTGTTGTGAGCGAAATCATGTGTCCCCGTTTCGCATTGGCCAACACGGGGGTTCGCAAATGATCTCAGGTCGCAAAATAGCAATCGAAACGAAGCAAGCCGAGGACAACCGCGGAGCCCAAGGTCTTCGAGAACACCGATCAGCCAACCCTGGAGGGACGGAACATGAAGGATAAGCTCAATATTGTGATCGTTGGCGGCGGCTCCACGTGGTGCCCCGGCATTCTTAAAGCTCTGACTAAGCACATGGATATTCTGCCGCTGAACCGCGTAATGCTCTATGACATCGATGCCGAGCGCCAGCGTCCAATCGGCGAGTTTGGCAAGATCCTCTTCGCCGAGGAGGAGCCCGGTGTGGAGTTTGGTTACACCACCGATAAGGACGAGGCTTACACCGACGTCGACTTTGTGCTCTGCCAGATTCGTACCGGCGGCTACGAGATGCGTAGCAAGGACGAGAAGATTCCGCTGCATATGGGAATCATCGGCCAGGAAACGGTGGGCCCTGGCGGTATGGCTTACGGTATGCGCTCCATGCATGACATGGTTGAGATCGTCAACGACGTGCGCGCCCACAGCCCCGAGGCATGGATTATCAACTACACCAACCCTGCGGCTATCGTGGCATACGGCTTGGAGCGCGTCCTGCCCGATGAGCATCGCGTCCTCAATATCTGCGACCAGCCTGTCAACCTCATGCGCTCTTACGGACGCCTGCTCGGTCGCGATATGAGCAAGACGGAGCCCGTGTACTTCGGCCTCAATCACTTCGGTTGGTTCAAGCACATCTACGATGAAGAGGGTCATGACCTCGTCCCGCAGATTAAGGAGTACACGGAGAAGAACGGCTTCCTTCCTGCCGATGCCGAGCAGCGTGATCAGTCCTGGCTTGATACCTACGCAATGGTCAAGGACATGCTCGAGGACTTCCCCGACTATCTGCCCAACACGTATCTGCAGTACTATCTGTATCCCGAGTACAAGGTCGCTCACCTCGACCCCGACTACACTCGCTCCGACGAGGTTATCAACGGTCGTGAGAAGCGCGTGTTCGCCGAGTGCGAGCGTGTTGCCAAAGTCGGCACCGCAAAGAACTCCTCGGTTGTGCAGAACGATGCTCATGGCGATATGATCGTGGAAATCACCTCGGCCATTTATCGCAACACCAACAAGACCTTCATTGTCATCGTGCCCAACAACGGCATTATCGAGGGCATGCCCGATGACGCCATGGTCGAGGTCGCGGCAAGCGTGGGCGCCAATGGCCCGCAGCCCTATGCTGTTGGCAAGATCGGTACCTTCTATCGCGGCCTTATGGAGAACCAGTACGCCTATGAGCGCCTGACTGTTGAGGCTTGGATGGAGGGTTCCTACGAGAAGGCTCTGCAGGCACTCACGCTTAATCGTCTGGTCGGTGACGCAAAGAAGGCTCGCAAAGTGCTCGACAAGCTCATCGAGGCCAATAAGGATTACTGGCCGGAGCTTAAGTAGCTAGTTCCATAGCGCTTGATAACTGTTATGGGGCGTGTGGGCTGTAGAGCTGCACGCCCCGTTTCTTTAAGAGGGGTATCCCATGAACAAAGATGAGCTGCTGGCAAAGTTCCAGCGCCTGGGCAAAGTCCTCATGACGCCTGTCTTGATCCTGCCAATCGCCGGCATCCTTCAGGGCTTTGGCAATGCCTTTACCAGCCCCACCCTTACGGCAGCTGTTCCCTGGCTTGCTGCTCCGGGCTTTGCGATTTTCTTTTCGATTCTCAAGGCCGCTGCCGGCATCGTTATGAACAACATCCCGGTTATCTTCTCGATTTGTCTCGCCTATGGCTTCGCCAAGTCCGAGAAGGCTACCGCGGCGCTTTGTGGCTTTTTGGGCTACATGTGCATGAATTCCGTGATGGGCACGTTCCTTACGGCGACTGGCGTTATCGATCCCGCGAATCTTACGACGGGCCAGAGCACGATCCTCGGTATCACCACGCTCGACACTGGCGTTATCGGCGGTCTTCTGGTGGGCGCAATCGTCGCATGGTTGCATAACCGTTACTACAAGATTGAGCTGCCTGCCGTGTTCTCCATCTTCAACGGCACGCGCTTTATCCCGGCGGTGACGCTGCTCTCATGCAGCATCCTCGCATTGGTCATGTCCTTTGTTTTCCCGTTTATTCAGAACGCTCTCGGTGCGCTGTCCGAGTTCATCAAGACTACGGGTGCCTTTGGTGCATTTGTCTACGGCGCCGGCGAGCGCATGCTCCTGCCTTTTGGCCTGCATCACTTTGTCTATTTGCCGTTCTTCTTCACGTCGCTCGGTGGCGTCGAGACCATCGACGGCCAGACTGTTCAGGGCGCTATCAATATCTACAACGCGATCCTGGGCTCTCCCAGCACGCCGTTTAACATCGAGGTCAGCCGTTTTGTCATGAACGGCAAGGTTATCTTCGCCATGTTCGGCCTGCCCGGCGCTGCACTCGCCTTCTACAAGACGGCGCTTCCCAAAAACAAGAAGAAGACCGCAGCACTCATGATCGCCATCGTGGTGCCTTGCATCCTCTCCGGCATTACCGAGCCGCTCGAGTACTCCTTCCTGTTTATCGCGCCCATCCTCTACGTGTTCCACGCTCTCATGGCTGGTCTTGCCTATGCGCTGACCTATATCCTGCAGTTCAACGTGGCCGGTTCCGCGTCCTTCGGCGGCCCGCTCCTGTCGTTGATCTTTAACGGCATTATGGGTGCAGCCAAGGGCTCCAACTGGCAGGTTATCCTGTTCCTCGGCCCCATCTACTTCGTGGCGTACTACTTCGTCTTCAAGTTCATCATTCTTAAGAAGGACCTAAAGACCCCTGGCCGTGAGGAAGAGTCTGACGATGAGGCCGCAAAGGCTCCCAAGACCGTGATCAGCGATCTCATTCCCGCCATCGTTGAGGCAGTGGGCGGCGACAACAATATTAAGTCTGTCGAGGCCTGCTTCACCCGTCTGCGAATCCAGCTCAATGACTGTGACAAGGTGGTTGACGACGCCGAGTTTACCGAAAAGCTCGAAGCGCGTGGCATCGTGCATGTCAACGGCGGCGTGCAGATTGTCTACGGTAACATGGCTTCTAACTACGCAACCCAGATGCGCGAGCTGCTGGGCATGGAGTAAACGACTCAAACGCACAATCAAGATTAATACAGGTTGGCGTCCGATTCTTCAATCGGGCGCCAACCTGTGCTGTTTTGGGGTGAATGGGCAAGTACATGACGTGCTCGCTGCTCTCTTTTGGCGCTGCCTATCGTGTATTCGGACGCCTTGCGACGGTGAGGTGCGTTCTTTTCGGTTCTAGCGTGTTTGCGGCTAGCGCTGCGCCCGAAGTCGATTTGCACAGCTGATATACAGAGCGTTAACCGCGCTTTGTAGGCTCATGCCCTCAACCAAGGCGGTCGAGTACTCGCTGAGTGACTCCGCGCTCACGGGTAGCAAGAGCTCGCGCGCCCCGTTGTTATCGAATGCCATGTTGCTCGATATCCAAATAACGCGGCAACCTCGCCGCTTGGCCTCAACGTAAAGATTGAAGATGTGGCTCGTCTTCCCTGAGAACGATACAAAGATGGTTAGATCGTCGGGTTGGAGCAGGCAGAGCGACGTCTCCTGTCCCTTGACGGAGCCAAATGAGAAGCACAGTCGGTTTACGCGGCTCAGCTTTTCGCAGAGTGAGCGGGCGGCGAGATTGGAGAATGAGCTTCCGTATACGTAGACATTTTGCGCATCGAGAAGCCAGTCAACGGCCTGCTCGAGTCGATCCTCAGTGAGCAGGTGTTTTGTTTCAAGCAAAGAGGTCTCTACGATATCGAAATACCAGGGTATATCGATTTGCTTATGCGCCCTTGCCTCGGTTGTCTCACGCTGGAGCCAAGCGTTGAAGTCGTCAACTTGCTCTTTGAACGATCGAAAGCTCGAGCCGTTTACGCGCCTGCAGAAGCGCGAGATGGTCGCGGGCGATGTATTGCACGCGCGGGCAAGTTCTTCTATTGAGAGCTCTGGGATCTCGTCGTGATGGGAAAGGGCGTAGAGTGCGATGTGGGCGTCAAGGCTGCCGCCCTTCTCGACGTCTTCGATACAAGACCTGAGGTTCGAATAGACCTCGTACATCGACATTCAAATCACTCCAAACAATAATGCCCCGGAGCGGATATGCCATCTCCGGAGCATTGTGGTGAAGCTATGGGACGGATTTATTCCATGCCCAAGTATTCTCTCATTTCGACTTTGTAGACAGAAGCTTTATTGCCGTAAACGATCTGAACACCGCCGCCAACGTGCACGATGGCGCTGGCGCCGAGGTCTTTGGTGAAGACGCTATCGTCCTTGACCAGGGCGGTGTCTTTGAGGCTGAGCCTCAGGCGAGTGAAGCAGGCGTTGACACCCGAGATGTTATCGGCTCCGCCCACGGCTTCCACGATCTGCGGGATGAACTCGCTTACCTGAACAGGTGCTTTGGAGTCGATGGTCGACGTGTCATCCGCTGCCTGCGTGTCATCATCCTCGCGGCCCGGGGTTTTGAGGTCAAATTTCTTGATAAAGGTGCGGAACAGCACGTAATAGATCCCGAAGTAAGCGACGCCGAGCGGAATAAGCCAGAACCAGTTGGAGCCCTTATCGGCGTTCATGATGCCGTTGAAGATCCACGAGAGGAGCGGTCCGCCGAAGGCGGAAGGCCCGGGCACATTGAACTGTACCAGGTAGGTGAGTACATACGCGATGCCGCACAGCAGGGCGTGGACCACATAGAGTACGGGCGCTACAAAGAGGAAGGAGTACTCGAGCGGTTCGGTTATGCCCATGATGGCGGCCGGGATAACGGCGGCGATCATGAGGGAGCCGACCTTCTTTTTATTCTCGGGACGGGCACAGTGGTAGATGGCGAGCGCCGCCGCGGGCAGGCCGCACATGGCGAACAGCACCTTGCCGTTCATGACGTATTTTGAGATGTCGATGTCGTACATCATGCCGGGCGTGTTGAGCATGGCGTTGTAGATGTTGACAGCACCCTCGACGGTCTGGCCGTCAACCTGGATGCTACCGCCCAGAGAAGTGAAGAAAAACGGCAGGTAGATGAAATGATGCAGGCCGAAGGGCAGAAGCATGCGCTCGGAGAAGCCATAGATGAACGCGCCAAACACCCCGGTGGAATCGATGAGTGTCGAGGCGGCCTTTAGGCCGGTTTGCACAAACGGAAACACGAAGGCGAGCGCAACGCCCACTAGGCTTGCGAAAACGACGGTGAGGGCGGGGACGCAGCGCGTGCCGTTGAAGATGCCGAGCACCGGCGGAAGCTGCACCTTATAGAATCGGTTGTGGATCCACGCGACTACCAAGCCGATGATGATGCCGCCGAATACGCCGGTGTCGAGTGTGGTTACGCCCAGGATGGCGTTCTGACCGGTCTGTAGGTTGGCGGGATCGATGGTGCCCAGCAGGATAAGCAGCTGGCCCATGATCGTGTTCATGGTCATGTAGCCGATGAAGCCTGAGAGTGCGGCGGTCGCCTTCTCGGCCTTGGCGTAACCGTAGGCGATGCAGATCGCAAAGAGAACCGAGATGTTACCATTGATAACGTTGCCGGCTGCTTTGATGAGCGTGCTAAAGATCACCATCGGCTCGGTGCCCAAAAGCGGGCAGAGCGAGATGAGGTTAGCATTGGAAAGGGCGGAGCCCAGACCGACCAAAATGCCGGAAACGGGCAGGAGGAGGACCGGCGCCATGAGCACCTTGCCGAGTCTCTGGAACTCGCTGTAGAGCTTGCTTTCTTTCATGATGTTCCTTCGATGCGCGGGGAGTTAGGACAGGGTCGGCCAATAATCGCCGTTCGCTTCGATCAGGTCGTCGAGGATTTGGCGCGCGACGGTAGTCGAAGGGACGGTCTTGTTGATTGCGATGGCTTCGAGCGCCTTCTGGTAGGAATGCTCGTAATATGCGTCGACGGCGAGCTTCTCACTGGCATTCTGCTCTTCGATAAGCCCCTTGTAAAAGGTGGGGATAGCAGGCTGGCTGATGGGTTCGGGGCCCCAAGAGCGCAGGTAAGCGGGGACCTCGACCATGGCGTCGTCGGGCAGATTGGGGATGGCGCCGTTATTCTCGACGATTACGAGATAACGTTCGCACTTGTTGTAGGCGATAGAGGCGGCTGCGTCGACGATAAAGTCGCCAAAGACCGTGAAGCTCTGTACGGGGCTCTTGTAATTGGCGGGATCTGCCAGGTACTTGTCGTGCTCGGCAAACATCTCCTTCTCGCGTCCGTTGATGACGTTGTCGGCGCGCGTCCAGTTGGGGTCCATGTCATCTGCCATGTCTTTGGAGTACAGGTAGTACTGCAGGTAGCTGTTGGGCAGATACTCGGGATAGTCCTTCACAATCTTGACGTATTGACCCCAGGTGTGCATCCAGTCCTTGTCCTTGTGATGCTTGTCGCTCACGGCCATGCCGTGCTCGAGAATCATCTGACGGAGCTCCGGCAGACGATCGCGCCCCTGCTTGTCGTAGATTTTGGTAAACCAGCCAAAGTGATTGAGTCCAAAATACATGGGGTCGATATCGCGCCAACTGGGAAGTCCGAGCATCTTAGAGTACGAGAGCAAGATAGCCGTGGGCATATCGCAGATGTTAAGGATATGGTCGTTGCCAAACTCGCGACGCGTGGCCTCGGCGACAACTGCGGCGGGGTTGGAATAGTTGAGGATCCAGGCGTCTGGACTGTATTTCTTGGTGTAGCGTACGAGGTCGAAGACGCCGGGGATGGACCTGATGCCATAGGAGATCGAACCGCCGGCGCCGCAGGTTTCCTGTCCCACGCAACCGTACTTGAGAGGGATGCGCTCGTCCTGGCGACGCATCTGAAGGCCACCCTGGCGGATTTGCGCGAAGACGAAGTCGACATCGGTGAATGCCTTTTCGGGATCGGTCGTCACGACAACTTCGATGTCAGGAGCTTCCTGCTCGATGAACTGCTTCATGATGTCGTAGACGAGATGCATGCGCTTCTCGTCGATGTCGTACAGGGCGAGTTTGCGCAGCGGCAATTCGTTTTTCTTTTGCAACAGGCTTTGGATGATGCCGGGAGTGTGGGTGCTGCCGGCTCCGGCGATTACAACTGCTTTCTTGTCCATGTGGTAAACCCCTTTCGTGTGGATTGACCATTTCAGACTACGAAAGCTTTACCTGCGATTCTATCGATTTTCAGATTGCGAAAAACGATAGCGATAATCTTAACAGGATGCGTTTTGCGTGGTTAAATAGCGCCGGGAAAGATGCTGACCTGGGCGGCAGACGACGTGTTGCATGGCTGCAGGAGCGAACGCCAGACGGTCAAAAGATGGTGGGCGGTGCTGGGGCTTTTGACTGCAATTGCGCTACCCGCGGTGGCGCTCCCAGCGAGCCAACTTAATCGTCACCAGCGTGAGCGCCCAGGCCACAAGCGAGAACGCGGCGCCCACGGCGCCCACGTACGCAATGCCAACGCTGCTCACCACGGCGCCGCCCACCGCGGTGCCAAACGAGATGCCGACGTTAAACGCCATGGGCTCAACCGAACTCGCGAGTACCATCGACTTGGGATGGCGGCTGCGTGCCACGTCCATAAAGTGCGTGATACACGACACCGAGAACAGGTACATGAGCAGCGCCAAGCTAAAGACAAAGACCAGCGCGAGCGGCATGGTGCCGCCCACGGCAAACAGCCCGAGCAGCGCCGCAGCCTGCAGCACAAACGTCACCAGCAGCGCCTTCATGCCAAAGCGCGCATCGATCCATCCGCCCAGGATGTTCGAGATCAGGCAGAACACGCCGTAGGCCATAAGCGTGGTACTGGCTTCTACCGTGCCCATACCCAACACCTGCTCCAGATAGGGCGTCACGTAGCCGTAGAACACATAGACCGACCCCACACCAAACAAAAAGATGAGCATGCCGGTGATGATGCTCGGCTCGCGCAGCAGACCCGCCTGCTCGCGAAAGGTGGCGGGCTCGTCGGTTTGTCCAGCGCGCGGCATAAACGCCACGAGCGCGCCGCAGATCAAAACGGCAAAGGTCAGCGTACCGTACATGGCCACGTGCCAGTCGAGCGTGTCGGCCACGAACTTGCCGATCGAAGTGACAAAGACCATTGCCACGGAAAACGCACCATATACCACCGAGATGGCAAGCGAAGTTTGCTGCGGGGACAGCAGCTCGGGGATGTACGTTACACCCACGGCGAGCAGTGCGCCCGAGACGGAACCCAGGATGATGCGCGAGATAAAGAGCACCTGGAAGTTGGGCGCCAGTGCCATGACCAGGTTGCCGAGCACAAAGACGATGCTATAGCACACGAGCAGCTGGTAGCGGCGAAAACGCCCCGTGCTGAGCGCGAGCACCGGCGTCGCGATGGCGTAGACGAGCGCGAATACGCTGATGAGCTGGCCCGCAGTGGCAAGCGAGATGCCGAGCTCCGTTGCCAAGTCGCTCTCGATACCGATGACCACGAACTCGGAGCAGCCGAGCGAGAATCCCAACAGCACGAGCAGCGCCAGGCAGAGCTTGGTGCGCGCGGGGGAGAGCGCGGCGGCGGTTGACTTACTTATAGGCGTGGTTGCGGCGGTCAAGGTTGTCACTCCAATGTCGCATGAATAAGCGGGATTCAATCCCTGCAACTCTAACAGAATGTGTCGGGTGCCTGCCCCCTTTGTCGCAGGCTGCGCTTGCCTGTATAGTCGCAATACAGGCGAAGATGGTCTCAGGTACATCGCGGGCGACAGGAGATCCCATGGGTATGCACACGACAAAGGTTGCAGTGGGCGAGGGCAAGTTTGTGCTCGAGGCCCAGTTGACGGTGACGCCGCGAGGCATGGCGGTGTACGCCTGCTCGCCGGAGTTCGCGCACCTGGGCGCCACGGCGCAGGCCATCCCGCGCCCCGAGCCCGGCCGTACGGCGACGGTGAGCATCCTGGCCGTTCCGTGTCATCGAGACGAGATCCCGGCGCACGATATCGCGGCGGCGCTGGCCACGCGCTTTGGCGTGCCGGTCGTTGCAAGTACGGGTTTTCATGTTGAACAGGCGAGCGGGGACGACCTGCAGCGCGTGCTCGACACCACCAAAGAGCTCATCGCCGCGCTCGAGGAGGCCGCAGCCCGTATTCTGCGTGCCGGCTGGGATGAGGGCGGCGCAGGCGCCGAGGTCGTGGCGGTCGATGCTGCGACCGGCGAGGCGCTTGGCCCCGTCGACCGCATCGAGGCCCATACCGGCGAGGGCATCCTGCATCAGGCATTTCTGACGCTTCTGGTCGAGGGCCAGGGCGAGGACGCGCGCCTGCTGCTCTGCCGCCGCAGTCCGCTCAAACGGCTGTGGGGTGGGGTGCTGGCCGATAGCTGCGCCGGCCATCCACTCCCGGGGGAGGCCGTCGCCGCTGCGACGGCGCGCCGCATCAACGAAGAGCTCGGCATCATGCGCGAGCCCGGCGAGCTCAAGCACCTGGGTCACGTGGTCTACCGCGAGGATCACGGCGACGGCCGCTGCGAGTGCGAATGGTGCGAGGTGTTCGCAGCCCATGTCGAGCCGGGCGAGCTACGCATCAACCAAGAGGAGATCTCGGAGGTGCGCCGCGTGGCCCCGTCCGAGCTCAAAGGCTACCTGCAGGGTCGCCCCGAGCAGCTGGCCCCCTGGCTCCGCGAGGCCCTCAGCGACCCATCCATCCGTACGGCCCTCGCTATGTAACAAAGGGACTGTCCCTTTGTCACATCTGCGGCATGACCGCTGCCCAAACCGTCCCAACATTCGATGAAAATCTCGAAATCGAGGAAAACCGTCGAATGTTGTGACGGTTTTCGTGTCCGGCGTGGGCGAGCTCCGGTGCTGTTTGGGGGTATAAGGCTGGCAAGTGTTTACTTGCGAGGCTTAAGGGGCGCCCCGTATGGATATCGATAACTTTGAATGGTGGTATAGCGAAGGCGAGGCTCCGGACGAGGAGTGGGACGAGCCTTTGCCGCATGACGAGTCGAGCGACGGGGCGGATGCCGTGGGCGCGGCGAGCGTCGATGCCGAGGCGGGCAACGATGCCGATGCCGTGGCCGAATCCGATGACGCCATTGACGACTCTGCCGAGCCTTTGACCTTCGAACAGGCATGGGCCCAGGCCGAGGCTGACGAGGCAAAGGCCGATGCCACGGCAACGCTGGGTGAGCCGGCCGACATGTCGATCTCGCCGGCAAAGACCCCACAGCCGCGCCACACCATCGATCCCGACAGCACGGCGTCTTTCAGCATCCTCGACGTGCCCTCGCAGGGTGCCCAGGCGCCCGCCCCCACGCATCGCCCCAACCTGGCTCGTGAGGAAGACGCAGGTCGCCGCTCACCACTCGGCCCCATCCTCATCGCCTTCATGGCCGGTGTCATCGCTTGCTCGGCGATCGGAAATGTCTGGAGCCACGTGGAGCAACAGCGCAAAGACGCCGCCAAGGTCGAGATGTCTGTCGAGCAATCGCTCAGCCGTACGCGCTCGGTGCATGTGTCGGTCGAGGTCAAGGACGGTGCGACATGGGACACCGCCCGCGGCGACAGCCAGATGCTCATCCATATCGTGGGCCGCACACTCAGGGGGCAGGCGATTGACGAGTATCAATATGTCAACTCCGCTGGCGACGGCATCGAACTCAAACCCGGCGACTACGAGCTTACGGTCGACGAGCCGCCCGTCGCCACCGATGGCACGCGCTTCCGTGCCTCAAAGCGCATGGTTCCCGTGAGCTTTAACTCGCAGGCGCCCGATACGGTCGACAGCACGCCGCAGGGCGGGTTCGACCTTTACGCAATCGCTCAATAACTGCGCCTGCCGCTTCTCCTTGCCGCCAAGAGTGGGACAATAGCCCTCGACACTGTTGTTTACTTTTGGAGGAAGTAGCATGTCCACCGTCACCACCATCAAGCGCGGCGGCCTTACCGCGGCCATCGATTCCATGGGCGCCCAGCTCACGAGCCTTGCCCTCAACGGCAACGAGTATCTGTGGCAGGGCGACCCGGCCTTTTGGGGCAAGCACGCGCCCATTCTGTTCCCCATCGTGGGCTCGCTGCGCAACAACACGGCGACGTCTGCGGCCGGCACCTGCGAGATGCCGCGCCACGGCCTCGCGCGCATCGTCGAGCACAAGCTGGTCGAGGTCTCCGAGGACGGCTCGTCCGTCACCTACGAGATCACCGACACGCCCGAGTCGCTCAAGGCTTTCCCCTTCCACTTTAAGCTCAACATGACCTATGCCCTAACCGGCGATGCCACGTTTACCCAGACCTTTGCCGTCACCAACACCGACGACGTGGACCTGCCGTTCTCGGTGGGCGGGCATCCTGCATTTAACGTGCCCGCCCCCGGTGCCGAGGACGAGACGTTCGAGGATTACGAGCTGGCATTTACCGAGGCTTGGACCAACGAGGCACCCATCATCACGCCCGACGGCCTCATGACGTTCGAGGGCAGCTACAAGGCTCCCGATAACTCTGACGTGCTGCCCATCACGCACCGTAGCTTCGATAACGATGCCATCATGTTCACCGATACCCCGTGCTCCACGCTCACGCTGCGCGGTCGCAAGTCGGGCCACGGCGTCAAGATCGACTTTGAGGGCTTTAAGTACATTGGCGTGTGGTCTGCCGCCAACGACGCCCCGTTTGTGGCGCTCGAGCCTTGGACCGGCCACACCACGATGGACACCGAGGACGACGTCTTCGAGCACAAGGTCAACACCGTTACGCTGGCGCCGGGCGCTACCGACAAGCGCACCTTTAGTGTCACGTTGCTCTAGATGTGACAAAGGGTCAGTCCCTTTGTCCCTTCCCGCCCGCTAAGCCTCCCTGCCACATCCGGCAGGGAGGCTTTTTGGTAGGTAGTCATTGGGGACAGACTTAAATGAGTGCCGCCAGGGACAGTCCCTGCCAACCCGGCCGGCGAGCCGGCGAATCGGCAAAGACTGTCCCCAACGACCAGTCGTTTAAGAACGTCCCCAACGACTAGCCCGCCACACCGGGCAGGGGGCTTTTTACTCCGTTAAACTTTTGCACGCCCCATCGGTTCCGCCGCTGCGCTATCCTGTCCTGTTGTCAGCAAAGCAAAACAGGAAGGCATCAGATGCAACCTCGACTACAGCGCGACGCGCATCCACAGCCGGTATGCAGCCGTCGCATCTTTTTGGGTAGCGCTCTCGCTGCGAGCGCTTCCGTCGTCGCCGGCGCGCTTGCCGGCTGTCAGCGCCCCTCCACGCTGGAAGTAGTTCAGCCCACGACGGGCGGCGGCCGCGACGACCTGTCCGATTCCGTGATTGGCAAGGACAAGATCCGCATTGGCATGGAGGCGGCCTACGCACCGTATAACTGGCAGGTCTCCGAGGCCAGCGAGTTCACGATCCCCATCGATAACGTGCAGGGCGCCTATGCCGACGGCTACGACGTGCAGATCGCCAAGATCGTCTGCAAGGCCCTCGGCGGCGAGCCCGTTGCCGTCAAGCAGAGCTTCTCGGGCCTCATTGATTCTCTCAACAACGGCCAGATCGACCTCATCATCGCCGGCATGAGCGCCACGCCCGAGCGCGAGGAGTCCGTCGGCTTTTCCGAGCCGTACTTCATTGGCTACTTTGGTCTGTTCGTAAAAGAGGGCTCTCCCTACCAAAACGCGACCAAACTCAGCGACTTTAGCGGTGCCACGGTGCTCGGCCAAAAGGACACCATGCTCGATACCGTCATCGACGAGATCCCGGGCGTCGTTCACAAGAACCCGGTCGATTCGGTGCCTACGGTGTTTTCGAACCTGCTGCAGGGCACGTGCGACGCCGTGACCTACAACACCGAGAACGAGAAGGGCTATATGGCCCAAAATCCCGGTATCGTCCCCATCCAGTTTGCCGAGGGCGAGGGCTTTAAGCAGGAGGTCACGGCAAACGTCGGTTGCCGCAAGGGCTCGGACAAGCTGCTCAAGCTCATCGACAAGACGCTCAAGGGCGTCAGCCAGGAGGAGCGCGACCAAATGTGGGACGCGTGCCTCGACCGTCAGCCGGCATAGGGAGGCAGCATGAAAACCATCAATCGTCTGGCCTCCTTTATCAAGGCCGACCATCGCTACGTATATCTGGGCACGAGCGTTATCGCGGCGCTCGGCCTGGCGTTTAGCCAGCGCAACCCCACGCCGCTGAGCTTCTTGGCACCCACGGGCGTCTTCCAGGATTGCCTTTGGGCGATCCTGTGGGCCTGGGTCGTCGTGTCGGCGGCGGCACTCGTCACCAAGCTCATGCACTGGAACGACTATCGCGAAAAGTCGCCGTTTGCTTCCGAGCGCATCCGTCGCGGCGCGCGCCTGGGCAGCTATGTCGTCGTTGCTATTGCGGCGATCTTCTTTATCGACCGTTGTGTCATGTCGTTTATCGACCTGGTGCAGGTGAGCATTGTCTCGGACTCCAACCCCAGCGACTTTTTGTCGAGCCTGGTCTACATGACCTATAAGAGCGGTGACTTCTTTATTCGTGGCATCGAAATCACCATCGCGCTTGCGACCCTTGGTACCGTTATTGCCTTCTTCCTGGCGCTGCTGCTGGTGTTCCTGCGCACTCAGACGTTCGACCGCGTGGACAATGACCTCACGCGTTTCTTCAAGAGCATTGGCCGCGGCTTTGCGACCGTCTACTCCACCGTCGTGCGCGGCACGCCCATGATGGTCCAGGGCCTGCTTATCTATTACGCGGGCTTTACCGTTCTGCGTGGCATGGGCTTCGAGACCGCCCAGGCCAACCAGATCTGGAGCACCTTTACCGCCGGCCTCGTCACCATCTCGCTCAACTCCACCGCTTACATGATGGAAGTCCTGCGCGGCGGCATCGAGTCCATCGACGCCGGCCAGGCCGAAGCGGCGCGCTCGCTGGGTCTGTCGCAGTGGCAGGCCATGCGCAAGGTCGTGTTCCCCCAGGGCATTAAAAACGCGATCCCCGCGCTCACCAACGAGCTCATCATCAACATCAAGGACTCGTCGGTGCTTTCGGTCATCGGCGTGTTCGACCTCATGTACGCCACCACTACCGTCGCCGGCGTGTACTACCGCCAGATGGAGGTCTACTGCGTGGCGCTCGTGGTCTACCTGCTCCTGACGCTCGTGGCGAGCCGCCTGCTCGAGGCCTTTGGCAAAAAGCTCGGCGCCGAGGCTCCGGCAACGCTGCCCAGCTCCAACTAGGCTCAAGACGAGGAGAATCATCATGGCAGATACCGCCACTACCGGCGCCGCGGCCGCCGCACAAAACCAAGAGCCGCTCATCCGCGTCGAGGGCCTGCGCAAGAGCTTCGGCTCGCTCGAGGTGCTCAAGGGCATCGACCTGGCCGTCAATCCCGGCGAGGTCGTCACCATCATCGGCGCCTCGGGCTCGGGCAAGTCGACCTTCCTGCGCTGCCTCAACCTGCTCGAGACCCCGGACGCGGGCCACATCTGGTTCCATGGCCAGGACCTCACGGCCGAGCGCTGCAACATCAATAAACTGCGCGAGGACATCGGCATGGTGTTCCAGGGCTTCAACCTGTTCAACAACATGGATGTGCTCGACAACTGCACGCTCGCGCCCGTCACGCTCAAAAAGATGAGCAAGGCCGAGGCCGAAAAGGTCGCGCTAGAGCACCTGACGAGCGTGGGGCTTGAAAAGTTCGCGCACGCCGCCGTGGGTCGCCTGTCCGGTGGCCAAAAGCAGCGCGTGGCCATCGCCCGCGCCCTGTGCATGAACCCACAGATCATGTTGTTCGACGAGCCGACCTCCGCGCTCGACCCTGAGATTGTGGGCGAGGTGCTCGAGGTCATGCGCAAGCTCGCGGCCGACGGCATGACCATGGTCGTCGTCACGCACGAGATGGCCTTTGCCCGCACCGTGTCCGACCGCGTGGTCTTTATGGACAAGGGCGTGGTGCTCGAGGACGCCGCGCCGGCCGAACTTTTCGGCAACCCCAAACACCAGCGCACTCGCGAGTTCCTCTCTCGCTATCTCGAGGACAAATAACCGACCGCAAACGCTTATGTGGCAGGGCCGCTCCGGTGGGGCGGCCTTTATCGTCATAATCGAAAGGATGTCATGGCCGAGGTTTGGCGCTTTTTTGCGCATGAGGACGATTTTGCCGATCTGGATGAGGCCGGTGCGTGCGGGCGCCTGGGCCGCGTGCTGTCGTTTCCGACGATTTCGAGCATGGATGCCGAGGCGGTGGACTGGCAGCCGTTTGATGATCTGCGCACCTATATGCAACAGGCCTGGCCGCGCGTGTTCGCGGCGGGCGAGGTCGAGCGCATCGACCATTCTCTGTTGGTGACGCTTGCCGGCTCCGACCCTGCGCTCAAGCCCGTCATGCTCATGGGCCACATGGACGTGGTCCCCGTGGTGCCGGGCACCGAGGAAGATTGGACGCACGCTCCCTTTAGCGGGCACGTGGACGACACCTACATCTGGGGTCGCGGCGCGATCGATATGAAGGACCAGGTTGCGGGCATTCTCGAGGCGGTTGAATATGCGCTCGCGCACGGTTGGCAGCATGAGCGCACATTGCTGTTGGCCTTTGGCCAGGACGAGGAGACCACGCAGTACGGCGCGGGTGCCATCGGCCGCGCGCTCGAGGAGCGCGGTATTGAGCTTGAGTACCTGATCGACGAGGGCGACTACCGCATCGTCTCTGCCGCCGAGTACGCCGCGGGCGAGGGTTGGCTCATACACGCCGACCTGGCCGAGAAAGGCTATGCCGATATCGTGCTCAAGACAAAGAGCGCGGGCGGGCATTCTTCCAACCCCTACGGCGGCACGTCGCTCGAGGTGCTCAGCCGCGCTATCGCGGCAATCTGCGATATCGAGTGGCCGACGCGCGTGACCGACCTGCTTGCCGCGCAGCTCATCGAGCTGGGGCTCTACACGGCCGATGAAATTGCCGCCAACAAGGACGCCATCGTGCGCGATTGCCTTGCCAGCAAAAAACTCTATCCGCTTGTGACCACCACCTGTGCGCCCACCCAGATCGAGGGCGGCAGCGCCGGCGCCAACGTGATGCCGCAGGATATGTGGGCCAACATCAACTTCCGCATGCTCGAGGGCACGAGCGTGGCCGACGTCGTGGCACGTTGCCGTGAGGCGGTTGCCGCGGCAGGGCTTGCCGGCCGTGTCGAAGTGGAGCTCGGCCCCGGCAGCTCCGAACCCTCGCCGTCCCCGCGCATTGGCGGCCCCGGCCTCGAAGCGGTTCGCTCCATCGCCGCCCGCTATTTCCGTGATCCAAAGGGGACGGAGGAAAACGGATCATCCGAGCCGCTGGCGATTGTCCCCTCGACCGTGATCGGCGCGACTGACGCTGCCAACTACCAGCGCATTTGCCCGGAGTGTATTCGCTTCTCGGCCTTTGTGGTCGATGACGACGAGTGCGACCGCGGCGTCCACGGCACCAACGAGCGTATCACCCGCCGCGCCTACCTTCAGGGCATCCGCTTCCTCATCGCCCTGCTCCAAACGCTCTAGCATGTGACAAAGGGACTGTCCCTTTGTCACATTCCGTGCGGGTTATATGCAGGTTTGCCTGCGCACGCTATCATGTATGGGTTAGACCGCAACTATGTACCCCATACGTGAAGGGATGCGCATGTATCTGAAGATCGACATGTTCTAGCCGGGCTTACCCCCGCAGTGGCGCCGCGCGCCCCATCAATTCTGCCGATTTTCACCTTCACGCATATAAAGGAGTCCCGCCATGCGCGACAAGCTCGAAAAGATCATCAAGGCCTACGAGGAGCTCGAGAAGAAGCTCTCCGACCCGGCCGTCGCCTCCGATATTAAGGAGTTCACGCGTCTCAACAAGGAGTACGCGCACCAGTCCGACCTCATCGCCGCCTCGCGCGAGTACATCGGCGCGCTCGATGACATCGAGGCCGCCAAGGAGATGCTCCGCGACGCGACCGACGCGGACGAGAAGGAGATGCTCCAGATGGACATCTCCGAGAACGAGGAGAAGCTCCCCCAGCTCGAGGAAGACATCAAGTACATGCTCATCCCGAGCGACCCGAACGACGACAAGAACACCATCGTCGAGATCCGCTCCGCCGCCGGTGGCGACGAGGCCGCCATCTTTGCCGGCGACCTCTACAAGATGTACCAGCGTTTCTGCGAGTCGCGCGGCTGGAAGACCACCGTGCTCGACTCCAGCCCCAGCGAGGCCGGCGGCTTTAAGTCCATCGAGTTCAAGGTCGAGGGCGACCGCGTCTACTCCGTCATGAAGTTCGAGTCCGGCGTCCACCGCGTCCAGCGCGTCCCCAAGACCGAGTCCCAGGGCCGCATCCAGACCTCCACGGCTACCGTCGCCGTGCTTCCCGAGGCCGAGGAGATTGACGTCCAGATTAACCAGTCCGACCTGCGCATCGACACCTACTGCGCCTCCGGCCCTGGTGGTCAGTGCGTTAACACCACCTACTCCGCCGTGCGCATCACCCACCTGCCCACCAACACCGTGGTGCAGTCGCAGGAACAGCGCTCCCAAATCCAGAACCGCGAGGTCTGCATGCAGATGCTGCGCGCCCGTCTGTACGAGATGGAGCTCGAGAAGCAGCAGGCCGAGCTTGGTGCCGAGCGTCAAAGCCAGATCGGCCACGGCAACCGTTCCGAGAAGATTCGCACCTACAACCAGCCTCAGGACCGCGTGACTGATCACCGCATCGGTTTTAACTCCACCTATAACGGTGTCCTTCTGGGCGACCAGCTCGGCACCGTCATCGAGGCGCTCGCCGCCGCCGAGCGAGCCGAGAAGCTGGCGCAGGCTGTGTAGTGGGTTACGGCGTTTTACCAAACGCCGTAACCGGCCGACGCTGCGCGCCGCCCAGAGCGACAATTTGTCATTCAAAAGGCAAGGCATGACCAGAAGGTCTATGCCTCGTCTTTTTCATGCCAACTTGTTCGCTCTGGGCGGCGCTCGCTGTCCGTCCTCTACCTGCGGCGTTGTCTTGCCCCAGATGCGGCAGTTTGGGTAGTCATTGGGGACGTTCTTAAACGACTAGTCGTTGGGGACGTTCTTGTTTGACTAGTCGTTTAAGAACGTCCCCAATGACTAGGTTGGGCATATTGCTTTGCGAGTTTATTCAATTTGCTTTGACGGCCATTAAGCGGTTTACCTGCTTAAAGTAATTATTGTTATACATCTGCCATTAAAAATAATGCTCAAATTATCGTCCGAGAAGTCGCATTGCATTTTTCGATGCGTCGTGCGTCAAGCGATTCGGCAAGTATTTGGTTAGATATTGGTCAGTTTTGGGCAACCTTGCCAAAAGCTTGACGGATGCAAATCTAGACGTCGACGAATGAGCACTTTGAGCGAGCCCGTCTCAAAAATCTTGGCTGATTCTCGATAATCGCATTCAATCGTCCCTTGCCAAGCGCTGGCCTCGCGTACAATCTGCTCCGACATTCGCGCGCCGCCCGGCGCTTAAGAGGGGAGGGCCCCATGGCAAACGAGATCTGGACCATCAAGCGTTGTCTCGAGTGGACCAAGGAGTACCTGGCCGAGCGCGGCGAGGAGCATCCCCGTCTTTCTGCCGAGTGGCTGCTGTGCGCGGCCACGGGCCTGGCGCGTATCGACTTGTATATGCGCATGGACGAGACGCTTAACGCGGCCCAGCTCGAGACCATGCACGCGGCCGTCGTTCGTCGCGCCAAAGGCGAGCCGCTGCAGTACATCACCGGCAGCACGCAGTTTCGCATGATCGACGTCGCGTGCGCCCCCGGCGTGCTCATCCCGCGTCCCGAGACCGAGATGCTCGTCGAGGAAGTCCTGAACTATCTGGATGCCGAGGTGCTGAGCCCCGAGGCCGCCGCCCGCCAGCGCGTGGAGCTACCCTGGAACGATGAGGTCGAGCAGGCCCGCAAAGCCGAGGCGGCGCTGGCCGACGAACGCGCGACCGCCGAGCGCCGTGCTGCTAACCTGACGGCCGCCGATGAGGCTGCGCTGGGTAGCGACGTGCTCGGCAGCCGCGCCTATGCCGAGGAGCTTGCCGATCGCGAGGCCGAGGAAGCCGCCGCGCAGGCGGCAGAAGCAGAGGCCATGGAAACCCCTGAGCCCGAGCTCGACGAATACGGCATCGCCATTGAGGGCAACGACCAACAGGCGACTCCCGCGCAAGATGCCGCCGAGGCCAGCGTACTTGTTCCAGCCGAGCCCCGCATCGCCCGCGTTCTCGAGGTCGGCTGCGGCACGGGCTGCATCTCGCTCTCGCTTGCCTGGGAGCGTCGCGGCCACGTCACCTGCACTGCTACCGATATCGAGCCGCGCGCCATCGACCTGGCCACCAAAAACCGCGACGCGCTCGGGCTCACGTCCGATGAGGTCGCCTTCAGCCTTACAAACCTGGTGAGCTCCATTCCCCACGACGAGTGGGGCACCTTTGACGTGCTCGTCTCCAACCCGCCCTACATCCCCACCGACGTCATGCGCTCGCTGCCGCACGAGGTCAAGGACTTTGAGCCCGATCTGGCGCTTGAGGGTGGCGCCGACGGCCTCGATATCTTCCGCCGCCTGCTCAATGCGGCACCCTACATGCTGCGCGCCGGCGGCCTGTTTGCCTGCGAGCTCTACGAGGGCGCGCTCGACGCTGCGGCCGAGCTCTGTCGTCAAGCGGGTCTGTCGGACGTGCGCATCGTCCGCGACCTCACCGATCGTCCCCGTATCGTCCGAGCCATCGTCACCGAGCCCAAACAGCGCCAGTAATATTTATTAACTGATTTATCAAAAACTATAAACTAGTTTATAATTATTCCAGTTGACAGCTGGGGGTCATGATGAAGCAACGATTTACCTATGACTGCGTTCTCATAAAAGAAGACGACGGTTACTGCGCCAGCTTCCCGCAGATTCCCGGCGCCTTTGCCGATGGCGATACGCGCGAAGAAGCGATTGCCCATGCCACCGAGGCACTGATGGCGTTTTTGGCCGATGACCTCAACAACGGTTTGACTCCGGCAGGGTACGAACGCTCGGCCGAGGTCGTGGCCCTTTCAGTCGAAATCGACCACGAGGACGCTCGGGAAGCGGCGTGCCGAACATTTAAAGACGCAGCGCTGGACCTCAAAGTCTCCGCTCCGCGGATTACCGCGCTGGTCAAAGCCGGAAAGCTCGATGTTGAACTCGTCGACGGCCGTCGGATGATAACGATAGAAAGCATCGAGCGCTACGCCGCCCAAGAACGCCACGCCGGCAGGCCAAAGAAGTTCGTGGCCGTCCAATAACCCCCTCACTTTCACCGACTACTAGAGCCGCTCACCAAACCAACATGCGCTCTGGGCAAATAGATTGAACGTTTCGTGCGAGAATGCCCCACAGTAAACAAACTTGCACCAGAGCGTAAGGGGCTGGCATACACATGCAGACGGTCTATCGGGTATACGAGGGAGCGCGCGAGCCGCATCGGCTTGCCGTCGAGCGTACGGCCGAGGTGCTCGGCTGTGGCGGTCTGGCCCTGATTCCGACCGAGACCGTCTATGGTGTCGCTGTGGCAGTTAACGCCTTTTCGGACGCCGTGCCTCAAGATACAAGCGAATTCCCATCGTGGCCGCGAGATCCGCAGGCTACCGTCAACGGCGCCGCGGTCCCCACACTCGGTACCGGCTATCGTCGTATTTTTACTCTCAAGCAGCGCGAGCTCACCCAAACGGTTGCCTGGCTGGTCGATGATGCCGAGGCACTCGACCGCTATGGCGTGGATATCCCTAACGAGGCCCGCGTGCTCGCCCGAAGATGTTGGCCAGGTGCGTTGACCATCGTGGTCAAGGCGGCCCCCTGCGTGCCGACCTTTATGCGCGCCGCCGACGACACGGTGGCACTTCGCGCTTCGGCCTCGCCCGTGGTGCAGGCGCTCATCCGCGCCTGTGGCAGCCCCCTTGCCTGCACCAGCGCCAACACGCATGGCGCGCCCGCGCCGGCAAGCTTTGTCACGGTGGAGGAGCGCATCCTGGAGGGGGTCGATGTGGCCGTCGACGCCGGTGAAACCCCGTGTCGCGACGCCTCGACCATCGTGTCGTTTCAGCACGGCGAACTCCAGATCCTGCGCCAAGGCGCACTTCCCGCATCAGAGATCGAGCGGGTCCTGTCCGACCCGATGTAATGGAAAGGTGTAAGCGATGTCGTTGAACCTGGGCAGCCTGGGCATGGAAGATGCCTCGTTTAACTTTGGCGGTTCCTACATCATGGCGCTCGACTGCGGCACCACCTCGGTACTTGCGACCATCGTCGACGAGTACGGATGCATCGTCGCGCAGGCACGTCGCAGCGTCAAAACCAGCTTCCCGCGCCCCGGCTGGGTGGAGCAGGATCCCACGGAGGTGCTTGCCAGCCAGATCGGCGTGATGATGGAGGTCCAGTTTAAGAGCGGTATCCATTCTGACCGCATTGCCGCCATCGGTATCTCCAACCAGCGCGAGACCACGGTGGTGTGGGACCGCATAAGCGGCCAACCCATCTATAACGCCATCGTGTGGCAATGCCGTCGCACCGCACCTCTGATTGACGAGCTGGTCGAGCAGGGCGCAGAAGAGCTGGTGCGCTCCCGCACGGGGCTTACGCTCGACCCGTATTTCTCGGCCTCCAAGGTGCAGTGGATTCTCGATAACGTCGACGGTGCGCGTGAGAGCGCGGCGGCGGGCGACCTCATGTTCGGCACCATCGACACCTGGCTCATCTACAACCTCACCGGCGGTCAGGTCTTTGCCACCGACTACACCAATGCCAGCCGCACCGCGCTCTTTAATATCCATGCGCTCGATTGGGACGACGATCTGTTGGCGCTTTTCGACGTCCCGCGTTCCATGATGCCCGAGGTTCGTTGGAGCTCGGGCGACTACGGCCGCGTCGCGAGCGACATCATGACCAACATGCCACCCATCATGGGCGTGGCGGGCGATCAGCAGGCGTCGCTATTCGGCCACTGCTGCTTCCATCCCGGCCAGACCAAAAACACCTATGGCACGGGTTGCTTTATGCTCATGAATACCGGCGACGAGATCGTCGAATCCAAGAACGGTCTGGTCTCCACGATCGGTATCGCCGCGGACGGCAAGATCAGCTATGCGCTCGAGGGTTCTATCTTTGCCGCCGGCTCCACCATGAACTGGCTGCGCAACAACATGGGCATCATCTCGAGCGTGAGCGAGTCCGCGCAACTCGCCGCTTCGATCAACGACAACGAGGGCTGCTACTTCGTCCCCGCCTTCGCGGGCCTGGGCGCTCCCTGGTGGGACCCGCGTGCTCGCGGTATCGTGTGCGGCCTGACCGGTGCCTCGAGTCGCGCGACCATTGTGCGTGCGGCCTGCGAGTCCATGGCCTACCAGAGTTATGACGTGCTGCGCGCCATGGAGCAGGACGTGGGACTTTCGATTGAGCGCCTGTCCGTCGATGGCGGCGCCTCGCGCAACGAGTTCATCATGCAATTCCAGGCCGATCTGCTGGATATTCCCGTGCTGCAGTGCGAGACGGTGGAGACCACGGCGATTGGCGCCGCGTACTTGGCGGGCCTTGCCGTTGGCTATTGGGAGGATTTGGAGGAGCTGGAGCAAAACGCTCAGATCGTCAAAATCTTCCATCCTCACATGTCCGCCGAGCGCCGTGAGAGCAACCTCGCTGGTTGGCGTGATGCCGTCAAGCGCTCGCTCAGCACCGCTCAGTAGGGTTGCGACGGGGCACTCGATACAGCAAACCGTTAAACTTATGCACGGCGCGCGGCAACAACATCGCCATGCGCCGTGCCAGCAAGGCCGTCTTCCGGCCGCAACGAAAGGGGCAACCAACCCATGACCGTCACCTACGATACGTCCCGTGTGACCCTTGTCGATCACCCGCTCGTCCAGCACAAGCTATCGATTCTGCGCGACAAGAACACCGGCACCAACCAGTTCCGCCAGCTCGTGCGTGAGCTTGCGCTTTTTGACGGCTACGAGGCCATGCGCGATCTGCCCATGGAAGACGTCGAGGTCGAGACTCCTATCACCACCGCAACGTTTAAGCAGCTTGCCGGCAAAAAGCTCGCTATCGTTCCCATTCTGCGTGCAGGCCTTGGCATGGTCGATGGCATCCTCGATTTGGTGCCTTCCGCTCGCGTGGGCCATATCGGCATGGAGCGCGACGAGGTTACCCACGAGCCGCACGAGTACTACTGCAAGATGCCCAAGGACATCGACCAGCGCATCTGCTTGGTTGTCGACCCCATGCTCGCCACGGGCGGCTCGGCCGAGATGGCCATCAGCTACCTGCGCGAGCGCGGTGTCAAGGATATCCGCATGCTGTGCATCGTCGCCGCGCCCGAGGGCCTCAAGTCGCTGACCGAGAAGGATCCCGACGTGCACATTTACACCTGTGCCATCGACGACCATCTCAACGAGGCCGCCTACATCGTTCCCGGCCTGGGCGACGCCGGCGACCGCATCTACGGCACGCTCTAGTCGCGGCGCCAAGACGGCCGTTGCCGTAAATACGAAGAAATGGTGCGCGCGGGCGAGCAAAAGGCGTCCACACGCACTCCTGTTAATGGACGTTTTGCTCTGCAGGGTTCGAAAAAACGTATTACCGCAACTGCGGCATAAAGAAGGTCTTAAGAAAACGTACAGGTGCGTATTAACCGTTTGTTTTTCGGTTGTACTTTGGCGATTGGCTCGTACAATAGTCACCAATGTTTGGCTGGGACTGTGCTGTGAAGCGTTTAAACAAGGAAAGCGAGGATGCCAGTGTTTCAGATAGCCGATCTGCTCGCTATCGTTGCAGGCGCCATCGCGGGTGCGATTGCCTTCCTTCCCTTTGTCTTTACGCTCAAGCCGGTTCTTGACGATAAACAGAATGCGGACATGCTCAAGGGCATGGTGAGTCTGGCGGTCTCGGCAATCGCCCTGCTCGTCTTTACCTTGGTTGTGTTTGCGTTGTTCGGAGAGGCGTTTCGCATGTTCCTCCTGGGCGAGGCGATCGGCTTCGTGGCCTTTATGGCCGCCTGCACGGTTCGTGTCGCCAAGGCGCTGCGAGATCCTCATGAGGTCGAAAGGTAAGTCGTGGAAATTTTTGAAAAGCTGCCTGATGAGATTAATCATCTGGTCAGCGAGTTCAGCTCCACCCCTGTCGTGGGCGATCTGAGCTGCGGCATCACGCAGTACTCGTTTTGGCTGATCGTCTCCACGATCGTGCTCCTGATCGTCCTGGCCGTGTTCAAGAAGAAGCAGACCCTGGTTCCCAAGGGCTTCTTCGTCAACGGTTTCGAGTACATCATCGAGTACGTCGAGAACGATATCGGCAAGGGCGTCGTGGGTGAGAACTGGAAGAAGCACTTCCCGTTCCTGTGCTCGCTTTTCCTGTTCATCCTGATCAATAACATGATCGGCCTGATCCCGGGAATGAAGCCCGGCACCGGCGCAATCGGCTCCACCGCCGCGCTCGCCATCTTCGCCTTCGTGTACTTCATCTACTACGGATGCAAGGCTCACGGCGTGATCGGCTACATCAAGAGCCTCGCCCCGCAGGGCGTGAGCTTCCCGATGAACGTGCTCGTGTGGGTCGTCGAGCTCTTCTCGACCTTCCTGCGCCTCATCACGCTCGCCGTCCGTCTGTTCTGCAACATGTTCGCAGGACACGTGGTCATGGGTTCGTTCGCCATCATGGCGAGCATGTTCATGCAGCCGCTGCTTCAGCAGGTTTCCGCGGCCCACGCCGTCGGAGCCCTGCCTTCGCTGGCCTGGCTTGCCATCCTCATCCTGATCTATGCGATCGAGCTTGTGGTCGGCGCCATCCAGGCCTACGTCTTCACGGTCCTTACCGCCGTGTATGTCTCCGAGGCAGAGGAGGTCGCGGAGGAGGAATAGTCTTCCGTCCGCGCCTTAAAGGTAAGCAATTCGTTAAACCGCCGGTGCCCGTACCCATGGAGCCCGGCAGTTATAAAAAGGTTATCCTGCGTGAAATAAGACACGCACGACAAAGGAGGAATCGTGGGAGTTATCGGTTACGGTCTCGGTGTTATCGGCGCTGGTCTTGCTATCGGCCTGTCTGCTCTGGGTGCTACGGGTGCTATGGCCCGTCAGCCTGAGGTCCAGGGCCGCGTGTTCACCGTCTTCATCATGGGCTCCGCCTTCGGCGAGGCTCTGGCTCTGATCGGCTTCGTTGTCGCGCTGATCGTTAAATAGCACGGAGCGTCAAGTATGAATCTTTCATCCCAGAAGAGCGCGATCGCACTCTCCGCGTCCGCGGCCGCGCTGCTCATGCCGGTTTCCGCGTTCGCCGAGGACGGCGCTGCCGGTGCGGACATCCTCATCCCTAAGATGGCGGAGTTCATCCCGGCGCTCATCGCCTTCCTGATCATCTGGATCGTGCTGGCCAAGGTCGCCCTGCCGGGCATCATGAAAACCATGGAGGAGCGCGGCAAGAAGATCGAGGAGAGCCTCGACGAGGCCGAGAAGACCAAGCAGGAGGCTATCGCCAAGCGTGCTGAGTCCGACTCGATCGTCACCGACGCCCGTCGTCAGGCTGCCGACATCGTTCTCGAGGCCCGTAAGGACGCCGAGTCCGAGCGCGCCCGCATCATCGAGGCCGCTCACAAGGAGGCCGAGGAGATCATCGCCAAGGCCCACACGACCGTCGAGGACGAGCGCAAGTCCATCTACGCCGGTGCCGCGAGCTCCATCGCCGACCTGTCCGTTGCCGTCGCCACCAAGATCGTGGGCGAGGCACTCGAGGACGAGGCCGAGCAGAAGAAGCTCATCGAGCGCTACATCCAGGAAGCAGGTAGCCTGAATGCCGACTAGCCGCTATCAGGACAAGGTGCTCGAGACCTACGCGCGCTCCCTTTTGGAAGCCGCCAAGGCCGAGAACCATGTGTTCGAGGACCTCGAGATGATCGAGCGCCTGGCTAGCGCCAGCCCCGAGATCATCGCCGTGCTCGACACCATGTCCAAGCGCGACCAGCTCGACCTTCTTCCCAAGGTGGCAGCTGCCTTTAAGTATGTTGCCGAGGAAGACGAGGATGTAGTGGGCGTGACCGTCACCACGGCGATCCCGCTCGACGACGAGCTGCGTCAAACCATCACTAAGAAATGCGAGCAGGACTTCGGCCGCAAGGTGTTCCTTATCGAGCAGGTCGACCCGTCTATCGTGGGCGGCTTGGTGCTCGAGGCCCGCGGCGAGCGTCGTGACATTTCCGTCAAAACGCAGCTGCGCATCGCGCAGGAGACCCTCGCAAACTCTGCTAATTCGTACGGAGGTGAAGCCTAATGTCCGAAACCCTCAATGCCCAGGATATCGCCAAGAAACTGCAGGAGCAGCTCACGAGCCTCTCCGCGACGGTCGATACGCATGAGGTTTCAACGGTCGACGAGGTAGGCGACGGCATCGCGCGCGTCTCCGGCCTCAAGAGCGCCATGGCAGGCGAGCTTCTGGAGTTCAAGAGCTCCGATACCGGTGAGACCGTCTTCGGCCTTGCCCAGAACCTTGACCGTGACGAGGTCGGCGCCGTTTTGTTCGGTGCCGTCGACTCCATCAAGGAAGGCGACGAGTGCCGCACCACGGGCCGCATTATGGATATCCCCGTGAGCCGCGCCATGCTCGGCCGCGTCGTCAATCCGCTCGGCCAGCCCATCGACGGCCTGGGCGACATCGTCGCCACGCACCGTCGCCCCATCGAGTTCAAGGCCCCCGGCGTCATCGACCGTACCCCGGTGTGCGAGCCGGTCCAGACCGGCCTGCTGGCCATCGACTCCATGGTGCCCATCGGCCGCGGCCAGCGTGAGCTCATCATCGGCGACCGTAAGACCGGCAAGACCGCCATCGCCATCGACGCTATTCTCAATCAGCGTGGCAAGGGCATGGTCTGCATCTATGTCGCCATCGGCCAGAAGGCCTCCACGGTTGCCAACATCCGCGAGACCCTCGCTCAGCACGGTGCGCTCGACTACACCATCATCGTTTCGGCCACCGCTGCCGATTCCGCCCCTATGCAGTACATCGCGCCTATGGCCGGTGCCGCTATCGGCGAGTTCTTTATGTACAACGGCGAGGACGGCAAGCCTGCCAGCGAGACCAACCCCGGCGGCCACGTGCTCGTCATCTACGATGACCTGTCCAAGCAGGCCGTGGCCTACCGTCAGATGTCGCTGACGCTGCATCGTCCGCCCGGACGCGAGGCCTATCCTGGCGACATCTTCTACCTGCACTCTCGTCTGCTCGAGCGTGCCGTCAAGATGTCCAAGAAGAACGGCTACGGTTCCATGACGGCTCTGCCGATCATCGAGACCCAGGACGGCGACGTCTCGGCCTACATTCCGACCAACGTCATTTCCATTACCGACGGTCAGATCTACCTGCAGTCCGAGCTCTTCTTCCAGGGTCAGCGCCCGGCAGTCGACGTGGGCATTTCCGTGTCCCGCGTCGGTGGCGACGCTCAGACCAAGGCCATGAAGCAGGTCGCCGGTAACCTTCGTCTGGACCTCGCTTCGTACCAGGAGCTCGCCGGCTTTACGCAGTTCGGCTCCGACCTCGACGAGGCCACGCAAAAGCAGCTTACCCACGGCGCTCGCATGACCGAGCTCCTTAAGCAGCCGCGCTACAAGCCGTTCGAGGTTTCCGAGCAGATCGTTGCGCTGTTCGCTGGCAACGAGGGCTTCCTGGACGACCTGGAGATCGCCGACGTGCTGCCCTTCCGTGCCGAGCTCATCGAGTACATGGACAATGGCTTTGGCTTGCTGCTCGACAAGGTTCGCGCTAAGAAGATCGACGACGACACCAAGGCTGAGCTCTTGCGTGTCATCGGCGACTTTAAGCAGCAGTTCATGGCCAAGCGCCATGCCGACACGACTGGATCAGAGGAGAACTAAGCCCTATGGCCAACCTTCGCGACATTAAGAAGCGAATCTCCTCGGTTACCACGACCAAGCAGATCACGCGCACGATGGAGATGGTCTCTACGGCCAAGATCCGTCGTGCCCTCGATCGCTCCAAGCAGGCCGAGCCCTATAAGGAGGCGCTGACCGACGTCATGTTGACGGTCGCCGGCGACGCCTCCTGCTCGGGTACCGATCCCATGCTGCAGAAGCATGAGAGCGTCAAGCATGGCCTGATTGTCGTTATTGCCTCGGACCGCGGCCTTGCCGGCGGTTTCAATACGACGGTGGAGCGCACGGCCGAAAAGCTCGCCGCTTCTTGGGCGAACGATGGCATCGAGTGCGAGATCATTGCGTGCGGACGCAAGCCGGCCACGTATTTCCGCGACCGCGCAAACGTCGTCATGCACTTTGAGGGCAATTCCTCCGAGCCCGATTTTAATCAGGCTCGCATGATTTCCTCTCATATCTGCGATGCGTATCGTGCCGGTGAGCTTGACCGTGTCGAGCTTGTTTACCACCACGCCAAGAACCGCGTGGATCAGGAGCTTCGCGTCGAGCACTTGCTGCCGCTCGATCCCGAGATGATCGCTATGGCCCACGGTCCGCGTAAGAACGAGACCGACGCCCCTAAGCGCATCTCGTCCACGTTCGAGTTCGTGCCCTCTCCCGAGCATGTTCTCGGCAAGCTTGTACCGTCGTATATCCTGACGGTCATCTACCAGGCCCTGATCGATTCGGCGGCCGCCGAGCAGGGTGCACGCCGCAAGGCCATGCACTCCGCGACGGAAAACGCCACCGCGATCATCTCGACCCTTACCCGCACGTATAGTCGCGTGCGTCAGGCTTCGATCACGACCGAGATTAACGAGATCGTCGGCGGAGCCTCAGCATTGGAGGAACAGTAATGGCTAATAACACCGTAAAGCTTGCGGTCGAGGAAGCCACCAAGAAGACGACTGCCGGTGATGGTCGCATCGTGCGTATCATCGGCCCTGTCGTCGACGTCAAGTTTGACGGTGCGGTGCCCCCGATCTACAACGCGCTCACGGTCGAGGCCGAGACCCCGATCGGTCACCTGAGCACGATCCTCGAGGTTGAGAGCCAGCTTCCGGGCGGCGTCGTCCGCACGGTCGCCATGTCCTCGACCGACGGCCTGCAGCGCGGCCTCACCGCCACCGATACCGGTGAGCCCATGAAGATGCCCGTTGGCCCCAAGACGCTCGGCCGCATTTGGAACGTCATGGGCAAGCCCGTCGACGGTAAGCCCATGCCCGAGGTGGAGGAGTTCTATCCCATCCACCACGCAGCGCCCCGCTTCGACGAGCTCACCACCAAGACCGAGATCTTCGAAACCGGCATTAAGGCCGTTGACCTGCTCGAGCCCTACATCCGTGGCGGCAAAACGGGTCTGTTCGGCGGCGCCGGCGTCGGCAAGACCGTTCTGATTCAGGAGCTCATCAACAACCTCGCCCAGGAGCACGGCGGCACCTCGGTGTTCACCGGTGTCGGCGAGCGTACTCGTGAGGGCACCGACCTGTTCCTCGAGATGAGCGAGTCTGGCGTTATCGACAAGACCTGCTTGGTCTATGGTCAGATGAACGAGCCGCCTGGAGCGCGTCTGCGCATCGGTCTGGCCGGCCTTACCACCGCTGAGTACTTCCGCGATCGCGGCCAGGACGTTCTGCTGTTCATCGACAACATCTTCCGCTTCTCCCAGGCCGGTTCCGAGGTTTCCGCACTGCTGGGTCGTATGCCGTCCGCCGTCGGTTACCAGCCTACGCTGGCTACCGAGATGGGTGACCTCCAGGAGCGCATTACCTCGACCAAGACGGGTTCCATTACTTCCGTCCAGGCTGTCTACGTCCCTGCAGACGACCTGACCGACCCGGCGCCTGCCACGACCTTTACGCACCTCGACGCCACTACGGTTCTTTCGCGTAGTATTTCGTCGCTCGGTCTGTTCCCGGCTATCGACCCGCTCGCGTCTTCCTCCGACGCTCTCGATCCCTCGATCGTCGGCGAGGAGCACTACCGTGTCGCCGTCAAGGTCCAGGAGCTCCTGCAGGAGTACTCCGACCTTCAGGACATCATCGCCATTCTGGGTATGGACGAGCTGTCCGAGGAGCAGCGCCTTACGGTCAACCGCGCCCGTAAGATCCAGCAGTTCCTCTCGCAGTCCTTCCACGTCGCCGAGAAGTTCACCGGCAACCCCGGTGTCTACGTCCGCGTCGAGGATACCGTCCGTTCCTTCGCCGAGATTGTCGACGGCAAGGCCGATGACCTGCCCGAGCAGGCGTTCCGCTATGCTTCCACGATTGAGGACGTGCGCGAGCGCGCCCGCAAGATGGGGGAGAAGTAGGTTATGCGTATCCGCATCGTGTGCCCCGTGAGCTGCGCCTATGAGGGCGACGCTGCGTTTGTGTCGATTCCGTCCACGGATGGCGAGTTTGGCGTTCTGCCTGCCCATTCCAGCGAAATCTGCACGATCGACCGCGGTTACGTTCGCGTTTCCGATAAGGCCATGGGCACTGTCGACCACACGTTTGCCGTGGCCGGCGGCTATGCCCAGGTTGCGGACGATGTCGTGACCGTTCTCGCCGAGCGCGCTTGCGATTTGGCGACCGTCGACGCCGACAAGGTTAAAGCTGATATTCAAGGTTTTGAAGAGAAGCTGGGTAATTTGTCGGAGGATGATGCACGCCGCGCCTACCTCTATAATGAAATCGCATGGTGTAAGCTCAAGCTTGCCCAATAGTCAAACGCTTTAGCGTTCGACCATTAGCGAACACATCATGCCCGGGATGGCCCAGCCACCCCGGGCATGCTTTTTGAAAGGGTAGACCTTGGATATTATCCGCGTTGAGGGTGGCCACGCCATCGGAGGTTCCGTGCCTGTTTCGGGCGCCAAGAACTCCGCGCTCAAACTCATGGCGGCAACGCTTCTGGCGCCGGGCAAGACGACGCTGCAGAACGTGCCTGATATTTCCGATGTCCACGTGATGGGCAAGGTGCTCAAGGGCATGGGCGCTACGATCGATGTTCTCGACGAGCACACGCTCGAGATCGATACCTCCCAGGTCGATTCTTGGGAGGCGCCCTACGAGCTCGTTGCCAAGATGCGCGCTTCCACGGCCGTGATGGGGCCCCTGCTGGGTCGTTTCCATCGCGCCAAGATTGCCATGCCGGGCGGCTGCAACCTGGGTGCCCGCAAGATCGATATGCATATCTTGGGTCTTGAGGCCTTGGGTGTTGAGTTCGACACCGCCCACGGCTATATCAACGCCAATGCGCCCCAGGGCCTTCACGGTACCACCGTCACGCTCGAGTTCGCCAGCGTCGGCGCCACCGAGAACCTCATCATGGCCTCCGTGCGCGCGCAGGGAACCACAGTTATCGACAACGCCGCCCGCGAGCCCGAGATCGTCGATCTCGCCAATATGCTCAACGAGATGGGTGCCAAGATCGTCGGCGCGGGTACGCCTGTTGTGACCATCGAGGGCGTGGAAGAACTGCATCCTGTTACCCATCGCGTGGTGGGCGACCGCATCGAGGCCGGTACCTTTATCGTTGCCGGTGCGTTGATGGCCGACGACCGCGGTGTCGACGTCACGGGCTTTTGCCCCATCCACTTGGGCATGGTGCTCAAGAAGATGGAGCTCATGGGCATCGATTGCGAGCGCATCGAGGATGGCGTTCATGTGAACCGTGCCGAGAGCATCAAGCCGGTCGATATCCAGACGCTCCCGTTCCCCGGTTTCCCCACAGACATGCAGGCGCAGATCATGGTGCTTTCCGCCCTTGCCGACGGCAGCTCCGTTATCACCGAGAACATCTTCGAGAATCGCTTTATGTTTGCATCCGAGCTGGTGCGCATGGGCGCCGATATTCGCATCGAGAGCCACCACGCCATGATTCACGGCGTCAAGGGCTTCTCGGGTGCCCAGGTCACCTCGCCCGATCTTCGCGGCGGCGCGGCGCTTGTCGTTGCCGGCCTGATCGCTGACGGCACGACCGAGGTTTCGGCCATCCATCACATCAAGCGCGGCTACGAGCAATTTGTCGAAAAACTGCAGGCGCTTGGCGCTCACGTCGAGCACGCTACTGTTCCCGATCCCGTCATCTACTAATGCAGGTTGCCTATGTTTAAGAAAAAGCCCCTTGCGGAATCCCGAAGACCCTCGACCGGTGCGCAGGCCAAGATCTATAGCCGCGATAACGTCGCCCGCTACTCCGAGCGCGCCCGTCAGCGCCGTCGCGGCCACACGGTTCGTCGCGTCGCGCTCATCGCCGTGCTCGGCGTGCTGCTGAGCGCAACGACTGCCGCCGGCCTGTGGTTTGCCACCATTATGGGCAAGCTCGGCGATTCCAACGTCATTACCGACAACCTGCGCCAGATCCTGGTCGATACCGACGAGGCAAAGGACCCGTTCTACGTGCTGCTCCTTGGCACCGACGGGCGTCCGGGCGAGGATACGTACCGCGCCGACTCGATTATCCTGGCGCGCATCGACCCCACGCAAAAGCAGGCGACGCTCATCTCCATCCCGCGTGATACCAAGGTCGTCTACAACGGTTCGACCATGAAGATCAACGCCTGCCATACCTACGGCGGCGCCGAAGCTATGGTTCAGGCGGTTAACGAGCTATGCGGTGTCCAGATTTCGCACTATGCCGAGGTCAGCTTCGATGGTATGCAGTCGTTGATTGATTCGGTCGGCGGTATCGACATTAACGCAACCGACGATGTCGACGACCCTGAGCACTTGGACATCAAGATTACCGCCGGTCAGCAGCACATGGATGGCGCGACCGCCCTTACCTATGCCCGTTGCCGCTACACCTATGCCGATGGCGACTACACGCGCATGCGTCATCAGCGTCAGGTGCTTGGTGCCCTTGCCAACCAGATCCTCAACAACTTCGATGCCACCAAGGTCTTCGACCTGGTCAATTCGCTGTCCGACATGCTCGTGACCGATATGAGCGTTCAGGACATCGTCTCTACGGTCAATGCCATGCGCGGCATGGATGTCGATGGCATCTACTCGGCCAACCTGCCTTCGTATGCCGATGACAGCACCATGATTGATGGCGTGAGCTACGTCTTTGTCTACGAGGACGAGCTCAAGGAAATGATGGAGCGCGTCGACGCTGGTAAGGATCCCAAGGGCCCCAATACCATGGGCCTGTCCGATGGTACTAGCTCCACGATTGGCGACCTCAACAGCAACACGTCCGACGACTACGCCAACGGTACCGCCACTTCGTCAGGCAGCTCGGACGATTCGGACGACTCCAGCGACTCGGGCGATAGCTCCGATTACTACGAAGAGCCCACCGGCGACGGCAACGGCTACGAAGCAAACTATTAAGTTACGGCGTTTTACCAAACGCCGTAACGGCTCGACGCTGCAAACCCGCCAGAGCGGCAATCTGCCTTTCAACTTCTGCGGCATGATCAAAAGATCAACGCCGCCTTGTTTCAAGGCACCTTGCTCGCTCTGGCGGGTTTTCGCTGTCGTTGCCAAAACATCGGCGTTGCCTTGGTCCGGACTGATCGTTGGGTAGTCATTGGGGACGTTCTTAAACGACTAGTCTGGCACTTGGGGACGTTCCTTATGTGCCGGCAGTTTGGGACACTCCTTGCTTCAAGAGGCTGGCGCGCGTCAACCTGTTCTCATTGCACCAAAAAATCGCCCCGTTCTCGGTTTTGAGGACGGGGCGATTTTGTTGAGCTGAATTGTTCGAGTTGCTTACGCGAAGCGGGCGACGAGCTCCTGGAGGACGTCGGTCATCTTGACGAGCGAGTTGACCGGGACAAACTCGTTAACGCCGTGGTAGCAGTAGCCGCCCGTGGAAAGGTTGGGGCAGGGCAGGCCGCGGAACGACAGCTGCGCACCGTCGGTGCCACCGCGAATCGGCAGCACCTGAGGCTCAACGTCGCAAGCAAGGTAGGCTTCCTTGGCGACGTCGATCAGCTCGGGGTAATCGCACACGATCTCGGCCATGTTGCGGTACTGCTGCTTAATCTCCACGGTCACGCGCTCCTCGCCCAGGCGCTGGTTGAGCAGGGCTGCGGCGGAATCAATCAGCGCGAGCTTCTGCTGGAACTTTGCCGCGTCGTGGTCGCGAACGATATAGCGCGCCGTAGCGTGGTCGACGGTTGCAGACACGCCCTCAAGATGATAGAAGCCCTCGTAGCCCTCGGTGTATTCCGGGCGCTGCGCATAAGGGAGCAGCGCGTTAAAGTCGCAGAACAGATTGCCCGCGTTGACCATGCGGCCCTTGGCGTCACCGGGATGGATGGACTGGCCCTCAAAGCGAACGGTTGCCTCGGCGGCGTTAAAGCACTCCCACTCCAGCTCGCCAATGGGACCGCCGTCGACCGTGTAGGCGTACTTGCAGCCAAAGGCCTCGATGTCCAACAGCTCGGCGCCGTGACCGATCTCCTCGTCCGGGCAAAAACAAATGCCGAGTGCGGGGTGGGGCAGCGAGGGGTCCTGAGCGATACGCGCGACAAGTGCCATGATCTCGGCGACGCCGGCCTTGTCGTCGGCGCCCAGCAGCGTGGTGCCGTCGCTGCAGACCAAGTCCTCACCCACAAGGTCGTTCAGGGCGGGAAGCTTGGCGGTGCTCATTGCTACGGGCTTGCCGTCAACAGTACCGCAGACCAGGTCGCCGCCTTCGTAGTGCACAATATGCGGCTTCACGCCGGCGCCCGGCGCAACCTCGGTGGTGTCGAGGTGTGCGATCAGGCCCAGGGCGGGCTTGTCCTCCGCGCCTGCGCTCGCAGGAATATGCGCGCAGACGTAGGCATGCTCGGTCACATGGGCATCGGCCGCGCCGAGCTCGCGCAGCTCCTCGGCCAGGATGTTGGCAAGGTCAAATTGAACGGTGCTCGAAGGCACCTGGTCGCAGTTTGCATCCTCGGATTGCGTGTTGATTTGGACGTAGCGCAAAAAGCGCTCAAGGACGTCGGGGTTCGTGGTCTTGTTTTCCATAAGGACCGCTCCAATCTTGGTCGTCGTGTGCAACAAGAACTCTAGCACGGTATGCCACGGCATACCGCGACGCTTGGATGGGGTAGAATCAGCCTTTGAACGCAGAAGGGACGGAAGGTCATGGATACGACAAATAGCTCGCGCGAGCTGCACCTAACGGTGGCGAACGAAGACTACTTGGAGTGCATGGTTCGCATCGAAAGCGAAGAAGGGGAGACCAGCGGCGTGCGATCGGTCGACATCGCGCAGCGTCTTGGTGTCTCCAAGGCATCGGTCAATAAGGCAGTTTCGGCGCTTAAGGCGTCCGAGCTTGTCGAGCAATCGCATTACGGTAAGGTCATCCTGACCGACCGTGGTCGCGAGGTCGGCACGGCTATCTGGTACCGTCATCGCCTTGTCCGCACGTTTTTGGTCCAGGAGCTCGGCGTCGATTTTGAGCGTGCCGATTCCGAGGCGTGCATGATGGAACATGCGCTTTCCGAGGACACGATGAGCCGCTGGCTCGCCTATCTCGAAAAACAGGGAATCAGCGTCGAGGAATAGCGAAACACATATATGGATACGAGTTATTACAACCGCCCCGGCGGCGAGGAACTTATGCGCCGCATGTCGAGCGAGACCCTGTTGACGCAGGGCCCCATGGGCAGCGTGCTGATGAGTGAATACGACGCTGCCGACATCCCACCGGCGTTTTGGAACCTTGCCGAGCCGCAGACGGTTTCTCGTATCCATCGCCTGTATGTCGCCGCCGGTGCGCAGGTGCTCATTACCAATACCTTTCAGGCATCAAGCTATGCCCTCAAGCAAGATCAGATTACGCCGTCCGTGGCTGAGGTCAATCGCGGTGCCGTCGACGATGCGCGCCAGGCGCACCCTCAGCTGCTGCTGGGCTCGATGGGCCCGATCGGCATTGAGTGGTTTGCCGAAGACTCTGCCGAATATCGAGAAATCCGAGGCATTTCGCGAGAGCAGGCATACGCCCTGCTCAATGCTGGCGTTGACGGTCTGCTGATCGAAACGGTGACGTCTATCCGTAATTTGCAGCCCATGCTTGCCGGCGCCCAGGATGCCGCCGACGGCATGCCTGTTTTGGTGAGTTTTGTCGTTGACGATAAAGGCGACCTGCTAGGCGATGGCCTCAACATCGAGGCTGCCGTTTTGTACGCCGAAAAGCACGGCGCAAACTCGGTTGGCGTTAACTGCTGTTCACTTGCGGCCGCGAGCGCCGCAGTGCCCAGGATGGTTGCATCGGCGACTACGCCCGTCACGGTTCGTCCCAACGCGGGCGACCCGGTTCAGACGCCAGACGGGCCCGTGTGGCATGAAGCGCCCGAAGCCTTTGCACGCGCGTGCGTCGAGTGGAAGCAGGCTGGCGCCGCAATGGTTGGCAGTTGCTGTGGAACCACGGCGATCACCACGGCGGCAATGGCCGAGGCGCTCGATATATAGAGGTCAAAACCGCTCCATACGGGGCGGTTTTTTATTGCTTGCACATCGCCGGTAGCGTTTGCCCAAATGGTGAATGCCGGTTTTGGCAGGTTGCTGGGCGAGCGTTGCGGGTATACCCCATGCGTACCATGATCCAAGCACTGTGAGGTGTCTGCGCGTGTGCGCGATAATTCATTTTGGAACTGACGGTTGGCGCGCCCGCGTCGACGACGACTTTACCGCCGACAACGTTGCCCGCATTGCCGATGCCGTCGGCGAGCTGTGGCAAAAGATCAATCCCGGCAAAACGGTATATATAGGGTTCGACACCCGGCCGCAGGCGCGCGAGTTCGCTGAGCTTGCGGCAGGCGTGCTTGCGGCTCACGGATTGGACGCAGTGCTCACATCTCGGCCTGTCCCGACCCCCGCCCTTACGTGGGCGGCGGCGTATGACGGCGAGGCCTGCGGTGCGCTCATGGTGACGGGGTCCCATCATCCACAGGGCTATCTGTGCCTTAAACTACGCATGGGAGATGGCTCGACGGCCAATCAGGATGTCATCGAAGAGCTCGAAGAGACCATGGCCCCCGAGCCGATGGGGATCGAGGAACGCTATCGCACCGCGGATATTATTCCTGACTATATGCAGGCGGTGGCATCGTTTGTCGATGCCGAGGCCATTCGAGCCGCTCACCTGCGTGTGGTAGTTGACCCCATGGGCGGCGCGGCCCAGGGATATCTTGCCGACCTGCTGCGGGAGCTAGGCGTCGAGGTGCACGAGATTCATGCCGGACAGTCGTCCGATCAAGAGGACATTTGCCCCGACCCTGTTGAGCCATGGGTGGACGCTTGCGAGCGTGCGGTTGTCGAGGACGGGGCGTGCGCGGGCCTGGTGACCGACGGCGATGCCGACCGTATCGGCGCGGTCGACGAACGCGGTAGATATATTCATCCGCATCAAATCATGGCGCTTGTTTTGGGCGACCTCGTTCAATTCCGCAATTTGGAGGGGCGTGTCGTCGTCAATCTCTCGTGTTCGACGCTCGTGCGCCGCATTGCTGAGGCGCTTGGCTGTCGTGTGACCGTTAAGCCGGTCGGTTTCAAATATATAGCTGCAGAGATGAAGAAGGGCGGCGTCCTCATGGGAGGCGAGGAGGCCGGCGGTATCGGCATCGCCGCGCATATGCCCGAGCGTGATGGAATCCTTGCTTGTCTGATTCTGTGTGAGCTTATGGCAAAGACGGGCGCGCCCTTGGGCGTTTTGGTCGATCAGCTCGAGGCCAGTTTTGGTAAGACGAGCTATGGGCGTCGCGATTTGCGCCTTGAGGCCGAAGACGCCGAATCGCTGCGAACGCTGCTTCCTGGCATGAATCCTAAATCGATTTGCGGCAAGGCGCCGCAGGCTGTAAGCCATATGGATGGTTTACGTTTGGCATTCGAGGATGACACCTGGCTGCTGATCCGCCCCAGCGGGACCGAACCGGTGGTTCGCGTATACGCCGAGGGGTTCTCGGTGGAGGAGCGCGATGAGTTGCTCGATGCCGGCTGTGCCTTGGCTAAGGGAGCCTATCAGCTTTAGCCATATGACGCTTCACTATAAAGAGACCCTCGGTGAGCGGTAGAGAACGGCTGGCAAACGTAAACAGGGTTTCAATATGTGTAGGAAATGTGTGCGCCCAGATTCCCGCCCACGGGGGCCCTCCGGTCTGGCAATATATCTCCTTGCCGCGCGGCCCGGTCGAACCGGATGAGCCGCAAGGCGTGCACCTTGAGA
>CAKUGR010000015.1 GCA_934654775.1 uncultured Collinsella sp.
TGTGGCACCCCGAGCCCGCGGAAAGAAGCTGCGACGCGGGGGAGGCGACCCCAATGGCTTTCTCATATCGTCTTTTGCTTCGTACGCTGCTTAAGTGCCTCGGAAAGTCCGATAAGCGCCGTGAGGAGCGAGACCAAAGCGGTCAGGAGCTTCACGAAATCAATCAGATCGGTCATGGGCATCACCTCCCGTCGCATGGAGGGCGCTGCCCGGCACATGGAACTGCCGTCAACAACTGCCATTCTATCAAAGCGCGGTCATAAATACGAATATATGTTCGCTTGTAATGGCGCAACGGGCTGATGCTCTTTTGGGACTACCCAAACAGCGTGCAAGCAACGCGCGTGGCATTGCGTCCCGCCTTCATGTCCGCACGAGCGCCTATCCTTACGGCAATGTAGCCGCTTATGCAACAAGCGGCAGGCAACGGAGAGAGAGGCCATAACCGTGTCAGCTGAAAAGACGCCGTGTATCTCGGCTATCGATACGACGAACTTTGCGCGTCAGATCGTGCTGGACCTTGAGTTTGCGCCGGTGCCAAAGCAACGCCAGCGCCGTGGACTGCGCAACGAGATTATCGAGGTCGGCGCCGTTAAGCTCGATTACCACGGCAACGTTATGGGCGAGTTCTCGCAGTTTGTGCAGACGGAATTTACCGAAGGCGTTGCGTTTCCCGTCTGCGAGCTTACGGGGATATCGGCCGTGGACACCGCGATGGCCGATCCTCTCTACATGGTGATCAAAAGGCTCGGCGATTGGGTCGGTCGCTACTCCGCCCAGATAGTTTGCTGGAGCGGGACGGATCGTCGACAGCTTTTGACCGAGTGCCAGGCAAAGCGCATCGGCCTTTCCGCATTTCCTACGGACTGGGCTGACCTGCAGGCGTTTTACACCTCGATTATGGACGTGGGCAGCCACGGGCGCGTCTCGTTGGGCGACGCGGCAATGTGGTTTGGCATCGAGTTTGATGAGTCGACGGGCCACGCCCACAGCGCTCTGGCCGATGCGCGCGTAACCGCCAAGTTGCTCAAGCAGGCGATGGACGGGGAGTACCGCGTGAGTCCGCGCGCCCAGGAGATCCGCCAGCGATGGGGGATGGGCGAGCGACCCCAGACGCGCGTTTCCAGCAAGTGCCCCGAGCTGGGCGACCTGCTGCTGAAGCTGAAGGCGGAGGGGAGGTAGGCCTTTTGAGAACGCCATTCGGTTTGGCGTGGCGGGGCTGTAAGCGCGACTCCGCCCTGCTGTTTGAATCGAAGCGTTAACCAGTATGACGAGCTGTCTGGTCTGTCTCCTACACCTCCGCAATCCCACACGCCGTACTCAACAGCTCGTACTCCCTTTTGCTCCACTGGTGCAGCTCCGCTGCTTCGACGGCATCGCGGCACAGGTCCAGAAACACCTCGGCTCCCTCGCAGAAGCACTCGCGGACAAAGGCTCCCGAACCGTCTGCGACACACACGCCGTCGGCAAACAGCTTCCAGCTCGACGGCTCGCGCGAGTCGTCTCCAAGCAGCTTGATCTTCAACACATGTGGATTGCCAGCAGCACAAAGCTCTTTCTCGAGCTTCTGCACCGTAAAGCGCATCTGGTGGGAGAGGCTGCTCTTGACCATGGCCGAGGCATAGCCGTTCGGCTTGTCCAGAAGATGCATGTGATTCGGTTTGACGACAAGGTTGTGGAAGTTGCGGTCATCGCGCACAGAGAAATTGTCCATATAGACTCCTTTCATCGATGTTGGCAGGGCCACCGTGCCTCTTGGCCGGTTGGCGTCGGGATCGTGGAGCCAACTCTCTACCCCGACTCTGGATAAAACGTGCCCGCTCCTTGCGGGCACGATGGAGTCTATCAGCGCGCGCGGACACAAATCAAGCGCGCTTGCGAAATGACGTGCAAGCGACGCTTGATTGCGCGGCAATTATTCAGCTTAAATTCGGAAAAGTGTCAAAATCGGCCGTAAGAAAGTACGGAAAAGTGTCGTAATAAATACTTTAGAACTTCGAAAAAGTGTCGAAATAAGCACCCAACAACCTCGGAAAAGTGTATTCTAGTGCTAAAACAGCACGTAATAAGGGGTCCGCTTATGCTGCAGAGAAAAGCGAAAGCACAGTTTGAATCTTGGCTTGCCTCGTCGCCTAACAAGGCTCTTTTGGTCAAGGGCGCCCGACAGGTAGGAAAGTCATATTTGGTCAACGTCTTTGCAAATGAATCGTTCGAAAATGTCGTGACGTTCGACCTTATCGCCGACGCATCCGTGCGCGATTCGTTTTTGGCGGCGAAAAGTGCGGACGACCTGCTCATGCGCATGTCTATCGCTGCGACGCAGCCGATGGTTGCGAACAAGACCGTCGTGGTTATCGACGAGGTGCAGCGATGCCCCAACGTGGTGACGTTTATCAAATACCTGGTCCAGCGCGGCGACTTTCGATACATCCTTACCGGATCGCTCCTTGGCGTTGAGCTCGAGGGCATCGATTCCCTGCCGGTGGGGTATGTCGAGCAGGTCCAGATGTACCCGCTCGACTTTGAGGAGTTTTGCTGGGCAAATGGCGTTGGTACCAGCGTGTTTGACATGCTCAGAGGCTGTCTAAAGGATGAGGGGGAGCTCCCTGGCTACCTGTATGACCGCTTGCTCGATCTGTTCCATCAGTATGTGGTGGTGGGAGGCATGCCCGACGCGGTCAATTCCTTCTTGGCGACGCGCAATGTCGACGAGGTTCGAAACATCCACCGCGATCTTCACGCCCTGTATCGCGATGACATCGCAAAGTACGCTCCGCCCGAGCTACGCTTGGTTATTCGCGATATCTACGATTTGATTCCCAGCGAGGCTGGCTCCAAAAACAAGCGATTCAAGCTGTCGTCGATTAACGGCGTCAAACGTTTTTCGCAGGTGACAGATCATTTTCTCTGGTTGTCGGAGGCAGGCGTTGCGCTTCCCGTGTATAACGTAACGGCGCCCGTGGCACCCCTTTTATTGGGGGAGCAGCGAAATCTATTTAAGCTGTTTTACCTGGACACCGGAATGCTTATGTCGTCGTATTCCAAAAGGGTCGCTCAAGGCGTTTTTGATGGAGAGGCAGAAGACGCCTTTGGCATGAACATGGGGGCGGCGTTTGAGGGCTTCGTTGCCCAAGAGCTCAAAGCTCATGGATTTAGATTGCGCTACTTTACATCGAAAAAGGTCGGCGAGCTCGATTTTGTTGAGGAGACGCTCGATGGGGAAGTGCTTGCTATCGAGGTCAAATCGGGCAAGAGCTTTAAGTCCCACGCGGCGCTCGATAACGCACTGGCAACGAAGGGCTACGGAATCGAGCACGCCCTGGTACTTGCGGAATGTAATCTTCACCGCGATGGTTACGTGCTGTATCTGCCCATCTTTATGGCGGGGCTTTTGGAGCCGTAACGTGCCACCGGCTCTTCCGGCCCTCCCTCAACCCTCGCTACTCGTCGTCTTCGTCGTTGGGGTCGCCCTTGAGGGTGTTGATGTCCAGGTACTGGTTGTCGTCCTCCGCTTTCTGCGTTGCCGATTCGGACGCGGTGGGGCCGCGGAATAGCTGGAATCCCTCAAACGCGATCACGCCGAGCAGAGCGATGATGATGGCGATAAAGACAACCTTTGCCGCCTGCGAAAACTCCGAAAAGCGCGGCGGTTCTTCTTCGGTGTGGTAATCGGCAGCGCGCTCATCATCGGTGCCGTGGGTATACGACGATGCCGAGGCTGCCTTTACGCTCGTTTGGTTGTAATCGGGAGCGGGCGTGGCGGCAAATGGGTCGCGAGAATAGCCGCTCGACGTTTGACCGTAATCCTCGGTTTCGATGCGGCTGGCGCGAGGCTGTTTCCTCGGGCGGTTGTCGTATGCGGAGTCGCGTTCCTCGGCAGCCGCAAACAGGGGGTTTACCGGAATGTCGAGCGCCGGCATGCCGCCCGAGGTCTCGTCCAGATCTGCCGCCGCCCAGGAATCAAAGGCAAACTGGCGGTTGGAAAGATCATCCAGATCCATGACAGGCGGCTCGAGCCCGGGCTCAGGAGCCGTGTATGCCGACCGCTGCGGGACAGCGTAGCGAATCGCGCTGTCTGCCGTGGGGCGCCGTGCCGCTGCAGCGAGAAACGCCGCCGTCTCGGACGGATCGCTAGCAGGGCGGGATGCAGGGGCGGCTTTACGCGTTGCCTGCATGATGGGGCGGGTGGCAAAGTCGTCCGCGGGCACGGATGCCGGCGCGGGCGTGGCAAAAGGTGCGGGCTTTGCACTTGTCGGGCGAGTTCCGCCGCCCATGAGTTCCTCGGCGGTCCAGGGGCGGTCGCTCATCACGTCGTCGAGGCTCAGCGCAAACAGGCCCTCTTCGCCCTCGTCAAACGCGTGTTTCGCATGCCTGGCGCCAGAAGCGGTGCCTCCGCGGCCGTTGCGTGATGCGTTGCTCGACCCCATCTTGTTCCATCCTTTCGAAATACTCACATTCATCGATTATATGGAACTTGCCTTGCGGCCGACTCTCGGATTCGCGCATTCCAGAACTCGCGCCCAAAAGGGGAGGGATGCGGGCGCGCTGGCTATTTGTCGCCGGCGGCAGCCTTTGCCTCGTTGAGGTAGCTATAGAAGCTGTACTTAGAGATGCCAAAGAACTCGCAGGCGCGTTCGCTCGACTTGGAGATGAGGAAGGCGCCGCGGCGGTCGAGGTAGCCAATGGCACGGATGCGCTCGTCTTTGGTCATAAGGGCTGCAGGCTTGCCCACAAACTGTTCGCACTCGCGCAGCAGGTCTTCGAGGAGGTCGCCGATGTTTTTGGTAATGGGCTCGGGCTCGGTGTAGCCCGTGCCGCCGGTGCCGGTAAAGGCGTCGAGCGAGCGCTCAAAAGCCTTCATAAGCGTAATGTCAAAGTTAATGCCCAAAATGCCGACGGGCTTGCCCTCGTCGTTGCGGATAAAGATGGTCGAGGACTTGAGCAGCTTGCCATCGGCGGTTTTGGTGAGGTATGGCTCGCGGTCGTGCACGTCGGTGGTGCCATCGTGCATGGACTCAAGCACAATATGGCTGGGGCCGTCACCCAGCTTGCGCCCGCTGACGTGGCCGTTTTCGATCACTACGATGGAGTGGTCCACGTCCTCGGTTTCCAAGTCGTGGACGACGACTTCGCAGTTGGGGCCAAACTGGAGCGCCAGGCCGTGTGCAAGACGCTTGTAAAACTCAATCTGTGCGGGGGTCATGGGTGCCTTCCTAAAAATTAGTTTGGGCACACTGTGCCATAAACCCCACTTGTTCGCAAATAACGAAAGCGTCGCTGCGTTATGTTACCGTTCGGCGGCGAAATAGTACCGATTACGGCAACAAACAATTTGTTAGGTTTGCCAATCAAAAAGTGTGATAGAACATTGCTAACAAACTTTTTGTTTGGCATCCACATAAAAGTTCAGCCGCATGAATGGGAACGGCTGAAACGCGTATGCGGGGGCCGGCAAGAGAGGACTTAAGGAGTTCACCGTATGGCCGATAAGATCCAGTGGGCGGGCAACACGATGCCCAAGAGCGATGACAAGCACTTGGGAATCATGAGTCTCGACCACGTGAAGAAGGCCCGCGCCTTCCACCAGTCGTTCCCCCAGTACACCGTCACTCCGCTTGCCCGCCTGGACGGCCAGGCTGCGCGCCTGGGCCTGTCCAACCTGTGCGTTAAGGATGAGAGCTATCGCTTTGGCCTCAACGCCTTTAAGGTTCTGGGTGGCTCGTTTGCCATGGCCAACTACATTGCCGACGAGACCGGCAAGGACGTTGCCGAGTGCACCTTCGATTACCTGACCTCCGATCAGCTTGCCAAGGACTTTGGCCAGGCTACCTTCTTTACCGCCACCGACGGCAACCATGGCCGCGGCGTGGCATGGGCTGCGAACAAGCTGGGCCAGAAGGCCGTCGTGCACATGCCCAAGGGTTCCACCAAGCCCCGCTTCGATAACATCGCCGCCGAGGGCGCCACGGTGACCATCGAAGAGGTCAACTACGACGAGTGCGTGCGCATGGCCGCCGCCGAGGCCGATGCCTGCGAGCGCGGCGTCATCGTTCAGGACACCGCCTGGGAGGGCTACGAGAAGATTCCGTCCTGGATCATGGAGGGTTACGGCACCATGGCTTCCGAGGCTGCCGAGCAGCTGCGCGAGATGGCTATCAACCGCCCGACGCACGTCTTTGTCCAGGCTGGCGTAGGCTCGCTCGCCGGCGCCGTGGTGGGCTACTTCACCAACCTGTATCCCGATAACCCGCCCACCTTCGTCGTGGTCGAGTGCGCTCCTGCCGCCTGCCTGTACAAGGGCGCTGCCGCCGGCGACGGCGACCCGCGCATCGTGGACGGCGATATGCCCTCCATCATGGCCGGCTTGTGCTGCGGCGAGCCCAACATCCTGGGCTGGGATATCCTGCGCAACCACACCACCGCGTTCGTGTCCTGCCCCGACTGGGTCACCGCTCGCGGCATGCGTACCCTGGGCGCCCCCGAGAAGGGCGACCCGCGCGTCATCTCCGGCGAGTCCGGCGCAGTGACCACCGGCCTGGTCGAGACCCTCATGCTCGATCCCGAGTACGCCGAGCTCAAGGAGCTCATCGGCCTGGACAAGACGAGCTCCGTGCTCTGCTTCTCCACCGAGGGCGACACCGATCCGGATCAGTACCGTCGCATCGTTTGGGAGGGCGAGTACCCCACCTGCTAGTACTGGGCGGCGCAACGCGCCGCGCCAAATTTCTATCAGACCCCCTATGTCCTGCAGATGTATGAACTCGGGAGGCGGAGCGATACCTATTTGCTCCGTCGCGAGTTCCGCACGCAAAGGAAAGCACTTAATGTGCTTTCCGTCTTGCGCAGGACTGTCCGAGCAGCGGAGTAAATAGGTATCGCTCCGCCAACTCACAGGTAGTTTCCTTCAAATGAAAGGTTGACTGTAATGGCTAAAGAACTCGATTTCGACGCTATCAAGGCTGCTGCGGAGTCCCATCGTGCTGATATGACGCGTTTTCTTCGCGCAATGATTAGCCACCCCTCTGAGTCTTGCGAGGAGGGCGAGGTTGTTGCCTGCATCAAGGCCGAGATGGAGAACCTTGGCTATGACGAGGTCAAGGTCGACGGCCTGGGCAACGTTATGGGCTTTATGGGCGAGGGCGACAAGATCATCGCCATCGACTCTCACATCGACACCGTCGGCATCGGCAACATCGAGAACTGGGATGCCGATCCCTATGAGGGCTACGAGACCGACGAGATCATCTACGGCCGCGGCGGCTCCGACCAGGAGGGCGGCATGGCTTCTGCTACCTATGCTGCCAAGATGATGAAGGACATGGGCCTCATCCCCGAGGGCTACAAGATCATGGTCGTCGGCACCGTCCAGGAAGAGGACTGCGATGGCATGTGCTGGCAGTACATCTACAACAAGGACGGCATTAAGCCCGAGTTCGTCATTTCCACCGAGCCCACCGACGGCGGCATCTATCGTGGCCACCGTGGCCGCATGGAGATCCGCGTCGACGTTCACGGCACCTCCTGCCACGGCTCCGCTCCCGACCGCGGCGACAACGCCATCTACAAGATGGCCGACATCATCGCCGACGTCCGCGCCCTCAACAACAACGGCTGCGACGAGTCGACCGACATCAAGGGCCTCGTCAAGATGCTCGATCCCAAGTACAACCCCGAGCACTTCGAGGACGCCCGCTTCCTGGGCCGCGGCACCTGCACCGTCAGCCAGATCTTCTACACCAGCCCCAGCCGCTGCGCCGTCGCTGACTCCTGCGCCATCTCCATCGACCGTCGCATGACCGCCGGCGAGACCTGGGAGTCCTGCCTGGACGAGATCCGCAACCTGCCGGCCGCCAAGAAGTACGGCGACGACGTGAAGGTCTCCATGTACATGTACGACCGTCCGTCCTGGACCGGCGAGGTCTACGAGACCGAGGCTTACTTCCCCACGTGGATTAACAAGGAGACCGCTCCGCACGTCAAGGCCCTCGTCGACGCCCACAAGGCCATGTTCGGTGACGAGCGCATCGGCTGCGAGCCCAGCATGGACAAGCGCACCGGTCGTCCGCTGTGCGACAAGTGGACCTTCTCCACGAACTGCGTTTCTATCCAGGGCCGCTATGGCATCCCCTGCGTCGGCTTTGGCCCGGGTGCCGAGTCTCAGGCTCACGCTCCCAACGAGGTCACCTACAAGGACGACCTGGTCACCGCTGCCGCCATGTATGTGGCTGCCCTGAACCTCTACGATCCGAGCCAGGCCGATGGCGACGCCACCGTGTTCCGTGCCGGTCTGACCAACAACAAGATCGACTAGTCCCATTCCTCGATCTTGTTGAGCCGGGGACAGTTTATGCCCCCGGCACCTCCTGTTGACTTGGGGCCCGCGGTCGTTATCTCCCATGCTTCCTCGACGGTAGCGGGTCCTCGTCATAGCGCTCTGCATGTTCTAGCCACACGCGCATGCCGGAGCGCATCTACTCATTGCGATCGTTTCACCTTTAGAAAGGATATTTACATGGACGCTAAGTTTACCGAGCTCGTCGAGCAGCTGAACGGCCTCGATTTTAAGGGTATGTACGGCAGCGACTTCCTGCACACCTGGGACAAGACCACCGATGAGCTCAAGGCGCTCTACATCGTCGCCGACGCTCTGCGCGAGCTGCGCGAGAACAACGTTTCGTCCAAGATCTTCGACTCGGGTCTGGCTGTCTCGCTGTTCCGCGACAACTCCACCCGTACGCGCTTCTCCTTCTCCAAGGCCGCCAACCTGCTCGGCCTTGAGTTGCAGGACCTGGACGAGAAGAAGTCCCAGATCGCTCACGGCGAGACCGTCCGCGAGACCGCTACTATGATCTCCTTCATGGCCGACGTCATCGGCATCCGCGACGACATGTACATCGGCAAGGGCGACGCCTACATGGCCGAGGTCTCCGAGTCCGTGCAGCAGGCTTACGAGGACGGCGTTCTGGATCACCGTCCCACGCTTATCTCCCTGCAGTCCGACTCCGATCACCCCACGCAGTCCTCTGCCGACATGCTCTACCTCATCAACGAGTTTGGCGGTCTCGAGAACCTCAAGGGCAAGAAGGTTGCTGTCACCTGGGCCTATTCGCCCTCTTACGGCAAGCCGCTGTCCTGCCCGCAGTCGCTGATCAGCCTGCTGCCCCGTTTTGGCATGGACGTCACCCTGGCTCACCCCGAGGGCTACGACCTCATGCCCGAGGTCGTCGAGCGCGCTAAGGGCTACGCCGCCGAGTCCGGCACCACCTTTAAGCAGGTCAACACCATGGCCGAGGCCTTCGAGGGCGCCGACATCGTGATCCCCAAGAGCTGGGCTCCGTTTGCCGCCATGGAGAAGCGCACCAATCTGTACGCCGAGGGCGACGACGCCGGCATCGCTGCGCTCGAGAAGGAGCTGCTCGCTCAGAACGCTACGCATCAGGATTGGTGCTCCACGACCGAGCTCATGGAGAAGACCGCCAACGGCCAGGACACCATCTTTATGCATCCGCTGCCCGCCGACATCTCCGGTGTCTCCTGCGAGCACGGCGAGGTCAACGCCGACGTCTTCGACATGCACCGTGTGGGCATGTACAAGGAGGCCAGCTACAAGCCGTACGCTATCGCAGCCATGATGTTCCTGCAGAAGGTTGCCGATCCCGCCGCTACCCTCAAGGCCCTCGACGAGCGCAACACCGCCCGTTGGTTCCAGGCCTAAAGCTGGGTTGAGAAATGGCTAAGCGTATTGTTGTCGCCCTGGGTGGAAACGCCCTCGGCGCCAACCTTCCCGAGCAGATGGAGGCCGTCAAGACGACTTCCAAGGCTATCGTCGACCTGATCGAGGAGGGCAACGAGGTTGTCGTCGTGCATGGCAACGGTCCCCAGGTGGGCATGATCGCCAACGCGATGGCAGAGCTCACGCGCTCTAGCCCTCAGAAGTACATTCCCTGCCCGCTGTCCGTTTGCGGCGCCATGAGCCAGGGCTACATTGGCTATGACCTGCAAAACGCCCTGCGCGAGGAAATGCTCGACCGCAACATCGACAAGGGTGTCGCCACCGTGCTCACCCAGGTCGAGGTTGCGGCGGACGATCCGGCCTTTGCCGACCCGGTCAAGCCGATCGGTCCGTGGATGAGCGAGGCCGAGGCCAAGGAGCTGGAGGCCGACCGCGGCTACCAGTTCATCCACGACGAGAAGCAGGGCTTCCGTCGCGTGGTTGCCTCGCCCAAGCCCGTGAACATCGTCGAGCTCGACACCATTAAGTCGCTCGTCGAGACCAACCACGTGGTGATTTCCTGCGGCGGTGGCGGTATCCCCGTCACCAAGGCCCAGGGCAACCACCTTAAGGGCGCTGCCGCCGTCATCGATAAGGACTTTGCGGCCGAGAAGCTCGCCGAGCAGCTCGACGCCGATGCCCTGATTATCCTGACGGCCGTGGAGAAGGTTGCCATTGGCTTTGGCACCGACCACGAGCAGTGGCTCGACACACTGACCGCGGCTGACGTAAAGCGTCTGTCCGAGGCCAACGAGTTCGGTCGCGGCTCCATGCTGCCCAAGGTTCAGGCCGCCTCGACGTTTGCCGAGAGCAAGCCGGGCCGCACGGCGCTCATCACGCTGCTCGAGAAGGCGCGTGACGGTCTTGCCGGCAAGACCGGTACCACGTTTACCGGCGACGCTGAGTAGGCATATCTGCACCATTGAGGAGGGTGCCCTGCGTCGCGGGGCGCCCTCCTTTGTGCTATGGGGAGCCGGGGGGGGGGCGTTCGCTGGAAAACGAGTGCGTGCCTGTTTCGACGGAGTGCGAGCTTGCTATGGTGGGTATAGCAACTATGGTGTCCAAGGCAGCCAGGGGAGGTTTGCGGAGATGAAACTCGGTTGCGTCATTATGGCTTCGGGCGAGGGCAAGCGGTTTGGCTCTAACAAGATGCTTGCCGATATCTATGGCAAGCCGCTGATTGCCTGGACTATCGATTCGGTTCCCCGGGGCTTTGACGTTGTGGTTTCGACGCGTTGGCCCGAGGTCGCCCAGATTTGCGAGGACAAGCATTGCCCGTGCGTGCTGCACGATGGCAAGCTGCGCAGCGAAAGCGTCCGCGCGGGCCTTTCGTGGGGGGCGAGTCGCGGCTGGAAGGGTTGCCTCTTTTTGCCGGGCGACCAGCCGCTTGTGAGCGCGGATTCTTTTGAGGCTATGGTTCGTGCATTTGATGAGCGTGGCCGCAAGCATCCGGTGCGTCTTGCGTGCAACGGTGAGCCTTCGAGCCCGGTGCTCTTTCCGGCGGAACTGTTCGATGCACTCATGTGTCTTGAGGGCAAGGACGGTGGCGGTTCGATTCTCAAGGACCGTATCGACGTGGTGCTGGTCGAGGCGCGTGCCTACGAGCTGTGGGATGTCGATACCGCCAAGGGACAGCAACGCGTAACGGAGCATATCGCCGCCTGCTCGTATTTTGATCGCGTGGCCAACTGCATCAATCAATAAGGAGCAATAATGATCATCATCAAAAACGGCGCGCTCGTGACGCCACAGGGGCTTCGCTGCGCGGATCTTGCCATGGATGGCGATAAGATCGTGCGGATCGCCGCGGCGATTGAGCCGGCCGAGGGCGATACCGTCGAGGATGCCGCGGGCTGCTGGGTGTTTCCCGGCTTTATCGATGGCCACACGCACATGCAGTGCTGGACCGGCATGGATTGGACGGCCGATAGCTTTGAGACCGGTACGCGCGCGGCTGCCTGTGGCGGCACGACGACCATCGTGGACTACGCGACGGCCGATCGCGGCGTGACCATGCCCGATGCCTTGGCCGAGTGGCATCGCCGCGCCGACGGGACCTGCACGGCCAACTACGCTTTTCATATGGCGCTTGCCGAGTGGAACGAGCGCAACCGCGCCGATTTTTCGGCCATGCGCGAGGCGGGCGTATCGTCGTTTAAGACCTACTTTGCCTACGATCATCTGCGCCTGGACGATGCCGAGACGCTCGAGGTGCTGGAGGAGCTCAAGCGTATTGGCGGCATACTGTGCGTGCATTGCGAGAACGGTACGCTGGTGAATGAGCTGCAGAAGCGCGTGTTTGAGCAGGGTATTCATGGCCCCGAGGGCCATGCGCTTAGCCGCCCCAGTGTGTGCGAGGCTGAGGCCGTGAGCCGTCTGCTGTATCTGGCGCACTTGGCCGGCGACGCTCCGGTCAACGTGGTGCACCTTTCGACCAAGCTGGGGCTCGAGGCCATCCGTGCCGCCAAGGCGCGCGGGCAGAAGAATATCTATGTCGAGACCTGCCCCCAGTATCTGATGCTCGACGATACTTGCTACTTGGAGCAGGGCGAGGACGGCTTTGCGGGTGCCAAGTATGTGATGAGCCCGCCGTTGCGCCATGCGGGTGACCGTGCGGCACTGCGCGAGGCGCTTGTGGCCGGCGAGATCGATACCATCGCGACCGACCACTGCAGTTTTAACCTGCACGGGCAAAAGGACCGCGGGCGCGACGACTTCCGCGCGATTCCCAACGGCGGGCCCGGTGTGGAGCATCGCCCCGTTGCGATCGCTACGAGCTTTGAGGGACAGCTGGGCCCCGAGGATCTGTGCCGCTTGATGAGCGAGAACCCGGCGCGCGTCTTTGGCATGTATCCACGCAAGGGCTGTCTTGCCGAGGGCGCCGACGCCGATGTGTGCGTATGGGATCCGAGCGCGCGTTGGACGATCAGTGCCGTAACGCAGCATCAGGACGTGGACTACACACCGCTCGAGGGCTTTGAGGCGCATGGCCGCGCCAAGGCCGTGTTTGTGAACGGCGTGCTGGCCGCGCGCGACGGCGAGCCCACCGGGGCCCAACCCGGCCGCTACGTCCCCCGCTAGCAGGAAGGCCGCCGGACCCCCTCCGCAGTTGCGGTGAAATAGTTCCTGTTTAGCCGCCAAATAGGCCGTTTCAGGAACTATTCCACCGCAACTTATATGTCTGGTGGGGCAGCGCCGGCTATTTGAGGCTGCTAGCGACGATGAGGCGGCCGAGGGCGGCCTCGAAGCGATCTGCCGTCGTTGGGTCGGCAAGCGTGTCGACTTGGTTGAGCATGACGCGTGCGGTGCCGAGTCCCAGCGCCTGCACCTCGGCATTGAGCGCCATGGCGACGCGCTCTGGGGTGGCGGTGTCGGTGGGCTCGCAGCCGCAGCGCTCGCAGAAGATCTCGGGGCGGTGGACAACCTCGGCGACGGGCTTGCCCAGCCCCGAGGCGCCGACGACCCAGACAACGTTTGCCGTGCCGGAGGGAATCACCGGCTCCCAGGCGGCGTGGGCCTTGAGCGGGAGTCGCTTGCTGCCATCTGCCTCGGCCAACACATAGTCAAAGCGCTGCGCCAGCTGGTCGAGCGGCTCAGCGGGGGCGGAGAGCTTGCCTGTCTCCGGGTCCAAAACACCCGCCTGGCAGATGCTTCCGCGGACAAGTCCCGCGCATGCCTCGCAGGTGCAGCCGGGAACATGCAGGGTCCCTGGCTTCCAAGGTGCGGCGTCCAGGCGACGGCTCGACCCGTCCCATGGCACGCCGGCGACGGGAAACATATGCGTGGTGGTGCAGAGGAGCACGCGGCCGCCAGCGCGCATAAGCTCAAGGCCCAGCGTCTTCAGCAGCGTCGACTTGCCGCCACTGCCGATAATTGCGGTAATGCCCGGCTCGATCTTGAGCGCGAAGGCAAGGTTTCCGCTCGTCGTTTCCATCTGTTCACCGCCGTATAATACTGTGATAATAAATAATCATCAGAGTAGCGGTCGAACCGCTTTTGCTCTGCTCAAACCGTAGCACAGGGAGGTGCCCCGGGAATGCTCGTTTATGTTCGCGGCGCCGGCGATATCGCCACGGGCGTCGCCGCTCGCTTGGTGCGCTCCGGCGTGTCGGTCGTTATGGCCGATATCGCGGTTCCCACGTGCATCCGCCGCACAATCTGTTTTTGCGAGGCCATTCGCCTGGGCGAGGTCGAGGTCGAAGGCATTCGCGCTCGCTTGGCACAGACGCCGGCTGAGGCGCTTGCGATTACCGAGGCTGGAGACGTCGCCGTTGTGGTGGACCCCCAGGCCAGGATGCTCGGCGAGCTGAAACCCGCGGCTGTGGTCGACGCGATTTTGGCTAAGCGCAACTTGGGCACCATGCGCGACATGGCGCCTGCCGTCATCGCCGTGGGGCCGGGCTTTACCGCGCCGGTTGACTGCGACGCCGTGGTCGAGACCATGCGCGGGCATTTTCTCGGCCGTGTCATTACCCAAGGTTCGCCCCAGCCCAACACGGGCGTGCCGGGCGTTATCGCCGGCTATGGCAAGGAGCGTGTTATCCACAGCCCCGCCGCCGGTGTGTTTCGGTCCGACCGCGCAATCGGCGACATCGTGAGCGCCGGAGACGTGATTGGCTATGCGGGCGACACGCCCATGTGCACGCAGATCGATGGCTGTCTGCGCGGGCTTTTGGCGAACGGCGTGCAGGTGACTGAGGGCTTTAAATGCGCCGATGTCGATCCGCGCGGCGATGCCAGCTATATCAACTACATTTCGGACAAAGCGACGTCGGTCGGCGGCGGCGTGCTCGAGGCGCTCGCCATGCTCACCGATGTCTTTAGAGGATAGAAGGCGGTAATGGAAAAGCTCGATGTTGTGAATGCGGCGCTTGCCGCCCTGCGTGCTGGCGAGACGTGCGAGTTCGTGGTCGTGGCCGGTACGGCGGGGTCGTCGCCGCGCGGTGTGGGCGCATGGATGACTGTCTTTGCCGACGGAAGCCAGACGGGCACTATCGGCGGCGGCAAGATTGAGCTCTTTGCGCTGGATGAGGCGCGCGAGCTGCTGGCCGCAGGGCAATCGCGTCTGGTCCGCTACACCATGGGCGGCGAGAACTCCGATACCGGCATGATCTGCGGCGGAGCCATCTGCCTGTGCTACCTGCATCTGGATGCGACCCAGGCACCGTTGTTCCAGGAAATCGCCGACGTCTTGGCCTATCGGCGCATCGGCGACTTCGTCATCGACTTTGAGCCGTTTGTCGCGAGCGCGCTCGAGGGCGATGTGGCTGAGTACCATGGCGAGGAATCGCGCCGCACCATTGCGGGCTGCCCCGGGCTTTCGCTGGTGGAGGAGGGGAGTAAGGTCACCTACACCAACGCTGCTTCCGAGATTCCCCCGGCGCACATCGAGACGCTCTGCCCCGAGGGCCTGACCTACATCTTTGGCTGTGGACACGTGGGCGCCGCGACGGCGCGGGTGCTCACGGCGGCGGGCTTTGCCGTTGTGGCGTGCGATGACCGCCCCGGCACGCTGACCCCCGAATGGGTGCCCGGTGTTTACGACCGTCGTCTGGTCGATTACAAGAACCTGAGCGAGCTGTGTCCCATCGGTCCGCGCGACTTGGTGGTCGTCGCCACGGCGGGTCACAAGTCCGATATCGACGTGGTGATTCAGGCCATGCGCGCCAAACCCGCCTATCTGGGCTGCTTGGGCTCGCGCCGCAAGACGGCCTTTGTGCGCGCCCGCCTGGAGCAGGAGGGCTTTACGCAGGAGCAAATCGGCGAGCTGCACCTGCCGATCGGTGTCGCCATCGAGGCCGAGGATCCCGAAGAGATCGCCATCTCCATCGCCGCCGAGATGATCCACCTGCGCCGCACCAAACTCGTCCCCCGCAAACGCTAATCGCATCCCCACCAATAAGTTGCGGTGAAATAGTTCCTAGATAAGCCTGACGGGCGGTCAGCCAGGAACTATTTCACCGCAACTTATGTGGGGTTGGTTGGGGGTAAAAGCTTCACTCGGCAATGTTGCGCAACAACGTTTGACAATTCGCTCCTAGCATATGCTTAGAAGAGATTGCGTTCCGCCCTGTGCGCGGGCGCTCAAACATGCCCGTCTTGAACGGGCGTCGAACGAGGGGGAGCTTGGATGTTCTGCCGAAACTGTGGGTCGAAAATCGAGGACGGAGCCCAGTTCTGTGCCGTATGCGGCGCATCCGTCGCACCAGATGATCAAGCGCAAACGGGAGGGGCGAACCCCTCGCCCGTTGATGCCGCAGCACCTACCGGGTCGCAGCAAGTCGATATGGCGGCTGAGGCGGTCGCGTCCAGCCCCAAACGTTCCAAGAAGCCGTTTATCATCGCTGCCGTGGTGGTGGCGCTGCTCGCTGTGGGTGGCGGAGCCGGTTACTACTTTGGTATCTATGCACCCGAGCAGGCGCGCGAGGCGGCCGAGCAGGAAGCCCTCGCCGCAAAGCACGCCGTTCGGTTTACGGTTTCGGCCGAGGGGTGGGACACATCGGCTGGCGCGAGCAGGCTGCCGCTGCACATCACCGGCAAGGAGGCGCGCGGCAAGAAGGTCGACGTCGTTCGCTATGTCGACAGCACGGGAGCGGGCGTTGAGCTTCGTCGCGGCAGCTATGAGGCCGAGGTTGCGGCCTCTCCCATTGCGGCCGACGGCACCATCTACGCCGTACCGAGCGAGAAAGTTGACGTCAAGGTTAGCAAGAAGGCGGAGGCCAAAAAGACCGTCGATACCGGCAGCGTTTCGCTCGCCCCGGTCGAGGCAACCGAGGTGACCGACGACGAGATTGCCGCCGCCAAGAAATACGCCGAGGAAGACGCAGACGCCAAGAAGGCAGGCTTTTCTATTGATGCCGAAGCGCTGGCCCAGACCGCAACCAAACGCCGCGACGACGCCGTAGCCGCCAAGCAAGCCGAGGAAGAGGCCAAACGCCAGGCAGAAGAGGCAAGGCAGGCAAGAACCATCGAAACCGACGATTGCGTCATGGTTTTGCCGGACTGGTTCCCGATCGACGAATACAAGGTTACAAAGACGGATTATCAGTATGGTTGGACAGTCCACATTACAAACGGGGAAGATGACACTGATGCGATTGTTGTTGAATTGAGAGCCTACGACCCCAAAAACGTCGGAGGCTTCGGCACCACAGGCAACGTGATGAGTGAGAAAATCGGAGTGGCCTCATCAGGAAATTGGGTATTTATCGTGACAGGAGGCGGGACAGACCAGACCCGACCCCTTGGATTGTCCCAGGTGGATTTCTGCAAAACCCTCGCTTCCTGCATCACGCTCAAGTAGGCATCAAGCTCCAGCCAAAGCAATCCCCGGGAAACGAGAGACTCCATCGAGAGTGGATAATCTCCCATTTTTGGCCTGAATCATGATCAAAAGCGGGAGATTATCCACTCTCGTTGGTCGTGCGTCCAATAATCCACTCTCATGCGTCCGATAATCCACTCTCGTTCCTCTGTCACCATGGACCGCCTAAGTTGCGGTGAAATAGTTCCTAGATAAGCCTGACGGGCGGTCAGCCAGGAACTATTTCACCGCAACTGCCAAAGGATCCGTATTCCTCCGTCGCATGCGGACCCATTTGTGCGGGGGAGTTGTGGAGTTGTGCAGGCAGACGAGGTTTTTCTGGAAATACGCACCCAATGCGCGTATAGTACCGATTGTTTTGTCGGCTCCTGCTGCGTCGAGTCCAAACCGCAAAATGCCATGAGCGGCGCGGATGCAGCCAGGAGGCACGAGGACAACCCATCGTGGCCACGCCCCGTGCTTAAAACCCCAAGAAGGAGTGAACAATGGCAGAAGAGAAGTATGTGCCGCGTCTGAAGACCAAGTACAACAACGAGGTCAAGCAGCAGCTTCAGGACAAGTTCCAGTACGAGAACGTCATGATGATCCCCAAGTTTGAGAAGATTGTCGTGAACATGGGTGTCGGCGAGGCCGCTACCGATTCCAAGGCCATCGACGGTGCCGTGCGCGACCTGCGCGCCATCACCGGCCAGCAGCCGATGATTACCCGCGCCCGCAAGTCCATCGCTACCTTCCGCCTGCGCGCTGGTATGCCGATCGGCTGCAAGGTTACCCTGCGTGGCGACCGTATGTGGGAGTTCTTCGATCGTCTGGCCTCCGTCGCGATCCCCCGTATCCGCGACTTCCGCGGCATCTCCGCCAAGAGCTTCGACGGCCGTGGTAACTTCTCCATGGGCGTCACCGAGCAGCTCATCTTCCCCGAGATCGATTTCGATTCCGTCGATCACCAGCGTGGTATGGACATCACTTTCGTGACCACCGCCAACACCGATGAGGAGGCCAAGGCCCTTCTGGACGCCTTCGGTTTCCCGTTCAAGAAATAGGTTCACCTGCCCTATAAGCGCCGTTCCCACAAGGGGGCGGCGTTTGGGGCGAACAATACTCTATGTGAGGAGGATATAAGTGGCTAAGACATCGATGATCGTCAAGTGCAATCGCAAGCAGAAGTTCTCTACTCGTGAGTACACGCGCTGCCAGCGCTGCGGCCGTCCGCACTCTGTGTACCGCAAGTTCGGCCTGTGCCGTGTCTGCTTCCGTGAGCTTGCACTCAAGGGCGAGCTTCCCGGCGTTAAGAAGGCCAGCTGGTAAGTCACTACCAGCGTTTCAAGCATCCGTTTGGAACAGGGAAAACGCGCTAGTTAGGCTTTGCCGTTAAGGGCGGCGAAGAACCAAGAGCACGTGTTCATCAAGAACGAAGGAGAATCTGTATGAACCTTACAGACCCGATCGCAGATATGCTTACGCGCATCCGTAACGCTAACTCTGTGAACAAGGCCACGGTCTCCATGCCGAGCAGCAAGAAGCTCGTCGAGATCGCTCGTGTTCTGCACGAGGAGGGCTACATCGAGGGCTACGATGTCGAGGACACCGTTCCCCAGAAGACTCTGCACATCACGCTTAAGTATGGTCCCAAGAAGGCTAAGGTCATCAACGGCATTCGCCGCATTTCCAAGCCGGGCCTGCGTAAGTACACCGGCGTTGCCGACATGCCCCGCGTCCGCGGTGGCCTTGGTACCGCCATTATTTCCACCAGCCATGGCGTCATGACCGACCGCGATGCTCGCAAGCACAACGTCGGCGGCGAGATCATCGCTTACGTCTGGTAATTCGCTCGGTAGGTAGAAGGAAAGGAGATCACCGTGTCTCGTATCGGTAATAAGCCTGTCCAGATTCCCGCCGGAGTCGAAGTGGCAGTCAACGGCAACAATGTTGTCGTCAAGGGCCCCAAGGGCCAGCTCGAGCTCGATGTCTATGAGAAGCTCGCTATCAACGTCGAGGACAACGTCCTCACCGTTTCCCGTCCCGACGACGAGCGTGAGACCCGTGCCCGCCACGGCCTCACCCGCGCCCTCATCCACAACATGGTTGTTGGCGTTTCCGAGGGCTTCGAGAAGAAGCTCGAGCTCGCCGGCGTCGGTTACCGCGTGCAGCAGAAGGGCAAGAACCTCGAGTTCTCCCTGGGCTTCTCGCACCCCGTGATCGTCGAGGCTCCCGAGGGCATCACCTTCGAGGTTCCCGACAACACCCACGTGAACGTCAAGGGTATCAACAAGCAGCAGGTCGGTCAGATCGCCGCTGAGATCCGCGGTCATCGTCCTCCCGAGCCTTACAAGGGCAAGGGTATCCACTACGTTGGCGAGCACATCCGCCGCAAGCTGGGTAAGGCCGCCAAGTAGTCGTAACCGACTTACTCGCATAAGACCAGCACCCCGTCAGGTGCTGGCAAGATCAACCTTTTTAGGAGTTTACGTATGAACAAGCATAAGGCGAAGCTGGAAGGCCTCAAGCGTCGTCAGCGTCGTGTTCGCGGCAAGGTCTCGGGTACCGCCGAGCGTCCGCGTCTTCGCGTGACCCGTACTAACGCCAACATCTATGCCCAGATCATCGACGACAGCAAGGGCTCCAGCCTGACGCTCGTCTCCGCCTCGACCCTCGAGGCCGAGTTCAAGGGCACCCACACCTCGAACAAGGAGGCTGCGGAGAAGGTCGGTCAGCTCGTTGGCAAGCGCGCCATCGAGGCCGGCATCACCAAGGTCGCCTTCGATCGCGGTGGCCGTATCTACCATGGCCGCGTCAAGGCCCTCGCCGACGGTGCTCGTGCCGCCGGTCTCGAGTTCTAGGAGGTATGTAGCACATGGCTCGTAATCAGAAGCAGCAGCGCGAGGCCTCCGAGTTCGAGGAGCGCGTCGTTTACATCAACCGCGTGTCGAAGACCGTCAAGGGTGGTCGTCGCATGAGCCTCGTCGCTCTCGTCGTCGTTGGCGACGGCAAGGGCAACGTCGGCGTTGGCATGGGCAAGTCCGCTGAGGTGCCCCTGGCCATCTCCAAGGCGTCTCTCGATGCCAAGAAGAACATGTTCCACGTGCCGGTGACCGAAGAGGGCACCATCCCGCACGAGGTTCTCGGTCACTTTGGTGCCGGCCGCATCATCATCAAGCCCGCTGTCGAGGGTACCGGCGTTATCGCCGGCGGCGCTGTGCGTCCCCTCTTCGAGCTTGCTGGCATCAAGAACGTCCTGTCCAAGTCCCTCGGTACCGACAACGGCCTCAACATCATCAAGGCTGCCGTCGAGGGCCTCAAGGAGCTCTCCAGCCCTGAGGACGTCGCGGCTCGCCGTGGCCTGACGGTCTCCGAGATGTTCGTCGGTAAGGAGAACTAAGCATGGCTGACACCATCAAGATCAAGCAGGTCCGTAGCACCAACGGTTGCAAGCAGGATCAGGTCCGTACTGTCCGTGCCCTCGGTCTCCACAGGATCCGCGAGGTTCGCGAGATTGCTGACAACGAGTCCGTCCGCGGCATGATCTTCAAGGTCAAGCACCTTGTCGAGATTGTAGAGGAGTAGCAAATGCAGCTTCACGATCTTACTCCCGCGCCCGGTTCCACCAAGAACCGCAAGCGCGTCGGCCGTGGCAATTCTTCGGGTCACGGCACCACTTCTGGCCGCGGCCAGAAGGGCCAGGGCTCTCGCTCTGGCGGCACCAAGGGTGCCGGCTTCGAGGGTGGCCAGACTCCGCTGGCTATGCGCCTGCCCAAGCTTCCGGGCTTCCGCAACCCCCGTCGTATCGAGTACACCGCCGTCAACGTTGAGCGTCTCGAGCGTAAGTTCGAGGACGGCGCTGTGATCGACGGTGCCGCTCTTAAGGCCGCTCGCATCACCAAGAGCGAGTTCGAGCCCGTCAAGGTGCTCGGCAATGGTGAGCTCACCAAGAAGTTCACGGTCAAGGTCGACAAGGTCAGCGCCTCTGCGCAGGCCAAGATCGAGGCCGCCGGCGGAAAGGTCGAGCTGCCGTGCTAAATGGTCTTAAGAATGCTTTCCGCATCAAAGAACTGCGCGAAAAGATTCTTTTTACCATAGCTATGCTCGTCGTGTACCGCATTGGTGCGCACGTTCCTGTGCCCGGCATTCCCTTCCAGGGGATGCTGGGCCTTTTCTCGACCGGGAGCAACTCGGTCGCCGCAGGTGCTATGGCCCTCCTGAATCTTTTCTCTGGTGGCGCGTTGAGCTATGTCTCAGTGTTCTCTTTGGGCATCATGCCGTACATCACGAGCTCGATTATCCTCCAGATGCTCCAGGCCGTCGTGCCTTCCCTGCATGAGCTTGCCCGCGAGGGCGAGGTCGGTCAGACCAAGATTACGCAGTATTCGCGTTACCTCACCTTGGCTCTGGCTATCCTCAACTCCGTGGGTTACCTCTTCCTCTTTAAGAGCTTCGGCATTAGCTTCAACGGTGCCGGTGCTCCCGAGATCATCTTCGACCTCATGATCGTCGGTACGCTCACCGCGGGCGCCATGCTGATCATGTGGATTGGTGAGCTCATCACCCAGCGCGGTATCGGCAATGGCATGTCGCTGATCATCTTCGCGAACATCATGGCCGGTCTTCCGCAGGCGATTTTCTCCAGCACCGAGGGTAACGCCGGTGGCATCATCACCATGGTGATCATCTGCGCCATCATCCTGCTGGTCATCCCGCTGATCGTTTTCCTTGAGCGCGGCCAGCGCCGCATCCCGGTCTCCTATGCCAAGCGCGTCGTGGGCCGTCGCATGATGGGTGGCCAGACCACCTACCTGCCCATCAAGGTCAACACCGCGGGCGTCGTGCCGATCATCTTCGCTTCTGCGCTGCTGTACTTCCCGGCCCAGATTGCCGTGTTCTTCCCCGGCATCGGCTGGATTCAGGCAGTTGCCTCCGCACTTTCGACCGGTTGGCTCAACTGGGTGCTTAACGTTGTCCTCATCGTGTTCTTCGCGTACTTCTACACCTCCATGGTGTTCAACCCCGATGACACGGCCGACAACCTTAAGAAGCAGGGCGGCTTTATTCCGGGCGTCCGTCCGGGTAGGGCTACCGCGGCCTACATCAAGAACGCGCTCAACAAGATCACGCTTCCCAGCGCAGTCTTTTTGGCGCTCATCGCCATCGTGCCTTCGATCATCTTCTCCTTCACGGGTAACCAGCTGATCCAGGCATTTGGCGGCACGTCCATCCTCATCATGGTCGGCGTCGTGCTCGACACGGTCGACAAGCTCGAAGGCCAGATCAAGATGTATGATTACGATGGATTCTTCAAATAGGCTAGAGGAGGATTGCTCATGAACCTCGTATTGCTCGGAGCTCCGGGTGCCGGCAAGGGCACCGTCGCACAGGAGCTCGTCGCCGAGTTCGGCGTCGCTCACATTTCCACGGGCGACCTGCTGCGTGCTGCCGTCAAGGGTGGCACCGAGCTTGGTATTCAGGCTAAGAAGTACATGGACGCCGGCGAGCTCGTTCCCGACCAGCTCGTGATCGACCTTGTCAAGGAGCGTCTTGCTGCCGATGACGCCCAGCAGGGCTTCATCCTCGACGGTTTCCCGCGCAACACCGCCCAGGCTGTGACGCTCGATTCCGAGCTCTCCGCTATGGGTCGCGAGATTGACTGCGCCCTTCTGGTCGACGTGGCCCCCGAGGTCATCATCGACCGTCTGTCTTCGCGTCGCACCTGCCGCGCCTGCGGTTACACCGGCACCGCTGCCGATGCTACCTGCCCCAAGTGTGGTGGCGAGATGTATCAGCGCGACGACGACAAGCCCGAGACCATCAAGAACCGTCTCGACGTCTACGAGAAGTCCACGAGCCCGCTCGTCGACTACTATCGTGGCCAGGGTCTGCTCAAGTCGGTCAACGGTGACCAGGCTCGTGAGACCGTGTACGGGGATGTCAAAGAGGCTCTCGGTCTATGATCAAGATTAAGTCTGCAACGCAAATCGAGCAGATGAAGAAGGCAGGAGCGCTATCTAAGATGGCGCTCCGCCACGTTGGAGCCATGGTTCGCCCCGGTGTTTCGACCTTTGAGCTTGATCAGCTTGCGGAGCAGATTATCCGCATGCATGGTGGCACCCCGGCCTTTAAGGGTTACGGCGGGTTCCCCGGTACCATTTGCGCATCGATTAACGATGCCGTGGTGCACGGTATTCCCAATCCCGACATGATTCTGCGCGATGGCGATATCATTTCCATCGATACGGGTGCCGTTGTCGACGGTTGGGTCGGCGATAACGCTTGGACGTTTTTCGTCGGTACCCCCACGCCCGAGGCCAAGGCCCTGTGCGAGGTTACGCGCGATTGCCTTAAGGCTGCAATCGAGCAGGCTGTTCCCGGTAACCATATTGGGGACATTGGTTATGCTGTCCAGTCCCTCGCCGAGTCTCACGGCTATGGCGTGCTTCGCGATTATGTGGGGCACGGTATTGGCCATGTGATGCACGAGGACCCCAACGTTCCGAATTACGGAAAGAAGGGGAGGGGCGTTCGTCTCCAGGCTGGTATGGTCATTGCCATCGAGCCGATGGTCACGATGGGATCCAATCATGTGAGTACGGGCTCCGACGGTTGGATTGTTACGACCAACGATCACCTGCCCGCCGCGCACTACGAGAACACCGTCGCCATTACCGATGACGGCCCGGTGATTCTCACCACCGACGCGCAAGGCGCTTGGTGCTCCTTGCAAGGTGGCGAGATGTAGAGGCTGCGTTCAAATTCGTCGGCATTTACATTTCAAAGTAACAAGTTTCACTTAGTTGTGGAGCCATTACGAAGATATTACGATACGTGCACGCGTATTGTAGAATACTCAATCGCTGTCGTTTTCTAGAGAAAGATGATTGCTTGTGAAGAAGGAAGACGCAATTGAGCTCGAGGGTACGGTAAAGGAACCGCTGCCCAACGCCATGTTTAAGGTTGAGCTCGAGAACGGTCATTCGGTTCTGTGCAACATTTCTGGCAAGATCCGAATGAATTACATCCGTATTCTCCCCGGTGACAGGGTTGTCGTGGAGCTTTCCCCGTACGACCTGACCCGCGGCCGCATCACCTATCGCTATAAATAGCGGCACGCATACACGCACTCCTTTTCCGACTGCAGGCTTAGCTCAACCTACGGTCGGATTGTGTGTGAAGACCAGCCATAGTTTTAAACGCCTGCGGCTGGGCGAGTAGATAGTAGGGAAGTAGTTTGAGCGCTACCGAAAGGAAGAACGATGAAGGTACGTCCTTCGGTCAAGAAGATGTGCGATAAGTGCAAAATCATTAGGCGCCATGGCAAGGTCCTCGTCATTTGCGAGAACCCCCGTCATAAGCAGCGTCAGGGTTAAGAGAGGAGACTACGTTGGCCCGTATTAATGGTGTCGACCTCCCGCGTGAGAAGCGCGTTGAGATCGGTCTGACCTACATTTACGGCATCGGCCGCACCACTGCGACGAAGATTTGCGTCGAGTGCAACGTTAACGTGGATACGCGCGTTAAGGACCTCACCGAGGATGAGGTTAACGCCATCCGCGATTATATCGACAAGAACCAGATCATGGTTGAGGGCGACCTCCGCCGTGAGCGCAACCAGAACGTCAAGCGCCTTATGGACATCGGCTGCAACCGCGGCCTTCGTCACCGCAAGGGCCTCCCGGTCCGCGGCCAGCGCACCCACACTAACGCTCGTACCCGCAAGGGCCCGAAGCGTCAGATCGGTGCTAAGAAGAAGAAATAAGGAGCGCTAGATAGATGGCTACTGCTAAGAAGAACGTTCGCGCTGCCCGTCTGAAGCGCGCGGACCGTAAGAACATTTCCGTGGGCCAGGCTCACATTCGTTCTACGTTCAACAACACGATCGTTTCGATCACCGATCCCCAGGGCAACGTCATTTCCTGGAAGTCGGCTGGCCAGGTGGGCTTCAAGGGCTCCCGTAAGTCCACGCCGTTCGCTGCCCAGATGGCTGCCGAGGCTGCTGCCAAGCAGGCCATGGAGCACGGTATGAAGAAGGTTTCCGTCTTCGTCAAGGGCCCCGGCTCCGGTCGTGAGACCGCCATCCGCTCCCTCCAGGCTGCTGGCCTCGAGGTCTCGAGCATCCAGGACAAGACCCCCATCCCGCACAACGGCTGCCGCCCCAAGAAGCGTCGCCGCGTGTAACTGAAAGGATCGTATCAATATGGCAATCGACAGGACTCCTGTTCTTAAGCGCTGCCGTCAGCTCGGGATCGATCCCGCTGAGCTCGGTTACAGCAGCAAGAAGGAATCTATCCGTCAGCCCAAGCGCCGTCGCAAGGAATCTGAGTACGGCATGCAGCTGCGCGAGAAGCAGAAGGTCAAGTTCATCTATGGCGTTCTGGAGAAGCAGTTCCACGGCTACTTCAACAAGGCCCGTAAGATGAACGGCGTCACCGGTGAGAACCTCATGATCATCCTTGAGTCTCGCCTCGACAACGTCGTCTTCCGTCTTGGCTTCGCCCGCACCCGCAAAGAGGCTCGTCAGTCCGTCCGTCACGGTCACTTCACCGTGAACGGCAAGCGCGTGGACATCCCGTCCTACCGCGTCAAGGCCGGCGACGTCGTCGCTGTCGGCGAGAAGTTCCGTGACCTCCTCCCCATCAAGGAGGCTCTGATTTCCTCCGAGCGTTTCGAGGTCCCTGGCTGGCTCGAGGTCGATATCGAGAAGCTGTCTGGTAACGTGCTCGCTCTGCCGACGCGTGAGCAGATCAGCGGTGATATCAACGAGCAGCTCATCGTCGAGCTCTACTCTAAGTAGTCCATCCGGGCTGCTGAGGCTGGAGGTAATACATGTCAGAATTCATTAGGCCTCAGGTTCAGGTCGAAGAGATTAACGAGACGTCTGCTCGTGTCTCCGTTGAGCCGCTCGAGCGTGGCTACGGCGACACGCTGGGTAACTCCCTTCGTCGCGTTCTTCTGTCCTCGCTCGAGGGTGCCGCCGTCGAGGCTATTCAGATCGATGGCGCGCAGCACGAGTTCATGACCATCCCTAACATGGTCGAGGATGTCACCGACATCGTCCTGAATGTCAAGGGTCTTGTCTTCAGGGCTCTCGGCACGACCGACGAGGCGACCGCCACCATTTCGGTTGACGGCCCCTGCGAGGTCACCGGTGCGGACTTCTTTATTCCGTCCGAGTTTGAGCTGGTCAACCCCGAGCAGCACATCGCTACGCTCACCGAGGGTGGCCATCTCACCATGAGCATGCGCATCGGCTATGGCCGCGGCTATGTCTCTGGCGAGGCTAACAAGCGCGACAACGATCCCATCGGTGTGATCCACGTCGACTCGCTGTACTCGCCGGTTTCCCGTTGCGCCAAGCTCGTTGAGGCTTGCCGTGTCGGTCAGCACACCGACTACGACCGCCTTGTCCTCGAGATCGAGACCAACGGCTCCATCGCTCCGCGCGACGCCGTGGTCCAGGCTGCTAATATCATCAACCAGCATATGGCTGCCTTTATGAACCTTGCCGAGACCCCCGAGGTCGAGGAGGAGGCTTCGATCTTCGCTCCCGAGGTCACCAACGACAACGCCGAGCTGGACAAGCAGATCGAGGATCTGGACCTTTCCGTCCGTTCTTACAACTGCCTTAAGCGCGCCAGCATTCACTCGGTCCGTCAGCTCGTTGAGTTCTCGGAGAACGATCTGCTTAACATCCGTAACTTCGGTGTTAAGTCGATCGAGGAAGTGAAGGACAAGCTTGAGTCCATGGGCCTGAGCCTGAAGGCTTAATGCTTCGCATATTTGAGGAGAAACTAGACCATGCGTCACAACGTTAAGAAGGGCCTGAAGCTCGGCACCGATGCGAGCCACACCAAGGCCATGAAGAAGAGCCTGGCCAAGGCCCTCTTCGAGAACGACCGCATCAAGACCACCGAGACCCGCGCTAAGGCGCTGCGTTCGGTCGTCGATCCGATCATCACCTGGGCCAAGAAGGGCGACCTGCACTCTCGTCGTCTGGCCATCGCCAAGCTCGGCGATAAGCAGCTCGTTGCCGAGATTTTCGACAAGGCTGCCCAGGGTATGTGGCAGGACCGCAACGGCGGTTACACCCGCATCATGAAGCTCGGTAACCGTAAGGGCGACAATGCTCCTATCGTTATCATGGAGCTCGTCACCGAGCCTTGCACGCCTAAGGCCAAGAAGGCTGCTCCGGCCCCCAAGAAGGCCGCTGCTCCCAAGAAGGTCGAGGCCGTCGAGGAGGCTCCTGCTGAGGAGACCGCTGAGTAGACAATCTGTCTGCATAGGCTATATTCGAGGGGTACGTTCGCGTACCCCTCTTTTTTTGTCGCGATACCGTTGATTGTTTGTTGGGAGCGCCCATGACCGCGCCGTCTGATTTCAATTCGATTCCTGAGCTTGATGCTACGCTCGTATTCCGTGTTGCCTATGATGGCTCGTCCTATAGCGGATTTGCCGAGCAGCCGGGTCAGACGACCGTTGCGGGCGAGTTGCGTTGCGCTATCGAGACGCTGCTACGCCGCCCGATCGATCTGACGTGTGCGGGGCGTACCGATGCCGGTGTGCATGCGGTGGCTCAGTACATTAGCGTACCCGTAACGGACGCTGAGCTGGCTCTGACGCGCCGTAGGTGGCTGAGGGCTATGGATGCGCTACTGCCTAAAGATATCGCCATAAACGAGGTCTACAAGGCCCGTAAGGGCTTTTCTGCGCGGTTTGACGCGCAGTCCCGCACGTATACGTACCGCATTGCCGACCGCGATGCGCGCCCCGTGCTCTCGCGCGGTGCGGTGTGGTGGCATCGCTACCCCTTGGACGTCGAGGCGATGTCTGCGGCCTGTCCCGCGCTGCTGGGCGAGCAGGACTTTAAGAGCTTTTGCAAGGTGGCGTCTGCCGTGGGTAAGCCCACACACCGCTGCGTGATGCGTGCCGAGTTTGGCCACGAGGTCGCTTTTGGCGAGGATATCCTGACCTTCACTATCGAGGGCAACGCATTTTTACATTCGATGGTGCGCACTATTGTGGGCACGCTCGTGGAGATCGGCATGCATCGTCGCGATCCCCAGTGGATGCGCGAGGTCATTGATGCCTGCGACCGTACCGCTGCGGGTCCCACGGCGCCTGCCTGTGGCCTTACGTTTATGGGCGTGGATTACGGCCCCGACGAGCTTGTCGTACTCGACTAGGGGAGTGCTCGGCGCGTCCGTACCTGGCACATACTATGTGTGAGCCGCGCGTGTGCAACATCTGTTCTTGGCGTGCAACATGTTGGGCGGCTCGTTGCTTTTATAGCCCGGGTGTACCATGAACGACGGTTTGATTTGGCGCTGTCGAGAGGACGGAAAACTTGGTTCGACGTGGTTCGCATCCGCGACTTTCTGTGATTCTCGTTGTCGAGGGTTCGCCCAGCTATGCGATGCGTGCGCTCGAGAGTGTCCAGAACCAAGACCTCTATGACCTGCAAATTGTCGTGGTTTGTCGCGACGTTGCGCCGGGCGTGCGCCATTCGCTCGAGGTTGCCGCCGGCAGAGATATTCACATCGATTTGATCGACGTCGAGGATTCGGCGCGCGGAGCATGTCTCAAGGCCGGTTTTGCTGCCTCGCGTGGATTGCAGATTGTTGCCATGAACGCCGACGAGTGGTTTGCCCCACAGTCCCTTTCCAAGATGGTCGATGTTGCGTGCGATGCTGCGGCAGACATGGTGATTCCCACGGCATCGCTCGACCGCTACGACGCTCATCGTGAGCGTCATTCGCGCGTACTGGATGCCACCTCTCTTACGATCGATGACCGTGCTTCTTTGGTTGCCGGTCTGTCTCAGATGGTTTCTGGCGGCCTGATTGCCCAGACTTCCGGTGTGATGTACACCCGCTCGCTGTTCGAGACGTGTTTGTCGCGCGACCGTGCGTTTCGCTCGATTGGGTTTATGGCATGCGCCCTTTCGCAGGCGCAACGCATATCCGGGTGCGGTGGCGCTTGTTTCCATGTGGTGGCGCCACGGCTTACGGATGCTTTTGACCCCACATTGTTTGCCAAGCTTACCGATGACGCCCGGGCGCTCGACGAGCTCACTGACTCGCTTGCAGAGGCGAGCGGTGACACGCAGCTAAAGGTGGCGAGCCATATGTTTTACTTCGCCGGACTGGTCGCCTGCATCGAGAATTTGTGCTTGAGCCCGCATGGGGTGTCATCAATTGAGCGTTCTGCCCGCATGCGTGATATGCTCGAAGCACCTCGAACCCGTCAGATGGTTGCGGCACTCAAGGATAACCATCGCGGACTCGGCTTGTTGTTTGGTCCGATTGCCAGTGCCAAGCCTGCGCGTTGCGTGATGTATACGCACTTGGCCGCTTTTCTTAACCGGACGGGCGTCAAAACTGCTTAAGACGGCTATGTTCGAAACAAACTTGCATGGAATTGTTTCGAAATGCGTTCTTATTCACAAATACCATCAAATAGCGCTAAACTATTCAATTACTGATTGATTGTCTCGCCATCTATGGAGTGAGGTTTTGTATGGCTAAAAAACGCAATGGGCGCCAGGATGCCATCAGAGATATCGTGCGCAACAAGGATGTTCGCACGCAGCGCGTGCTGGTGGACGAGCTTCGCGCTATGGGTTTCGATTGCACACAGGCAACCGTTTCGCGCGACATTGCCGATATGGGCCTGCGCAAGCTTCCCGAGGGTATCTATGTCCTGGCCGAGGACTTGCATCTGCAGCGTATGGTCTCCGAACTGGTAACGGGCGTTCTGCGCACCGACAACTTGGTTATGATCAAGGCTCAGCCCGGTACCGCTTCGGGCATTGCCGCTGCGGTCGATGCCGCCGAGCTGCCCGACGTGCTCGGCTCGCTCGCCGGTAACGACACCATCTTGGTTATCGCCCAGACCGCCGAGGACGGCGAGCGCCTGGAGGCCCTCATCAACAAGCTGAGCAACTCTCGTAAGTAGGAGAGGCGGCGCGTGAGGACAGCGCCGTACGAGCGCATATAGCGACTTTTATGGGGCGTCGACGATGATCGGCGCCCTTTTTTATTGTCGCATCGTGTTGGGGCGCATGCGAGGTTTCTCGTGACAAAAAGGCGCCCGAGCAGCATTTGATCTGCTCGGGCGCCTTTGATTGGCTATTGCTGGGTGCCTACTGACCCGTAGAGGGATCGGGCGTGGGCGTAGGCGTTGGAGTGGGGGAACCGCCCTCGCCGCCGCCTTCGCCACCGCTACCGTCGCCGCCCGTCGAGCCGCCGGTCGTGCCGGTGCCACCGGTGGTTTCGCCGCCCGTGGTCTCGGTGGTCGTGGTGGTCGTCGTGGTCGTGGTGGTCTCTTCCTCGTCCTTTTCGTTCTCGTCCTTGGACTCTTCCTTCTTGGCGTTGTTGGTGCCGTAGAACTTCCAGACGTTGTTGTTCTTATACGTGGGGGCAGTGCCCGTCGGGAACTCTTCACGGTCGGTGCCGGCAAGGACGGTGTTCATGAACTTCTTAAAGACGGGCAGGTTGGTGCTGTCGCCCAGCAGATCCGTGCCGTACTTTTGGATGGGAATCTCACCTGCGGAGTAGCCGGTCCACAGGGCGCATGCCAGCTGCGGGGTATAGCCGCAGAACCACAGGTTGGTGGTGTTGTCGGTGGTACCCGTCTTGCCGGCATAGGGCTGGTTCACGCTCAGAGCGCCGGCGGCACCCGTGCCGCTGCCCTGCATGACGCCGGTCAGGACGTCGGTCACTGCCGCGGCCTCGCCGGTGGAGAGCACCTGCGAGGGGTTATCGGTGTGCTGGTACAGTACCGAGCCAGTTCGCGAATCAATCTCGGTGATGGCAATCGGCTGGCGATAGTAACCGCCGTTGGCAAACGTGGCATAGGCCGCGGCCATCTCGAGCGGCGAGATGGAGCCGGTACCGAGCGTCATGACGGGAACGTCCTCGATATTGTCCTTAGAAGGATCGATGCCGAGCTTTTTGACGAGCGACATGATCTTGTTATTGCCGATAGCCTCTGCAACCTGGATATAGCCGGTGTTGGAGGAGTATGCCGTCGCCTGCTTGAGCGTGATGGTGCCGTAGCTTTGATTGGCGTAGTTTTGCACCTCGGTCGTGGTGCCCTTGGCCTTGAGCGGCGAGTTGCAGTTGAGGGTGACGTTGGGGTTCATGCCGTTTTGGATGGCAGTGGCCAGCGTAAAGGCCTTAAACGTGGAGCCCACGGGACGCTTGGCCGTGGCGTGGTTCACGTGGTTCTCGTCGGCGTTATAGTCGTAGCCGCCCACCATGCACTTGATGTAGCCGGTCTTGGGGTCGACGACGACCATGCCCATGTCCAGGCCATCGAGCGAAAGCGTGTCGAGCTGGGCGCGCACGGCCTCCTCGGCAGTCTGCTGCATCGTGGGGTCGATGGTGGTCTTGACGGTTAGGCCGCCCTTAAACAGCACGTCGGTGGAGAACTCCTGCTCCAGCAGCTGCTTAACATAGGCGACAAAGTAGGGCTGCGAATACACGTCGACGCCGCTGCCCGAAATCTCGGTTACGTTGAGGGTGATGGGCTCTGCCTGAGCGGCATCGTGCTCCTCCTGCGTGATGTGGCCCAGGCGCAGCATGTTGTCGAGGACCTTGTTGCGGCGGGAGAGCGCCAGGTCGGGGTTGACCGTGGGGTCGTACTGCGACGGCGAGTTGGGAAGGCCGATGAGCAGCGCGGCCTCGCTCAGGGTGAGGTCGGCGGCGCTCTTGGACAGGTAGGTCTCGGCGGCGGCCTCGATGCCGTAGGCGCCGTGGCCGTAATAGATGGTGTTGAGGTACATCATGAGGATCTCGTCCTTGGAGTACATCTCCTCCATCTTGATGGCGATATAGGCCTCGCGCACCTTACGCTCGATGGTCGAATCGAACTGCTCCTCCTGCAGGATGGTGTTGCGTACCAGCTGCTGGGTGATGGTCGATGCGCCCTCGTGGCCACCGGAGACGGTTGCCACGGCAGCACGCGCGATACCCCACAGGTCGATGCCGCCGTGCTCGTAGAAGCGTTCGTCCTCGACGTCGACGGTGCCCTGCAGCACGTACGGGGAAACCTGGTCCTTGGTGACGGACTTGCGGTTTTGCGTGTAGAAGCTCGCGATCTTGTTGCCGTTGCAATCGACGATCTCGGTGGGTTCACTCACCAGATAGGCGTTGGCGTCGGTATAGTCGGGCAGATCGGACAGCCAACGGTTGACGTTGCCGATCATGCCGATGCCAAACGCTACGCCCGCGATGAGCAAAAAGCCCAAGAACGAGAGCAGGATCATGGGCAGGGCATGCGTCTTGGAACGACTGCGTCCCTGTCGTTGGCGAGGACCCATATATTGACCTCCAGGTATGTCGTGCCGGGCGGCGGGTGCGCCGCTGGGGCAGGATGGACATAAGTTATTACACGATAAACCAAACGAGGCGCGCGAGGCCTCGTGTATGCTGGATGACGGCATTTTTCAGAGTGAATGCATACCTTGTTGGTAAGGAGTTTGCCGATGGCGATTCGGACGATGGGGCCGAGTGGACAATGCGATAACGAGCCGGGGGCTGCCGAGGTGGCGCTGCCCGAGCTGCTGGCGCCTGCCGGCGGACTCGATCAGATGCTCGCGGCGATTGCAGCGGGCGCCGATGCCATCTATGCGGGCCTGGGCGGGTTTAACGCCCGCGTGAGCGCACACGGCTTTACCGACGACGAGTTTTTGCGCGGCTGTGCCGTGGCGCATGCACATGGTGTGCGCGTATATGTGACGCTCAACGTGTTCGTGTTCGATGACGAGTTGGCCGACGCGGTGGCGCTGGGGGCGCACGCGCACGAGTTGGGTGCCGATGCCTTGATCGTGGCGGATGCCGGTCTGGCCTGCGCGTTGCGCGCGGCGATTCCCGGGGTCGAGATTCACCTGTCCACGCAGGTGGGCGTACATAGCGAAGGCGCCGTGCGCCTGGCTGCCGACGAGCTGGGCGTCGAGCGCGTGACGACCGCCCGCGAGCTGACGGTCGACGAGATTGCCTCGCTGTGCGCTACCGGTGTGCCTATCGAGGTGTTCTGCCACGGCGCGATTTGCATTGGCTATTCGGGCGCCTGTGAGTTTTCGGCCCTGCGGCGCGCTCGCTCGGCGATGCGCGGCGACTGCACCCAGCCGTGCCGCTTGGCGTACGACCTGGTGGACGAGGCGGGGGAGAGTGTCGTTGCCGTTGAGGGCGACCGTCTGCTGTGCCCGCGCGACTACTTGGGCATTGCGCACCTGCCCGAGCTTGTTGGGGCCGGGGTGGCGTCGCTCAAGATCGAGGGGCGCATGAAAAACCCCGACTACGTGTTCAACGTGGTGCGGGTGTGGCGTCGTGCACTCGATATGCTACGTGATGGCGCGTGGGATCCCGCTGCCGTGTCGGCGCTCGAGCGCGAGCTGGGCAGGTCATTCAACCGCGGGTTTACGGACGCGTATCTGCGGGGGAGATCGGGTGCCGAGCTCATGAGCTTTGAGCGCGCGATTAACCAGGGCGTGCGCGTGGGCCACTTGGTGACGGTGGGTCACGAAGAGGTGACCGTCGAGCTCGATGCCGCCGTGGCCGCGGGCGACATGCTCGAGATCCGGTTCTATCCGGGTGCCGACGCGCGCCCCGATGTGCCTAAGCGCTGGCCCCAGGTGCCTTGTCCGGTGAATGCGGCGGCGGGGGAGCGCGTCGTCGTGCACTGCAAACGTAAGGTGGATGCGGGATGCGAGGTGTATCTGATTCGCAGCGCCGGCGTGCTGGAACAGACGGCGACGGTGCTGAAGCACATGCGTGCCGAGGCGGACGCGGCCGCGCCCGTTGCGCGCGCCGTTGAGGTGCTGCCCTTTGAGGGCGCCCTGACTGTTGGCGACGTGCCCGAGGCGGCGTTGAAGGAGCCGACGGAAAAGGGGGCTTTCGCTCGCATGGTCTTTGCCTGGCAGCTGATGGATACCGACCCGTGTGGCGAGCTCGATCTGTCCGATGCGACCGTGCTGCTCGACGAGGTCTGTCGCGCGGGCGACGTCGAGCGGACTCGGTCGCTGATGCGGCGTGGCGGGCGTGTGGTCTGCCGCAATCTAGGGCAGGTGGCGATGGCCCGCGAGCTGGGCGTGGCGTTTGATGTGGCGGCGCCGGTGTTTTGCGCGAATCGGGCCACGCTTAACTGGCTGCGCAGGCTTGGTGCGGGGCGCGTGTATTTGCCTGCCGAGCTTGTCACCGACGACGAGGAGCGTGTTGCCGAGCTTGCCGCTTGCCCCGGTGTCTTGGGGCCTGTCGACGCCGACCGTCCCGAGCTTATGGTATGCGAGCACTGTTTGCTGACTGCCGAGGGCGCCTGCGCCACGGATGCGACGGGGCAGGTCCGTTGCCGTGACTGCTCGCGCCGTCAGCAGGCGCGCTTTTTGGTCGAACGTGACGGCACGCGTTTGCCGGTCGTTATCGACGCGTGCGGCAGGACGAGGATTTTCCTGTCGTAGGTGTTCGGCCGCGCCGTTTTGGTTATTATTAGTGGGTTTATGAACTTCGAGCACCGCCGTATCCGGTGAGGGTGCTATAGCAAAAGGAGGATACCCAATGCTGTCTGTCGACGAGCAAATGCGTATCATCACCTCGGGCGCAGCGCAGATCGTCCCCGAGGCCGACCTTCGCAAGAAGCTTGAAAAGGGCGAGCCCCTCAACATCAAGCTCGGCGTCGATCCCACCAGCCCCGACCTGCACCTGGGCCATGCCGTGCCCCTGCGCAAGATGCGTCAGTTCCAGGACCTGGGCCACAAGGTCACCCTCATCATCGGTAACGGCACCGCACTGATCGGCGATCCTTCGGGCAAGAACTCCACCCGCCCGCAGCTTTCGCAGGAGCAGATCGAGGCCAACGCCGAGACCTACGTGAGCCAGGCCATGAAGATCCTGGATCCCGAGAAGACCACCATCGTGCACAACGGCGACTGGATCCTGTCGATGGATCTGGCCGGCCTGCTGCAGGTGTGCTCCAAGTTCACCGTCGCCCGCATCCTCGAGCGCGACGACTTTACCAAGCGCTACCAGTCCCAGACGCCGATCGCCCTGCACGAGTTCCTGTACCCCGTGATGCAGGCCTTCGACTCCGTGCAGATCAAGGCCGACGTCGAGATGGGCGGCACCGACCAGCTCTTCAACCTGCTCGCCGGCCGCGAGCTTATGGAGAAGATGGGCATGGAGCCGCAGATTGCGCTCACCATGCCGCTGCTCGAGGGCACCGATGGCGTGCGCAAGATGTCCAAGTCCTACGGCAATTACATCGGCCTGACCGATGCTCCCAAGGATATGTTCGGTAAGACCATGTCCATCCCCGACGAGATGATCGGCAAGTACTATCGTCTGGCCAGCTCGCTCACTCCGGCCGAGGTCGACAAGATCGACGCCGCCCTGGCCGACGGCTCTGCCGACCCCTATGAGCTCAAGCGCGCCCTGGGCCGCGACCTGTGCGACACCTATCATGGTGCTGGTGCCGGTGACGAGGCTCAGGCCGAGTTCGACCGCGTGTTCAAGGAGGGCCAGCTTGCCGATTTCCCCGAGAAGCACGTTGAACTGACCGTTAACGATGAGGGCCAGATCTACCTCGCAGGCCTGCTTAAGGACCTGGGCCTTTCGGCCAGCGCCGGCCAGGCCCGTCGCGATATCGACGGCGGCGGCGTCAAGATCAACGGCGAGGCGGTGGCTCCCAAGAGCTACAACATCGACCCGAGTGCCCTCAAGCTGGGCGACACCCTCTCCGTAGGCAAACGCAAGGGCTTTAAATTGGTCTAACGAGCAAGTTGACCTCACAAGTGCAGCAAGGCCGCAGCCGGGATTCCCGACTGCGGCCTTTTTTGGTTACGATGATCCCTTGGGGACGGAGGGATCATTTGGCGGTGCCGTTAAACGGAAGGGGCGTTAGCGGGACCTTCTTTTGGGCATACAATTGCTATTGGCTTGCTGCGGTGAAGGTTTGTCCGCTCCGCAGCTATTTCTACAGTAAAAGGAGTATGTATGTCCGTTGAGGTCATGAGGTCTGTGATCGATGCAGCCGAGGGCCGCGTGCCCGTCGATACGCTATTTACCAATGCGCAGATTGTCGACGTATATGGCCAGCGCGTGGCGCCAGGTAGCGTTGCCGTCAAGGATGGCGTAATCGTCGGCGTGCTCTACGACGGTCGCGACGATGCCGCCGGCACCTACGAGGCGACCGAGGTCATTGACTGCCAAGGTCGCTATATCGCCCCCGGCTTTATCGACGGGCATCTGCATATCGAGTCCTCGAACATCCGACCCGCCGAGTATGCGCGCATGGCGGCGACGCGCGGCACCACCACTGCCATTGCCGACAGCCACGAGATCGCCAACGTTTCCGGCCTGGACGGCCTGCGCTTTATGATCGAGGACGGCCGTCGCGCGCCCATTTCCATCAAGTACATGATGCCCTCGTGCGTGCCCGCGCTGCCCGATGAGCAGGCCGGCGCTGTGATTACCGCCGCTGATATGCAGGCGTTTTTTGCCGAGCATCCGGGCGATGTCTTTGGTCTGGGCGAAATGATGAACCTGCCGGGTGTCTTTATGGCCGACCCCGAGACCTGTGCTCGCATCGATGCTGCCAACCAGACGCCGTCCAAGCAGGTTGATGGCCATGCGCCGCTCGTTGCCGGCAAGGACCTCAATGCTTATGCCGCGGTGGGCATTATCGCCGACCACGAGTCGACGATTCCCGAGGAGGCGCTCGATAAGCTGTCCCGCGGCATGTATGTGATGCTGCGCGAGGGTACGTGCAGCCACGACCTGGCAAACTTGTCGCCGATGCTGCTGGAGAACCCCGCCCGCGCCCGTCGCTGCTGCTTTGCGACCGACGACCGCGCTCCCTCCGATGCGCTTTCGACCGGTATGATCGACAATGCCTGCCGCGTGGCTATCGAGGCTGGTATTGACCCCGTGGTTGCCATCTCTATGGCGTCCCTGTCCACGGCCGAGGCGTTTGGCCTGGACCACGGTTGCCGCGATCCACACGAGCTGCGTGGCGCCATCGCCCCGGGCAAGCGTGCCGACCTGCTGGTACTCAACGACCTGACGTTTGCCACAGCTCCGCATCGCGTGTATGCCTCCGGCGCGCTCGTGGCGCAGGACGGCACCTTTGTGGGCGAGATTGCACCCGAGATGGCCGAGGTTGCGGCCCTTGCCGATGAGCTGCGCGCCTCCGTTAAGCTGCCGAAGCTTTCGCTCGACGTATTCGACTATGCCTTTAAGCCGGGCGAAGCCGTGATCGACGTGGTGCCGGGTAAGGCCATCACGGGCATGGCTCGCCCCGAGAATGCCGAGGACTTGCGTCGCATTATGCTGATTGAGCGCCATGGCCGCGGCGTGTCGCTGCAGGCCGAGGGCGCCGACGGTGATGGCCCTGCGGGCCTGGGTCTTGTTGGCAAGCACATTGGTCGCGGCTGGGTGCGCGGTTTTACCATCACCGGTGGCGCTATCGCCTCGACGATCGGCCACGACTCGCACAACGTGTGCGTGGTGGGCGACAACGCGGCCGATATGATGGCTGCCGTCGAGGCTGTTGGCCAGGGCGGCCACGTGCTGGTACGCGATGGTGAGGTCGTAGCGCGCATTCCGCTGGCGCTCGGTGGCCTGATGAGCGAGGGCACGGCCGAGGATGTCGCCGCGCAACACGACGACTTTATGGTCAAGGCGCGCGCGATGGGTATTGAGCCGCCACTCGACCCCATCATGGGCATCATCTTCCTGCCCCTGCCGGTGATTCCGACGCTCCGCATCCGCCCCGAGGGCATGTTCGATGTCACTACCTTCACCTACGCCGACTAGTCATTGGGGACGTTCTTAAACGACTAGCCACCTGCGACACTCTTTGACTTGTCGCCTGACGCCGCGACCGTGAGTCCTCTGGCACGCGTGAGCTATTTGCCAGGCCTATGTAACGTTTATGACTGCGGGGTCTTATTTGAGCTCCCTTTGGGTACGTTGGAATCGGATACACGTTCGATTCCATCAAGCCCGAAGGGAGCTTTTCTATGTTTAAACTGATTGCATCCGATATGGACGGCACACTGCTTGACGAAAATGGCCAGGTGCCGCCCGAGACATACGAACTGATTCTGGCGCTACGTGACCGTGGCGTGCATTTTGCCGCATCGTCAGGTCGCCGCTACGATCGCCTGTGTGAGTTCTTTGCGCCAGTTCGCGACAAGATGGACTTTGTCGCAGCTAACGGTGCCCAGGTCTACGCCGACGGCAGGATGGTAGACCGTGAGGTGTATTCGCACCTGGCGATTCGAAAGCTCGCCCAGGCCGTCGCGACGTTTCCCAATCTGCATCTTGCACTCTTTGACCGAGCCAAGTCCTTTTTGCTCGATGACGAGAGCAAGTTCGTGCGTGAGGTCGATAAGGACCTTCCCAATGCCGAGCGTATTTGGGAGCTTCCCGATCCCAGCGTAAATATCATCAAAGCGAGTATCTTTTGCGACGACGGTGCCGTTATGGACAGTGCGTACGTGCTACAGCGCGAACTCGGTCAGCTCTTTACCTTTGCGCCTTCGGGCAACGCGTGGATCGATGCCATGCAGCCCGGTGTGTCGAAGGCCTCGGGTATTGCACAGCTCGCGGAGCATTATGGCATTGGGCGCGATGAGGTCATGGCGTTTGGCGACTCGATGAACGACTACGAGATCATTCGCTTTGTCGGCACGGGCTGCGCGATGGAAAATGCACGCCCCGCGCTCAAGGCGGTGGCCGATCGCGTGGTGGGTCGTAACCGCGACCACGCCGTCCAGCAGGAGCTCCGCCGCGTGCTGAAGAGCCTCTGCTAGACCGGTAGTTAGGGACATTCCTTATGCGCCGGCAGTTGGGGACAGACTTAAGTGAGTGAAACCACTCATTGGGGACAGACTTAAATGAGTGCCGCCAGCGACTAGCCATTTAAGAACGTCCCCAATGACTACCAATGACTAGGCGAGTGCGGCCATGATGGTGCGGGCGACGCCGTCGTGGTCGTTGTCGAACTCGGTGATGGCGTCGGCCGCCTCGCGGTCCTCGGGTTCGGCGTTGATCATAGCCATGCCGTGGCCTGCTGCCTGCAGCATGGGAATGTCGTTGATGTTGTCACCGAACGCCCAGGCGTCAGCGAGAGGCTCGCCCAGATGCCCACATAGCCAAGCCAATGCCGTTCCCTTGGTGGCTCCCTCGCCCATGACCTCGATATTCATGGCGTACGAACGCGTGACCTCGATCCCGCCGAGCGTATCGAGCGCCGCGGCGATGGCGTCGCGGTCGGACGGATCGTGCCAGTACATAGCGATGCGTTCGAGCACCTCGACTTCGTCGATTTTGCTGTCGATATCCATGTCGATCGGCGTGCGCGTGCGCTTGAGCGAAGCCGCAATGTGGGGGTCTCCGCCGCAGAATTCGTCCAGGCGCGTGTAGAGCGAGCGGGGGAGGAAGCACTGCCCGTCCGCGAAGATATCGAAGGTCACATCGTGGCCGGCGGCAATGCTATGGATGCGGTGGGCGATGGCGCGGTCGAGCGGTCGGCTCAAAATGCGCGTAGCACGTGAGGCATCGGTGGGTGTACCGTCGTCGAGCTGCCAGACGCTGGCACCGTTGGCGCAGACCGCGTAGTGTACGGCGGGGTGGGCGAGGATAGGCTCAAAGATGCCCGACAGCGGGCGCCCCGTGCAGGGCACAAACTCAATGCCGCGGCGCGCAAGCTCGTCGAGCATCGTCCAGGTGGCGTCGCTCATCTGCTTATCGCTCGTCAGCAGCGTTCCATCCATATCGGAAAACACAATCATTCGATGCAGCCCTTTCTACTGGCATAAAAAGCGTGGCCGAGGGCGGTGATGCCCTGGCCACGCTCGGGTTCTATAACAGTCCGCGTCCTAGCGATCGGCGAGCGGCTTGTACTCCAGCGGCTCGATAACCGGGCGATACGCGGGACGGATGATGCGGTGCGCGCAGAAGAGCTCTTCCATGCGGTGCGCCGACCAGCCGGCCATGCGGGCGACGGCGAACAGCGGCGTAAAGAGCGTCTCGGGCACGCCGAGCATCTTGTAGATAAAGCCCGTGTACAGGTCGATGTTGGCGCAGATGGGCTTGGTCATGCCGTGGTCGCGCATCACCTGCGGGGCCAGGCGCTCGATGCGCTCGATGAGCGCGAACTCCTCGCCCAGGTCCTTCTTGGCGGCAAGCGTGCGCGCGTAACGGCGGCACACCTCGGCACGCGGATCGCTCAGCGTGTAGACGGCGTGGCCCATGCCGTAGATGAGACCCGTGCCGTCGAAGGCCTGCTTGTCGAGGATCTTGCCCAGGTAGGTTGCGACCTCGTCCTCGTCCTCCCAATTGGAGACATGCGCACGGATGTCCTCGTGCATGGACACGACCTTGGCGTTGGCGCCGCCGTGGCGCGGACCCTTGAGCGAGCCGATGGCCGCGGCATAGGCGGAATACGGGTCGGTGGCCGAGGAGGACAGCACGCGGCAGGCAAATGTGGAGTTGTTGCCGCCGCCGTGCTCAGCATGCAGCATGAGCATCACGTCGAGCAGCATGGCTTCGTCGCGGGTGAATGCCATGCCGCCGCGCAACACCTGCAGGATGGTCTCGGCGGTGGAGAGGCCGGGTGTGGGGTGCGGCACGTGCACCTCGGAGCCGCGGAGCTTGGCGACCGAGGCCATGTGTGCGAAGGCGGCGATGCGGGGGAGACGGGCGAGCATGGAGATGGCTACGTCGATCTCATGCTCGGGCGTAATCACGTCGGGCTCGGCGTCGAAGGCGTAGAGCAGCAACACGGCACGCTGAAGCACGTTCATGATGCTCGACGACACCGTGGTCATGGGGAACTCTTTGACGTACTCGTCGCTCAGATGCCTAAAAGCGCCCAGACGTCCGCAAAAACCGTCGAGTTCTTCCTTGGTGGGCAGAGAGCCCGTAATGAGCAGATAGGCGACCTCTTCGTAGCCATAGCGATCCTCGGCCTGGGCGTTGTTGACCAGGTCCTCGATGCTATAGCCGCGCAGCGTAAGCTTGCCCTGGTCGGGCACGACTTTGCCGTCGACCTTGTTGTAGCCGTGCACATCCGAGATGCGGGTAAGGCCCGCGACCACGCCCGAGCCGTCGGCATTGCGCAGGCCGCGCTTGACGTTGTGCTCTACGAACAGGCCCTCGTCGTACGGGGCGGTCGGCAGGCCGTGGTAGAGGTTTTCGCTTTCGGGCGAAATCTGACGGCTCGCCTCGTAATCCAGAACCAGGCGGCTCAGGTGATCGTCGAAGCGGTAGTAGATTTTCTTGGCGTCGTAGGCCATGCGCGCTCCTCTCCGGTCCGCTTTGGGGCCGCGCGCTTGGACGATATGACGTCAAGCTGCCCCGAGCGGCTTGTTCGCTACAGGCGGTACATAAAGTTAAAGACGTCCTCGCGCTGGATGGATACGTTGACGCCCGAAAGCTCGCCGGCCTCGGCAAGGGCCTTCTGCAGCTCAGCGAAGTCGAGCTTGGACTCGGCGGTGTCGGCCAGCATGGTCATGGTGAAGATGTCCTCGATAATGGACTGCGTAATGTCGCGGATGTCGACGTTGACCTCGCCCAGAACGCGGGTGACGCCGGCGACGATGCCGGGGCGGTTCTTGCCAAGGACGGTGATGACGATACGGGAGGACGAGATCTCGGCCATGGGAAACCCTTTCGCGTGGTTGCGGCGCGCGCGGGACGCTCCGCTACGGTACAGTGTTCATCATTGTACCTGTCTGGCGCCAAAAGGGGTGTGCTTACTGCGGCGTTACACGTCTGCAACATGAGCGTAAGGGGGAAGGCCGTACGGGGAAGAGCCGTCTGGCGCGTGTCCGGCTCGTGTTGGGTTGATTTCCGATCTCAGCCGAACACATTGAGCGGACAGGCCGTTCCCGCAGTCAGCCGAACGCCTCCGACGGCTGATTCCGAACTGGAAGCGGAGGGCATCCCCGCCCTTCGGTAGGGGATACCGCTCCGCGGCGCATGCCGCGGGCGGCGCCCCTATCGGACCACCGTGACCTCAGTTGGGATGGGCCCAGCACTGCCGCGTACTCGGTGAGCTAGAGCCAACTGTTCGTCTTCACGTCGCGTATGGCGATATTTCGGTCGTCCGGCTCGGTGATGCCGTAGCCGAACGCCTGGAGCGTCTCGATGGACTCCTGGATCCTCTGTTGGAACATGGGACCCGGATCGACCCTCGGCCCGAGGTGCCCGCGCCAAAGGCACGGCGTGGCGCGCAGCATGTTATGGATTTTGGAGATGGGCTCGATGTCGGCGTAGACGTTGAGCGTCGCCATGGCGTCCTTGTGGCCGAGGATCGATTGGAGCGCCTTGATATCGCCGCCTTGGCGGATCCACTGCGTTGCGAACGTGTGGCGAAGGCCGTGGAACGTGATCAGCTCGTCGTTGGTGCCCATGAGGCCGTTGGTCTCCGAGAACGTCTTGAACGCCCTGCGGATATAGCTTGTCGTCGCGAAGGTCGCGCCCGGCTCCGACAGGATGTAGCAGTCCCCGATCTCGACCGCCCCGGTAAGGCCGCGCAAGCGCAGCTTTCCGCAGTCGATCTCGTGGGTCTCCTTCAGGAAGGGGAGTAGACCGACCGGGTCGATGGGGATACCCCTGGCGTCATGGGTCTTGGTGTCCTTGATGAACGAACCCATTCCCTTCGCGTACGCCACCGAGTGTCTGATCGAGATCAGGCCCGTCTCGAAATCCACATCGCACCACCGAAGGCCGCAGACCTCGCCGATTCGCATCCCCGTGTGCAGGGCGAGTACGACCGCCCTCTAATCCTCGGCGGACCAATCGAGTCCGAACTCCTTTCGGGCATCCTCTTCGCTCATGACTTCGAGAAGGTCTCCGGGTTGGCAACGAAGGGCGAGGCATAGCTGCTCGAGTGTGTTGAAGCGAATGCCGCGAATATGCCCTTTTTTAATACGGGACAGGTTCACGGGCGTGGTTCCAATCCTTTCGGCAAGTTCGTTCGAGGAAATCTTTCGCTCGGCCATGATCTTGTCGAGGCGAACAATTACGGGCATGGCGTTTCCTTACGCAATCTCGTCGGAGTCGAGGTACAGCTCTCGGGCGTACAAGAAGAGCTGGGAAAGCATGAACAGGACGATGCCGAGAACCAGAGAGGTCCAATCGAATGATGAAGCGATCTCTTGGGCGCCGACGGCCCCCTCGCCGCCAAACATCGAAACGGAGGTTTTGAGTGAGCCGGCGTAGAGGCTGGTGGCAGCTTGAACAACGAAGAGAATGCCGAGCACCTTCAAGCATGTCGCAGACCCTTTCTTGAAGGGGTCTCCGCTCTTGATCGTCCACAAGAGAACGGCGCTGAGGATGGTCGTAGCGATACCGATGACGGCAGGGACCAATGTCGAGATCGCAAGGGCTGGATACGCGGGGGAGTCTGCAATTACAGGGTTGTCGAGCACTTCGATTGCTGGCTTTAAGGAGAACGCCACTTGTGCGATGGCGGTGGCGCAAAGGGTCGCAGAGGCTATCGCACATGCGATGCGGAAGGAATGAAGCCGGGGAGTGCGATTGTCGGAACTCATAATAACCTCCGAAGAATTTAAAAAACTCAGGTTACTTTTTAACAGTTTATGTTAAATTGACTTTGCCGGCAAGTAATCACAGCATGCTGCAACCGAAACCCCTCTAGATTGGAGAGGATTATGTTCAGTACTGTTAAGTCGTGTAAGCTCTTGGTTTTCCTCGGCCTCGCTCTTTGTCTGTTGCTGCCGGGAGCCCCCGCTTTTGCGGATACCCCGATGCCTCCTTCCCAGGAGAGCAGCCAGTGTGCCCTCGTTGAGCCCCTCGGGTATACGGACGACGTCGTCGATACCTACTGAAGCTACAGCTGTCCTCGCGGCGTAAGCGGGCACAGCATCTCGATGTTCAACATCTCTTACAAGACGATCTCCTACCGAAATGGCTATCGCCGATCCGCGCATCATAGGGAATCCCGCCTCGCTGCAATGTGCTCCTGTGGTGTTCTTGGCACAACTGATAAATGGCAATTTGTCTATAGCACCTACTAGATGCGAGGAAGGGCCGAGCATTTTGTTCGGCCCCTCTGTTCCGACTGGATGAGGTTAAGGTTGGCGATGAATATGCTCAAAATCTCGAAGGCGATCTTTAGGTCGCTTCTCTCCTCCAGGTCGCTCTGTGTTGTCGTTGTTGCGTTGATGGTTCTTTGTGCTCTGCCCGTCTTCAGGAGCGCGGCTGGCATCGACGGACGGGTCGAATACCTCGAGTCGGGAATAACCCGTGCTGAGCAGGAATTGTCAGCATCCTATGCGGATGCGCTTGTGAATGCGGGGGAGGACGGTGTCTATGCCTCTTCATCAAGCATGCCCGCGCTTCTGTACCCTCTTGCCGCGGGACGTCTTATCTTGGCACCGCTCTCTCCCCTACTTCCGTTTCTGCAGATATCGGATGGAGAGTACACCTATTATGACGGATCGAAGGAGTACTTGCTATGGGTCGCAACGGCCGTTGCCGTCTCGTTCCTTGCCGCGCGTCTTAACAAACGTGAAAAGCTCATCATCCAGGCACCGATGGGCGAGCTGGGTAGACTTGTTGCATCGAGCGTATGGGCGAGTGTTTTTGCAATGCTTGCCGTCCTCGCCATCAATCTTCCAGGGATAATCGCCGCGCTTGTGAAGAATGGCCCGGGCTCGCCGTTCTATCCGATAGGCTACATTCAATATGCGACTCCGGTTATCAAACCGGCTTGGCTGGTGTTCGCGCAGACGGCCATCTTGCAATTCTTGGTGGCAGCGTTCATCTCGCTTGTCGTTCACCTTGCCGTGAAGATTGCCAATAACCCTACGCTTGGAATCGTGTTCGTATGTGCCCTGATGGGGGTGACGATGGTTCCCGGGTATTACGGAAGATCCATCGCTTTACGTGAGTTCGCCCTGTTGAATCCCCTTACGTATGCGAACACTGAGTTGACCGTCGGCGCCTATAGCCCGTACCCGACAACGCAGATAGTGAATCTGCCTGGACTTTGCTTCGAGCGTGGCGCGATTGCCCTCGTATGCGCAATCGGGATCGAGGTGCTGGCAATTAGCCTGCTTTGCGTTGCTGGAAAGAGCGGCTGCGCGTGCCCGATATCCCCGATTTGTCTTGAGAGAGGTTCCTTCACTGCATCGAGAACGGCAACTCGTTCGAGCGCTTGTGCCTCCGCCGTTGCATACGTAAGAACGATGGGGAAACTGCTCCTGCGTTCTCCTACCCTCGCCGTATGCGCGATTGCAATGTCGACGACGATGCTGGCCCCGGCTCTGGTCGAGATGTTTCCTGACGCTGATAACGTTTCCGCTGTTCGGTATAGGGATGGGGAGCTCCGTTCAATAGATCGGTATCTAGAGCAGAACGCTGCGAATATGGACGTCGAGGGCAAAGCGGCCCTGGAAGACATGCGGGATGCTCTTTCGGGCTTCGTGTACGCGCCTATGCCTGCGGAGGGGTTTCGAAGCCTTGCGACGTACGAGCGCGCTCGAGGTGAGCTGGGCGCGGCAGATGCGACTCTCCTGCAATCGATCGGAATCGAGCCGGAGACTCCTTCTCGTGCGGAGGCGCGCGCCCTTCTGCTTGAGTCGATCGCGAGCTTGCCGGACCCCAAGGTTTACGAGTTAAGTACGAAGATGCCCCCATTAATCCTCCTTTCGTATCTCCAGGCAGCGCTTCCCTCCTTATTTTTGCTGTTGCCCGTGGTTGTCACATCGCTCGCGTGCACCCACCTGCAGTGTCGTTCCCTTCTGGTTCTCCAGATCCCCGCAACAGCGCATGTGCGTTTTCTGACGGCTGTTGCGCTGGCTCTCCTGCTTGGCTTGGTGCTGCTTTTGGTGTCGATGGTTCCCGCTGTCGTTGTGTCCGTGATTAAGAACGGTGCGGGTGGATCGGAGTATCCCGTCGCTCTCATTCGGGCGGGAGCTTCGACAACGTCCATGGTGGGGGAGGCGGTGTTGTGCAGTATTCCGTTGCTGGTCATGGCATACGGCGTGATTTCCGTCGTCGCTGCGTTGACAGCAGCGATTAGCCGCAACCCCGTTGTCACCGGAATGGTTTGCGCGGTTCTCTTGGTGTTGGGTTCGTTGAGCGCTCATGTTGAAAGCGTGGGCATGGGCGTCGCGCTGCTGGCTCCATTCGCCTCGTTTGATCCCGCTTCCCAGGTGGGGACGATTGGGTTCCTTGGGCGAGGGACGAACGCGATGCCTTTTGGAGAGGTCGTCGGCGCATCGGGCGCTCTGCTGGTGGTCTTGGGCGCCGTATCTCCGTTGATGGTGCGCCTGAGTGTTCCAAAGATCGAAAGGGGATGATCTCGATGATTGACCTTCAAACGCTGACGATCTCTTATGGAAAGAAGGTGCTCGTAGATTCGGTGAACGCTGAGTTTGCCCCGGGTACGGTCTACGGTCTCGTCGCTCCGAACGGGCATGGAAAGACGACGTTGCTGCGTGCGATGGCAGGTTTGCCGGGTCCTCGCGTGGACGGGAGCATCGTTCTGGATGAGGTGCAGGGTACGGGTGCGAGAGAGGTCCGTTCTATGATCTTCTATGCACCTGGTGAGGGGACGCTGCTGTATCCCGGATTGCGTGCGGAAGATCACCTCAAGATGGTTTGCGATATGTGGCCGCATGCTCGCGATATCGAAGAGATAGTGGAACAAACGCAGATAGGCGAGTTCGCGAAGATGAGGATCCGCACTCTGAGCCAGGGCATGAAGCAGCAGCTTACCCTGGCGATTGCGTATGCGACGGGCGCGCGGTACCTTCTATTAGATGAGCCCATGAACGCGCTCGACCCCAGCAGGGTGGACTTGCATTCCGAGATTCTCAGGAAGCTGGCCGATTCTGGTACGTGCATCATCATGTCATCCCACATCTTGGATTCGGTCGATAGGCTGTGCGATGAGATTCTGTTTTTGAAGGATGGGAGGCTCATTAGAAGCATTCCGCAAGATGATGCTGCGCCGAAGTCTCCTGGATCCCATTTCGCAAAGCCTGCCGGACGCGCCGAGGGTGCGCTAAGCACGTATCGGCGACTCTACGAAAAGGGCGGGTAGAAATGCAAGTTAATAATCTATGTGGTCGATATGCCGTTAAACCCGCATATCGATACCGTTCAGCCATTCGCCTCGCCCCCGTCGCACGTATCTTCATCCGGTCTGTTACTTTTAATCTAACAATTCTTTGAGGAAC
>CAKUGR010000016.1 GCA_934654775.1 uncultured Collinsella sp.
ATCGCGCCGAGAGTACTGCGGGGTCAGCCCGTGGGAGGCCAGGGCGCCGCTGACCGGTGGACGGCACCGAGCCGTCGGATGACTTGAAGAAGGGGGAGGCCTCGCGGCCTCCCCCTTTTTGGCGTTAACACTTCACAAATGAGTTGCATTTCACCTGTAACCCGGTTGGGCTTATGGGTAATGAGCTTTTATTTAAAGACAATAAATCGAATCACAAGGGCAACTGCTATGACCACAATGATCAAAAGCAGGAATTGGAGTCGATGCTGCTTACGTCGTTTACTTGATGAAACGAAGATCGTTTTCCCTTGTTTTGGCGTCTCGAGATAACGAGCCGAATGCGTTAAGGTTTGCTTAGGTCGAGGACCTCTTTGCTGCCGAGTTGCGGGCGCTTTCGTCGGGTCGTTATTGATTGCACTGTTTTTTGATAACGGTGCATCTTTCAGATATACGGGATCGCCCGATGCGACGCCCATATGCTTACGTCCCGTTTGGGCATCCTCGAGCGTTTGATATCGATTTCTCGTCACATACTTGGGCTCTGGATCATTAATGGGCTCTTGCGAGATGTGAGGGCGACGGAACCGTGGCGGCTGCGTGGAAGTATCTTCCCCCCGCGTCGGCATAAACATATTGTTCTGGTTTTGGTCGTCCATGATGCCCTTTAGTTCGTTACCAACAACGTGTACGCGCTCATTGTAAGCCCCTTGTTATTTGTAGCTGTGGACATACTCGTTATTTAAGCTCTGGTTCAAAGAACCTTTACCTACCTAAAACCTGAGTCATATACACTTAGATATGCTTATAGTAATGGACTCAAAAAACTTTATAGCCGATGTATATATGAGCACCGGGTGGGCATATATAAGAGCGTCAAAAGAAGTCCCAGTCACCTAGAAGATGACTCGGCAGTCCTATAAAGGAGTGGTAAACATGGCAAGCATGGTTCCTTATCGTTCGGTTTTTGGCGTTCGTCCCTCTGCGAGCTCGCTGTTCGATCTGTTTGATGACATGAGTGATCTGGCGAACAGCTCGGTTGCCTCTAAGGCGTTCCCCGTTGATGTTGAGGATAAGGGCGATGGCTATGAGGTCAAGGCTTATCTGACCGGCGTCGCCAAGGACGATATCGATGTCGAGCTTAACGAGGGCCGTCTGTCCATTAGCGTAAATGTTGAGGAAGACGAGGAGAACGAGGGCAAGAACTTCCTGCAGAAGGAGTTCAGCTCGTACAGCGCAACGCGTGGCGTGTATCTAAAGGACGCTTCGAGCGAGGGTCTCTCGGCTAAGTACGCTGACGGCATCCTGACCGTTACGGTTCCCAAGATCGTCGAGAAGAAGAACGTTACGAAGATCTCCATCGACTAGCGACGGTGCTGCTTCAATCGAGCGATTAAATTGGGGGCTGGGAAGAGATTCCCAGCCCCCTTTTTCTTGTGACGCGCTATTGAATGCTCATGGGGCGATATTGTCCTGCGGGGCGTATGGTGAGCCGCTGCGAGCCAGAATGTCTGGTCGCAGTGCTGCCGATCTCATCGTCAAGTGTTGCATCGAGCGCTCGGGCGTAACTTTTGACCGTCAGGCTCGGACGATTGTTGTCTTGGCTGATATGCATGGCGATGAGCTGCTCGGTGCGATCGGTGACGAGTTCGCGCGCCGCGTTGGCGGCTTGATCGTTGGAGAGATGGCCTTTTGCAGATAGAATTCGTTCTTGGAGGAAGCGGGGGTAATCTCCCTGACGCAACATGGCCACATCGTGGTTGCTCTCGAGCGCAAGAACTCGGCAGTCTTTAAGCGTGTCGATGGCATGGCTTGATAGCTCGCCCGTGTCGGTGGCAAATCCAATGGAGTCGCCAAGGGCGTCAAATCGGTAACCAACGGGGTTGATGACGTCGTGTGATGTCGAATAGGTTTGAATGCGAACCCCGGCTATCTCGAGCACGTCGCCCGGATCGAATTCTTCAACAGGCAAATGTGCAAGGCTTTCTTTGGATGCGAGCGTATCCCTGCTGGCAAAGAGGGGGTCGCGCCAGTGCTTGCACCAGACATCGAGACCCTTGATGTGATCGCTATGCTCGTGAGTAATAAGAAGAGCCGAGACGCTGTCTGCCGAGAGTCCCAGTTCTGCCATGCGCTTTAATGTCTCGCGACGAGAAAGGCCGTCGTCGACCATGATGAGCCCCTGGGGGCCTTCGATGAGCGCGCAGTTGCCTTTTGAGCCGCTGCCGAGGATATGAAGGTGCAGACGAGACATAAGATTCCAAAGGATACAATGGGTGCGGACGAATAGAGGAGGAAGCGAATGCCAACGGTATCTCAGCATTATGGACGCCACGCGGCGCCCAGGACGGGCGATGATGCTCAGGCAAGACGGCAGGTGGCTGCTCCTGTGGTGCTCATGGTATCAGGTGGTGCGGACTCGACGGCGCTGCTCCTTATGGCGTGCACATCAAAGTTGGATATCTTGGATGGGCGTGGCGTCGCTCCTATTGCGCGCGAACGCTTGCATGTGCTGCACGTGAACCATCATCTACGCGGAGAGGCGTCCGATGGCGATGAGGCCTTCGTGCGCGACCTGTGCGCTCAATATGGCTTGCCGCTGTGCGTCGAGCATGCCTATTTTGACGACGAGTCGGGCAATATCGAGGCCGCGGCGCGCGAAGTGCGCTATACCGCGGCACGCAGATATGTTCGCGAGCTCTGCGCCCAGACGGGGGCACCGCGAACGGCGGCTCGTATCTGCACCGCGCACACGTCTTCGGATCGTGCGGAAACGTTTTTGATGAATGCCATTAAAGGGTCGGGGCCCGCGGGACTATCGAGCATCCCCCGCCGGAGGAATATCGTGGTGCGTCCCTTGCTCGACCTGACTCATGATGAGCTCGTGAGTTATTTGCAGGTACATGGACAGCCATGGCGAGAGGACGAGAGCAACGAGGACGTCTCGTACCTGCGCAATTACGTACGTCATCGCGTGATGCCGGTGGTGGCTCAGCGCAACGCGAGCGTGTGCAAGACGATCGGCGCTGCCTGCGAGATCCTGGGGGACGAGGACGCGTTTCTGTCCCAGCTTTCGGCGCAAGCCTTTCGAAGCTGCCTGCGCAAAGAGGCGGCGGGCGCGCTGGTCCTTGACGCGCGTCGCCTTGCGGCTGCCGAGGTTGTGATCGCGCGGCGTATCGTGCGGTTGGCGATTAAGCGCATCGATCCGGATGCGCGCCCGGAGATGCGGCATGTGGAGCGTGTGCTTTCCTGCGTCGCCGCGGGTTCGGGTTCGGTAACGCTTCCGGCGGGAATTGATGCGCGTGTGGAGTTTGGCATGCTGGCGCTTAAGGCACCTGCGGCGCGTGAGGGCCTGGTTGCAGACTGGGTCACCGTCCCCGGCCGTCTGCCGCTTGGTGGGGGGCATGTACTGGTGGCAGAACCGATTGCCGTGGAGCCGGGGTGCGATATCGTGCATCGCGCCCGCGAGCTTGCGTCCGCCGGAGAAGTGGCGGCCTTGGTGGATGCGGCGGCCTTGGGGTTCGCCGATCGCGATAGCGAGCGGATGTTGGCCGGCGCGCGTGGGGAGATTCCCGCCGAGGCACGTTCGGCGCGTCTGTGGGTTGACGGCCCCGCGCCGGGGGATGTGATGTGCCCGTTAGGTATGAGCGGCCGAAGCAAGAAGGTATCCGATCTGCTCAATGAGGCCCGTATACCTGTTTCTGAGCGTGCGAGCGTCCCCGTGGTAAGAACGGCTCCGGGAGGTTCCGTGGTATGGGTCGCAGGCGTTCGCGCGGACGAGCGTTTTAAATGCACGGCCGCAACGCGTGTGGCGTATCTGCTCCGCGTGGTCGATGCGGAATAGCGCCCTGCGCCAGCTATTCTGTGCGACGTTGACGCTATTCCCGCGCTGATGGCGCACGGGCTGGTAAATTTACATCGTGCGCTGCTAGAATGTGTAGTTCGCGTCCATACGGCGGTGTGTGGACGATAAGCACAAGAAAGGGTTGTCATGGCTTCTCAACATCCGGATATCGAGAAGGTTCTGTTTACGCAGGAGGATATCGACGGTATCGTCTCTCGCCTGGGCGAGGAGATTACTCGCGACTACGCGGGTAAGGATCTGGTGCTGATTGCGGTCCTGCGCGGCGCCGTGGTCTTTATGGGCGACCTGATGCGCAAGATCGAGCTGCCGACCAACATCGATTTCATGGCTGTTTCGAGCTACGGCGACGGAGTGAAGTCCTCCGGTATCGTGCGTATCATTAAGGACCTGGATATCGACATCCGTGGTCGCGACGTGCTGATTGTCGAGGACATTCTGGACTCGGGCCTGACGCTCAAGTATCTGATGAAGAACCTCGAGAGCCGCAAGCCTGCTTCTCTGGAGGTCGCCGCCTTCCTGTGGAAGGACGTTGAGGACCGTACCTCGGCCGTCACGCCCAAGTATGTTGGAACCCATTGCCCCGATGCCTTTGTGGTGGGCTACGGCCTCGACTATGCCGAGCGCTACCGTAACCTTCCGTATCTGGGCATTTTGAAACCGGAGGTTTATTCGTAAGATGCCCGACGACCGTAATGATAACAATTCCCAGACTCCCCGGGATCCTAAGATCCCGGGGATGCCCGGAGGCAAGAAGCCCACACGTACGGGCTGGCTGTATTTTATTTTGGCTTGCGCGCTTCTGGGCTACGCCTTCTTTAACATGGGCTCCGGCTTTGCCAATTCCAGCAATACCGTAAAGCTCGCGACGAGCGAGATGGTCAACGCCATCAAGCAGGATCGTGTCGACGACTTGACGTATACGGTGGTGGACGGCAGCGTGACCGGTCATTACTGGAAGGCGAGCAAGGACAAGGGCGATACGAGCGAGCTCAAGAGCTTCTCCTCGACCTATGTCGGCTCCGATTCGCTTGCCGAGCTTATGGCGGAGCACCCCGATACCAAGTACATCGTCAACACCAACGATCCCGATTTTTGGGGCGACCTGGCGATGAGCGTGCTTCCGACGATCGCCCTGATCGCCATCATGTTCTACTTTATGCGCCAGATGATGGGCGCCAACAACAGGAACATGCAGTTTGGCAAGACCAACGCCAAGACCAACGAGGCCACACGCCCCAAAGTCAAGTTTGAGGACGTTGCCGGCGTGGACGAGGCAGTCGAGGAGCTCGAGGAGATCCGCGACTTCTTGAGCGATCCGGATCGCTATCGCAAGCTGGGCGCCAAGATTCCGCGCGGCGTGTTGCTCGTGGGCCCTCCGGGCACCGGTAAGACGCTGCTGGCTAAGGCCGTTGCCGGCGAGGCGGGCGTGCCGTTCTTTAGCATTTCGGGTTCCGACTTTGTCGAGATGTTTGTGGGCGTCGGCGCCAGCCGCGTGCGCGACCTCTTTAAGGAGGCCAAGTCCCAGGCCCCGTCGATCATCTTTATCGATGAGATCGACGCTGTGGGACGTCAGCGCGGAGCCGGCTTGGGCGGCGGCCACGACGAGCGCGAGCAGACGCTCAACCAGCTGCTGGTCGAGATGGACGGTTTTGAGGAGAGCGAGTCGGTCATCCTGATTGCCGCCACCAACCGCCCCGACATTCTTGATCCGGCGCTGCTGCGTCCCGGCCGTTTTGACCGCCAGGTGACGGTCGACCGTCCGGACGTGAAGGGCCGCGAGCAGATTTTGCGCGTGCATGCCGAGAACAAGCCGATGGACGAGGACGTTAAGTTTGAGAAGCTCGCCCAGATGACCGTTGGCTTTACCGGCGCCGACTTGGCGAACCTGCTCAACGAATCTGCGCTGTTGGCTGCCCGCCGTCATCGTTCCGTGATCTCGATGGACGAGGTCGAGGAATCGATGGAGCGCGTGATTGCCGGACCGCAGCGCAAGGGCCGCGTGATGACCGAGGCCGAGCGCACCACGATTGCCTACCACGAGAGCGGCCACGCCCTGGTTGGCCACATCTTGGAGCACTCCGATCCGGTCCACAAGATTTCGATTGTCAGCCGCGGCCAGGCCCTGGGCTATACGCTGCAGCTGCCGCAGGAGGACCACTTCCTCAAGACCAAGAACGAGATGCTCGACGAGCTTGCCGTGTTCTTGGGCGGTCGCGTTGCCGAGGAGCTCATGTGCGACGACATTACGTCGGGCGCGAGCAACGACCTGGAGCGTGCAACCAAGATGGCTCGCGAGATGGTCACGCGCCTGGGCATGAGTGAGGAGCTGGGCACGCAGGTCTTTGGCGAGGCGCAACACCAGGTGTTCCTGGGTCGCGATTACGCCGATCACCAGGATTACTCCGAGGAGACGGCTCGTCGTATTGATATCGAGGTCCAGCGCATTATGCGTGAAGCCCATCGTCGTGCGGTGGAGATCCTGGATGCCCGTCGCGAACAGCTCGATCTGATGGCCAAGGTGCTGCTTGAGCGCGAGACCGTCGAGGGCGATGCCGTGAACGCCCTGCTCGACAACGAGTGGGACACCTACCTTGAGCGCGAGGGCGATATCCTGGCGGCCAAGGAGGAGCGCAATGCCAAGGCGGCCGGTATGCCGACCAAGAAGCGCGCGCCTCGTATGAGCGAGGAGGAGCTGGCGGCGGACGCCGCGGCATTTGCACAGGCGGCCATGCAGGAAGATGCAGAGGCCGCATCCGATGATGCCGGCGATGACTGTGCCGTCAATGTCGGTGTCGACACCGACGACGAAAAATAGTCTTTGTGGTGAAAGCCTCCGCGGGGAAACCTGCGGAGGCTTTTTCTTTGTTGATTGGGGACAGACTTAAATGAGCGTTTTCACGCATTTAAGTCTGTCCCCAATCAACATTGCTGCGGCGCTTTGCTCGACTAAAGCGTACAATAGCGCCTATGCGAAAGGGGAACAGATGATCAACGAAACTATGTATGCTCGCGGCGCGGAAAGCTCCATCATCCGCGAGATTTTTAGCTATGGCCTTGAGCGCAAGGCACAAATCGGCGCGGAAAACGTGTTCGATTTCTCGCTGGGCAACCCGAGCGTTCCTGCTCCCGCTGCCGTCGCGGAGTCCATTAAGAAGGCCTTGGAGCTGCCGAGTGACCAGCTGCACGGTTATACGCCCGCACCGGGCCTGCCGCAATGTCGCGCCGCTGTGGCCGAATCGCTCAACCGTCGATTCGGTACGAGCTATGAGGGCAAGGATATCTTTATGACCGTGGGCGCGGCGGCTTCGCTCACCTGCACGCTCAATGCCGTTACGAACCTGGGTGACGAGGTCATTGTTATCGCCCCGTACTTCCCGGAGTATCGCGTGTGGATTGAGAAGGCCGGCTGTACGTGTGTCGAGGCGCTCGCCGATGAAGATACGTTTCAGCTGAGCGTGGGCAACGTTCTTAAGGCTATTACCGACAAGACGGCAGCGGTCATTATCGACTCGCCCAACAACCCGACCGGTGCCGTGTATACGCGCGATACACTGACGCGATTGGCCAATGTTTTACGCGAGGTCAACGCCAAGCGCGATCCCGAGAACCCGATTATGCTTATCTCGGATGAGCCGTATCGCGAGATTGTCTATGGCGCCGAGGTGCCTTGGGTGCCTTCGATCTACGAGCACACCATCGTGTGCTATTCGTATTCCAAGTCGCTTTCGCTACCGGGCGAGCGCGTCGGGTGGATCCTGGTTCCCAATACGAATCCTCAGGCAGCTCGTCTCATGCCCGCCGTTGCCGGTGCCGCCCGTACGTTGGGCTTCGTGTGCGCGCCGGCGCTCTTCCAGCGCGTGATTATCGATTGCATCGATGAGCCGAGTGACGTTGAGGCCTATGCGCGCAACCGCACCGCGCTTACCGATGCACTGGCGGAGTATGGCTACACCTATGTTGAGCCGGATGGCGCATTCTACCTGTGGGTGAAGGCGCTGGAGCCCGATGCGAACGCTTTCTGCGAGCGCGCGAAGAAGTATGAGCTGCTCGCGGTGCCTTCGGATAGCTTTGGCATGCCGGGCTGGTTCCGCTTGGGCTACTGCGTGAGCTACGAGACTATCGTCAACTCACTGCCTGCCTGGAAGCAGTTGGCGGACGAGTATCGTTCAAAGTAAAGCGCTCTGCTTACAATGTTTTACGTGAAACGGGGTTTGGTGCTAAGCCAGACCCCGTTGTCTATGCCGTTGTGTGATTGGGATGAAGCAGTTTTACGACTGCCGAAAGCTATGCGTACAATGAATATACGCGACGGCCATACTGGACAAGGAGACCCGATGCCCTACCTTCTTTCTTGTGATATTCATACCCATACGATGTTCTCTGCGCATGCGTATTCGACCATTGAGCAGAACATATATTGGGCGGCCGAGCGCGGCCTTCAGGTGCTCGGTTCCGCCGACCATCTGAGCTCGATGGTTACACCTTGCCCCAATGACCTGCGTAGTTTCCAGTTCTTTATCAACCAGGATATCTGGCCGCGCATTTGGAGCGGCGTGCTGTTGCTCCGCGGCGCCGAGGCCGATATCGTTTCGCTGGACGGCAGCTTGTTTGGCGAGGATATTCCCGTCGACCTTGATATCGCCGGCGATTCGTACAGTCGTCAACACTCACTGTTCGAATTGGTGACGCGCAATTTGGATTATTTGGTGGCAAGCGTGCATAACCCGCAGTTTGCCGAAGGCGCGACGCTCGCCCAGACAACCGAGATGTACATCAATGCCCTGGATCACCCCAAGGTGTTCATGCTGGGGCATACGGGGCGCTCGGGCGTGCCGTTCGATATCGATGAGGTGCTGCTGGCGGCCAAGGCCAAGCACAAGATTATCGAGATCAATAACCATAGTCTTGAGCATGGCAACGATGCTGAGCATTGGGACGTGTGCCGCAAGATCGCCGAGCGCTGCGCCGAGCTGGGCGTGGGCATTGGCGTGTCGACCGATGCCCACATTGGCATGGCCATTGGCAAGCTCGATCATGCCCGCAAGATGCTCGACGAGATTCACTTCCCGCTGGATTTGATCGTGACGCGCGACCGCGAGACGCTGCTGCGCGAGATGGCGGCGGCAGGCGTGTGCGACCTGCGCAAGAGTATGTAGCGAGGCTCAATGTGCAACAAGAAGGGGGCGGTCCAGACGGGCCGCCCCCTTCTTGTGCCGGCGGCTTAGCGGCGCTCGAGGACCGCGACGGTCTCGGTGTGGTCGGTGTGAGGGAACATGTCGACCGGCGTGATCTTGAGCAGACGATAGCCTCTGTCGAGGAGCTGGTGCAGGTCGCGCTCTTGGGTTACGGGGTTGCAGCTGATATAGGTGATGCGGCGCGGCTTAAGTGCGCAGGCAGCTTCGAGGAACTCGGGGGTGGAGCCGGCGCGTGGCGGGTCGATGGAGAGAACGTCAACGCGCTCGTTGTTATCGGCGGCGTCCAGGATGTAATCGGTGGCGTCGTCGGCCATAAACCAAGCGCTGCGGGTGAGGCCGTTGAGCTCGGCATTGCGGCGCGCATCGGCAATGCCTGCCGTGTTGCGCTCCACGCCGAGCAGCATAATGCCGATACCCTTGTTCTGGGCATCTTTAGCTGCGCACAGACCGATGGTGCCGCTGCCGCAGTAAGCGTCCATGAGTACGTCGCCCTGCTGCAAATTCATGCCGTCAATCGCGAGCTGATAGAGCAGCTCGGTCTGCTGCGGATTGGTCTGATAGAACGCGGTAGGGGAGATATCGAATTCGCAACCGAGCAGCTGGTCGCGCATGCACTCGGCGCCATAGACGATACGAGTCTCCTCACCCAAGATGGCGTTACCGGGACGGCCATTGATATTTTGGGCGACGGTGACGATATGCGGATCGAGCGCCGCGACGGCCTCAAAGAACTCCTGCGCATGCGGTAAGTCACGCTGGGCGGTCACAAGGGTGACCATGATCTGGTCGGTGCGCCAGCCACAGCGAACGACGGCATAGCGAAGCAAACCAAGATGTTTGTCCTCATTAAAGGCGGGAATATGCAGCCGCTCAGCTTCGCGTGCGATGCCGTTGAGAATCTGACGAGCGCCCGGCGCCTCGACAGGACATTCGGGTACGGCAACGATCTTGTGCGTGCCACGCTCAAAGAAACCGCAGCGGACAGCGCCCTCTTTGCCGGGAGAAAACGGAGTGGCAGCCTTATGACGAAAACCACGCGGCGCAGGATACTTGCCCGGGTCGCCCAGGGTAACACCCATACCGCGAATGGGATCAACGGCAACACCCTCGCGCTCACAGAGCTCAGCAAACAGCTCCTCCATAGCAGCCTGCTTGGCCGCCAACTGCTTCTTATAAGGACGATTGAGCGCCGTGCACCCACCACAAGCCCGCATGATGGAACAAGGCGACTTGGGGTCCACAGCCTTACGCGCAGACGAAACCGGATCTTTATGCGAGCGCCTGGAGCGAGTCTGAAATGCCTTGTCCTCGCTCCGACGAGAACTGGGGCGCTTGGCCTTAGCCTTGCCCTTGGCCGACTTATCCTTCGCATCCTGAGACGACTTGGATTTTTTAGAAGATTTTTTCTTCTCCGACCCCTCAGCCGCCTCGATCAAAGCACGACGAGCCTTACGCTCCGCACGAGATTCTGCCATCAATAACCCCACTAATGTATGAATTAAAAGCCACAAGCATTGTACCGTGCATCTAAAGTGCTCGTTTGGAGGGGGAGCTATTTCAGACCCCGAGCACGTTGTCTCCCGGAATGCCGGCGGCCGTCGCGGTATTTAATTTGTCGCGAGTTCCGCACGAACAGGAGAGCACTTAATGTGCTCTCCGTCGTGAGCAGGACTGTAGAGCAGCAAATTAAATACCGCGACGGCCGCCGGCATTCCGGGCGCGCCAACCTTGTGCTCCATCACGCTAAAGTGTATGATTCTGAACGTTACATGACTCACTTTACTTAACTAAAGTGCCATCAAGGGGGAATACCATGAATACCGATATGTCTCGTCGTCAGTTTGTTGGTCTAGCCGGCTCGCTCGCTACGGTGCTTGGCCTTGGTCTTGTCGGCTGCGGCGGTGGTGCCGGCAAGGGCTCCGCTGCTGGCTCTGCCGCGGCCAAGGATGTGAAGGGCGCTGCGGAGTCCAAGAAGCTCGTGGTGGGCTTTGATAAGTCCTATCCTCCGTACGGCTTTGTGGGCGACGATGGCGAGTACACCGGCTTTGATCTCGATCTGGCCAAGGCTGTTGCCGATAAGCAGGGCTGGGAGGTCAAATACGAGGCCATCGACTGGGACGCCAAGGATACGCTGCTTAACTCAGGCGCCATCAACTGCATCTGGAACGGCTTTACCATGGAGGGCCGTGAGGACGACTACACGTTCTCCGAGCCGTACATGCTCAACGAGCAGGTGCTCGTGGTCAAGAAGGGCGCGGGTATCAAGAGCTGGGACGATCTTGCCGGCAAGACCGTGATCACACAGACCGATTCTGCCGCACAGGACGTGCTCGAGGGCGACCAGAAGGATCTGGCGGCGACGTTTGCCACGCTCGATACCATCGGCGAGTACAACACGGCCTTTATGCAGCTCGAGAGCGGTGCGGTCGATGCCGTGGCGTGCGACCTTTCGATTGCCCAGTATCAGCTTGCCGCCAAGCCCGATGCCTATACGCAGCTTGATGAGCCGCTGTCCAGCGAGCACTACGCCGTTGGCTTTAAGAAGGACGACACCAAGTCGGCCGATGCTGTAACCGAGTCGCTCAAGGCACTCTACGAGGACGGTACAGTCAAGGACCTGTGCGATAAATACGCAGATTACGGTCTTTCCTTCGACAACTGGGTTCTCAAATAGCGGCTTTCCCAGGCACCCGATTTTGCCGTTCAAACCGTCGCTTGCGTACATTTAGTACGCGGCGCTCCTCTTTCACGGCAAACCCGGGCACCTGGAAAACCCGCTTTAGCATTGGGTTTGCTGTTCCGTTACTGCGAAAGAGAGGGTAGGTTGTCTATCCAAGTCATGATGCAGATGCTTGGCCAGGGATTCTTGGTCAGCTTGCAGCTGTTTGTGCTGACGTTGCTCGGGTCGATTCCGCTGGGAATCCCCGTGGCGTTTATGCGCATGAGCAAGGTCGCGCCGCTGCGTTGGATTGCGCGCATCTATATTTCGGTGATGCGCGGCACGCCGCTTATGCTGCAGATGTTTGCGATCTACTTTGCCCCGTACTACGTGTTTGGCATCTCGCTCACGCCCGATTCCAAATGGACGGCGTGCGTCGTGGCATTCATCATCAACTACGCCGGCTACTTTGCCGAGATCTATCGCTCGGGCCTGCAGTCGATTCCGCGCGGTCAATATGAGGCCGCCGAGGTGCTGGGCTACTCGCGCATGCAGACGTTTCTGTATATCGTGATGCCGCAGGTCGCCAAGCGTATTCTGCCGGCGATGGGCAACGAGATCATCACGCTGGTCAAAGACACGTCGCTGGCGTTTGCCATTGGCGTGGGTGAGATGTTCTCGACCGCCAAGGCGCTGGTTGCCTCGCAGGTGAGCATGGTGCCGTTTGCGATTGCGGCGCTGATTTACTGGGTCTTTAACTTTGTGGTCGAGATGCTGCTGGGTGCCGCCGAAAAGAAGCTGGACTATTATCATGACTAACTCGGTGATGAAAATCGAAAGCGCGCGCAAGGCGTTTGGCGGCAATGAGGTGCTCAAGGATATCTCGCTTGAGGTCAAGCGCGGCGAGGTCGTGGCGATTATCGGGCCTTCGGGCGGCGGTAAGTCCACGCTGCTGCGCTGCGCCACGCTGCTCGAGGCGCTCGACGGCGGCTCGCTTTCGTTTGGCGACCTTGCCGTCGCGACGGATGCGGGTTCGGGCGCGGTGTACGCAAAGTGCGATGTACCTAAACAGGCGCGCTCGCGTTTTGGTCTGGTGTTCCAGAACTACAATCTGTTCCCGCACTATACCGTGATGAAAAACATCACCGATGCGCCGATTCGCGTGCTTAAGCGTCCGCGCGAGCAGGCGGAAGCCCGCGCTCACGAACTGATTGCGCAAATGGGGCTGACGGGCAACGAGAACAAGGTGCCGTGTGAGCTTTCGGGCGGTCAGCAGCAGCGCGTGAGTATTGCCCGCGCCCTGGCGCTCGATCCGGAAATCTTATTCTTTGACGAGCCGACCTCGGCGCTCGACCCTGAGCTGACGGCCGAGGTGCTGCGTGTCATTAAGGACCTGGCAGCGCAGAATATGACGATGGTAATTGTGACCCACGCGATGCAGTTTGCGCGCGATGTTGCCGACCGCGTGGTCTTTATGGACGGCGGTCGTATTGTCGAGGAAGGTCCCGCCGAGCAGGTCATCGACCATCCACGCGAGCAGCGTACGCGTGAGTTCTTGAGCCGTATCGAGGGATAGGCTCAGGTATTTACTCAACTATTAATTGAGGCGAAGCCGCCACAGGTCTTACGGTCTGTGGCGGCTTTTTGTTTACATCGACGGGGTTCAATAATTGCCTCACAAGCTTGTCTCTTCCTCTCGCCGCCTGTATTCATACGTGTGCCGAAAGGTATGCATGGACAGCCGCCCGTGAGGGTAGGGTGGTGGCATAGGACATTTGGAGGGTGAGTCGGCTCGGCTGCCGACCATGCTGCTCCCGGGACGGCACCGACCGCGAACTCTCCCCGTTGGCGTCGCGCATCGCGCGCGGCCCTGCAAGGAGGTCATCATGGGTGCTCCCAAGACCGGTAACGTAAGGAACGTGGTGCTCGTAGGCCAAGGCGGGGTGGGCAAGACTTCACTCGCCGAGGCCATGCTCCACCTTTCCGGCAAGACCGCCCGCCTGGGCGGCCACGACGGCACCAAGCCCACGCTCGACTATGACCCCGAAGAGGTCAAGCGTGCATTTTCCATCTCGACGACCATTGCGCCGATCGACTGGAAGGGCGCGCGCATCAACGTGCTCGATGCCCCGTGCTACCCCGATTTTATCGGCGACGCCTTTGCCGCGATGAGCGTCTGCGAGACGGCTCTGTTTGTGGTCGACGCCGAGGCTGGCCCGCAACCGACGACCGTCAAGCTTTGGTATGCGGCCGAGGACCTGCGTCTGGCGCGCGCGGTGTTCGTGAACCGCCTGTCGCGTCCCGAGGCCAGTTTTGCGACCACCATGGAGCTGCTGCAGGAGCGCTTTGGCACGCGTTTGGGCGCCGTAACCCTTCCCTGGGGCGAGGGCGAGGACTTTGACGGCATCATCGACCTGGTGCGCATGAAGGCGCGCCACTGCAACGGCGCCGAGGCTGTTGAGTCGGAGATTCCCGAGGAGTATCGTGCCCAGGCCGAGGAGGCCCACGACCATCTGTGCGAGCTGGTGGCCGAGGCTGACGACGAGCTGATGATGAAGTACCTGGAAGGCGAGGAGACGCTGACGCAGGAGGAGCTCGAGGGCTTGTTGTCCAAGGCGATCGCCGAGCGCATCTTTGTGCCGGTCTTTGCGGGCGATTGCATTAAGGAGCAGGGCGTCAACTCGCTGATGGACGACATCGCCACGTACTTCCCGGCGCCGACGGACTACGGCGAGATGCCGCTCATCGATGGCGATTCGCTCAAGATCTCGAGCGATGACGACCGCCCGGTGGCGTTTGTGTTTAAGACGCTGGCCGACCCGCAGCAGGGTCGCATCAGCTTTATCAAGGTGCTGACGGGTACGCTTGAGCCGGGCCTTGAGCTCATCAACGCGCGCACGCGCAAGAGCGACCGTCTGGCTCACCTGTATGTGATGTGCGGCCGCGACATGACCGAGGTCGGTCACGCCTACGCCGGCGATATCATCGTGGCGCCCAAACTGGCGGCCGAGACGGGCGATACGCTCTCCATTACCGGTAAGGTCGAGGCGGCGGCGTTCAAGTTCCCCAACTCGCAGTACCGCATCGCCATTGAGGCCGAGAACCGCGGCGACGAGGAGAAGCTCTACACGTTTATCGAGAAGGCATGCAAGGCCGACCCGACCATGAGCATCGACCGCGACGAGGAGACTGGCCAGACCATCATCTCGGCAGTAGGCGAGGCGCAGGTTTCGGTGCTGCTCAACCGCCTGGAGGACCGCACCAAGGTCGCGGCCAAGAGCGTGCCGATCCGCATTCCGTATCGCGAGACCATTCGCCGCACGGCGAGCGCCCAGGGCCGTCACAAGAAGCAGACCGGTGGTGCCGGTCAGTATGGCGACTGCTGGCTGCGCGTGGAGCCGCTTATTGGGCCCGACGGCACGAGCGACGGCTATGAGTTTGTTGACGAGGTCGTGGGCGGACGCATTCCGCGCTCGCTCATTCCCGCTGTGGACAAGGGCGTCCAGGAGACCATGAAGGACGGCATTATCGCCGGCTATCCGCTCACGGGCATTCGCGTCGCGGTGTACGACGGTTCGTATCACAGCGTCGACTCCAACGAGATGGCGTTCCGCGCGGCGGCTCGCATCGGCCTGCGCAAGGCGTGCGCCGATGCCGACCCGGTGGTGCTGGAGCCCATCGAAGAGATCACCGTAACCATTCCCGAGAGCTACGCCGGCGCCGTGATGGGCGACATCTCGGCCTCGCGCGGTCGCGTGACGGGCATGGAGACCGATGAACGCGGCGACACGGTGGTCATCGCCCAGGCTCCGCTCGCCGAGCTGACGGATTACTCGACGCGTCTGCGCTCCATCACGCGCGGCACGGGCGACTTTACCATGAAGCCGGCCGGCTATGAGCAAGTGCCTTATGACGTGCAGGCCAAGCTGGTCGAGCGCTATGAGGAGGGCCGCGCTAAGTAGCGTGTGATTTTGTCTGAACCATAAGTGCTGACAATAAGGCCGCCCTGGGTAACCGGGGCGGCCTTATTTGGTCCCTTGGGGATGGAGGAAAACGGATCATTTTTCTTTGGGATGATGGGGTGGCGTGGTCGACGCTAATCCCCCGAAGCCTGATTACGGCCGGTGGCATAATCGATCTGCACGTGCGGCTGCAGGTTATAGCAGTACACGTGGAAGCAGAGGCTCTTGCCATGGTCCTCGACCGATTGCGCCTCCAGACGAACGCCGCGACAGACGAGTTCCTCTTCGTTGTACATGGGCGTGACGCGGTAGAGCACGTGGTTGCCCGTGTCGCGAATATAGTCGAGGATCTGCTCCTCAAACGGCAACATGCCCGTCTCGTTGAGATAGCGCGTGCCGGTGAGGAGATTCTTGCGATTGGCGTTTTCGCCGCAGAGTGACCAGGCGATAAGGTGGCAGCGGTTGTAGAGGCTCTGGCCGGGGATGAAGTCATATCGCTGCTGATGCCAGCCGGCAGGATGGATACGTGAGATGTCGCCGCGCTTACCTTGGCCGAGCGATTCGGGCCCAACGCAGGCGAGCGTCTTGCGGGTGCGACCCAGGCTATCGAGCTTGGAGAATTTCTTAAAGCAACCTTCTTCGGCGGCTCGTTCGTACTCGTCGAGCGTGAACGACGGCATACCCAGCGGGTGGGTGCTATCGGCGCGAAGGGCAACGTAGGGATTGCCCGCGTAGTCGGGGATGCTGCTGAGGTATACGCCTCGGGCACGGTTGAGGTCAGGGTTTTCGACCTCGTCGATGGGGGTGACGGAGCTATCCGAGTCGGTGTCGCTGCCGGTGTCGGTTGTGGTGGCCTCGGAGCCATCGCCGGCGTTCGGGCTGCCTTCGGAGTCCGCGGAGCTTGCCGTCCCCGATTCGAGTCGGGCGACCAGATCGGCCTCGTCTTCGGTGCGGCTAGGGCTTTCATTTTGCTTCTCGGCCAGAGCCGCCGCTTGCTCGTCACTTTGCGGTGAGAGCAGCTTAGGCGCGCCGTCGAGCGATCCCGTAAACAGCGCATATCCCAGCACCACGGCGGTGCCGATGGAAAGTACTTGCTTGTAGGCGGACTTGCGCGACATTGCGGCTCCTGGATGGTCGGTTGGGAATCTACCAGTCTAGCAGGTGCCATCGCAGGTCATTCGATCGAACAAATACTTAAGATTTGGGACAAACACTCCTGATTACTTTGTCCCGCGGCCTAGATCGAGGTGGAGTCGAGCCAGTTGAGCTTGCACTCGAGGATGCGCTGCTCGCCGGGTTCGCTGCTGCCGTCAAGTAAGGCGAGCAGCATCTCGGCCGCCTCGCGGCCTTCCTGGTCGACGGGCTCGATGATGGTGGAGACGGTCGGCGTGGTGAGGTTGGTCCAGTCTTCGCAGTTGAGTCCCAAAAGACCGATTTGCTGCGGAAGTAGATGGGCCATGGGCTGGAGGGCCTTGTAGACACGGGGGAGTGCCCACTGATTTTGCACGAAGATAAGGGTTCGCTTGGCGGGGTTGAGCTTGTATTTAAAGTACTCGGCGAGCTCGCTGACCGACGGCTTGTTGTGGTCGATGGGAATCGCTTTGTAGAGCTGTCCGTTCGCTGCCAGTGCCTCGGCATATCCCTGAAAACGTTCCATGCGGGTGCGCATTTCGGTCATATTGGCGGCAATGGAGAAAAAGTCCTCGTAGCCGGCATCGAGAAGCGCCTGCGTGGCATTGTACACGCCGTCGTAGAGGTTGGTTTTGATCCAGCTGGTGCCTGGGCTGTAGATGGCCGCGTCAAAAAAGACGACGGGCTTGCCGGCGCGCTTGATGCGGTCGTGGACGGCCTTGAAATTTGCCGTGGGCTGGATGATAAAACCATCGACGCCCAGCGAGAGCATTTTGTCGACATACATGAGCTCGGTCTCGGGGTTAAAGTTGCTGGTGCAAACGACCGTCTGGTAGCCCGCGGGGAGCATGACCTGTTCCATGCCGTTGAGGACGAGGCCCGCCCACTTGTTGGTGTTATCCAAAATGATGATGGCAATGACGTGGGTCTGCTTGCCGGTGAGCGTTTGCGCTTGGGCGTTGGGAACGTATCCGAGTTCCTTGATGACGCGCGCAATCTTTGCCTGCGTCTTCTCGCTAAGCTTTTCTCGTTTGTCGTTGAGGTAATACGAGACGCTTGCCGTCGAGGTTCCCGCCTCTCGAGCGACGTCTGCGATCGTAACGCGCTGTTTTGCCACAGCGACTCCTTCCGACAGATGAGCATTTTCCAACATGATGACTTTGAGTCTTGGTGAGGGATGCGCTTCGGTGAGCGACTTTTTCCTTTCATATGAGTATGCAACAAATGCGGTATACGGGTGGGGTCGAAATTTGCGACCGGCATGCGCATCTGCCGTCTACCGAGAAAATCAAATACTTCTTGACTTTTGAAATCGAGGGTAAAATCGCAGGATTCATTTTTGGTTAAACGCATAACCAAATAGCATAACCAACGCTCTGACCTGCGCGTTTACCGAAATAAGCTGGCATTAAGAAAAACGAGCACCTATATTGGTCTTGTCGAAAAGACAGCAAGTCCAAACGGCAGGGGATGCTCCGGAGGCCTCCGCAAACGGTGTCTTGCGCACGCAACTCTATGAAAAGAGGGAAGCAATGAAGATCGTAGGCGTTGCCGCCTGTACCGTGGGAATCGCCCACACGTATATGGCCCAGAAGGCGATTCAAGATGAATGCGCCGCTCGTGGCATCGAGTGCAAGGTCGAGGCTCAGGGTGGTCTGGGCATCGAGAATGAGCTCACGCAGGAAGACGTTGATTCCGCCGACCTGGTCCTTGAGTCCGTCGACGTGGGCGTCGAGAACGAAGACCGCTTTGAGCAGAAGATGGCCGAGGGTAAGTTCCTGAAGGTCGGTACTTCCGACGTGATCGCCGATCCGGCGAAGATCATCGATCAGGCTGTCGAGATCATCAAGGCGACGGGTGGCGCCGTTGACGCGCCCAAGGCCGAGGCCAAGGCAGAGAAGAAGGCCGTCTCCGCTGCCCCGCAGGCCCCGACACCGGCGTCCAAACAGTCCATCTTTGCCGATCCTGGTAAGACGCTGCTCAATGCATTCAATACCGGCGTTTCCTATTTTATCCCCATCGTCGTTATCGGTGGCGTGTTCCTTGCATTCTCGTTGGCATCCGGCACCGCCGGCGCCAGCGGCATGGAGGTCACCAACCCGCTGATGGTGAGTCTTAACACCATCGGCATGGCCGGCATCTCCATGATGATCCCGGTCCTGGCTGCCTACATCGCCTACTCGATGGCCGGCAAGCCCGCACTTGCCCCCGGTTTTGTCCTGGGCTATCTGGTCAACAACGCCGTCGTCACTCCCAGCGGCAACAGCGTCTCGACCGGTTTCTTGGGCGCCATGATCATGGCCGTCATCTGCGGCTACTTTGTCCGCTGGATGAAGACCTGGAAGGTCAACAACACCATCCAGACCATCATGCCGATCCTGATCATCCCGATTCTGACCTCGCTCGTCCTGGGCATGGCCTACATCTACATCTTGGCCACGCCGCTTGGCTTTGTGATGGACTGGCTCACCAGCGTGCTCGGTAGCCTGCAGGGCGGCTCCGCCGTCGTCCTGGGCCTGGTCATCGGCGTTATGACCGCCTTCGATATGGGTGGCCCCATCAACAAGACCGCCTCGACCTTTACCATGGCCATCATGGCCTCCGGCATCTATGGCCCCAACGGCATGTTCCGCGTCGCCGTCGCCATTCCCCCGATCGCTTGCGGTCTTGCCGCGCTCATCGCCAAGAACAAGTTCGATGACGCTGACCGTCAGATGGGCATCTCTGCGCTGTTCATGGGCTGCATCGGCATTACCGAGGGCGCTATCCCCTTCGCGGTCAAGGATCTTGGCCACACCCTGCCCGGCATCTGCATCGGCTCTGCCGTGGGCGCGGCGCTTGCCGCCTTCCAGGGCATCGACTGCTACGTTCCGCACGGTGGCTTTATCGTCGCCCTGGCCACCAACAACGTCGCGCTGTTCTGCCTGGACATCGTGATTGGCTCCGTGGTCGCCGCTGCAATCCTGATTGCGATGAAGCCCACGCTCGATAAGCAGGCCAAGTAAACCTTTAAGGACTCCGGTTGTGCGGAGGGATGGATTTGACTCCGCACAACCGCCCCTACACAACAAAATCCATCCGTACTGATAGGGCTCGAACCCGGGCCCCAGGGAACTTTTGTCAAAAATCCTTAGGAGAAGGAGAACAAAATGTCCAATCTCACCATCCGTCAGGCCGTTCAGGGCATGCTCAAGCTGCAGGATAGCGGCGACCACGCAACCATGGTCGGCATTGGCCCCATGAGCCCCAATCTGATCCAGGCCGTGTTCGAGCTTGCCCGCGACGAGGACTTTCCGCCCATGTTCATCGCCAGCCGCAACCAGGTCGATATGGACGAGATGGGCGCCGGCTACGTGAACGGTTGGGACCAGACGCGCTTTGCCGCCGACATCAAGAAGGTCGCCGACGAGGTTGGCTACACCGGCCCGTACTACCTGTGCCGCGATCACGGCGGTCCGTGGCAGCGCGACGAGGAGCGTAACGCCCACCTGCCCGAGGACGAGGCCATGGAGCTCGCCCGCAAGTCCTTCGTCGCCGACATGGAGGCAGGCTTTGACCTGCTGATGGTCGACCCCACCAAGGACCCCTATCAGATCGGCAAGGTTATTCCGCTCGACGTGGTGCTTCGCCGCACGATCGATCTTATCGACTACCTTGAGCAGTACCGTCGCGAGCATAACCTGCCCGAGGTTGCCTATGAGGTCGGTACCGAGGAGACCAATGGCGGCCTGACCTCCACCGACAAGTACGAGGAGTTCATTTCTCAGCTGCAGCCCGAGCTCGAGAAGCGTGGCTGCCCCATGCCCACCTTTATCGTCGGCCAGACCGGTACGCTCACCCGTTGGACCGAGCAGGTCGGTCATTACAACTTTAAGAACGCCCGCGAGCTCGCCGACATGGCCAAGCGCTACGGCGTGGGCCTGAAGGAGCACAACGCCGACTACCTGGATGACGCGACGCTGCTCGAGCACATCCCGGCACATGTGACCGCTTCCAATGTCGCCCCTCAGTACGGCACCGAGGAGACCCGCGCTTACCTCAAGCTCTGCGCTACCGAGCAGATCCTGGTCGACAACGGCCTGTGCGACGATCCTTCCGACCTGTACCACACGCTGTTGGTCAAGGCCATCAAGACCGAGCGCTGGCGCAAGTGGATGACCGGCGATGACGTTAACCTGCAGGTTGATGACATCCTGGCAGACGACGAGCTCAGCCTGAAGATTCTGGATGTCTCCGGCCACTACGCCTTTAACGATCCCGAGGTCAAGGAGCAGGTTGAGAAGCTCTATCGCAACCTCGCTGCCCAGGACATCGACGGCAAGCGCTTTGTGATCGAGCACATCAAGCGCCCGATCAAGCAGTACGTCGTCGGCCTTAACCTCAAGGGCGTCACGAGCCGCATCGAGAAGGCTCTCGAGGACTAAGTGATTCCGGCGTTTTGACAAACGCCGGACCGGTCGACGCTGCGCGGGCATCTGCCGGGCAATCTGGCGCTCAAGCCGTCGCTCGCGTACCAAAGTACGCTTCGCTCCTCTTTCGCGCCACCTTGCCACGGCAGCTGCCCGCTCGCTGACTTTGATTCGACCAGCGATTTGATTACCAGCCATTCTTTTGAAGGAGTTCGACATGAAGTTCTTTATCGATACCGCCAACCTGGACGAGATCGCCGAGGCCAAGAGCTGGGGTTGCCTGGCCGGTGTTACCACCAACCCGTCCCTGTACGCCAAGACCGGCGGCAAGCTTGCCGACTTTGAGCCGCATATGCTCAAGATCGCTGAGCTCTGCGAGGGGCTGCCCGTTTCCGCCGAGTCTACCGCTACCACGGCCGAGGGCATGATCGAGGAGGGCAAGCGCCTCGCCGCCCTCGCTCCCAACATCGTGGTCAAGCTCCCCGTGTGCGAGGCTGGCCTCGCCGCCTGCCGCGCGCTGGCCGATGCGGGCGTGCGCGTCAACATGACGCTCGTCTTCTCGCCGACGCAGGCCCTTATGGCCGCCAACGCCGGCGCCCGCTACATCAGCCCGTTCGTCGGTCGTTTCGACGACATCGCCGAGGACGGTATCTCACAGCTCGACAACGTCGTGACCTGCATTAAGAACTACGACTGGACGGGCAAGAACGTCGACGACACCGTCGAGATCATCACCGCTTCGGTTCGTACGCCCAACCACGTGACCCAGGCCGCGCTGCTCGGCGCCGACATCGCGACCGTGCCCATGGCAGCTCTTAAGAAGTGCCTGCACCATCCGCTGACCGATCAGGGCCTCGCGAGCTTTGAGGCCGACTGGCAGAAGGTTGTCAGCGCCCAGTAACGATGGCTTCGCCTGCCTGGCATTTGTCCATGCCGGGCAGGCGCGCTCAAGAGAGGAATTCCCTATGACCAATCAGGAGCTGGCGAAGGTTGCCAACGAGGTCAGGAAGGGTGTCGTGACGGCGGTTCATGCTGCCAAGTCGGGACATCCGGGCGGATCGCTTGGCGCTGCCGACATCATGACCTATCTCTACTTTGCAGAGATGGATGTCGACCCGGCGGATCCGCGCCGCGCCGACCGCGATCGCTTCGTGCTTTCCAAGGGCCACTGCGCCCCCGCCCTCTACGCCGTGCTTGCCGAGCGTGGGTTCTTTGACAAGGAGGAGCTCGAGACGCTGCGCCACATCGGCAGCCACCTGCAGGGCCACCCCAACATGAACGACACCCCGGGCGTTGACATGTCCACCGGCTCGCTCGGCCAGGGTATTTCCGCTGCGGTTGGAATGGCACTTGCCGCCAAGCACTGGGGCGACAGCTACCGTGTCTACACGCTGCTGGGCGACGGCGAGTGCGAGGAGGGACAGGTGTGGGAAGCGGCCATGTTCGCCGGTAACCATGCGCTCGACAACCTTGTGGCGGTCGTCGACCACAACGGCTTGCAGATTGACGGAACGATCGACGAGGTTAACTCGGCGATGCCGCTCGCAGATAAGTTCCGCGCCTTCAAGTGGCATGTGATCGAGCTGGCCGACGGCAACGACATGGAGCAGGTTGCAACTGCTTTCGCCGAGGCCCGCAAGGTGAGTGGCGCGCCTGTGGCCATCATCGCCGAGACGGTGAAGGGCAAGGGCGTCTCCTTTATGGAGAATCAGGTGGGCTGGCATGGCAAGGCGCCCAATGACGAGCAGTTCGAGCAGGCTATGGCCGAGCTCACGGCAGCAGGGGAGGAGCTCTAATGGCAGAGGTCAAAAAAGTCGCCACGCGCGTAAGCTACGGCGAGGCGCTTGTCGAGCTGGGCAACGAGCGCGATGACTTCGTGGTTCTCGATGCCGACCTGGCGGCCGCCACGCAGACCGGCAAGTTTAAGGCCGCCCATCCCGAGCGCTTCTATGATGCCGGCATCGCCGAGAGCAACCTGATGGGCCTTGCCGCCGGCATCGCGACCACGGGCCGCGTTGCCTTCGCGAGCACCTTTGCCATGTTTGCCGCCGGTCGCGCCTACGAACAGGTCCGCAACTCCATCGGCTACCCGCATCTCAACGTCAAGATCGGCGCTACCCACGCGGGCATTTCGGTGGGTGAGGATGGCGCCACGCACCAGTGCTGCGAGGACATCGCGCTCATGCGCACGATTCCGGGCATGACCGTGGTCGTCCCCGCCGACGATGTCGAGGCCCGCGCCTGCGTGCGCGCCGCCTACGAGTTTGAGGGGCCGGTCTACATGCGCTTCGGCCGCCTGGCGACGCCGGTCATCAACGACCGCGAGGACTATGAGTTCAAGATTGGTCGCGGCGTGGTCGTGCGCGAGGGGTCCGATGTGACCATCGTCGCCTGCGGCCTTATGGTCGCCGAGGCGCTTGCCGCTGCCGAGGCGCTCGCCGCCGATGGCATCGATGCCGAGGTTATCAACATGCACACGATCAAGCCGCTCGACGAGCGCCTGGTTGTCGCCAGCGCAAAGAAGACCGGTCGCGTGGTCACCGCCGAGGAGCATTCGATTATCGGCGGTCTTGGCGAGGCGGTTGCCTCGGTGCTTGCCGAGCAGCATCCGGTGCCGATGCGTCGCGTCGGCGTGCGCGATGTGTACGGCGAGTCTGGCCCCGCGGTCGATTTGCTGCACAAGTACGGTTTGGATGCCGACGGCATCGAAGCCGCGGTCAGGTCCGTGCTGTAAGGAGGGTTTTCCATGGGATTTGTATCTGCCAATCAGGTGACAATCGGACACGCCGCCGCCTCGCGTGAGGATGCTCTGCATTATTTGTCCGAGCAGGCTGTCGAACTTGGCTTTGCCGATGACGCGTCTGCCGTAGAGGCCGCCTTTATTGCTCGCGAAAATGAGGCCGAGACCGGTCTTGTCGCTGGCTTTGCCGTTCCGCATGCCAAGAGCGATGCGATTCATACGCCGGGCGTGGCCGTGCTCAAGTTGGCCGAGCCTGTTGAGTGGCCAAGCTTTGATGGCGTGCCCGTCGATGTGGCGCTCGCGCTGTACGTGCCCGCTGGCGAGGCTGGAACCACGCATTTGCGTCTGCTTTCCAAGGCTGCTGTGATGCTGATGGACGCCGGCTTCCGCGACAAGGTACGCGAAAGCACCGACCCCGTAGAGATTGCCGAGCTTATCAACGCCGGTCTCGAGGGCTAGAACGGTCTTCCCGTTCCATTAATCGATCCTTCTCCAAGGAAAAGGGCCGCGACGCCATAGGCGTCGTGGCCCTGCTTGCGTTTACTCAGATAAAACCGACCAAAATAAACCTATAGGTTACGACGTTTTACAAACGGCGTAACTGCTTGGCGCTGTGCAGGCCCCGGGCACGGCAATCTGACGTTCAACTTCGCGGGCGCGACCAAAAGGTCAGCGCCCGCTTGTTTCACGTCACCTTGCCGCACCCGGAACCCGCTCGCTCACTTATGCTCAACCTGAATTAGCTAATTTGGGACGGGGCTTTTTTGACTAGTTAGGCAACTAGGCTGGCGCAAATAGTCAAAAAGTCCCGTCCAAAAAGACCGATCTGGTGTCGCGCCACAAAAACGGCCTATCTACTACGTTTGACCCGCACCGGTCGACCATAGCCGTGTTTTCTGAAAATCGGCAAGCCGTCTACCTGCGGTTTTAATTTTGTGTTTTTCGGCATGGTCGAGGGTGGCCAGCGAAACGTAGTAAATAGGCCCATTTCGTGGCGAGCAGTCAGATTCACGGTTCAAGGCAGCCGGCTTCGAATGATCATTTGGAAGTTGCGGTGGAATAGTTCCTGGTTAGCGCAAAAAGCCGTTATTCAGGAACTATTTCGCCGCAACTTATTGGGGCGTTGCCTATTGATTCATCGCGCCGTGGATGTAGGGGGTTACCTCGGGGGAGATGTGGCCGCAGCCTAGGTTGCGTAGGGCGGATTCGATGGCGGTGGGCAGCGGGGTTTTGCCCTCGGCATCGACCGCGGTGCCACCGAGGGCGGCAATCTTGGCGACGTCGGACGGGGCTGCCTCGATATGCATGCAGCCGCCGACCAGGCGCGCGCGGACCTGCGAAAGGTCAAGGTCGTGTAGGTAATCCTCGCAGGCGCGAATCAGGTCGACCTTCTCGCGCGTAAGCTCCTCGCCTGTGGGGATTCGCGTGGCGAGACAGGCACCGGCGGGCAGATTCCAGACGGGATAGCCCCATGCGCGCAGCAGCTCGCGCTCCTCTTCCTTGGTAAAGCCGACCTCCATAAGAGGCGAGCGCACGCCGAGCTCTTCGGCAGCGCGCATGCCGGGGCGGTAGTCGCCGCGGTCGCTCGCGTTGCTGCCGTCGATGACGGTGGGGAAACCCAGTGACTTGGCGTGGTTGACGATGGCGGTGAAGCCGGCGCGCTTGCAGTGATAGCAGCGGTCGGCGTCATTGCAGGCAACCTGAGGAAGCTGGAGCTGGTCAACCGAAAGATTAAGCACCGGAAGCTTAAAATGCGGGCCCTCATCGGCTTGTCCGTCAACAGATCGCTCAAACGAAGCCTGCTCGGGCGTGCCGATGAACGGCGTGGTGAGATGGACGAGAAGGGTGTTGGCGGGCATGATGCGGGAGCAAACGGCGGCCAAAAAGCTGCTGTCGACGCCGCCGGAAAAGCCGATGGCGACGCGTCCATATGCCAAAAGCAGCTGCTCGAGCGCTGCGAGTTTGTTCTGAAGCTCCTCTGCGGGTGCGGTGGTGTCTGAAAGCATGAAACGTTCCTTACAGTTGAAAGCTCGGACGAAACTATAATCCTACCGAGCCGCTCGCCATAAGACTTCTATCTATGTAACGAAAGTGCAATATGTATATACGTTATATACAAGTTCGTAAAGTGCGGTAGAGTAGCGGCAATGCAAGCCAATGGGGGGGACCGAAATGATCAAGGCTGTCATTTTTGATATGGATGGAACGCTGGTCGACACCGAGCGACTGGGTATTAAGGCGTGGAAGGCGGGCGCTGCCGAGCTGGGGCTCGCGATTGATGACGCGCTGATCCATCAGTTTATCGGCCGTACGCTGGTAGATGTCATGGGCATTCTCGAGGAGCGCTACGGTGGCCACGAGACCGCCGAGGCGATTTATGTCCGCCACAAGGAGATTCGCGACGAGATGGTCAAGACCGAGCTGGAGCTTAAGGCCGGCGCTGCCGAGTGCCTGGACGAGCTTTTGGCTGCGGGCTATCACGTGGGCCTTGCGACGTCTTCGCGCCACGTTACCGCCGAGCGCAACCTTAAGGCGTTCGGCCTCTTTGACAAGTTTGAGACTGTGACTTGCGGCGAGGACGTCGTGCACGGCAAGCCGGATCCCGAGATGTATCTGCTTGCCTGCAAGCGCGCGGGCTTTGCCCCCGAGGAGTGCGCCGTGGTCGAGGATTCTCGCAACGGCTGCGTCTCGGGCATTACGGCCGGCTGCCATGTCTTTGCCGTGCCCGATATCGTCCCGCTGCCGCAGGACGTGGTGGATGGCTGCGAGGTCGTGCTCGATACGCTGTTCGACCTGACGGCGGCGGTCAAGGCTGTGCGCTAAAGGTAGGCGCCCAGGTTGATGGCGGTGGCTTCGGCGTGGTTGCTTGCCTGGGTGCTGGCGCGTTCCAGCAGGAACGGCCGCACGAGTTCTTGGCGGTTGATGTCTTCGGTGGCGGTGACCGTTGTGACGGGGCGGGCGGCCGAGCCGACGCGGATGTGTTTGGTTTTGGGCGGTGTCTTTTGCTCGATTTGCTCCATCAGCAGCTGGACGCCCTTGCGGCCAATCTCGTAGCCCGGGGGAGCAACCGTGGTGAGCGAGACGGATCCGCTCCAGGCGAGCGGGTTGCCATCGCATCCGGCCACGCGCACCTGGCCCGGGACCGAAATGCCGTTGTCGACCAGCGCCGAGACAACGCCCGAGGCCAGCACGTCGGTGAGGCCGACGACAAAATCGGGGCGCTCGTTGGCAGGGCGCTCGGCGATTTGGCTGCCGATACCGTAGCCGTCGGCCGCGGTGTTCCATTCGCCGGCGTCGATAACTTCGATCTTAATGTCGGGACGCATCGCCAGCGCCTTGTGAATGCCAAGAACGCGCAGGGTGAGCTGCATAAATGCCGCTCGACCCACAACGACGATATGGTGTGCGCCGCGGGCGATGGCGAGCTCGGCGATAATGCGCCCCTGGGCCTCGTTGTCGGCAGCCACGTAGTAGCCGGGCTCGGAGCAGTGGATGTCCAGGTAGACGATGGGCACGGACATCTTGGCCATGGCCGGGTGCCAGTCGGGGGATGCCATGGGCTGAACCATGACGCCGGACATCTGCGTGCCCATAAAGTAGCGCAGGTAATGATCCTCAAGAATATCGTCGTTGTCGGCATTGGCGATGAGCAGATCGTAGCCGTGCTTTCGGGCCTCGTTGTGGGCCCCGCTGGCGATCTGGAGCGAGAAGCCGTGGTCGAGGCGGGGGAGGACCAGGCCAAAGGACTTGGTGGTGCCGCCGGCCAGCTGACGGGCGCTTTGGTTGGGCAGGTAGCCTAGACGATTGATGGTCTCGTTGATGAGTTTGAGGGTCTCGGGGCGCAGCTTTTCGGGATGGTTGAGCGCGTTGGAAACCGTGCCCAACGAAACTCCTGCCTCGCGCGCGACGTCGCTGATTTTAACCTTTGCCATAGCGGCCCCTTTGATGCGTTTCAAGTACAAGCCTGATTGTAGCATCGCCCGACCCCGGGGTGTCAAAACCTGCCAATTAGGGACAGGTTTATTTTGGCAGGTTTTATCTGGGAAACGCCGGGGCCCATACCACCGCAAAGGGGACAGGCGCCTTTGCGGTGGTTTCGCTGCCCGGGCTTTCAATTGTCTCGATCTGTAACATCTGGACGGTGAAACCGGCTCTACGTGTTACAGATTGAGACAAAACGTCGAAGTCGGACGGAAAATCTCGATCTGTAACAGTAAGCCCGCTTTCGGAGCCCTAGATGTTACAGATTGAGACAAATCGCCGGAACGGGCCGCCGCCCCGTTCGGGACCACCACGAAGGTGCCTGTCCCCTTCGTGGTGGTTTTTGATGATGAGGCATGTGTGCATCGAGTGGTATCTAAGTTGAGATACCACTTCTGGTATATCAGCTTGCGGCTGCGTGAGTACAATACTCGAACGTTATACGTCTCAGCGCCCCCTGTGCGTGGACGTTTTGCAGTCACGCGAACGAAGGGATTTATCCTATGTGCGGAATCGTCGGCTATACCGGCTCTGATATTGCAAAGAATATCCTGGTCACAGGCCTTAAGCGTATGGAATACCGCGGTTATGACTCCTCGGGCGTTGCACTCGAGGTGGGCGAGGGCGCTGCGGCGCACCTCGACGTCATTCGCCGTGTGGGCAAGGTCGCGGGCCTGGAGAGCGAGCTTTCCAACATCGACAGCGACGCTACCTGCGGTATCGGTCACACCCGTTGGGCCACCCACGGCAAGCCTTCCGCCGTAAACGCTCATCCCCACACCAGCTGCGACGGTCGCATTGCCATCGTCCACAACGGCATCATCGAGAACTTCGCCGAGCTGCGCGAGGAGCTGGAGGGCCGCGGCCATCACTTTAAGAGCGAGACCGATACCGAGGTCTTTGCGCATCTGATCGAAGAGGCCTATGCCGAGACGCACGACCTGATGGCCTCCGTGCGCGAGGCTTGCACCCACGTGGTCGGTGCCTATGGTCTGGCCGCCGTGTGCGCTGACGAGCCCGGCGTTATCGCCGTGGCCCGTAAGGATTCCCCGATCGTTGTTGGCGTGGGCGAGACCGGTTCCTATGTTGCCTCCGACGTCATCGCGCTTATCGACGCCACCCGCGACGTGGTGGTGCTCGAGGACGGCCAGTTTGCCAAGCTCACGCCCGCGGGAGTCGAGTATACCGACGAGGCCGGCAACGTTATCGAGCCCAAGGTCACCCACATCGACTGGGATCTGGATATGGCCGAAAAGGGCGGCTATCCCGACTTCATGCTCAAGGAGATCCACGAGCAGCCGCGCGTCGTGCGCGACACGCTGGTCGGCCGTATGACGCCTGCCGGCGAGCTCGACATCGACGAGCTGGGCTTGTCCCTCGAGGAGCTCAACGACATCGACCGCGTCTACGTGATCGCCTGCGGCACCAGCTACCACGCCGGCCTCATTGCCAAGAACCTCATTGAGGGCTGGGCTCGCATTCCCACCGAGGTCGAGGCTGCCAGCGAGTTCCGCTATCGCAACCCCATCATCACGCCGACGACGCTCGTCGTTGCCGTGTCCCAGTCGGGCGAGACGGCCGATACCCTCGCCGCCATTCGCGACGCGCGTATCAAGGGCGCCAAGGTCTTCGGCATCACCAACGTGGTGGGCAGCCCCGTGGCGCGCGAGAGCGACGGCGTCATCTACACCAAGGCCAACAAGGAAATCGCGGTCGCTTCGACCAAGAGCTTCATCGGCCAGGTCGTGAGCCTCACACTGCTGGCTCTGCTGCTGGCGCAGGTCAAGTACCGCCTGACCACTAAGCAGGCGCGTATGCTGTTCCGCGAGCTTTCCGACACCGCCGAGCAGATCCAGTGGATTCTGGACACGCAGACCGAGGCCGTGCACGAGGCCGCCCTGCTGTGCAAGGACGCGCAGTCGGCGCTGTTCGTGGGCCGTGGCATGGGCGCCGCCATCTCCTACGAGGGCGCGCTCAAGCTCAAGGAGGTCAGTTACCTGCACGCCGAGGCATATGCCGCCGGTGAGATGAAGCACGGCCCCATCGCGCTGATCGACCCGGGCTTCCCCGTCATCGCCGTGGCCACCAAGAGTGCCACCTACGACAAGACCGTGTCGAACCTTATGGAGTGCAAGGCGCGTGGCGCCAAGGTCATCGTCGTTGCCACCGAGGGCGACGAGGAGATCAACAAGATCGCCGACTGCATCATCCGCGTGCCGGCCGTCCGCGACGTCTTTAGCCCCATCACGGCGAGCGTCCCGCTGCAGCTGCTCGCCCGCGAGGTCGCCATCTTGCGCGGCTGCGACGTCGACCAGCCTCGTAACCTGGCCAAGAGCGTCACGGTTGAATAATCGAGCCCCGTTGTTCTAACGATTAAGCCCCGGCTCCGCAATCAGACGGAGCCGGGCCTTTTTGTGCGGAGAAACCACCACAAAGGTGCCTGTCCCCTTTGTGGTGGTTTTGGCAGGTTAGCGGAGCTTGCTGGTTTCGAAGTACTCGGGGAACTGGTCAAGAACCTCGGTTTGGTTACGGAACATCATGTGCAGGTGCTTGCTCACCAAAAAGCTCGCCTCGATGGGGTCGCGACCGGCGATGGCACGGCGGATCTTCTTGTGCTCGTTCACGATGTCCTGATTGTCGAGCCTCTGCGTGGCGGCGCGCAGCCAGCGGAAGCGCTCCAGGTCGGCGTTGGTTGCCTCGAGCCAAGACCACACGGTGCTGCGGCATGCAATGCTAAAAATCATGTGATGCATGAGGTTGTCACTCAAAAAGAAGCCGATGCGGTCATCCTCGGCCATGGCCTTTTCCTGCAGCGCGATGGCGCGGTCGAGCTGCTCGATGCCCGCCGACGTGGCGCGGGCGCAGCACTCCACAATTACCTGTTTTTCCAGGTGCTCGCGAATGTAGCAGGCGCTTTCGGCAAGGGTGAGGTTGATGGGCGAGACATAGGTGCCGCTCTGGGGCACGGTGCGCACCAGGCCTTCCTGCGCCAAGCGTACCAGCGCCTCACGCACGGGCGTGCGGCCCATATCAAGGTCATCGCAAAGCTGTTTGACGCCGAGTTTTTCGCCCGGCTTGTAATCCAGGTAGACAATCTTGCGCCGAATGGTGTGATAGGACTGGTCCTGTAGGCTCGTTTCCTGCTCGCCGATGTGCATCGAATCTTCCATAGCGCCTCACTGCCGTTGTATCACACTCATATGTCAGTTGTTTATTATGCCGCGAATCAGCTCTCCGTGGTGGGTAATTCAATTACCCGATGGAAGCTTTTGCAGCGCTGTGCCCCGCTCGTTGCCGTATCATGAACCGTCGCAAAAAACAGACCGAAAGAAGGAATCCCGCATGCAACTTGCCAATACCGTTCGCGAGCGCTGGAAAGGCGTCCTGTTCTGCCTGATTATCGCCGTCCCCGCAACGTTGCTCGGCAAACGGGTTGAGGTGGTCGGCGGGCCGGTATTTGCCATCCTCATCGGCATGGTTCTGGCGCTTGCCTTTCCCAAGGATCGTCGCGAACCGCTCGCTGCCGGCGTTACCTATACATCCAAAAAGATCCTGCAGTATGCGGTTATCCTGCTTGGCTTTGGCATGAACCTCGCACAGATTCTGTCCAAGGGCGCCCAGTCGCTGCCGATTATCGTGGCGACGATCTCGACCTCGCTTGTCATCGCTTTTGTGCTCTGCCGCGTCATGAAGGTTCCGAGCAAGATTGCGACGCTCGTGGGCGTGGGTTCGTCGATTTGCGGCGGTTCCGCCATTGCCGCGACCGCGCCCGTCATCGATGCCGACGATCGCGAAATCGCCCAGGCCATCTCGGTCATCTTCCTGTTTAACGTTATCGCGGCGCTCGTGTTTCCGACGCTCGGCGGCATGCTTGGCCTGACCAACGAGGGCTTTGGCCTGTTTGCCGGTACCGCCATCAACGACACCTCGTCCGTAACGGCTGCGGCGAGCGCTTGGGACAGCATGCATCCCGGCGCCAATGTGCTTGAGAGCGCCACGGTGGTTAAGCTCACCAGGACGCTCGCCATCATTCCCATCACGCTGGCGCTTGCTTGCTGGCAGATGCGTCTGGCGCGCAAGGCCGGCGGCGACGCCAAAAACACTTTCTCGTTTAAGCGGGCGTTTCCGATGTTTGTGCTGTTCTTTGTGCTGGCGAGCGTGGTCACCACGGTGTTCCAGCTTCCCGTGTCCATCACGGCGCCCATCAAGGAGCTGTCGAAGTTCTTTATCGTGATGGCCATGGCGGCTATTGGCTTTAATACCGATATCGTCGAGCTGGTCAAAAAGGGTGGAAAACCCATTGCGTTGGGCTTTTGCTGCTGGATTGGCATTGCGTGCATGAGCTTGGGAATGCAGCACGTGTTGGGAATCTGGTAGGCAAGGCAGCCGATATGCGTGCTGCGTGCTGGCTGCCGCACGCTTGAGGTGGAGCGATAGGAGCTCTTGCGGGTATGGCTTGTCCGCAGGTTTATAGGTCCCGAAGAGCTCTTATCGCCCCGCCAGGATGGCGATGCGGGGCAACACCTATACTCGCAAGACGGCGGCTTCTGCCCTATAGTGTTTGGTGAGCAATATCGTTCAATTTTGAAACACTCGGCTGTGCGCCCGCCGGTGGCGGCGCGGTGCGGAAGGCGGGAGCGCGACATGGACAGCGACGCCAAACTGCAAATCTTGATCGAGGCCCTGGCTGCTGCCGGGGCCTCGGCGTTGGCGATTGATGGGCATGGATGCGTCGTGATATCTACCATGGACGATACCGCGCTCGAGCAAGATGTCGCGGCATTTGTTGCCGAGCGTCTGGGGCGCGTGGGCGATGGCGTGCGCCTGGTGATGGGGCATGCTGGAATGCGCCTGAGTCTCACGGTGCGTCCGGTCGCCAAGGAATACGGCGCGCTTTGGGTGGTCGTGGTCCGCGAGGTCCACGGCGCGGCGGCGCATGCGGGTATTGAGTGGCTCAACGCCGATGAGGTCGAGGCGCGCTACGAGGCAAGCACGTACGGCATTGTCGAGGGTGCCGCCGCGGTCGCCGGCCCCGTCCGCGAAAGCTATGCCCACGGCGTGCCCCTTATGCTGGAGGGCGAGCTGGGTGCCGGCCAGTCCGAGATTGCAAAACGCCTCTATCTGGATGGGCCGTTCGCTGACGAGCCCTTTGTTTCCGTGGCGCTCGATGAGCTCACGGACCGCGGCTGGCGCCATCTGCTCAAAAGCTCAGAATCGCCGTTGTTTCAGACGGGGCTGACCCTATGCATCGGCGGCTGGCATGCCCTTCCGCCCCAGCGCCTGCGCGAGCTTGTCTCTACGATGACCGATACGGCGCTGGCTGCGCGTTGCCGTGTGGTGCTGACGGCAAACGACATGCCGGGCGGCGGCGAAAGCGATCAGGCTGCTTTTGTAACCGAGCGCCTGGCCTGTGCGGTAAGCGTGGCGCCGGCGATTGCCGAGCAGGGCGGCGCGTCGAAAAAGGTCACGCGGTATTTGTCATACCTGGCGGATATCTTTGAAACCGCCGCCCCGACCATGTCCGAGGAGGCGGCCTCGACGTTCAATGCCTATCGGTGGCCTCGCAACTATCTGCAGCTTCGCGAGGTTTCGGAACGACTCTATATATTAGTAGGGTCGGGTGTGGCGGAACGCACGGTGGCGGAAGAGGTGCTCGCCCAGGAGGACGTCATCAAGACCGCAACCTTTGGAGCCCCGACGCTCGACAGCGACTTGTATATCTTGCGCCCGCTTGTCGATACCGAGCGCGACATTGCGCGGCTGGTCGTAGGCCACCTTCAGGGCAACCGGACCCGCGCTGCCGAGGTGCTGGGCATAAGTCGCACGACCCTGTGGCGCTTGCTGAAGGACGGTGACCGTTAGGCGAGGTGCCCGTGACCGCATGCGACGTGTGTGCTACAGTCCAAAGCGGTAATGTTTCGATTGTGTTACGGCGTGCGGGGGCGTATGGCGGAGACTTCAAAACCAAACCGGAATAGACGGAGCGCGGCTCCAGTTAACCGCCGCACGACGTCTCGGACGTGGGGCAAGCACGCGTCGGGGTTCGACGGTTCGTTCAAGCGCACCAAATACGGCTATCCTTCGGCAAGCGCTCGCTTGGCCATGCAGGCCGAGTCGTCGCTGTGGGGGCGCAAGCGCGTGGTGGGCTCTAAGCTTAAGCACGACGGAACGCTGGGCTATATTAGCCGCGGTGCGGCTCGCCGCAGTGGGCTCAATCCGGCTGGTTGGCATCGTTATGTGCCGATTGCAGTTGTTGTTGCGGTGATTGTGATCGCACTTGCCGCACTCGGCTACGCCGGCGGCGGGGTCGACCTGAGTGCGATGTTCAAGTCTGCTGAGCTCGCGCATGCCGGCACGGAGCTTGTCGAGGGCGCTCAGGTGCAGACGGGCGTGGCGCCTCAGCGCGGTATCGTTGCCGCTGCCGCAACGATCGCCGATGCCCAAAAGGATGAGGGCGAGAATGGTGACAACGAAGCAAACGAAGCAAGCGAAACAACCGCGAATGGCATGAGCTCACAGGTCACGACAGCGACACAAGGCCAATAAGTCACAGAACCATCACACTAAGTCGCTGTTTGGGGACAATGAGTGAGCAAAAAAGCAGCTCTGTTGTTTCATATAGAACTCATGAGTCACAATTTACAAAAAAGGGCTATACTACTAGGCACTTAAAGGTCCACAAGCTGCAAGTTGAGGAGTACCTAACATGAAGAAGAGATTCATGGCAGCACTGAGCGTTCTCGCTCTTGCCCTGGCTCTGCCCGTGGCTGCTTTCGCCGCCCCGAGCCCGGCCAACACCACCGCCACCGGCGCCAACAACGTGACCGCCAGCGTTAACAACGCTAACGTCAAGGTCGAGTCCACCACCAAGAACGCCTCGAACACCCCGGCTGGCTCCAATGTGGTCGCCTCCTTCGAGATCACCGAGACCGTGGCCGGCACTGTTTCTGAGTCCAACCCGCTGACCGTCACCTTTACCCTTGGTAAGGAGTACGCCGGCGCCAAGGTCACCGTTTACGTTCAGCACAACGATACCTCCACGGATGTCCTGAACCTGACCGCCGACAACAACGGTAACGTCACCTTCAAGGTCACCAAGCTCTCCACCTACACCATCGTGGCTGAGAAGACCGCCGCTGGCGCTGCTACCACCGACAACGGTGCCAAGTCCCCGGCTACCGGTGTGAACACCACCGCTGTTGCCGCTGTGGCTGCTGTTGCCGCTGCTGGCGCTGCCTGCGCTTTTGTTGCTCTTCGCAAGAACAACTAGCACACATACGGTTTCAACCGTAGGATTTGAGGACCCGTACTTGTGCGGGTCCTTTTTTTGACCGATTAACAGGGTGAGGAAATACCATGGCAGAGCAGCCGCAGGGCAAGCATATGAAAGCTAAGCATGTGGACGACTCGGGCAAAAAGCGTCGCGCCACGATACTCAAGGGCGTTATTGCCGTGCTGTTGCTGGTCGCGGTCGGTTGCGGCGGCTACGTGCTCTACATGAACCATCTGGAGCAGCAACGTGCCGAGGAGATGAGCGCGACGGGCAAGCCCGCCACCAAGGTCGAATCGAAGGGTAAAGAACTGCCCGATAATCCCATCGACTTCGCTCCGCTTATTCAGGAGAACGCTGACATTTATGCGTGGCTCTACATTCCGGGTGCGGATATCAACACGCCTTTGCTGCAGAGCACGACGGACGACCTGTTTTATCTGGACCACGACAAGGACGGCAAGTACGACCCCTACGGTACGGCGTTTAGCCAGATGGCAAACGCGCGCGACTTTAGCGATCCCGTCACGGTGATCTACGGCCACGTGAACGGCGGCGTGTTCCACAACTTGCATAACTTTGAGGACGCGAACTTCTTTAACGAGAACGGCGAATTCTATATCTACACGCCGGGCCATATTCTGACGTACAAGATTGTCTCGGCCTATCAATATGACGACCGCCACATTCTCAACTCGTTTAACTTTGCCGACCCTGCCGTGCGCCAGGACTACTTTAATTCGGTCTGTAATCCGGACGCATTGCTCAAAAATGTACGTGACGGCGTGACACTTGATGCAGATAGTAAGATTGTGCAGTTGAGCACCTGCATGCTCGATAGCTCGCAGGGCAACTCGCGCTATATTGTTAGTGGTGTGTTAACAAACGACCAGGAGACAAAATAGTCATGAACCCCCGTGGCAAGCACTTTATCGATGCGGTGGATCCCGACGAAAATCAAGTAAACAATCCAGAGCAGCAGGTTCAGGATGTGGCGGAGCCTGTCGAGCCTCAATGGGAGACCAAAGGCACTTCGACGCCTCAACCTGACGAAAAATCCCAGAGCAAGGCCGAGGCTCCGTCCGACGCATCGGCAAAGACCGATGAAGCTGCGGCGCAGCCTGTTGATGAGGTAGAGTGGCCTTCGCTTGATGAGGCGGCACCTCAGCGTCGTCGACGCTCCAAAGAGTCGATTAGGCGCATCAAGCGCCGCCGCCGTATCCGCACGCTGCTGATCGTGCTGCTCGTGATTGGTGCGATTGCTGCTGCCGGCTGGGGCTTTGTGAATCACAGCGTGAACCAAGGCAAAAAGAAGATTGAGGAAAAGACCGAAAAGGTCATTAAGGCCAAGGGCGATACCATTACCTATAACGGCAAGAAGTATGCGCTCAACAAGCATATGGCCACGGTGGCGTTTATCGGTTTTGACGGGCGCAATAACGATGACGGCACCCAGAAGGGCCAGTCCGATACCGTGATGGTCGTAGCGCTTAATACCGATACGGGCGAGGCCCGCGGCATTGTCATCCCGCGTGACAGCATGGTTGCCGTAGATACGTATTCTAATGGTTCGTTTGCCGGCCAGGTGACCGAGCAGCTGTGCTTGCAGTTTGCCTATGGCACCGATGGCGACAACTCATCGGCACTGACGGCCGCCGCTGCTTCGCGCGTGCTCGATAACATTCCGGTCGACTATTACTACACGCTCAATATCGAGGGCGTGGCTCCCATTAACGATTCCATCGGCGGTGTGACGCTCGTGCCTACGCAGAGCGTGCCGGGCACCTCGGTTGTCGAGGGTCAGGAGACCACGCTGTTTGGCAAAACGGCCGAAAAGTATGTGCAGTGGCGCGATACGACGAATTTGACGTCTTCGCTGGATCGTACGGCGCGCCAGGTGAGCTACGTGCAGGCGTTTGCATCGAAGGTGCTCAGCAGTGCTAAGAGCGACCCTGCCATGCTCATCAGCCTGTATCAGGCCATGGGCGACTATACGTGGACCAATTTGGGTCTCGATGAGTTCAGCTATCTGGCGACCACGATGCTCGAGCACGGCCTGACTTCATTTGATGTCGTGACGCTGCAGGGCACCATGCAGCAGGGCGACACCTTCGCCGAGTTCTATCTGGACCAGGACAACGTAAAGCAAACAGTCGTCGATACTTTCTACCACCCTATTAACTAATTGGTTCCGCCGTTCTACCGAACGGCGGCCCTGCCGACGCTGCGCGAGCCGCATTCACGCCAATCTGACGTTCAACTTCAAGGGCGCGACCAGAAGGTCAGCGCCCTTTCGTTTCACGTCACCTTGGCGCAAATGCGGCTCGCTCGCTGGCGTTGCCAAAACATCGGCGTCGTCGGCAGTTAGGGACGTTCCTTTTCTGTCGGCAGTTGGGGACACTCCTGCACTACTTCACGTATACCACATTGTCTCGGCGGGGTTTGGCATCGGGGAGTGCGTCCTCGGCGTAGCCCAAGATGCAGTTGCCCACGCCACGCAGGCTGCCGTCGGCGGGCAGACCCCACTTGGCCAGCAGTTTCAGTCCCTCGGGCGAGTCAAAGACCTCGTGCGCGCGGTGGATCCAACACGAATCGACGCCCAGCGCATAGGCTGCGTTGAGCAGGTTGCCCATGGCGAGTGAGCCGTCTTCCACATGTGTGGGCACGCTGCGGTCGACCAGCACCACAACCACGGTCTTGGCTCCGTAGAACGGATCGCCCTCGCTACCCATAACTTGGGCGTTGAGCTGTGAGAGGCGCTCGACGGTCGCCGGATCGGTAACGGCGACAAAGGTCACCGGCTGGCGCCCCATGCCGCTGGGCGCGTACTGTCCGGCCTCGATAATGCGTGCAAGCTTTTCGGCCTCGACAGGGCGATTGCTGTATTTGCGGCAGCTGCGGCGATGGATGAGCGCTTCGATGGTCTCCATGGGTCCTCCTGACGTTGGTTTTAGATGCCCCGTTCTTACCCGCCGAGCCAAAACTGTAATCGCGCCGTCGACTCCAAACAATGCAAGCTACCAAGTGGAAAAGTTGGTTTGCATAAAACTTCAGTCAGAATGTGACAAACCGATGGGATGATTAAACGTTTTATCCCGTCTACCCTGCGGTTTTTTACCACTTGCCTAAATGATGCGCGCATAAGCTCTGATAAAGGTTTTACTAAAGAAGTACCAACGTTTATCAACGCGCCATGGTGGCGCCGGGCCAGGAGGTAACATCATGTTCCAGGCTGGAGATGTCGTCGAGACCGACTTCGAAGGATTTCTGAAGCTGCTGCGTTCCAAGACGCGCGCTTTTGTGACGATCGACGATCACGAGTACTACATCACGCATACCGATGGCTATTGGCGTGTTCAGGATTGCGAGGCCCTCAACGATAAGGGCCACTTTACTGACTGCTCCGAGCTGGTCAACACGGTCTGCGAGGTCGTCGAACTGCCGTGGATCTGCGGCAAGAGCCTGCACGATAGTTTCTCGGGTGCTACGGTCTACGAGGCCGTCGCCGCCTAGCAGCCAGCAATCGTTTTTCTCGCGTGACCGCCGGCGCCGCCCCCGCGCCGGCGGTCTTTTTTGTCGACATGTTGCATAGGTCGCACGTCTTGCACGGCTGTCCTTGACGATAGTCAAAACTCGGACTAACCTAAAACTACAATTAGTCAAAACTCGGACTATCGAATGGTGGGAGAGATGAACAACGCAGTTAGCCCGGTCGATTTTGACCGGATACTCAACGGGCTTGACCGCATCTATTCGGAGTTCGCGCGCACCTGCGGTCTTTCGGACTGCGCCTACTGGATGCTCGTCGACACCAGTGCGGCGGGCGGAAGCGTCGCCGTGAGTCGATTGACGAGCGAATGGTTCTACAGCAAACAGACCATCAACTCGGCAATTAAGACCCTGACGGCGCGTGGGCTTGCGACGTTGGAATTCGCCGAAGGCAGTCGCAAGAACAAGGTCGTTTGCCTGACCAAAGAAGGCGTGCAGTTTGCCGAGCGCTATGCGTTGCCGGCGCAAAAAGCCGAGCAACAGGCATTCGAGGCGCTCGAGCCATGGGAGCGGTGCGAGATCATGCGCTTGGTCGGGAAGTTCTCCCATGTTCTTAACGAGGAGTGCGAGGCGTTTAAGCGGCAGGTAGCCGCCGAGAGCGAGGCTGACGATAAGGGCGAGGGGGAGACATGCGACTCTTAATGAGGTTTATGAGGCCGTACCGCGGTCTGATCGCGGTAACGCTGCTGGTGCTGTTGATAGACAACGTCGGCACGCTGCTGGTGCCTACGATGTTGGCAAACATGGTCAACACGGGCATCACAACGGGCGACGTCGACTACATCCTGCGCAACGGCCTGTATATGCTCATCGCGACCGGCATGGCCAGCGGCGGCGCGGTGCTGGGCTGCTATCTTTCGGCCCGCCTGGCGGCCAACGTTGCCTGCGACATCCGCAACGCCGTCTACGACAAGTCGCTCGAGCTGTCCGCCAGCGATTTTGAGCGCTTTGGAACGGGTTCGATGATCACACGCTCACTCAACGACATCAACGTGATCCAGCAGGCGATTCTGCAGACGATTCAGCTGGTGCTACCCGTGCCGTTTTTGGCTGTGGCGGGCATCATCTTTGCCTGGTTTATCGATCCCGCCATGGGCACGCTACTGGGCGTGGTCGTTGCGATCGTGCTGGTGGCGGCGGTCTTTACCGTGGCCAACGCCGCGCCGATCTTTATGCGCCTGCAGAGCTTTATCGACCGCATGAACGTGGTGCTGCGCGAGAACATCGTGGGCGTGCGCGTCATTCGCGCATTTAACAAGGAGCGCCACGAGGAGCAGCGCCTGGACGAGGTGTTTAGCGATTACGCGGCCAACGCCATCAAGGTCAATCACCTGTTTGTGGGCCTCGACAGCTCAAGCTTCTTTTTGATGAACATCGCCGAGGTGGCGGTGTTGTGGGTGGGCGGCAACCGCGTGGGCGTCCATGCCATGCAAATCGGCAGCATCTCGGCCGTGCTGGAATATGCGCTTCTGATCCTGTTCTTTGTGATGATGGCACAGATGGTGGTGCTGACGCTTCCGCGCGCTGCGGCGTGCCTCAACCGCGCGCAGCAGGTGCTCGAGATTGAGCCGAGCATTGTGGACGGCGCGCGTACGCTGGGCGACGGGGCGCCTGAGTCCGCAGATGGGCCCGACGCGGTGGCCGTGTTCGACCACATGTCGTTCCGTTTTGACGATGCCGACGAGGACACGCTGTGCGACCTGAGCTTTGCCTGCCGTCGCGGCCAGACCACGGCGATCGTGGGCTCGACGGGCTCGGGCAAGTCGACGGTGGCAAAGCTGCTGCTGCGCTTCCACGATGCCACCAGGGGTTCCATTCGCCTGAACGGTGTCGACCTGCGCGATCTTTCGCAAGACGACATCCGCGGGCGAATCGCCTACGTGCCGCAGAAGGCATGGCTGTTCTCGGGTACCGTGGCGAGCAACCTGCGCTTTGGCAACGAGGGCGCGACCGAGGCCGACATGCTCCATGCGTTGGAGGTTGCTCAGAGCACGTTTGTGCTCGACCAGCCCCAGGGTCTCGACACGCCGGTGGCGCAGGGCGGTACGAACTTCTCGGGTGGCCAGCGCCAGCGCCTGGCGATTGCCCGCGCGCTCATGAAGCGCGCCGACCTGTATATCTTCGACGACAGTTTTTCGGCCCTGGACTTTAAGACCGATGCAGCCCTGCGCCATGCGCTGCAGGACGAGACGCGCGATGCCGCGGTGCTCATCATCGCCCAGCGCATCTCGACTATTTTGCATGCCGACCAGATCGTCGTGCTCAAGGACGGCGAGGTCGTGGGCTTGGGCGCGCACGACGAGCTCATGGAAACCTGCGAGGTGTACCGTGCTATCGCGGAATCGCAGATGAAGGGAGGTGAGTAGCATGACCGAGGAGCTCAAGAAGCAGGGCGTCGCCGACGACGCCGCGGTTGCGGAGACAGTCGAGGAAACGGCCGCCGCGTCCGACCTGGACGCCGCCGCCAAGGCCGCTGCTGAGCGCGAGGCCCGCCGCCAGGCGCTCTACGAGGAAAACGAGCGTGCCGAGGACGAGCGTGCCCGCGCCGAGGCGGAGCGCATGCGCGACGTTGACGACGAGGACGAGGACGAGACGCCCCGCGACACCTGGGCGACGGTGCGCCGCCTGTGGAGCGAGGCCGCCGGCGATCACTGGCGCTTCTATATCGTGTTCGCGAGCATCGTGTTCTACGTCATCTTTAACACGGCGGCGCCGGCTTACAGCGCCCGCGTGATCGACGAGCTGTGGGGACACATGAAGCTGGCATTTGCCAACAACACCACCTTCAGCATCACTTGGGAAAACTGCGGCAGGACCATCTTCATCTACTTTATGATCTGGACGGCCGCCGCCTCGTTCTATGCGCTCCAGAGCTTTTTGATGTCGAGCGTTGCCGAGCGCCTGAACCTGCGCCTGCGCAACCGCATCGCGCAAAAGCTCAACCGTCTGCCGCTCGCCTACTTTGACGCGCATCGCCCCGGCGAGGTGGTCAGCCGCGCGACCAACGACCTGGACAAGATGTCCGAAAGCATGCAGCGCGGATTGCTGCAGCTGCTGGTGTCGATCGGTACCGTGGTGGGCGCCGTGAGTGTGATGTTCGTGTTTAGCGTGCCGCTCACGCTCGTCTTTTTGTTCTTTACGGCGTTGTCGCTGCTGGTGACGAAGGTCGTTTCGCGCCGCACGCACGATGTGACGGGCGAGCGCCAGGAGTGGGTGTCCAAGATCACGAGCGCGGTCGAGGAGGGCTACTCGGGCCGCCTGGTGATTCGCGCGTTTAATCGCGAGCGCCAGAGCTCTGCCGAGGTACACGAGGCTTCGAAGGAACTGGCGCGCGTGAGCACCAAGGCCGACTTTATGATTAACGCCGTCGGCCCCGCGGTGCGCTTTATCGGCCGCTTGGCGCAGATCGTGATTGCGCTTGTGGGCTGCAGCATGTTGGTCGCCGGCCATATGACCGTCGGCGTGTTCCAGGCGTTCTTCCAGTTTATCTACGAGGCGTCTGAGCCCATGACGCAGCTGTCGTTTACCTTTAACTCGCTGCAGAGCGCGCTGGCGAGCGCCGAGCGCGTGTTCGACCTGCTTGACGAGCCCGAGATGGACGCCGGCCCGATGCCGGCCGATGCCGCCAAATTGCCGGGCAAGGTTGAGGGTCGTGTCGCCTTTGAGCATGTGCGCTTTGGCTATACGCCCGACAAGCCGCTCATGCGCGACGTGTCGTTTACCGCCGAGCCGGGCCAGAAGATCGCGGTGGTAGGAACCACGGGCGCGGGCAAGACCACGCTCATCAATCTGCTCATGCGTTTCTACGAGATCGACGGCGGGCGCATCACGCTCGATGGCGTGGATACGCACCTCATGGACCGCGGCGAGCTGCGCCAGCAGTTTGGCATGGTGTTGCAGGACGCCTGGCTGTTCGATGGCACCATTGCCGAGAACATCGCCTACGGCTGTCCCGAGGCGACGCGCGACGAGATCGTGGCGGCTGCACGCGCCGCGCAGGTCGATTTCTTTGTGCGCACTATGCCGCAGGGCTACGACACGCGTGTGGCTAACGATGCCGAGAGCATCAGCCAGGGCCAACGTCAGCTGCTGACCATCGCGCGCGTGCTGCTCAACAACCCGGCAATCCTCATCCTGGACGAGGCGACGTCGAGCGTGGACACGCGCACCGAGCTCGCCATCGGCCGTGCTATGGACGCGCTCATGCGCGGACGTACGAGCTTTGTGATCGCACATCGCCTGTCGACGATCGTTGATGCCGACCTGATCCTGGTCATGGATCACGGCAACATCATCGAGCAAGGCACGCACAAAGAACTGCTGGCTGCCGAGGGCGCTTACGCCGATCTCTACCTGAGCCAGTTCGCATAATGTGACAAAGGGACGGTCCCGCATGTCACATTCGAAAAGAAGGCGCGCCGGGGACGGATTCCCTGGCGCGCCTTCTTGCGTTGATGCTGTTTTGAGCCGTCCGCAGCCCTAGCGCTCGTCCACGAGCTTGGCGACGAGGGCTTTGAGCTCGGCCACCTCTCGCTCGAGTTCCTTGACGCGACGGGCGTTTTCGGTGATGCCCTGACGGTTGAGGGCGCTCTGCTCGGCGGCATCGTCGGGCATGTACTCGCGATGCTGCTTGGCGTCGAAGCTCTCCTCGAACACACGGCAGCCATTGCGCTTGATGATGCGCCCGGGTACGCCCACGACGGTGCAGTTGTCGGGCACGTCCTTGACGACGACCGAGTTGCCGCCGATCTTGACGTTGTTGCCGATGCGGATGTTGCCGAGCACCTTGGCGCCCGTGCCCACGGTGACGTTGTTGCCCAGCGTGGGGTGGCGCTTGCCGGTCTCGTTGCCGGTGCCGCCGAGCGTGACGCCCTGGTAGAGGACGCAGTTGTCACCCACGATGGTAGTTTCGCCAATGACGACCCCCATGGCGTGGTCGATAAAGAAGTGCTTGCCGATTTGCGCGGCAGGGTGAATCTCAACACCGGTGATATGGCGCGTGATCTGCGAGAGCACGCGGGCGAGCGAGCGATGGCCATGCTCCCACAGCCAGTGCTCGGGCACATGGTTCCACTTGGCGTGCAGGCCGGGATAAGACAAAAAGATGACCAGGGCATTTTGCGCAGCGGGGTCCTGCGCCTGGACGGTCTTGATGTCCTCACGAATGGTGTTGATAAAGCTCACCGGCCGCCCTCCCTTAGCGCCGTGACAATGCAATTCAATAAAGTATAGCGATTCGCTAGGGATTAGGAAGGGGATGTATTGCATTTTGATGAGCGAGGGCCCCTCGCCGACTAAACTGGCCGATTGCAGGTTTTGTAATTGCTTTGCCTCTGAGGGCAATTACACTAAACGTGCTGTGTTGAAGAAAGGAGCAGGATGGCGAAAAATAAATCGGGGGGGGGGCACTCGAACAAATAAGTGCTTCCAAGCGTGAGCTGGATGCAATTACGCGAGAACAGAAGAAGCTTCTTAAGGATGCAAAGAGCGAATTAAATCGCGTCACAAAAGAGCGTGAAAAGCAAATAAAAGACTGTGAAAGCAAGATGGGGCAAGCTCGTGACGTATTTTACGGTCACGTTCAGACGCTTGGCAACATCGTGCTCTATGGCGATCGCATTGTTGCAGAGGCAAAGTCCATTCCGCTTTCTGACAATCTGGAGATCGAGGTCAATTCAAGCGGAAATGTCTATTCTGAGACAACGGTAAGTGGCGGCGGCACCAGCGTCACGGGTGCTGTTGTCGGCGGTGTGGTTGCTGGCCCTCTTGGCGCCGTCGTCGGTGGACGAAAGGGGGTCAAGTCGAAATCTGAGGTTCAGGACGAGCGAAAGCTGTTCATTTCAATTGTCTCTAGCATCGATAGTGCCGTTGTGGAGCTCGATCCAAAGATGGAGCTAGGCGCACGCAAGCTAGTTGCCGAAACGAAAAAGCAAATCAAAACGCTGAGCAGTCGCAAGGAAAAGATGGATGCAGAGCTTGCTGAGCTTACTCAGAGGCTGGTGATGCTCGAAGAAGACACCAGCGCAATCGACGAGGCGCGCAGTCGTTTCGAAGAGCAGGAAATCAAATCGGCGTCCGTCATTGAGGACGCAAAGGCAAGACACGAGGCGATCAAGAACAGCTTCGATCAAAGCCAGATTGAAGAAGAAAAGAAAGCCCAGAGAAGTGCCAATGTGCGCAAAATCGCGATGGGACTTGGTTTCACGTTCGGTGCGCTGCTTTTCTTGCTCGGCGTGTTTTGGCTAACGTCTGCCGTTGACGGGGCGGCTTTCGGTACCGTTTCTCTGCTTTTGGCCGACTTCCTTTTGGTTAAGTCCTTCATAACGCTCAGGGATAGCAAGGCAGAGGAAAAGGATGGTGAATAGGCATGGCAGAGGAAATCGAACCGCAAGAAGATGGCAAGGAACAATCCTCCAAAGGGGCGGCGCAAGAGAATAAAGATGTCGATACCAAGAAAAAGGGGCTCAAGGGCGCTCGCATTGAGGTAAAGATTGGCTTGCTTGCTGCTATTGTCATTGTGCTATTTGGAGTTTTATTTGGAACTCATGTGTTGTGCCTGCACCAATGGAGCGACGCTACCTGCACTGAGCCGTCTACATGTGCTCTGTGCGGGGCGACACGAGGTAAAGCGCATGGGCACAAGATGCCTAGGGCGACGTGTACCAAACCGGCAACATGTGGGCTATGCGGATATACAAAAGGAAAGCCAAAGGGGCATAAGTGGGAAGACGCCACTTGCACTTCACCGAAGACCTGCGCGATATGTGGTGAAACGCAGGGCTCTGCACTGGGGCACGATCTCGGAGATTGGTCGATCGTCCGAGAAACTTCTTGTGTTGAGCCTGGCGTAAAAAAGGCGACTTGCAAGCGCTGCAATAAAGATGTGGAAGAGGAAATCGAAAAGATTGAGCATACCCCGGGGGACTGGCAGGTAACGGTCGAGCCTACGATTACATCTACCGGATCAGTTATACCGGGCAAGCGTGAGATAAGGTGCACGGCGTGTGGGACAACGCTCCAAAGCGAAGAGTATTCAATCACTGTTTCTACTTCGCAAAAGAATGCCCTTGGGACTGCTGCTTCCTATCTGCGCATGGGAGGCTTCTCTCACCAGAGACTTGTCGAGCAGCTTGAGTTCGAGGGGTATTCGAACGAAGATGCAACTTTTGCGGCCGACTATTGTGGGGCTGACTGGATGGAACAGGCGGAAATGTCGGCGAAGAGCTACATGAGGTTCATGAGCTTCTCTCGTGCGGGGTTGATTGAGCAACTTCAATTTGAAGGATTCACTGCCGAGCAGGCCGCCCACGGAGCGGACTCTGTGGGCCTATAGCCACTACGGAATAGAGCTGACCTTCGAACTGCTGCCGGAAGACTTTTGTCTTCCGGCTTTTTAGTTCAAGACTTTAGTCTGCTGGGCGCGCAGCGGCCAGCTTCAACCCACCCGCTATGCGGGTGGAGACAAACGGCTTT
>CAKUGR010000017.1 GCA_934654775.1 uncultured Collinsella sp.
GTGCTTGGTTTTGGAAGTTCGCGAAGCCCACTTCCAAAACCAAGCACCCCGCCCCGGCCCTCGTGGGATAACTAAGAGGGGGATGGATGAGCTTTACGAGCGTGGCGTTGCAGATGGTGACGGTTTCTTTGCCGATCCTGTTGGGGTGGTGTATCTCCAAGCTGGGATTTATGAAGGCCGAGTTTGAGCGTGAGCTTTCGCGTTTGCTGCTGCAGGTGGCGTTGCCGTGCTTGGTGCTTTCGTCGGCGTTGGGTGACGATGTGCAGCTGCCGAGCGCTGCCGATACGTTTTCGCTTATGGGCCTCGCTGTCGTCATGTATATGGTGGCAATCGTTATTGCGTTTGCCGTCACCGCTGCTCTTCGTGTGCCCAAGGGAACTGAGTGCTCGTATCGCTTTGCCGTGCTCTTTGGCAATGCCGGCTTTATCGGGTTTCCGGTCATTCAGGCGGTGCTTGGAAAACAGGCACTGCTCTATGCATCGATTGCGCTCATCCCCCTCAACATATTTATGTTTACCGTCGGTGTCATGCTCTTTAGTGGTGCACAGGGTGGTCTTAAGAAGCAGTTGCGAAACCTTGCTGCTTGTTGCAAGAATCCCGGCCTTATCGCGAGCCTTGTCGTGCTCGTGATCGTGTTGACGGGCTGGACCGATTGGGGCGTGGTGGGCGATTCGATCTCCATTGTGGGCACCATGACCACCCCGGCAGCGCTGCTGCTCATGGGCTCCTCTATCGCCAAGTATCGTCCGCTCGAAATGCTCACCAACTGGCGCGCCTATGTCGCCGTGGCGTTTCGCCTGGTTATCGTACCGGTGGCATGTCTTGCCGTAGCCCGTGTGTGGCCAGGCATGACGCCCATGTTTATCACGACACTCGTACTCGAGATGGCCATGCCGGTAGGCAGCAACGGCACACTGTACTGTCTCCAATACGGCAAAGACGCCCGCCCCATGATGCAGTGCACCTTCCTATCGATCATCTGCTCGATCCTAACGATCCCTCTAGTAACCATGCTTTGTGTTTAACTGCGGTCGGCCAAGGTTACATCGCCGGGGCCGGGGAGACATACTTTGTTTTGAGAAGTTCGCGAAGCCCACTTCTCAAAACAAAGTATGTCTCCCCGGCCCTCGCCCGTATCACCCCGCTGAGCGAGCCATAGACGCCACGCACCGATATGGTAAAGCGCTAGCTTGAAATTGGTGCTATATTCGGCTTGAGTTGTTTAATGCTAGTACGGGAGGCTGATATGGGGCTGTTCAAGAAGAAAAACCCGCAGGATGCCTTTGATCCCGATGTGTTTACCATCACGGATACGATTTTGGACCCGCCGCGGTTTACGTTTTTACCGGCTATCTACCAGGATGCTACGCGCCGCAAGTGGGCTGTGCATCAGCGTGGTGCGCAGCCAAAGATCTTTGACTATGCGGACGTGCTGCAGTGCGAGGTGGCCGAGGCTGGCGATCCGGAGGCCGACGAGACGCCTTCAAAACAGGAATTTGCCCAGCGTATTCTGGCAAATCCTGCCAAGGCGGCAAAAATAAATGCGGCAAAGCGTAATATGTGTCTTGGTATGGGTGTTGTTGTGGCGGTCCAGACGGGAAAAGACGAGGTTTCCAAATTAGAGATTCCCGTTATGACCGACGAAGTCAAACGCGATTCAAGCCTATATAAGTCGTATCGGAATGTCGCCGAGAAGATCAAGGCCGAGTTTGATGCCATGGGAGGGCTGGCCTAATTCTGGCGACATACGTTTCTGAATGAGGAGTCTGTGCAATGGCAGGCGAATCTTATGCAATTCCCCCCAAAGATCGTGCTGTTGAGGGAATTCTTTGGTACATCCAGCACCATCAGCTTACCGGCGGCGACCGCCTGCCGGCCGAGCGCGTGCTGTGCGAGGTTATTGGCGTTTCGCGTACGGCGTTGCGTGCTGGCATCACGCGGCTCATTTCGTGCGGAACGCTCGAGAGCCGCCGCGGATCGGGTACGTATGTGTGTCCTCCCAAACCGCTGAATATCTTCCAGGAAACGTATAACTTCTCCGATGCCGTGCGGACTGCCGGCCTGCACCCCTCTTCGCGCTTGGTTTCCACCGAGACGGTCGAGGCAGATGAGGCGCTTGCCGACAAGCTTGGGGTTGCCGCAGGCGCTCCCTTGCTCCGCATGCAGCGCGTCCGTCTTATTGAGGGCGAGCCGGCTTCAATCGAAACAGCCCATGTCAACCTGTCTCTTTGCCCGTCGCTTCCCGACCATGATTTTGAGCACGAGAGCCTCTACGACGTTTTGCTCAAAGAAGGCGGCGTGCGTGTTGAGCATGGACGCGAGCACATCTCAATCTCGCGCCTGAACGCCGAGGAGGCCGAGCTTCTCCAGCAAGAAGAGGGAACGCCGGTATTCTACGAGAGCACGATTGAGTTTGATAAGGACATGCGCTTTGTGGAGCACTGCAAATCGGTGATTCTGCCCACAAAGTTCCGTTTTGCCGATAACGGTGAAAAGAACGGCATGAGGAGCGTGGCAGGTGAACAATGGCTGAAACAGTAGATGCCACCCCGGTTTATATGCGCATTCGACGTCGCATTGAGGAACGTATCGAGCGCGGAATATACCCCACGGGTTCGATGATTCCGTCCGAGAATGAGCTTGCCGAGGAGTTTGGCACGACGCGCCTGACCATCCGAAGCGCCGTTGATGAGCTGGTCCGTCGCGGCCAGATTCGCCGTGTTCGTGGAAAAGGCGCCTTCGTGGCGCAGAAGGTGCCCGTTACGTTTGAGCGTACGGGTGGCTTCCGCGAATCGGTTCGTGCCTCGGGAGGCGAGCCGTCCGTCCGTATCCTCGCGCGCTCCAAGCGTTATGCGGGTCCGTACTATGCCGATCTGTTTGGCATTGCCGAGGATGACCTGCTCTATTCCATTCGACGTCTTAACTGTGTAAACGGCGACCCCGTATCAATTGAGATGGCACTGATTCCATGTCTGCTGTTCCCGACCATCGAGGAGATCGATGTGTCGGTTTTCAGTCTGTACGAGACCTATGAGATGCTGGGTCGAAAGCCGGTCATGGCGCAGGAAAAGCTCAATATCGAAGCGCTGGGCGCGCGAGACGCCGGCCTGCTTGGCCTGGAGCAAGGCGATCTTGCCTTGACGCTGGAATGCGTGAGCTATGACGCGAGCGGTCAGGCGATTGAGTACGTCAAGTCGTTCAATCGCGGCGATGCGGGTGGATATACCTATACGTACTAGCTGGTGTTTTTGCATAACGGGCAGAAAAAGCCGACTGATTTCGAATCGTTAAGCAGGCTGTATATACAACCTTACATGGTTCAAAATCGACCGTTCGCCGATGGGGAAAGATTAGTCGGCAAATAGGTATCAAAAAGCCGTAACCTGTAACTGTGATTGGTATCAAATACTAATGATTTGTTACGAGGTGAGACGATGAAAATGCTCGATTACGTTCAGCTTGCCCATGTGCGTATGGGCGACAACCTCGAGCGTTCGTCCGAGCTTGTAGGCCAGCTCGTCGATATTTTCCAGTCCGCATCCTTTGGCGCGCTGCGTATCGTTGCCTCGGGTTCGTCCCGTCATGCCGCCGATTGCGCCCGCGATTACCTGCAGGACGCACTGCAGATGCAGGTGTCCGTTGTGACGCCCGAGGCCTTTGTCGACTTTGAGCATGCCTATCCGCAGAATGCGCTCAACATCGCTATTTCTCAGAGTGGCTATTCGACTAACACGATTGCGGCGCTCGACTACATGCGCGCGAACGACATGGCCGCGGTTGCGCTCACGGCAAACGTCGAGGCTCCCATTAAGGATCATGCCGATATCGTTCTCGACTACGGCGTGGGCGTCGAGTCGGTGGACTTTGTGACCTTGGGTGTCCAGACGCTTATCGAGTACCTGGTGCTCTTTGGCATTTACGGTGGTCAGGCACGCGGGACGATTGACGCCGATGGCGTCGCCCAGCGCCTTGACGATCTGCGCGAGGCCATCCAGGCCAACGCCGCGATGTGCAAGACCGCCGAGGCATATGTCCAAGATCATCTGCTCGAGCTGTCGGAGCACGTGCCGGCCATGGTTGTGGGTAACGGTCCCAACTATGGCGTTGCCGAAGAGGCGGCGCTCAAGCTGAGTGAGACTATCAAGATTCCGGCCATGCATCACGAGGGCGAGGAGTTCGTTCATGGTCCCGAGATGCAGATCACCCCGGGCTACCTGGTGTTTATCGTCGACGACCCTCAGGGCTCGGAGCGCCTGGCAAATATCGCCGACGCGCTGTCGAGGGTAACGAAAAAGGCCGTCCTGCTAACCATGCATCCCAAGGGCAGGGCACACGAGATTGCGGTGCCGCAGGTGGCTCCGCTGCTTGCCGCGATTCCCAACCTGGTGTTCTTCCAGACGATGGCGGCAATGGTCACCGAGCGTCTGAACTCGTGGGACGTCCATCCGTATCTCGATGCCGTCTCCAAGCAAATGGAGGTTAAGGCGGAGGGCTACGAGGAATCGGTCAACACGCTTAAGGCCAAAGCAGCTGAGTGTTACGGAATGTAGGCGGGCGTTGTCGCTCGTTGGCATAGGGGATTGTTAAGGCATCCCCAGAAAGGAGAAGCAAATGAAGGAAACCGAGAAGATCGAGATCATGAATTTCGACCAGGAGGGCTACCTCGAGGACGGCAAGGCGCTCTACGAGACCGGCAAGAAGATGACCGCCCTCGCCGACAAGGTCGCCGACGAGGGCTACGACGCCGTGTTCCTGATGGGTGTTGGCGGCACCTGGGACGAGTTTATGCAGCTCGAGTACCTCATGAACAAGTTCGGCGACCGCGACCTCGAGGTCTACCTGATCCACGCCGCCGAGTGGAACGTCTCCGGCCACAAGCGCATGACCGACAAGTCCGTCGTGCTCACCGCCTCCGAGTCCGGCACCACCCCCGAGGTGCTCGAGGCCGTCAAGAAGATGAAGGACATGGGCGTGCGCGTCTACGCCATGACCAAGCCCGAGGGCCCCATCGGCCAGGCTGTCGGCGCCGAGAACTGCGTCAAGATGGCTTCCGATCACGGTAACGGCGGCTGCGAGATGGGCTACTACCTCGCCGACTGCTTCGGCCTGCGCCTCCTCAACCGCCGCGGCTGCTTCCCACAGTTCGACAAGTTCATTGAGCAGACCAAGGATGTTTGGACCCACCTGGTGGACATCCGCAAGAGCTTCGAGCCGCGCGCCGAGGAGCTCGCCAAGAAGTACGCCCTCGCGCCCTACACCATGTTCATCGGATCCGGTGCCCTCTGGGGCGAGACGATCCTCTTCTCGATGTGCATCCTCGAGGAGATGCAGTGGAAGCGCACCCGCTACATCACCTCTGCCGACTTCTTCCACGGCACCCTTGAGCTCGTGGAGCCGGGCGTTCCCGTGTTCCTGTTCATGGGCGAGGACGAGTGCCGCAAGCTCGACGAGCGTGCTCGCGCCTTCCTGACCCGTGGCGTGACCGGCGACACCGACATCAACATCATCGACACCGCCGAGTTCGCCATCCCGGGCCTTGACGACGATTTCCGCGTCATCGTTTCCCCGTGGATCCTGACGGTGCTCGTGACTGACCGCCTGGCTCGCTACTACGAGACGGTCACCAAGCACAACCTCAAGTATCGTCGCTACTATCACCAGTTCGACTACTAAAGCCAAGCGCGGGGACGCGTCAGTCACGGAAGGATTCGCAGAATGAGACAGTACATCATTGCCAGCCATGCACACTTCGCTACCGGCATCAAGGAGAGCATTGAGTTGCTCTCGGGCGCTCGCGACAACGTCCACGACCTTTCGATGTTCGTCGACGATCGCATGGACGTGGCCGAGGAAGCCCAAAAGCTGCTGGCAGGCATGTCTGCCGACGATGATGTCGTCGTCTGCACCGACCTTTTTGGCGGCAGTGTGAACAACGAGTTCACCAAGATCGTCCAGACGCGTCCCCGCACCTACCTTGTCACCAACATGAACCTTCCGCTGCTCATCCAGCTGCTGTTCTCCGATGAGTCGGCTCCGGTTGAGGAGACAATTCGCGCCATCGTCGCTGCGGACGATACGCGCGTCAAGTTCGTCAACGACCTGTTGGTCGATGACGACGAGGAAGAAGAGTTCTAATCCGCAGCACCTACTGACACGCCGTAAGACGGCACAAGACCTTTGGGGGGTCACATTATGATTCAGCTACTTCGCGTCGACCATCGCCTGCTTCATGGCCAGGTCGCAGTCTCATGGGTCCAGGGCCTCGGCTCCAACTGCATCTTCTGCGTGGGCGACAAGGTCGCCAACGACCCGGTGTGGAAGACCACGCTCAAGATGGGCAAGCCTGCCGGCTGCAAGCTCGTCATCAAGGACATGGCGAATGCCATCGAGGCTATTAACTCGGGCGTGACCGATAAGTACAAGATGATCATCTGCGTCGCCACCATCGCCGAGGCAAAGCAGCTGGTCGAGGGCTGCCCGCAGATTAAGTCGATTAACCTGGGCAACACCAAGCCCAAGGACGAGAAGCGTCCCGACGCGCGTCAGGTCTCTCGCCAGATCTTCCTGACCGCGGCCGAGGAAGCCGATGTACGCGAGATGCTGGACCGTGGCGTCGAGGTCGAGATCCGTCCTCTGGCCGATGACCCCAAGGTTGACTGCGCCAGCGTGCTCTAGGCGGTTAATTTCGAAGAGCTCCGTCTCTTCGTAGTGTCCTATATGGAAAGGGGGATGTATGCTTACCCAAGCAATCCTCATCGGACTTATCGCCGCATTTGGTAAGTTCGACTACCAGCTCGGTACGCTCTATGCGTTCCGCCCCATCGTCCTGTGCCCGCTCGTGGGCCTGGTGCTGGGGGACCTGCAGTCCGGTCTCGCGATTGGCGCGAGCCTTGAGCTGCTGTTCATGGGTTCGATTTCCATCGGCGCCTACGTGCCACCCGATGAGACCATCGGCGGCGTGCTCGCTTGCGCCTTCGCTATCCAGCTGGGCCAGAGCACCGAGGCTGCCATCGCACTCGCCATGCCCATTGCAACGCTGTGCCTTGCCATCAAGAACATCCTGAACGCGGCCCTGCCGATTCTGGTTGACCGCGCAGATGTCTTCTCCGGCCAGGGCAACCTCAAGGGCGTCTATGCCATGCACTTCCTGATTGGCTCCACGGGCGTCCTCATGGCGTTCCTGCTGTGCTCGCTGTCGTTCTACCTGGGCGCTGACGCGATCCAGGGTATGCTCGACTTCATCCCTGAGTTCGTCCTTGACGGCTTTGGCGTCGCGGCCAACATCCTGCCGGCCATGGGCTTCGCCATGCTCGGCCGCCTGGTGCTCACCAAGCAGCTCGTGCCCTTCTACTTCCTGGGCTTCCTGCTGTGCTCCTACGCCAACGTGCCCGTCCTCGGTGTCGCCCTGATCGCCATCATCATCGGCATCGACAAGTTCGACCTGCTGGGACTCGGCGGAGCCCAGCCCCAGCTCTCCGCGGAAGGGGATGAGGACGATGACTTCTAGTCCCGAGAACAAGATCACGCGCTCCGACCTGGTCAGGAGCGCCGTCAACGTCGGCTCCCTGGGCATGGAGTTCTCCTGGACCTACTACAAGCAGATGAACATCGCCTTCTGCCTGATGGTCGCCAACATGCTCAAGAAGATCTACGCCGGCCGCCCCGACGACTACGCCGAGGCCCTGCACCGCCACTGCGCGTTCTTCAACATCACCGTCCAGTTCGCCCCGTTCGTCGGCGGCATCGCGATGGCCATGGAGGAGAAGGTCGCCCGCGGCGAGATCGAGCCGGAGAGCGTCAACGACGTCAAGGCCGCCCTCATGGGCCCGCTGTCGGGCATCGGCGACTCCATCTTCCTGTCGACCCTTCGCGTGGTCGCCGCCGCGGTGGGCATCAGCCTGTGCCAGGCCGGCAACCCCTTCGGCCCCATCGCCTTCCTGCTCATCTACAACGTCCCCGGCTTCGCGCTGCGCGTCTGGGGCGCCGTCAAGGGCTACGAGCTGGGCGTGGGCTTCCTGGACGAGGCCCAGAGGACCGGCCTCATGCAGAAGGTCATGACCTGCGTGGGCATCGTGGGCGTCATGGTCGTGGGCGCCATGTGCAAGGACATGTTCTGGGCCAGCATCCCGGTGGCCATCGGCTCGGGCGACGACGCCCAGACCCTCCAGGACATCCTGGACGGCATCATGCCCGGCATGCTCGGCATGATCGCCTTCTGGCTCTACTACTGGCTGCTGTCCAAGAAGATCAACCCCATGGTGCTGATCGTGGCCACCATGGTCGTGGGCATCGTCGGCGCGTTCTTCGGCGTGCTGGCGTAAGCTCGGCCATATCTATCTGCCCCCAAGGGAAACGGCGACCCGCTGCGGTCGCCGTTTTTTATTACGTGGAGGTGCTTCGTGAATCGATCCGACAATCCACCTGACAATGGCGTGAGCGGTGCGATGTATCTATTTGGCACGGCGCTCCTGTGGAGCTTTATCGGCATCCTCGTTCACGCTAACTCGCAATCGGCCCTTTTGATCGGCGCCGTCACGTCGATATTTATGGCGCTCTTCATCTTGCTCGTGGGCAAGCCAAAGCTGCGCATCAGCCGCCTGATAGTTCTCGTCGCCGTCTGCAATTTTGTGACGGGCACCACGTTTAACTTCGCCAACCAGCTCACATCGGTCGGCAACGCGATTGTCTTGCAGTACACCTCGATGATCTTTGTCATTGTGTACCAGTCGCTTGCATCGCGCACGTTTCCTTCGACGGCAAAGATCCTCTCCGTGGTGGCTGCCTTTGCGGGCATGGGGCTCTTCTTTTTGGGCGATTTGAGTGCCCAGGGCATGCTCGGTAACTTGCTTGCGGTCATTTCGGGCGCCACCTTCGGGCTGTGCTTCTTCTTGAATGCGCGCCCCGATGCTTCGCCGATGGTGTCGTCGCTTATATCGTGCGTGATCTCGATGCTGCCGATTTTCTATTTCGCGGGCAGCCTTGGTGCGGTCAAGCCCTTTGAGTGGGGCCTTATGGTGGTTCACGGTCTGTTTTGCAGTGGCTTGGCGAGCGTTTTGTATGCTAAGGGGATCGCGCGCACCAATGCGTTTGCGGCCAACTTGGTCTGCATGAGCGAAGTGGTGCTCGCGCCCTGCTGGTCGGCACTTTTGTTTGGCGAGGTCTTTAGTTGGAATGAGCTTTTGGGCGCGGCAATCATCGTCTCGGTCATCGTTGCCAACCTGGTTTCCGATGCCTTTGGCGACGGTTTTCTCGTTGCGCTCGTTCATCGTCGCAACAGGGATTGCGCCTGAGGGCCAATAGCCGCCGTTTACGGATAAAAACACCCCGCTGAGCGAGTGGTATTAAATCGTTTGAACCTGCATACCTATAATTGGTATCAAATCATTTGTACCTGGCATGGGTGTTAGCAGCACACCAGGTACGCTTCGAACCGTGTGGTCGAGCTCCCGATTGATATCAGATGCGCGCGCGGCGGGATCGACGACGGCTCGGAAATTCTTATTGGGAGGAACTATGCTTACCCAAGCAATCCTCGTCGGCTTAGTCGGAGCCTTTGGCTGCCTCGACTACCAGCTCGGCACCCTCTACGCGTTCCGCCCCCTCGTCCTGTGCCCGCTCGTGGGCCTGGTGCTGGGGGATCTGCAGACCGGTCTTGCCGTGGGCGCAAGCCTGGAGCTGCTGTTCATGGGCTCGATCTCCATCGGCGCCTACGTTCCGCCTAACGAGACAGTTGGCGGTGTACTTGCCTGCGCCTTCGCGATTCAGCTCGGCCAAGGTACAGAGACGGCCATCGCGCTCGCCATGCCCATCGCGGTGCTTTCGCTGACGATCGGCAATCTTACGAATGCGGTTTTCCCGGTGTTCGTCGATATGGCGGACAAGTATGCCCTCAAGGGCAACCTCAAAGGCATCTATGCGGTGCACTGGGGCATCGGTCTTTGGGGCTGCGTAGAGTATTTCCTGCTGTGCGCCGGTGCCTTCTATCTGGGCTCCGATGCCATCCAGGGCCTGCTCGACTTCATCCCGCCCTTCATCATTGATGGTTGCGGCGTCGCGGCCAACATCCTGCCGGCCATGGGCTTCGCCATGCTCGGCCGCCTGGTGCTCACCAAGCAGCTCGTGCCCTTCTACTTCCTGGGCTTCCTGCTGTGCTCCTACGCCAACGTGCCCGTCCTCGGTGTCGCCCTGATCGCCATCATCATCGGCATCGACAAGTTCGACCTGCTGGGACTCGGCGGAGCCCAGCCCCAGCTCTCCGCGGAAGGGGATGAGGACGATGACTTCTAGTCCCGAGAACAAGATCACGCGCTCCGACCTGGTCAGGAGCGCCGTCAACGTCGGCTCCCTGGGCATGGAGTTCTCCTGGACCTACTACAAGCAGATGAACATCGCCTTCTGCCTGATGGTCGCCAACATGCTCAAGAAGATCTACGCCGGCCGCCCCGACGACTACGCCGAGGCCCTGCACCGCCACTGCGCGTTCTTCAACATCACCGTCCAGTTCGCCCCGTTCGTCGGCGGCATCGCGATGGCCATGGAGGAGAAGGTCGCCCGCGGCGAGATCGAGCCGGAGAGCGTCAACGACGTCAAGGCCGCCCTCATGGGCCCGCTGTCGGGCATCGGCGACTCCATCTTCCTGTCGACCCTTCGCGTGGTCGCCGCCGCGGTGGGCATCAGCCTGTGCCAGGCCGGCAACCCCTTCGGCCCCATCGCCTTCCTGCTCATCTACAACGTCCCCGGCTTCGCGCTGCGCGTCTGGGGCGCCGTCAAGGGCTACGAGCTGGGCGTGGGCTTCCTGGACGAGGCCCAGAGGACCGGCCTCATGCAGAAGGTCATGACCTGCGTGGGCATCGTGGGCGTCATGGTCGTGGGCGCCATGTGCAAGGACATGTTCTGGGCCAGCATCCCGGTGGCCATCGGCTCGGGCGACGACGCCCAGACCCTCCAGGACATCCTGGACGGCATCATGCCCGGCATGCTCGGCATGATCGCCTTCTGGCTCTACTACTGGCTGCTGTCCAAGAAGATCAACCCCATGGTGCTGATCGTGGCCACCATGGTCGTGGGCATCGTCGGCGCGTTCTTCGGCGTGCTGGCGTAAAGCCTGCAGCAACGTTTTATCGACCTTGCAAAGGGATGGAGCAGGCCTGCGCCCTCCATCCCTTTTTGTATAAAGGAGTTCGTATGTTCGCGAAGGATCGCGAAGCAATGCGCCTGACGCCGGCGGAAGTCAGGCTGATTCTCATTGAGTCCCTGCAGTGGTGCGCCAACAACGCGGTGTACTTTTTGGGGCTTATCGGCGCGGCGACGTATGATTTGGCGGGCACCGCCTTTTTGGTCGCCGCCATCACGCTCGTGCGCAACCTCACGACCTCGGTGGGCAATATGGTGTCGGGCTCGGTTATCGACCGCTTTGGCCCGCGCCGCACGTCGTTTGTGACATGCGTGATCACGGCGGTGCTGTCGCTCGGTATTGGCCTGGCGCCGTTGTCCGTTCCCGGGCTGGTGTTTGCCGCATGTGTTTTGGGACTTGCCGGTGGTTTTATCAACACCTGCACGCATGCGTTTCCGGGCTATCTTGAGTCGACCACCGAGGGCCGCACGCGTGTGAACGGCCTGATGGTCTTCTACAGCAACATCGCCTATACCGCGGGGCCGCTTCTTGGCGGTGCTATCGTGAGCTGCTTTGCCACTCAATCTGTCTATCTGCTTATGGCGGCAATGATGGGCGTGGCCGCGGTGCTTTCTCTGGGCTGCCATGAGAGCGTGGTTCCCCCAAAGGCGGAGAAGCAGAAGGGCGGCATCTTTGGAGGCATGGTCGAGGGTGCCCGGCTCACGTTTTGCAACCACGATCTGCGTCTCATCTTTATCTCGGGCTTTTTGGGCTTCTTTGCGTTTGGCGCGTTCGATTCGCTGGAGTCGCTGTTCTATCGCGATGTGCTCAATGTAGATATCGTCTGGCTGGGATGGCTGTCCTCGGTCGTGGGCCTTACCTCTTCGGTGGGTGCCTTCGCCCTGACCAAGCTTTCGGCTCGCCATGTCAACCTGCGCCTGTTGCTCGGGTCGCTCATGACGGTGGGCATTGGGTCCATGGTGTACGTGGGCACGGATATGCTGGGGGTAGCGATTATCGGCCAGGCGATCAACGGCTTGGCGTGGGGTTTCCTGGAGCCGCTCCAGATGATCCTGATTCAGGAGCGCGCGGACATCAAATACCTGGGCCGCATCACGGGCTTTGTACGTTTTGGTCTGATGAGTGCCGGCGTGCTGCCGTTGCTGGCCGCTCCGTTTTTGGCGGAGGCCTTGGGCGTTCAGACGGTGCTGTTTGGAGCTTCGACAATCATTGCGCTGGTAGGAACGCTGTTCTTTGTCACGCAGGGGAAGCGCCGGGAGTGCTAGATATACATCTAATTCTAATTTAATACCACTCGCCCGAGAATTTCGACCGTTCACCGAGGATTGGCGTAGATTACAAAGTGGTATTAAAAACACGTTGGGTGTATGTCTATAATTGGTATCGAAAAGAAACGCGATGTATAGAGTCGCGTGCAGGACAGAAAGGACAAACCATGAAGGAAACCGAGAAGATCGAGATCATGCACTTTAGCCAGGAGGGCTACGTCGAGGACGGCAAGAACGTCTACGAGACCGGCAAGAAGATGACCGCCCTCGCCGACAAGGTCGCCGACGAGGGCTACGACGCCGTCTTCCTGATGGGCGTGGGCGGCACCTGGGACGAGTTTATGCAGCTCGAGTACCTCATGAACAAGTTCGGCGACCGCGACCTGGAGGTCTACCTGATCCACGCCGCCGAGTGGAACGTTATGGGCCACAAGCGCATGACCGACAAGTCCGTCGTGCTCACCGCCTCCGAGTCCGGCACCACCCCCGAGGTGCTCGAGGCCGTCAAGAAGATGAAGGACATGGGCGTGCGCGTCTACGCCATGACCAAGCCCGAGGGCCCCATCGGCCAGGCTGTCGGCGCCGAGAACTGCGTCAAGATGGCTTCCGATCACGGTAACGGCGGCTGCGAGATGGGCTACTACCTCGCCGACTGCTTCGGCCTGCGCCTCCTCAACCGCCGCGGCTGCTTCCCACAGTTCGACAAGTTCATTGAGCAGACCAAGGATGTTTGGACCCACCTGGTGGACATCCGCAAGAGCTTCGAGCCGCGCGCCGAGGAGCTCGCCAAGAAGTACGCCCTCGCGCCCTACACCATGTTCATCGGATCCGGTGCCCTCTGGGGCGAGACCATCCTCTTCTCGATGTGCATCCTGGAGGAGATGCAGTGGAAGCGCACCCGCTACATCACCTCGGCGGACTTCTTCCACGGCACCCTGGAGCTCGTGGAACCGGGCGTGCCCGTGTTCCTGTTCATGGGCGAGGACGAGAACCGTAAGCTCGACGAGCGTGTCCGCGCCTTCCTCAACCGCGGCGTGACCGGCGACACCGACATCAACATCATCGACACCGCCGAGTTCGCCATCCCGGGCCTTGACGACGAGTTCCGCGTCATCGTGTCTCCGTGGATCCTGTCCTCGCTGGTCACCGATCGACTCGCCGCCTACTACGAGACGGTCACCAAGCACAACCTCAACTATCGTCGTTACTATCACCAGTTCGACTACTAATCGACTGCTAAGCAAGAAGCACCCTGCCCGGGCGCATGCGTCCGGGCTTTTTTATGCCGAAATTCGCTAGAAAGGGGAATCGAATGAGGCAGTTTATCGTGGCATCCCATGCTCATTTCGCGTCTGGAATCGTCGAGAGCATCGGCCTGCTCTCCGGCGAGCGCGAAAACGTCCATGCGCTCTCTATGTATGTCGACGGAAATGAGGACCTGGCCAAGGAGGCCGCGGCGATTCTGGACGGCTTTGCCGCGGACGATGAGGTCGTCGTTTGCACCGACCTGTTTGGCGGCAGCGTCAACAACGAGTTCACCAAGGTTGTCCAGACGCGTCCCAACACGCATCTGGTGACCAATATGAACCTGCCGCTTCTGATCCAGCTGCTGTTCGTGTCCGATTCGACTCCGATCGACGAGGCCATTCGTCAGATCGTCGAGGCGGACGACACCAAGGTCAAGTATGTCAACGATCTGCTGGGTCAGGCCGAACTCGATGAGTTTTAATCGTTAGGAGCACATCATGATTCAGATGATTCGCGTAGACTATCGACTGCTTCACGGCCAGGTTGCCGTGAGCTGGACCTCGGCTTTGGGTGCCGACTGCATCCTGCTGGTAAGCGATACGGTCCTCAACGACAAGCTTCGTCTGCAGGCCCTGTCCCTTGCAAAGCCGGAGGGCTGCAAGGTCGTCGTTAAAAACACCGAGGATGCCGTCAAGGCGCTCCAGAGCGGTGTGACCGACAAGTACAAGCTCTTCGTTGTTTGCGAGACGATTCAGCAGGCAGGTGCCGTCGCAAAGGCGATGGGCGTCAAGAAGATTAACCTCGGCAACGTTGCCTTTAGCGAGGATGCCCGCCAGGTCTCGACGAGCGTGTTCCTTACGCCGGAGAACGAGGCGTACGTGAAGGAGCTGCTCGGCGAGGGCTACGAGCTGTTCATCCAGATGATTCCGGCGGATGCAAAGACTGACGCCGCAAAGGCTATCGGTTAGGGGCCGTCATGGTTATCAAGACAATCCTGATTTTCCTTATCGCCCTTTTGGGCTATTCCGAGTGGCTGACGGGCACGAGCTACCTCCAGCGCCCCATTGTGCTCGGACCTCTGGTCGGCCTTGTCATGGGCGATGTGGTGACCGGCACGATCATGGGCGCCACGATGGAGCTTGCTATGGTCGGCGCCATCTCGGTCGGTGCCTATAACCCGCCCGATACGATTTCCGGAACCATCCTGGGCGTATCCCTTGCCATGCAGGCCGGCGCGGACGCCTCGGCGGCACTGACCCTGGGTATTCCCATCGCCACGATCGTTCTGGCACTCGACACGGCCTTGGGCCAGCCGGTCATGCTGCTGCTGGTGCACCGTATCGACAAGAACGTCGAGGACGGAGACACCAAGGCCATCACGCGCAACATGCTCATCGCCGGTTACGCGCAGAGCTGGTGCGGCCTGTTGATCATTCCCCTGGCATTCTTCTTTGGCGCTGACGCCGTCGCCAGCCTGCTCAACATCATTCCCGATTTCGTTCAGACCGGTATGGATGTCGCCGCTGCCTTCTTGCCTGCACTCGGCTTTGCAATGCTGGCTCAGATGATTATGAACAAGACCGTGGCACCGTTCTTCTTCGCAGGCTTCTTCCTCGTTGCCTACTTTGGCATTAGCACGACGGGCGTGGCGATCTTCGCCGCGATTATCGTCGTCGCGATGACGGTTTTGGGCGAGAAGAAAAAGGCGGAGCAGCCCGTAGCGGTAACCGAGGATCCTGCGATTGGGAGTGGGTTCGATGAGTTTTAAGTTTGAGTCTTCCTACGACGGGCTGATTACCCGCGCAGATCTTAAGAAACTGTTCTGGCGCTCGATTCCCTATGAGCATTCCTGGAACTACGAGCGTATGGGACACATCGGCTTTATGTGGGCTCTCATGCCGATCCTGCGCAAGCTCTATCCGCAGGATGCGGACTTTAAGGCTGCGCTCAAGCGCCACATGGAGCTCTATAACGTCACGCCGTACATCTCGACGCTCCCCATGTCCATTGCCGCGGCAATGGAGGAGGTCAACGCTACCGACGAGGGCTTTGACACGAGCGCAATCTCCAACGTTAAGCTCGCGTTGATGGGTCCGCTTTCCGGCGTGGGCGACGCCTTCTACTGGGGCACGCTGCGCATTTTGGCTACGGGCGTTGGCACCTCGCTGGCGCTGCAGGGTTCTATCCTTGGCCCGATTTTGTTCCTGCTGGTGTTCAATGTTCCCCACTACATCATTCGCTATGTGCTGACGTTTGTGGGATATCGCTTTGGCTCGGACATGATCAGCAAGGTCCAGGAGTCGGGCATCATGGACACGATCGTCAAGATGGCCTCCATCATGGGCGCTATGGTGATCGGCGCCATGACCATGGAGATGGTCACGGTGGACATTCCGCTCATGGTTGGCGCGGGCGATGGCGCTCAGACGCTGGCCGAGCTACTCAACGGCATCTTCCCGGGCTTTGTCACGATGGGGCTGTTTGGAATCGTCTATCTCATGCTCAAGAAGAAGATGAATCCGCTGCTCATCATGCTGGTGATCTTGCTCGTGAGTATCGCCGGTGCGTTCTTTGGAGTGCTTGGTGTTCAGTAGGGCATCCGTCATAATCGAAACAATGTAAGAGGGGGCGTCGCGCACACTGTGGTGCGGCGCCCTTTTGCCGAAAGGTGGACAAGATGGAGTATCCACAGCTTGCCGTTATGAATATCAGCCATCGTTACTTTGACCTGGAGGAGTTCTTTTCCTCGGCGGCGGCCTCGGGCTATACGTGCTGCGAGCTTTGGACGGGGGCGATGCACCTGTATGTCGATTGCCATGGCTATGATTCGCTCGAGCAGGTGAAGGAACTTTCGCAGCGATATGGGGTTCGGATTGTCGGCATTTGCCCCGAGCAGAATAACCCCAAGCCGTGGAATATCGCGGCGCGCGGGGAGGAGTCGCGTGCCCGTACGCTCGCGTACTTTAAGAATGTTGTGGATATTGCGGCGGAGGTTGGGGCCGAGCAGGTCATGGTGTCGAGCGGTTGGGCGTTTTTGAACGAGCCGATCGAAGACGCATGGGGGCGCAGCGCCTCGATGCTGCGTGCGATTGCCGAGTATGCGGGCGAGCGCGGCGTTCGCCTGGTGCTTGAGGCCTTGCAACCGGTTGAGTCGATGATCGTGAACTCGGCTGCCGATACCAAGCGCATGATTGACGCGGTTGACCATCCGGCGCTCAAGGCGTGCCTTGATATGGGCGCCATGGCGGTGGCGGGGGATACCATCGATGATTATTTCGATGCGCTCGGCGATGACGTCGCCCACGTGCACTTTGTCGATGTTGCGGCAGATGGCACGACGCATCTGGCCTGGGGTGACGGCGACCGCGATATGCGTGCCGACCTGGATAGGCTGGTGGCGCGCGGCTATCGTGGAGTGGTTTCGGCAGAGACATACGACGGGCGCTATTTCGCCGATCCCGCGGCAGCCGATGCCCAGGTGATGGCAGTGTACCGCCGCGCGATTGGCGCCTAGGCGAGACGGGGCGCCGAGCTGCTGTTCGGTGGATTTCGGCTGGGCGCTCGAAATGGGACGCGCTTTCCCTATGTTTCCAAATGAATACGCTGTGAGCCGAGGAGGACGATTTTCCCCGCAAGCACTCTAGTATGCTAAAGTACCCAGAAGACCGGCGGAGCTATGCCGGTCTTCTGTTCTATACGAAGCACAGCATGAGGAGGCTCACCAGATGACGGCCACACCGTGGGGATTCCGGGACATATTGCCCGAGGAGGCTCAGGCGCGCGAGGAGATCGCATGTACGGTGAAGGGCTGCTTTAGGGAGCATCATTACCTTCCGGTTGAGACGCCGCTGCTCGAGGATAAGGGTTCGCTCGAGGAGGGCGGCCGCATCGCGGACACGCCGTTTAAGCTCTTTGATGACGACGGTCGCCTGCTGGTGGTCCGTCCCGACAACACGCTGCCGATCGTGCGCCTGGTCTCGACCCGTATGCGCGCGGCCGACTTGCCGCTGCGCCTGCGCTATGAGGCGCCGGTGGTTCGTGAGTGCCAACGCAATGCCGGCGGTTCGCGCCAGTTTACGCAGCTGGGCTTTGAGCTTATCGGTGCGGGCGATACCGCGGGCGATGTCGAGATTGTCTCGCTGGTCGCCGAGGCCGTGCGCAAGCTCGCGCTGCCCGATGCGCGCATTATCGCAGGTAGCGTGCGTCCGTTTAAGGAGCTGCTCGCGGCATGCGAGGATCGCGAGCTGGCTGCCGAGGCGCTGCGTTGCGTGCATGCCAACGACTTTGTGGGCCTCGATGCCCGCGTGGCGGAAAGCAACGAGCCCGAGGCCGTCAAGGCCGCCATTAGCGAGCTGCCGCGCCTGCATGGCGGCGTCGAGGTGCTCGACCGCGTGGATGCGTTGCTGGCGGCGGCCGGTATCGTCGCGCCGCTCACGCGCGAGCTGCGAGCCCTGGTTGAGGGCCTGACTCCCGAGGACGCCCAGGTGCTGTCCTTCGACTTCTCCATCATGAATTCCTTCGATTACTACACCGGCCTGGTCTTTAAGGCCTATGCCGGTGGTCTGCCCGATCCGGTCGGCTCGGGCGGTCGCTACGACTCCATCTTTACCGGCGCATTTGGTGACGGTATCGAGGTGCCGGCGGCGGGCTTCGCCTTTTCGCTCGAGCGCCTGGAGGCCGCGCGCACCTCGGCCGAGGACGCTGCCTCCGATGGCGACCACGCCGCGGGGCGCGGCGCCGAGGGCCCGCTGCGCATCGCCGTTCCCAAGGGTTCGCTTAAGGCCGATACCCTCGACGTGCTCGAGGCTGCGGGCCTGGACGTCTCCGAGTTGCGCGATCCCGGCCGTCACCTGATTGTGCGCGGTCGCGACACACGTGCCGGCGAGGGCGCGGTCGGCGATATTGAGTTTGTTATCGTGCGCCCCAGCGACGCGCCCGCCTTTGTGGGCTGCGGTGGTGCCGATTGCGGCATCTGCGGCTGGGATTCGCTTATCGAGGCGGACCTCAACCTGCTGCAGCTCGTCGATCTGGGCTACGGCCTGTGCACTTTCATTGAGGCGGAGCCCGCATGGCGCGCCGGCCAGGCCGAGCGCAACTATGCCCGCCGCGGGTCGCTTCGCGTGGCCACCAAGTACCCGCGCATCGCGAGCGCTTGGTATGCCGAGCGCGGCGTGAATGCCGATATCGTCTCTCTGCACGGCAATATTGAACTGGGCCCCATCGTCGGCATGGCCGATCGCATCGTGGACATTACCGCCACGGGCGCCACGCTGCGCGACAACGACTTGGTCATCACAGGCCGCATCATGGATTGCACGGCGCGCTTCTTCGTTAACCCGGGAGCTGCACGTTTGGACCCGCGTGTGCGTAACCTGGCCGATCGCCTGGCCGCGGCCGTGAAGGACAAGCATTTTGAGCCCGTCGCGGGCTCGGCACAATAGCGCGAGCGCGCACGGGCGCCCCCATGTCCGGGCCGCGGGCCGATTGGCACTGCTGCCCGGTCTCACGTTTCTCAAACGCAACCTCGACTGATAGGGGATACCGATATGAAGACCATCAAACTTGCTCCCGGCGAGCGCCTCGTTACCAACCAGCTCAACCGCAAGGGCGTGCTGCCGCAAAACATCGTCGACGCCGCCCGCGATATCGTGGCCAACGTGCGCGCCAACGGCGATGCCGCGGTGCGCGATTACTGTCAGCGTTTTGACGGTGTTGAGCTGCAGAGCTTCCGCCTGCCGCAAGAGCAGATCGATGCCGCGCTCGAGGGCCTCGACCCGGCCTTTGTCGCCGCGCTTGAGAAGGCCGCGCGTCAGATCCGCGAGTTCCACCAGCGCGAGGTCGAGCAGAGCTGGTTTACCACGCGCCCGGACGGCACGATGCTCGGCGTTAAGGTGACCCCGCTTGCGGCGGCCGGCATCTACGTGCCGGGCGGTCGCGCGCAGTATCCCTCCACGGTGCTCATGAATGCCATTCCCGCCAAGGTGGCCGGCGTCAAGCGCGTGGTCATGGTGACCCCGCCGCAAAAAGACGGCCTGATCAGCCCCTATACGCTCGCCGCGGCCAAGCTTGGCGGCGTGGACGAGATCTATATGGTGGGCGGCGCTCAGGCCGTGGCCGCGCTGGCGTACGGCACCGAGACCATTCCGCGCGTCGATAAGATCACCGGCCCGGGCAATGCCTTTGTCGCCGCGGCCAAGCAGATCGTGTCGGGAGACGTGGGCATCGACATGGTCGCTGGCCCGTCCGAGGTCTGCGTGCTGGCCGACGCCACCGCCAAGCCCATGGTGGTCGCTGCCGACCTGATGGCCCAGGCCGAGCACGATCCGCTGGCCGCCTGCTATCTGGTGACCTGCGATGAGCAGTTTGCGCGCGAGGTCGAGGCCGGCATCGACATCCTGGTCGCGCAGTCGCCGCGTGCCGAGATCACCCGTGCCTCGCTCGAAAACGAGGGCACGATTGTCGTCGCTGCCGACATGGCCGCCGCCGTCGAGGCCGTGAACACCGTGGCGCCCGAGCACTTGGAGCTGCACTGCAAGGATGCGATGGGCCTACTCGGCGGCATTCGCAACGCCGGCGCCATCTTTGTGGGCGCCTGGAGCTCCGAGCCACTTGGCGATTACGTTGCCGGCCCCAACCACACGCTGCCGACCGGCGGCACGGCCATGTTCTCCAACCCGCTTTCGGTGGAGGAGTTCGTCAAGCGTTCGAGCGTTATCTGCTATACGCCCGAGGGCCTGCTCTCCGACGCTCCCGCCACGCAGCGCCTGGCCGAGGCCGAGGGCCTGTGGGCACACGCGCTTTCGGCCGCGTTGCGCCGTCGCGTGCTGGAGCAGGGCGAGGACTCTGTGAGTGCTGAGTCGCTGGCGGCAGCCGATCTGACTAAGGTTGCCTGGCCGGGCGACGCCGTGGCGACCGTTGCCGAAGGCGTTGACCTGGCGGCCGCTGCGGGCAGCGCCGCTGGCGCGGCCGGCGAGGAGGCCTAAGATGGCCGAGCTTTCACCCCGCATGAAGGAGCTCGTCCAGCCTTACTTGGCCGGTATTGAGCCCTATGATCCCAACTTTACGCCCACACGCATCAACCTTTCGGCCAACGAGAACACCTATCCCGTGCCGGCTGGCGTGAGCGAGGCGGTCGATGCGGCCCTTGCTGCCACACCGCTCAACCGCTATCCCGATCCCATGTCCAACGACCTGCGCGACGAGCTTGCTGCCTGGCATGGCGTGACGCGCGAGAACATCTGCGTGGGCAACGGCGGCGATGAACTGCTCTATAACTTCCTGCTGGCGTTTGGCGGTGCGGGGCGGACCCTGCTCAACTGCCCGCCGTGCTTTAGCGAGTACGCCTTCTTTGCGTCGCTGTGCCAGACCGAGGTGCGCGACGTGTGGCGCGACCCGGCGAGCTTTGAGCTCGACCAGGCCGCCGTGCTTGCGGCGGCGCCCGAGTGCAATCTGGCCATCGTGACCTCGCCCAACAATCCCACGGGCGATGTGGCTCCGCTCGACTTTGTCGCGGCGCTGTGCGACGTCTGCCCCGGCATGGTGATGGTCGACGAGGCCTACGTTGAGTTTGCCGATGATTCGTTTGGCGCGGCAACCACGGCGCAGGGACTTATCGCCGAGCATCCCAACCTGGTGATTCTGCACACGCTGTCCAAGGCGTTTGGCGCCGCCGGCGCGCGTCTGGGTTATGTGATCGCAGCGCCCGAGGTTATCGAGGTGTTCGCGGCGATTCGCCAGATCTACTCGGTCAACGTGCTGAGCCAGGCGGCGGCGCTTGCCTGCGTGCGTGCCCGCGATGCGTACGCGCCCGTGGTGGCGCTGGTCGCGGCTGAGCGTGATCGCGAGCTGGCTGCCCTGCGTAGGATGGCTGCCGATGGCTTGTCCGTGGAGGCGTGGCCGTCCGCGGCGAACTTTGTGCTCGTGCGCACGCCGCATGCCACGCGCGTGCGCGAGCGTCTGCGCGACGAGTATTCCATTTTGGTGCGCGACTTTAGCTACGCGCCGGGCCTTGCGGACTGCCTGCGCATTACCGTGGGAACGCCGCGCGAAAACGATGAGGTGCTGGCCGCGTTTGCCATGCTGGTGAAGGAGGAGATGTAGATGGGCCGTTATGCCGAGGTAACCCGCAAGACGGGCGAGACCGATATTGTCGTAAAGCTCGACCTGGACGGAACCGGTGTGTGCGATATCTCGACCGGCGTGCCGTTTTTCGACCACATGCTCAATGCCTTTGGCCGCCATGGTCTGTTTGACCTGACGGTGCACGTGGTGGGCGACGTGGAGGTCGACGCGCATCACACCGTCGAGGACACGGGCATTGTGCTGGGCGAGGCGTTTTGCCAGGCACTGGGCGATAAGGCGGGCATCACACGCTTTGCCGACGCAGCGATTGCCATGGACGAGACGCTCGTGATGGCCGCCGTGGACATCTCGGGTCGTGGGCAGGCCTACTGCGAGCTGCCCGTGCCGACCGAGCGCGTGGGCAGCTTCGATACCGAGCTGGCCGTCGAGTTCTTCTACGCCTTTGCGCGCGATGCCAAGCTCACGCTGCACGTGCGCGAGCTGGCGGGTGGCAATTCGCACCACATTATCGAGGCCGCCTTTAAGGCCGTGGGCCGCACGATGCGCCACGCCTGCGAGCTGGACCCCCGCGTGCAAGGCATCCCCAGCACCAAGGGCTCACTGTAGCCACCGCAAAGGTAAAAACCACCACAAAGGGGACAGGCACCTTTGTGGTGGTTTTGGATGATGAGAAAAAAGGAGGGTCGCGTGGGCGAACCGAAGATCGTGGTGGTCGACTACCACAAGGGCAACTTGTCGAGCGTCGTGCGCGGGCTTGCGCGCGCCGGTGCCGTCGCCTGCACGTCGGACGATCCGGACCAGATCCGCAGCGCCGACGGCTTGGTCATCCCGGGCGTGGGTGCGTTCTACGACGCGATTGCCTTTATGCGCGAGAGCGGCGAGGCGGACGCGGTGCTCGACGCCGTTGCTGCCGGAACTCCGCTGCTCGGCATCTGTCTGGGCCTTCAGCTGTTCTTCGAGCGTGGCAACGAGGGCGTGCCTGCGGACGCGGGCGCGGTCGTGGACGGCGATGCCTCCGAACAGGCCGGTGGCCCTTGGATCGATGGCCTGGGCATCATGCGCGGTTCGTGCGCACGCCTGGAGTCGAGTCGCCTGAAGGTGCCGCACGTGGGCTGGGACCAGGTACACATGACGCCCGCCGGCGCGGCCGATCCGCTGCTCGCCGGTTTTGCCGAGGGTGCCAACATGTACTTCACCCACAGCTACGCGGTTGCCGACGATGCCGATGCCGCCGACGTGCTGGCGCGTACGCACTACACGCGGAGCTTCCCGTGCATCGTGCGCCACGGCAACGTGTGGGGCTGTCAGTTCCATCCCGAGAAATCCTCCGCGCTGGGTCAGCGCATCCTGAAGAACTTCGTGAGCATCGTCGAGGAGGCCGGCCGATGATCCTGTTTCCCGCAATCGATTTGATCGGCGGCAAGGTCGTACGCCTGGAGCGCGGCGACCGCAGCCGTTGCAAGGTATATTCCGACGACCCCGTGGCCGTTGCCCGTTCCTTTGTCGAGCAGGGCGCGAGCTGGGTGCACGTTGTCGACCTGTCCGCCGCTTTTGGCGAGGACGAGGACGCGTGCGCTGCCAACTCAGCGGCGATTAAGGCCATCTGTGGTGTCGACGGCCTGTCCGTGGACGTGGGCGGCGGCGTTCGCTCGCTCGCCCGCATCGACGAGCTGGCCGACTACGGCGCGCGCCGCATCGCGCTGGGTACCGTGCTTGTGACCGAGCCGGGCTTTGCCGAGGTTGCGGCCCGCGGCTTTGGCGAGCTGCTGGTGGCGGACATTGCTGCGCGCGATGGCCAGGTCAAGGTGAACGGCTGGCGCGATGGCGCGGGCGTGGCGCTCGACGATGCCGTGGCGCAGCTCACCGAGCTGGGCTTTAAGCACCTGGTTTATACCGACATCGCGCGCGACGGCATGCAGACGGGCATCGACGTGGCGGCGTATCGCCATGTGGCGCAGGTCGCGGGCTTTCCCGTCGTGGCGTCGGGCGGCATCTCGACGCTCGACGACATCCGTGCGCTCGTCGCGGTGGGCGAGGATGCTATCGAGGGTACCATTACCGGTCGTGCGCTCTATGAGGGCAACTTTACGCTGGCCCAGGCGCTGGCCGCCGCCCGAGGGGAGGAGTAGCCCATGCTTACCAAACGCGTGATTCCCTGCCTGGACGTTAAGGACGGCCGCGTGGTCAAGGGCGTCAACTTTGTGAGTCTGCGCGATGCGGGCGACCCGGTTGAGCTGGCGCGCGCCTACGACCGCGAGGGTGCGGACGAGGTCGTGTTCTTGGACATTACCGCGACGAGCGACAACCGCGCGACGACCATCGAGATGGCGGCGCACGCGGCCGAGGAGCTCGCCATTCCCTATACCGTGGGTGGCGGCTTTCGTGACTTGGCGGGCATGCGCACCATGGTTGCCGCCGGCGCCGACAAGGTGTCGCTTAACTCGGCGGCCGTGCGTGACCCGTCTCTGATCAGCCAGGCTGCCGCGGCGTTTGGCAGCCAGGCCGTGGTCGTGGCGATCGATGCCAAGCGCGTCGGCCTGCCTGGGGAGCCGGGTGCCGACAAGTGGGAGGTTTTTACCGCAGGAGGCCGCAACGCCACGGGTATCGACGCGGTGGCATGGGCCGAGGAGGCGGCTCGTCGCGGCGCCGGCGAGATTCTGCTGACCAGTATGGACCGCGACGGCACCAAGGCCGGCTTCGACCTGGCGCTCACCCGTGCCGTGGCGCGTGCGGTGCCGATTCCCGTCATCGCGAGCGGCGGCGTGGGCACGCTCGAGCATTTTGCCGAGGGCGTTATCGAGGGCGAGGCCGACGCCGTGCTGGCGGCCAGCGTCTTTCACTTTGGAACTTTCAGCATTCGCCAAGTGAAGGAGTACATGGCGTCTCAAGGAATTCCTGTCCGGCTGGACTTTTAATGCTGCGGCTTGCCCAGGCACTTCGGGGCTGAGGGGCGTGCGCTGCGGCTTGTCCAGGCACCGCATCTTGCCGCTCAAACCGTCGCTCGCGTACCAAAGTACGCGTCGCTCCTCTTTCGCGGCAACCTGCGGCACCTGGACAACCCTCGCCGACCTGCGATGTTTGAATTGGGGAATTGAAATGAGAGAAATTACTACTCCAGCGGATCTTAAGTACGACGCCCGCGGACTGATTCCTTGTGTGGTTCAGCAGTATGACACTGGCGAGGTGCTTATGGTTGCTTGGATGAACGAGGAGTCGGTGGGGCTGACACTCAAGACCGGGACCACGTGGTTTTGGAGCCGCAGCCGCCAGGAGCTTTGGAACAAGGGCGCGACGAGCGGCAACATACAGGAGGTCAAGGAGCTCTGGGTCGACTGCGATAACGACACGCTGCTGGTCAAGGTGGACTCTCCGGGCCCGGCTTGCCACACCGGCAACCGTACCTGCTTCTTTAAGAAACTCGCCTAGGACAAGCGCTCTACTAGGCGCTCGGCAAAACGGAAAGGATTGAACTATGGGTGTGCGCACCGCAAATGTTCAGGATGGAAATATCGGCGAGACACTGACGGGTCTGGCCGAGGTGATTCACGGCCGTCGCGATGCATCGCCGCAGGAAAGCTACACCGCTCGTCTGTTGACCGACGTTGAGGACGAGCTGCTCAAGAAGCTTGCCGAAGAGGCGAGCGAGGTCATCATGGCCTGCAAGGATAACGATCACGACCACATTCGCTACGAGGCCGGCGACCTGATCTATCACCTGCTCGTAACACTCGAGCGCTACGGCATCACTCTCGACGAACTAGCCGGCGAACTCAACGCCCGCCGCCACTAGTCGTTTAAGAACGTCCCCAATGGCTAGTTAGGCGAGGGGCGTGGATTCCCATTCGCCGGTGGGGTGGGGGATATCGAAGGTTCGATAGCCGCAGTCGTAGGCGTGGGCCTGAGCCTCGCGGATGTTCCAGCAGATGTCGCAGACGCGGTGTGCGTCCGAGCCAAAAGTAATCGGCACCTCGGCGTGGGCGAGGCAACGCAACAGCCCGGTCGCGGGATAGTAGTCGTCGAGGCCCTTGCGCGGTGCGGCGGTTGAGACCTCAACGCGGCGACCCGTATCGTGGGCGCATTCGGCCATCTGCTCCCAAAACGGCGCCGGGTCAAAATCGGGCGCAAAGCCCTCCTTCGAAAAGCGCATGACCAGGTCGGGATGGGCCATTACGTCAAAGTTGAGTGAGCTTTCGCAGGCGTGGCACCAGTCGTCGACATAGCGTTCCCACACGCCGCGCACACCCAGGTTCTCCCAAACATGCAGGTTGGTGTCGTCGTCGATCCAGCCGCAGAGCGAATCGGGCGTATCGGGACGAGCGACGTCCTCCGTTTCCGCCGCGCCTGCGGCACCGGCCATGATATCGCCGGGGTCGCCGATCCAATGCACGCTACCCAGGCGCACCACGGCGCCTTCGGACCAGCGCTCAACCAAAGGCTCGCAGCCCTCGTACCAATCGCATTCAAAACCATAGATAAAGGTGAGCTCCGGCGCGATTTGCGTGGCGAGCTTGCGAGCGTCCTCAAATGCCAGGCGATGTGCCGGCAAGTCGCCCTCGACAACCTGTACCTCGCAGTTGGCGTCCATGCTGGCAGGCAGGGTGAGGTGGTCGGTCGAGACCATGACCTGGCAACCGGCAGCCGCGGCAGTGCGGACGTTCTCCTCAAACGAGGCATGCCCGTCCGAAAACGAGGTATGGGTATGGCAGTCGACCAGCGGACATGCGGACATGGCAACTCCTTTGCATTGGCGAATCCGCTCCATTGTAACGGCGCGGCTCTCAATGCGCCGGGTACGCTGTGAGTCGAAATCGAGCGGAAAGGGCGGACGGTGTGCGTTGGCGCCTCGCTTGCGCTCTCAAAACGTGTACGTCAGCCTCCAAAATCGACTAAAAATGACATGTTTGGAGGCTGACGTACACGTTTGGATAGGGGCGAGGGCGGCGACGGACGAAAGTCACGCCTGTGCCACGTCCGATGTGCTAGCGTTTGGGTGAACAAAACGAGCCCGTGCGGAAAGGATCCGGACCGTATGCAACGTGGAAGTACATCTCCGCTGTCGCGCGAGACCGATGCGCCCGAAACCATTGTCAAGCTGGAGTGCGACATTGACGACGCGTCGTCCGAGGTGCTCGCCTACGCCGCCGACCGCCTGCGCGAGGCGGGTGCGCGCGAGGTACACTGGCTGCCCCTCTACTGCAAAAAAGGCCGCCCCGGCTGGCAGCTGCAGGTGATCTGCGCCCACGAGGATATCGAGCGCCTGCAGACGATCATCTTTTTGGAAACCACGACCAACGGCATTCGCCGCCAGGTTATGGAGCGCGTCTGCCTGCCACGTCGCTTTGAGCAGGTGGCGACGCCTTGGGGCGACGTGGCCGTAAAAGTGGCGACTCTGCCCGACGGCAGCGAACGCGCGGCGCCCGAGTACGAGGACTGCGCCCGTCTTGCCCGCGAGCATAACGTGCCGCTCCAGCGCGTGATGCAGGCGGCACAAGCCTCGGCACTGCGATTTGAATAGCGCGGTCGGCGACATCTCGCGCCCGGCCACATCAGCCCCCACCCGAAAGGACCACCATGAAATACTTTATCGCCTCCGATATCCACGGCTCGGCATACTGGACCGAGCGCCTGTGCGCCGCCATCGAGCGCGAGAACCCCGACCGCATCGTGCTGCTGGGCGACCTGCTCTACCACGGCCCGCGCAACGACCTGCCGCGCGATTACGCCCCCAAGCGCGTGATCCCGCTGCTCAACGACCTGGCCGACCGCATCATCGCGGTGCGCGGCAACTGCGACGCCGAGGTCGACCAGATGGTGCTCGACTTCCCCGTCATGGCCGACTATGCCACGCTGTTCGACGAGACCGGCCGCGAACTGTTCCTGACGCACGGCCACGTCTTTGGCGCCGGCATGCACAACAGCGTCGACCACGCGCCCGCGCTGCCCGAGGGCTCCGCGCTCGTCTACGGCCACACGCACATCAAGGTTAACGAGGCAAGCGAGGCGCACCCGGGCCTGTGGCTCTTCAATCCCGGCAGCGTGAGTATTCCCAAGGACGGTACGCACAGCTACGGCATCTACGAGGGCGGCGCGTTCCGCCACGTGATCCTGGAGGAGGAATAACCATGGCGCAGCACATGGCTCAGCAAAATGCCGAGGACTCGCGCGATTTGTCCACGCTGGTCGACGCGTCGGTCGAGCTGCAGCATCTGGTGCAGACCATCTGGCGTCTGCGTCAGCCTGACGGTTGCCCGTGGGACCGCGAGCAGACGCATCAGAGCATCGGCAAGAATATGATTGAGGAAGCCTATGAGGCGCTCGACTGTATTGAGGCCGATGACGCAGCGCACCTGCGTGAGGAGCTCGGCGACGTGCTCATGCAGGTGGTGCTGCATGCGCAGATTGCGGCGGACGCCGGTGAGTTTACGCTTGCCGATGTGGCGCGCGATATCGACGCCAAGCTCATTCGTCGTCACCCGCACGTGTTTGGCGATGCGGATGCCGATAACTCCGACGAGGTGCTCAAGATTTGGGACGAGGTTAAGCTTGCCGAGAAGGCTGCCAAGGACAAGGCCGTGGCAGCAGGCGAGGCCGCGCCCGAGGGCCTGCTCGATGGCGTGCCCACGCATCTGCCGGCGCTGATGCAGGCCCAGAAGGTGTCGCGCAAGGCAGCGGCCGTTGGCTTTGAGTGGGAGACGGTCCAGGACGTGTGGGACGAGGTCGCCGAGGAGCGTGCCGAGTTTGAGGCCGAGGAGCCCGGCTCGCCTGAGCGCGAGATGGAGTTTGGCGACCTGCTCTTTGCCCTGGTCAACGTCGCGCGCAAGGAGGGGATCGACGCCGAGAGCGCCCTGCGCGCCAGCACGGCAAAGTTCCGCCGCCGCTGGGCCGCGATGGAGCAGATGGCTGCAGGCGCCCACGTGGACCTGGCCGAGCTTTCGACCCACGGCCTCAACGACCTGTGGGATGCCGCCAAGGCGGAGGAGTAAGACTGCGGGAACGACGGGCTGACACGCCCCATCGTTCCCGCTAAATTTTTCGAAAAATAATTGTATCCCTCGGCTAACTTAGGGCATAATGCAAAAAGTGCGACATGGCTAACTTACGGAGGCACACCGATGGTGCACGGTCGGCCAGTCGCTTGCATCAACTACGTTTCCAAGTGAGAGGGAGACAACATGAGTGATATTTTGGACGTCTACGGTCGCGAGGTGCTCGACAGCCGCGGCAACCCCACCGTCGAGGTCGAGGTCGTGCTCGAGGACGGCAGCTTTGGTCGCGCGATGGTGCCTTCGGGCGCTTCGACTGGCGCCTTTGAGGCGTGCGAGCTGCGCGATGGCGACAAGGGCCGCTACCTGGGCAAGGGCGTCTCGCAGGCCGTCGAGCACGTCAACAACGAGTGCGCCGATGCCGTCGTGGGCCTCGATGCCTTCGATCAGCGCGCCGTCGATGCCGCGCTGATCGCCGCGGACGGTGCCCCCAACAAGACCAAGCTCGGCGCCAACGCCATCCTGGGCGTGTCGCTGGCCGTCGCCCGCGCCGCTGCCGAGTCGGCGGGCCTGTCGCTGTACCAGTACCTGGGCGGCGTCAACGCCCATCTGCTGCCCACGCCTATGATGAACATCCTCAACGGCGGCGTGCACGCCGACAACAACGTGGACTTCCAGGAGTTCATGATCATGCCGGTGGGCGCCCCGAGCTTTGCCGAGGGCCTGCGCTGGTGCGCCGAGGTCTACCACACCCTCAAGGGCGTGCTGCACGAGGCCGGCCTGGGCGGCGGCGTGGGCGACGAGGGCGGCTTCGCGCCCAACCTCAAGACCAACGCCGAGCCGTTCGAGTACATCACCAAGGCCGTGGAGAAGGCCGGCTTTAAGCCCGGCGTCGACTTCATGTACGCCATGGACCCGGCCTCGACCGAGTTCTACAACGCCGAGACCGGCATGTACGAGCTCAAGGGCGAGGGCGTTGAGTACACGAGCGCCCAGATGGTCGATTACTGGGAGAAGCTCGTCGACACCTACCCCATCATCTCCATCGAGGACGGCATGGCCGAGGAGGACTGGGACGGCTGGGTCGAGCTTACCCGCCGCATTGGCAACAAGGTGCAGCTGGTGGGCGACGACCTGTTCGTTACCAACACCGAGCGCCTCAAGAAGGGTATCGAGCTGGGCGCAGCCAACGCGATCCTGGTCAAGGTCAACCAGATTGGCACGCTCACCGAGTCGCTCGAGGCCATCGAAACCGCCAAGGAGGCCGGCTATGCGTGCATCGTGAGCCACCGTTCTGGCGAGACCGAGGACTCCACGATTGCCGACCTGGTTGTGGGCGTCAACGCCGGCCAGATTAAGTCGGGTGCCCCGTGCCGCAGCGACCGTATTGCCAAGTACAACCAGCTCATCCGCATCGAGGACGAGCTCGAAGGCAGCGCGCGCTACGCCGGTAAGGCCGCGTTCTACAACATTCGCTAAACAAGTGGTGCTCGCGGGGGCGGGGTTGACTCGGCTCCGCTCCACTTCTGATGGCTGCCATTGGGCGCTGGGCCGTGTGGCTCAGCGCCTTTTTTATGTCGAGCAAAGGCTGCCGAAGGCGGTGCGCGCGCTCGTGCTATAACTAGAATACTTAGCGCAAACAAACCTCAACCGCACAAGGCGCACATGGATCAGATTTACGACAACAGGTACTATTCCGCCGGTTCGCGTGAGCCGTCACCTCGCCGTGCGCGTACGGTGCAGCTTGGCGGGTCTGGTTATGCTAGCGCTGATCGCTCCAGGTATAGCTCGCCGGCGACTTCGCATCCCAATGCTCAGCCAAATAGTTCCTCGGATAGTCCGGTGCGCCCATCGCGTTCCAAGCATGCGCCGTGCCCTTCGACCCAGGCGTCCGACAAGCCGCGCCGTCCCTCGAGTCGTCTTTCGGGCTCGGACTTCATGCACTACGCCAACGACAACGCGGTGGTTAAGGCAATCTACGACTTTACCCATGGGCCCCAGCGTGGGCTGTTTATCGGTATCGTCGTCGTCCTGGTGCTCGTGAGCCTGTACTTTCCCGTGCGCGATCTGTATGTGGCCAAGCGCTCGAACGATATCTTGGCCAAGCAGGTCGAGATTCGCCAGCAATACAACGACGAGCTGCAAAAAAGTGTCGATAAGCTACTCTCGGAGGAGGGCATCAAGGACGCGGCGACCGAGGACCTGGGACTGGTAATGCCCGGCGAGACCAAGATTGACGTGCTGGGCCTGGACGACGATTCGGACTCGTCGTCGAGCAAAAAGTCCTCGAACGCCAAGAAGGCCAGCGAGGTGGCCAAGGAGATCGAGGAAGTCGGCAAGGACGCGCCGTGGTACATCCAGACGCTCGATATGCTGTTTGGCTTTAACGGCGTCGAGGGCCAGACGGTCGTGTCCAACGGCGAGTAGCGCCCGGAGGGGAGCCCGCAATGACGAATTGCAAACGATATAAGGTGGCGGCGATCGACCTGGGAACGGTGTCGTCGCGGCTGGTGTTGGCGCAGGTCGAGGCTGGGGCGATTGTGGAATCGTCCAAGCATACCGAGATTACCGACCTGGGCGAGGGCGTCGACGCGACGGGCCGCTTTTGCGAGGCGGCCGTGGAGCGCGTGCTCGCTGCGTGCCGCATATTCGTGGCCGAGGCGCGCACCTTTGGGGCTGTGTGCATCTGCACCACGTGCACGAGCGCCGCGCGCGATGCGTCCAACGCCGCGCTGCTGCTGGACGGCCTGCGCGAGCTGGGGCTCGAGCCGCAGGTGATTCCAGGCGAGGTCGAGGCGCGCCTGACGTTTTTTGGTGTGGCGCACGACTTTGCCGGCGAGCGCATCATCGTCGCCGATTCGGGCGGCGGGTCCACGGAGCTCGCGACGGGCGTGTACGCACCGGAGCGCGGGGTTTTCGCGCTGGAGGGCACGCGTTCGTTGGACATTGGCTGCCGCCGCGTGACGGAGCGGTTTTTCTCGGCACTGCCGCCTGCGGACGGCGAGCTTGCGGCTGCCGCCGACTGGGCAGGCGAGCAGTTCACTGCTTATTTTGAGAATCTGCCCAGCGACTTTGAGCGCGCCGAGCGCTTGGTCGCGGTGGGTGGCACCGTCACCACGCTCGTGGCGCTCGTTCATGAGCTGGAACCGTACAATTCGAGCTTTGTGCACCTGCGCGAGCTTTCGCTGGATCAGGTTTCGGCCGCTATCGAGCGCATGTCCACGCTTGATGTTGCAGGCATTGCCGCGCTGCCAGGCGTGCAGCCCAAACGCGCGGGCGTAATCTTGGCAGGTGCCGTGGTAATTCGCGAGCTCATGCGAGCCGGCGGCTACGGGGCGCTTACCGTGAGTGAAAACAGTCTGCTCGCCGGCATGGCCGCCACCATCAACGAGACCCTCGACGGCAAAACCCCCACCATCGCCTGGACCCCCAGCCTGAGCACCCTCCAATAAGTTGCGGTGAAATAGTTCCTAAATGGGCTGGTAAACGGCCAAAACAGGAACTATTCCACCGCAACTCAATAGCCGGCACTTAGGGACGTTCCTTTTAATATGAGCAGGACATTGTCAAGAGGCAAAATCGGGCCTGGCCCCAACGATATGGGGTCAG
>CAKUGR010000018.1 GCA_934654775.1 uncultured Collinsella sp.
TCATAGGTGTTGCCGGCATACTCAACCTGGTTGAGCAGCTGGGACAGGACGACGGCGCTCATGATGGCGTCGTTATCAGGGTTCTGGTGACCAAAGACAAGAACGTTTGCCATGGGTTTCCTCCATATGCGTGTGTGTACTCATACGTCTCTATGGTAGCACGCGGCGCGGCCGCGGCCGCCAACGTCTATCGCTCGGCGTGGTTGCGCTCCTTGCACTCGTACATGCGCTGGTCGGCGAGGATACGCACCTCCTCGGCACTGCCCTCGCACGGATAATGTGCAAAGCCGCAGCTCGCGCTGATCTCGATCACATGTTCATCGATCACAAACGGCTCAGACAGCGCCTCCTGGATGCGCTCGAGCACCCGCTGCGCCTGCAGATCACTCGCTGCGGAGCTCACGAGCACCGTAAACTCATCGCCACCGATGCGGAAGGCGTAGTCGTCGGCGCGCACGATACGCTGCAGGCGCTTGCCAACCGCCTGGAGCAGCTTGTCGCCCGCGTTGTGTCCATAGGTGTCGTTGACCGGTTTGAACTTGTCGAGGTCGATATAGAAGAGCATAAAGGGCTCGTGCCGCTGCTCCTTGCGCTCGAGCATCGCAGCAAAGCACCGCTCGTTAAAGAGCCCGGTGAGGCCGTCGGTATTCGCCAAGTTCTCGAGCTCCACGCGCTGGGCAATATCCTGCGTGATTAGCATCACGGTGCGCACCTTGCCCTCGGCATCAAAGCTCACCGGCACGACATTCATGATCCGGTAGACGTTCTCGTTGCGGCCACAGTACTCGATCTTTTGGATGTCGTCCATGTCCTTGATCGTGTCGCGCAGGCACTCGGCATCGAGCAGCTGGTTCATCTTGAGCGTCTCGCCCTGCGAAAGCGGAAGGAAACGGTCCGCGATCTGGTCGATAAGCCACTGGTAGGAGCCCGTCGCGCTATAGGCCGGCTCGTCAAGCTGATGCTCAAAATACTCGTAGGTATCGCTCACCAGGTCGCACACGGCAAAGCGGTCGACGACCTTGCCCATACCGCTAAAGAGCTTGCTGGTCAGCTCCTTTTGCCTCTCCGCCATCTGACGCTCACGCTCCTTGGCCTCGAGCTCATGCTCGCGCAGACGGATCTTGCCGTGCTCGTAGTTCACCAAAACCGCCACGATAAGCGCCGCGACCGCGGCACACAAAACCAGCAACACCAGGATCGTCACCTGGGCCGCGTTGCTCATGCCGGCATCGACCGCATCGGAAGCGACCACGCCCACCATCGACCAGTCCTCAATGCCCACCGCATGATACACCAGATAGTAGTTGCGCCCGTCATAGCGCATGGTCTGGGCGCCGGAGCGCCCATCCTTGATATGTTCCTTAAAGTCGTCGAGCGTGCCGCGCGTAAACTCGGCGTGCTTTTCCAGATGACTGTTGAGATTGACAATATAGCCGGTGAGCTCCGTCCTGTCTTGCAGCGGAATCACCACGTCTCCCTTGGAATCCACCACGTAGCAGTCACTGTTGCCGTCGAATAGCCTCGTCGAGGAAAGTGCCTCCACCACGCTATCGTCATAGGTTACGGCGATTCCCGTGTACGTGACACCGTTGGCGACGATGGGGGTCTTTAGCGGCTCGGCGAAGACCACGCGACGGTGTCCCACAGTCGACTCATAGCTCGTAAGGACCGGCTCTCCGTCTTGAAACAGCGCGCTAAATGCCTTGCCCATCCCCGTGCTGCGTGTGGTCTTGCCCGAGACGGCGATCATATCGTGCGCCTGGTTAAATAGATAGAAGTCGGCGTAGCCCCACAAATCCTGCTGCTTTTTTACCTCGTCCCAGGCGCGATCGAAGTCGCCTAAGCGCGACGAGTAGTTAAGCACGTCCTCCCAGGACCCGAGCAGCGCCCAATTGCGGCGGGTGAAGATACGAAACGTCTTGCGCACCTGGGCATAGGTCGAGGCAACGTGTCCGGAACTCTCGGTAAAGATGATGTCACCCAGATATGAACGATAGGCAAGGGCTCCCCCGGTAACCGCCACCACCACGACGATAGTCGCAACCAGCATCTTTGCCCTCTTACCCATACTCGAGCCCCTCTTTTCCCTGCGGTGGCACGGCTCGGCAGGCATCGCGAGACCGGCGCTCAGACGTGCAAATATTCCCACAACCGCATAAGCGACGCAATTGTGCGCAACGGCAGCAAAAGACCCTCAACTGGCTGCTGAAGCGGTCGAGGGCCCAATTGGCTCGATATGAGGTGGCAGGCGGTGCACTTCTCCGTGGATGCGGAAGGCCACGCCCGAGGCGCCCCCCCCTATTTACCGGCAGCGCGCAGGGCTACGTAGGCGGCGCCGATGATGCCGGCATCGTTGCCGAGCGAGGCGACCTCGATGGGCGTCTCGCGCGAGGCGGAAAGCGCGTACTGCTTAAAGTGCTCGCGGACCTTGCCGAGGTAGACATCGGCCGAAGCGGAAGCGCCGCCACCAATCAGGAACATCTCGGGATCGACCACGTTGGCAATAAGCGCCAGGGCGCGGCCGAGATAGTCGGCCATGGTATCGGCAGCTGCCAGCGCGAGCTTGTCGCCCTCGCGGCAGGCCTGGAACACGTCCTTGGAATCAGAGGGGCCGGTGAGCTCGATGGGGTCGACGCCCGCCTTCTTGCACTCGGCAAGATAGTTGCTCACCACGCCGGTGGCGCTGGAATACTGCTCCAGGTGGCCATGACCGCCGCAGCCGCAGGTGCGCTCCTCAGCCGGGTTCAGGCACATGTGGCCAATCTCGCCGCCGGCGCCTACAACGCCCGACACCACGTCGCCGTTGACGATGACGCCGCCGCCCACGCCGGTACCGATGGTGACCATCACCACGTTCTGCACGCCCTTGGCGGAACCGAGCCAAGCCTCACCCATGGCAGCGGCGTTGGCATCGTTCTCGTACTTCACGACCGCGTCGGGGCAGTGCTTCTGAATGGCGACTCTTAGCTCGGGCAGGTTAATAGCAATGTTGGCCTTGACCTTGGCATCGCCCGATGCCGGAATGGGGCACGGAACGGCCAGACCAATGCCCGCCACAAAGGCGCGCGGAATCTGGGCCTTGGCGACCACCTGGTCGATAGCCTCGGTCACCGCGGCAAAGCCCGCGGCGTCAACGATGGGAGGCGTGGGCACGCTGGCCTTGGCCAGCAGGTTGCCGTCCTCGTCGAACAGGCCCTCCTTAACCGAAGTGCCGCCGACGTCGATGCCGATGTAATACTGCTTAGGTTCCATGGGAGCCCACCTTTCTCGTTTAAACATTGCCTGTATGGTACCGCTCCCAAGGCAAAAACTTGCCAAAAAGGGACAGGTTTGTTTTGGCAGGTTTTACCTGTGAAAACGCAGGGCATGGAATTTGGCTCGTTGGGCGGTAAAACGGCTCAACCCCATCCTCGAGTCGATCAATTTGCTCAACACCACATTATTCGAATGCATATTCATTTAGAGCGCTCTAGTTTTTAAAGAGAAGCGTTTTTTAATTAAACCTTTCTCGAACTTTTCAAAAACGCAATAGGGATGCTTAGGTGTTGGCTATACTTTCTTTTGTACTCAATCAAGCCGGAAAGGAGGTTCCATGATTCCCAAATACGAGGCGATAGCTGCAGATATCCGTCGAAGCATCGAGGACGGCGCCCTTAAGCCGGGTGACAAACTGCCCACCGTTGTAGAGTTCTGCGAGCTCTATAGCGTTTCTAAGATCACCGTCAAACGTGCGATTGAGCAGATTACCGAAGATGGCTTGGTCACCAGCCGGCGCGGATCGGGTACCTACGTTAAGGACACAGCAGGACTTCCCGGCCAGGCGTTTTTCCAGGGCAAAAACGACCGCGCCCAAGGCTTTTCGTATGAGCACCGTGGGGAGAAGGTGACCTCGGTGGTCTACGATTTCTCGATCGTCAATCCGCCGGCAGAGGTTGCGACCCAACTGGGCATTGCCGAGGATGACTTTGCGTACCACATCGTGCGCGTGCGCCAGGTCGACGAGAAGCCTATCGTTATCGAGTACACCTATATGCCGCTCGAGCTCATCCCGGGCCTAAAAAAGAAGGACCTGTATGGTTCGGTCTACAGCTTCATCCGTGAGCAGCGCGGCCTTAAGATCTCGAGTTTCCACCGCACCATTCGCGCTGTCGCGGCAACTGAGGAAGAAGCCGAACGTTTGGATACCAAACCCGGCTCTCCCCTGCTCGAGCTCAACCAGATTGGCTTTTTGGACAGCGGTACCGCATTTGAGTACTCGATTTCGCGCAACGTGGGCGACCGCTTTGAGCTGCACAACGTAACGCTGGCCTAGTTTTGTAATCCGGTGGGTGCTCGTTTTGATCTGTCTTACGCGGCACCCGCACAACCTTATGGGAGTATGCACATGTCCGATTTGATTAAACTCACGCCGATCTTCCACGAGAAGATCTGGGGCGGCCGCCAGCTGGAGACCGTGTTTGGCTACGACATTCCCGAGGGTCCCATCGGTGAGTGCTGGGCCATCTCGGCCCATCCCAACGGCGACTGCCAGATTGCGGAGGGCCCGTATACAGGCCACGCGCTTTCGTGGCTGTGGGCCGAGCACCGCGAGCTCTTTGGCAATTGCGAGGGCAAGGAGTTCCCGCTGCTCATTAAGATTCTGGACGCCAAGGACGACCTTTCAATCCAGATTCATCCCAACGACGAGTACGCCGCCGAGCACGAGAACGGCAGCCTGGGCAAAACCGAGTGCTGGTATGTGCTGGACTGCGAGCCCGGCGCCACGATCATCGTCGGCCAGCGTGCCAAGGACCGCGCCGAGGCCGCACAGATGATCGAGGAAGGCCGTTGGGACGACATGCTCAACGTGCTGCCGATCCACAAGGGTGACTTTTTCCAGATCGACTCCGGCACCGTTCACGCCATCAAGACCGGCACGCTGATTCTGGAGACGCAGCAGTCGAGCGACGTGACGTATCGCCTGTACGACTACGACCGTCCCGGCACCGACGGAAAGCTGCGCCCGCTGCACATTGAGCAGAGCCTGGATTGCATCGACTTTAACGCGCAGGCACCGACCGACGGTACCGTAACCGCGCCCGAGATCGATGGCGTAACCGAGCTCGAGTCCAACCCCTGCTACACCGTCGATCGCGTGCGCGTCGATGGCAGCAAGACCCTGGAGCAGCGCTGGCCCTTCATGTGCCTGTCGGTCATCGACGGCAAAGGCACCGTCTGCGGCGACCCCGTCCACAAAGGCAGCCACCTGCTGGCGCCCAGCACCGTGGACAAGATTGAACTCGAGGGCACCATGGAGCTAATCATTAGCCATCTCTAAGCCGCAGCAACAACCCAAAATGTAACAAGGGGCTCCCCCGTTCTTCGACGGGGGAGCCCCTGCTCATATCTATTTATCAGCCCACCCGGTTTTCCAGACAAAAAGCGATCGAGCAGACTTGCACCTATCCGTTGCAAGCCGTAACGCCGCAAGGAAAAGGGCGCGACGGGGGCTTTGGTCGATCGCGAGTTCCGCACGAGCCGGAGAGCACTTAATGTGCTCTCCGTGCGAGCAGGACTGTCCGAGCAGGCGACCAAAGCCCCCGGCGCGCCCGGTCAACCTCGCAGTTAGGCATTCAGCTTGACGATCGGTGCAAAACCCTTCATCAGCTTTTTGGTCTGGCCGGTCTTCTCGAATTGGACCTCGATCATGTCTCCGACGACCGAGATCACGGTGCCCGTGCCAAAGGTCTTGTGGCTCACGGTATCGCCCGCGGCAAAGTCCTGCGACGCGCTGGCGCGATCGACCTTGCGCTCCACCGTCGGCGACACCTTGGACGAGGGCTTTTTGGCTCGCGGCGCGCCCGAGCCAAAGGTCGAGGCAACACGGCCGGCGTCGGGCGAGACCCCACGATGGCGCTCGGTCCCATAACTGCTGCCGCCAAAGAAATCGTCGAAGCTCGAACCGCCGCGCGAACCAGAACCGCCGGTCGAGCGCGTATGCGAGCCAAACACCTTGCCGCCATACATATCCGAGCCCATGCCCGAGCCAAAGGTGCCGTGACGGTCGCCGCGCTTCTCCCAGCCCGTGCCCTCAAAACCGGCAGAGCCGATACCGCTAAACTCGATGTCCTCAAACGGAATCTCGTTGAGGAAGCGCGAGCGCGGGTTGGCAGAGGTCGAGCCGTAGGTGCGACGCGTGGCCGCATAGGTCAGGAACAGACGCTTACGGGCACGCGTGATGGCAACGTAGGCCAGGCGACGCTCCTCCTCGAGCTTGCCCGGATCATCGCTGCCGCCAAAGTCATGCACGTGCGGGAAGATGCCCTCCTCCATACCGGCAACGAACACCGCCGGGAACTCCAGGCCCTTGGCGGAGTGGATGGTCATCATGGTGATGGCATGCGTCTCGCCGGCCAGGGAATCCAAGTCGGAACGTAGGGCCAGCCACTCCATGAGTGCCGGCAGCGCCTTACAGGTGAGCGGACCGTAGGTGCGCTCGATCTCGTCGGCATGCACGGCACCCGCCGGCATCTCCGTCGGCGCGGCATACGCGTTGCCCGCAATGGCGGCGGCCAGGGCATCCTGCGGCGAGAGCGCCGGGGCGGCTAGGCTATCGAGCGGATTGGAACCTGCGGCATCACGCGCGCCAACGAGCGCCTCAAACGAGGACGCAGGTGCGGACGGTCCCGGCTCGGGCGCAGGCGCGCTCACCACAACGGGCTCGGGTTCGACGCCGGCAGGCACGTCGGCAACACCGGCCGCGCGCAGCTCTTCTAGGCTCTCGAGCGTACCCTCGATATCCTCGTGTGTCTCCTCAAATTCTGCGGCGACGCCCAAGAATTCCTGAATGTTCTCGGCGCGGCTCTCGGACTCCATGGTGCCCTCGGCGCGGAACGCCTGCAGCAGGCCCGTCTTATCGACAATCATCTCGACGACGTCCTTGAGCTCGCCGTCCATGCGGCGGCCCTCACGCACCAGCGACACAAAGCTCGACAGGCCATTGCGGACCTTGGCACTAAACATGCCCGTCTCGGCCGTCGCGATCTCGCAAGCTTGGAAGAACGAGCAACGGTTGTCGCGCGCCAGCTGCTCGATCTTTTGGATCGAGGTGGAGCCGATGCCACGACGCGGCGTGTTGATGACGCGCTTGACGCTCATCTCGTCTGCCGGGTTCACGATCATCTTGAGGTAGGCCATGACGTCGCGGATCTCGGCACGGTCGAAGAATCGCGTGCCGCCCACGATCTTGTAGGGCACGCCCGCGCGCAGGAACATATCTTCGAGAATACGCGACTGGGCGTTGGTGCGATAGAACACGGCGATGTCGTCGTAGCTTGTGCCCTTGGAATGCAGCTTCTCAATCTCGCCGGCAATCCAGCGACCCTCGTCGCGCTCGTCGCTCGCCTGGAAGGCCTGGATCTTCTCGCCGTCGCCCTCGGCCGTAAACAGGCGCTTGTCCTTGCGCTGCGAGTTATGGCGCACCACGGCGTTCGCGGCGCTCAGGATATGACCCGTGGAGCGGTAGTTCTGCTCCAGCTTGACGGTCTTGCAGTTTTTAAAGTCCTTCTCGAAATCTAGGATGTTGGTGATGTCGGCACCGCGCCAGCTGTAAATGGACTGGTCGTCGTCGCCCACGACCATGAGGTTTTGGTACTTGGCGGCCAGCAGGTTGGCGATCTCGTACTGGACGTGGTTGGTGTCCTGATACTCGTCGACGCTAATGTAGCGGAAGCGCTCCTGGTACTTGTCGAGTACCTCGGGGCGGGTGCGCAGCAGCTCGAGCGTGCGCACGAGTAGGTCGTCGAAGTCCATGGCGTTGGCGGCACGCAGGCGGCGCTCCAGTTCCATATAGACCTGCGCGGCCTTTTTGTCGTTGGGACTGTCGGCGGATTTGAGCATGTCCTCGGGCCCGATCATGGCGTTTTTGGCCGAGCTGATCTTGCTGCGGATCATGTTGATAGGGAACTGCTTTTGCTCGATGCCGAGCGCCTGCATAATGTCGCGCACCATGCGCTTTGAGTCGTCATCATCGTAAATGGTGAACTGACCGGTGTAGCCCAGCAGGTCGGCGTCCTCGCGCAGCATGCGCACGCACATGGCGTGGAAGGTGCACACCCACATGCCGCGGGTGCCGCTGGGGATGAGCGCCGCCAGACGCTCGCGCATCTCGGCCGCGGCCTTGTTGGTAAACGTGATGGCCAGGACCTGCCAGGGCTTAACGCCCAGGTCGCCCAGCATATGAGCGATGCGGAAGGTCAAGACGCGGGTCTTGCCCGAGCCGGCGCCGGCAAGGACCAGCAGCGGGCCCTCGGTGGTCAGGACCGCCTCGCGCTGGGCGGGATTGAGGCTATCGATGTCGACGAGCGGCTTGGCGGGCTTGGGCGCGGGAGCCGGAGCGTCGTAGATGTCGAGTGGAACGAGCTCGGGCTCCGGCGCGGCAGGGGCGGCGTACGCGTCGAGCGGCACGGGCTCCGGTGCGGGCGGAATGGGCGCGGCGGTGTTCTTTTCCCAGGGCAAGGGCTGGGTCATGGGCGACTCCTCATCTGACGGACGGCGCGCCTGCGGGCGGCGCCATAGTTTGAGCCGTACCAGTATACCGAGCCGCGCGGACACCGACGCAAATCACACCACGACTCCGCGCGCCGCCACCACCCAAGCACCCCCAAATAAGTTGCGGTGAAATAGTTCCTCCAAACGGCCTTCTGGCCCCTAAACAGGAACTATTCCACCGCAACTTATGTTGGCTCGAGGGGATAGAATATCTACCATTTCTACCCCGTCCCCACATGGCAGGAGGGCTGTTGTGAAGCATAGGGTGCTCTATTACATGGTCGACGGTTCGACCGAGGCGGGCCAGGCGGTGCTCGACACAATCGAAGGTGGCGACCAGATTGAGCTGGTGGGCTGCGCGCACGAGCCCAATGTCTGCCCCACCGCCGAGCAGCTGGCAGGCTGCGAGGGCTTTGTCGGCGAGTTCGGTCCCGTCGATGATACGTGTGCCGACGCTATGGCCGCCGCGGGGATGCGCATTGTCTCGAATATGTCCATTGGCCTGAACCACGTTGCCGTCGACCGCCTTGCCTCCCATGGCATCACCGTCACCAACTGTCCCGGGTACTGCTCGGACGATGTCGCTCAGCACACCGTTGCCCTGATGCTCGACCTGATGCGACAGGTCACGTTGCTCAACCGCGATGTGCGTAATGGCGCCTGGAATCCACTTGCCGGCTACACCATGCACCGCACGCAGGGGCGCACACTGGGGCTCGTCTTTTTTGGCAGCATCGCGCGTGCCGTGGTGCCCATCGCGAAGGCGCTCGGCATGAAGGTGCTGGTGTGGGCGCCAACCAAGAGTGCAGAAGAGCTTGCCGCCGCCGGTTGCGCCAAAGCCAAGACGCTCGACGAGCTGCTCGGCACATCGGATATCGTCAGCCTGCACTGTCCGCTGATTCCCGAGACCGAGAAACTGATTGGCGAGCGCGAACTTGCGCTCATGAAACCCACGGCGTTTTTGATCAACACGGCCCGCGGGCCCATCGTGGATGAGGATGCCCTGGTCGCCGCGCTGGACGAGGGCATTGCCAGCGGCGGCGTGCACGGCATCTGCGGCGCCGCGCTTGACGTGCTTGCCGACGAAACCGCACCCAACCAGGCCCTGATCGCGCACCCGCGCTGCATCGTCACACCCCACTGCGCTTACAGCACGCAGGAAGCCTACGACACCGTCCGTCGCATGTCGCTGCAGGCCGTAGTAGACAAGCTCGTCTATAGCCGCAAGCCCGAACACACCGTGGCCGAATAATTGGTGCAAAGGGGCCAGGTTTGTCTGCACCAAGTTGGTGCAAAGTAACCTGACCCCAATGCACCAATCAATTGGCATGAAAAGAGGGTGGCATAGACCTTTTGGTCATGCCGCCCTCTTTGAATGACAAGTTGTCACTCTGGCCGCCGCGCAGCATCAACCAAGTTACAGGCCGAGCATCGGCACCGCTACGAAGAAGTATGCGAGCACCACGATGCCCAGGATGATGCGGTAGACGCCGAAGCACTTAAAGTCGTGGCGACGGACGAAGCCCATGAGCCACTTGATGGCGATGAGCGAGACCACAAAGGCCACGACGCAGCCCACGCCCAAGATGGCGATCTCGTTGGTGCCAAACGTGCCGCCCTTAATGAAGTACTTGACCAGCTTGAGCGCACTCGCGCCAAACATAACGGGGATGGCCAAGAAGAACGTGAACTTGGACGCCACCGAACGCGTGCAGCCCAAAAGCAGGCCGCCGATGATGGTGGAACCGGAGCGAGACGTACCAGGCACCAGAGAAAGCACCTGGAAGCAGCCGATGCCCAGCGCAGTCTTCCAGCTCAGATCCTCGAGCGTGGCAATGGAGCCAAAGTCCAGATTCTCGTCATCGCCCTCGTCCTCAGCGGCAGCCGCGGCAGGCGCCGCAAAGTGTGCACCGGCAGGACGTCCACCCGACACCACAGCACGCGAACCAAACGAACCGGCAACGGCCATCTCCTCGCGCTTGCGGGCACGCCAATTTTCAATCACGATGAACAGCACGCCGTAGACGATAAGCGCCAGTGCCACGACGGGAGCGTTATAGAAATGCTCCTCCATCCAGTCGTTGAGCGGCAGGCCGATCGCCGCCGCAGGAATGCAGCCGAGCACAATCTTGCCCCACAGCACCCACGTGTCGCGACGGCCTTCCTTGCCCTTGCTGGGCGAGAACGGATTGAGCTCATGAAAGAACAGCACGCAGACGGCCAGAATGGCGCCGAGCTGAATCACGACCAGGAACATATTCCAGAACGTCTCGCTCACGTTCATCTTGACGAACTCGTCCACCAAGATCATGTGACCCGTCGACGAAACGGGCAGCCATTCGGTGATGCCCTCGACCAGGCCCATGAAGGCAGATTTTAGAAGCTCGATAATATCCAAAGGGACCCCCTCGTTAGACACCCGCCGGTAGATGTTCTGCGGACGATGCGGGCGATGTCCCATTATCAACCGTTGGCGGTGCGACCGCGCCTACCCTTACCAAAAAACTCGCCCGTTCACAGAATTGCGAGCGGTCAAACCGAAATCCTTGGGTATAACTGCAACAAGGTAAAGTGTCCGGCGGCCAACGCGCCCGCGCCCGCCCGACGCACGAGCTCCGCGCCCGTGCGATAGACCAAGGAGGAAACCATGAACGAGGGCTACACCAAAGTATTTGTTTCACTCGACGGTACTGAGCAGCAGGATTTTGTGCTTGCACGCGCCATCAAGGTCGCCGCGAACAACGGCGCCAAGCTGATCATCGGCCACGTCATCGACTCCACCGCGCTCGAGAGCGCCGGTTCCTATCCGGTCGACCTGGTCAACGGCTTGGAGGAGGCCTTTAACAACTCTATCGCCAAGCAGCTCGAGGAGGCCAAGGCCAATCCCGACATTCCCGAGGTCGAAGTCATGATTCGTACCGGCCGCATTCGTGAGACGCTCAAGGATGAGATGCTCGACGTGGTCAAGCCCGATCTGGTGCTTTGCGGCGCCCGCGGCCTGTCCTCAATTAAGTACGCGCTACTGGGCTCGATTTCGACGTTCCTGCTGCGCAATACGGACTGCGACATCTTGGTCGTGAAGTAGGTTCCTTCCCGCCGGCGCAAGGCCTGCGGGGTTATCACGCCGACGTCCTCGCCGCTTCGCGGCTGCGGGATGTCGGCTTAGATAACCCCTCCCGGCCTTGCGCCTTCGTCACCATACTTCAGCGAGTTGGCTGATAAAAAAGATGGCGTGCCGCCCCGATTGGGGCGGCACGTTTTTGTTAAGGGAGGTTCATTTGAGCCTCATAGTTATGTTCACGTTCGGGAACATAACGCCAGTTGCTTCAGCTATGTTCCTGAACGTGAACATAGCCCAGAGAAAACAGCAGGAGCGCGCCTACTCGAAGTATTGGAACTTGTTGGTCGAGAAGGCGAAGGTTACGGTGAAGCCTTTGCCGGGCTCCGAGGCCGCCGTGACGTCGATGCCCATTTTGGAGCATAGGCGCGCCACCAGATAGAGGCCGATGCCCGTTGCGCGCTTGGTGGTGCGGCCGTTGTCGCCGGTAAAGCCCTTCTCGAACACGCGGGGCAGGTCTGCCGCGCTCACACCGCAGCCGTTGTCGGCAACGGTGAGCTCAATGCGCTCGCTCGCCAGGCCCTCGTCCAGCAGCGCGCCCGAAAACGTGATCTTCGCACCGTCCTCGCGCGCATATTTAATACTGTTCTGAATGAGTTGGCCCAGAATAAACTCGAGCCACTTCTCGTCGGTGAACACCTCAAAGTCGAGGTCCTCGCACACCGGCGCCACGTGCGCCGCGATGAGCTCACGCGCGTTGGCTTTGATGGCACCCGTCACCAGGGCCTTGAGGCTCCAACGGCGAATCAGGTAGTCGCGCTCCACGACTTCCGAGCGCGCATAGTAGAGCGCTTGGTCGATGTAACGCTCCACGCGGGCCAGCTCGCGGCCCAGGTCATCCACGCGTGACAGGTCGTCTTCGCTGCCGTCCAGGTTTTCCAGAATCAGATGTGCTGCCGCCAGCGGCAGTTTGGCCTCGTGGACCCAGCTCTCGATATAGTCGCGATAGTCGTCGGTCTGGCGCCGGCCTTCCGCCACCTCGTCGCAAGCCGCCTTGCCCACGCGACGCAAGACCTCGTACTCGAGCTCGCCCTCGGCATAGGTCGGACACTGCACCATCTCCTGCACCCATGCGGGACTTTCCAGCTCCTCGGCCGCCCGCTCCAGCTGATGCAAAAATCGACGACGGCGCGCGTACTCGATCACAATGCCGAGCATGCCAAAGATAAAGGACACGCCGACCGCCACGATCACAATGGAAACGGGCGCCCCGGCGACCATCAGCACAAAGCAGCTCAGCAGCACGCCGCACGTCCACACGGCGACGGGAAGCAGCGCGTCTTTAAAGAACTTGGCAAACGACATGGCCGGCCCCTAGACCGAATAGCCCTGGCCGCGGTGTGTGGTCAGATACCCCTTGATGCCGATTTTTTCGAGCGTGGTGCGCAGGCGGTTGATATTGACGGTGAGCGTGTTGTCGTCCACGAAGGCGTCGGAGTCCCACAGGTCCTGCATGATGGCCGAGCGCGAGACGATTTTGCCCGCACGACTCAGGAGCAGCGAGAGAATGCGCAGCTCGTTTTTGGTGAGCTCGGTGCTGTCGCCGGTTGCGGTGTTGGTGACCGCGGAGCGGGCGAGGTCGAGCTCCAGCCCCTTGTGGACAAGCGTGCTGCGCTCGCCGGCCGCCGCGGTGCGACGCAGCAGGGCGTTGATGCGCGCCACGAGCACGCGGGCGCTATAGGGCTTGGGGACAAAGTCGTCCGCGCCGAGCGTCATGGCCATGACCTCGTCGATCTCGGTCGTACGCGACGTGAGGACGATGATGGGGACTTCGGATTCGCGGCGGACTTCGTGGCAGATATGCTGGCCATCCTTGATAGGAAGCGTGAGGTCGAGCAGCACCAGATCGGGTGCGGCGGCAAGGATGTCGCGCGAGACGCGCTCGAACGATTCGCAGGCCTCGACCTCAAACCCGGCACGGGCCAGAATGTCGGCGAGCTCACGACGGATAGGTTCGTCGTCCTCAACGATATAAATCAGCGCCATGGATTCCGCTCCCCTCTTGGTTGTCTTGCCACCATTATGGCCGCGAAGCCGCAGGCGTGCGCCGCGCGCGGCGTCAAGGTGACAGAACTGTTCGCGAGCGGTGGCGTTTGGCCCGCCTCGCACTCGCGACGAGGGCGGGGACCAAAATGATTATTTAATCCCCGTCCCAGTAAAATCATTTAGCGGCGGGCGCGGAGCTTTTCGTAGCCGTCGGCGAAGAAGGCGACCGTGGCGGCGTCCGCCTCGGCGGCATCGGCGTCGGTGGCGGGGACCACACCGTGTTCGTCACTCACCAGGAACAGCGCGCCCTTGAGCTGCGCGGGAATGTCTACACGCGTGACCGGCATGTCCCTGGTCTGTGCCAGCTGCTCGATGAGCGTTGCCGTGCCGCACAGGCACTCGTCCGCCGGCGCCACAAAGGCCAGCTCGCCGTTGTTGACGGCGGCGAGCAGCTCGGGCGCCACGCCGGTCTCGTCGGCCTCGGATCGGGCCTCAGCAGAGCGGGCACGTAGCGCCTTGGCCGATGTATCGGCCAGCGGTTCGTACTCGCCCACCGTCATGGCGGCGTTGCCGTTAACGTCGATCACCAGCATGAGCACGCCATCGTGCGCGGTGTAATCGCCCTCGGCAAGCGACCACTCAACGTGCTGCTTGGCCCAACTGAGCATGTTATGGGTAAGCGGCTCGCCCTGCACCAGGCGCTCGGACAGCGCACGAATGTGACGGTTGAGCATGGGCACCCTTTTGTTAGACATGCGCCAACGGCAGATAAGCGCGGGCTTGTCGAGCGTGAACTTCTCGACCGCCTCCTGATTGGCGCAAAAGTCCTCGTACGCACGCTGATCCTCGGCATTGCCAAACAGCTCGGCATCATCAATCTGGGGCATGGTTGTACCTTTCGTTCTCGTCATTCCGTCCTCTTATACCAAAAAGACGGCCCTCCAAACGGAGCAGCCGTCTTTTGCAGAGATTATTTTGACGATATGGTCAGGCGACCAATCAGCTTAATGGGATAGAACAACATCCCATTAAGGGTTTTCCAAGTGCCCGAGATTGCCCCGAAAGAGGAGCGCCGCGTACTAAATGTACGCAAGCGACGGTTTGAGGGGCAAGGTCGGGTGCTTGGGAAAGCCTCTAGTGCCTAAAATGCCTGGCGCCCGTAAACACCATCGCAATACCATGCTCGTTGCAGGCCTGGATGCTCTCGTCGTCGCGCTTGGAGCCGCCGGGCTGAATGATGCAGGTCACGCCGTGCGCGGCAAGCACGTCAACGTTGTCGCGGAACGGGAAGAACGCGTCGCTTGCGCAGGCAAAGCCGCCCTTCTCCACGCCCTCGCGCTCGCAGAAGTCCTCGGCGCGCTCGCAGGCAAGCAGCGCGGAGTCAACGCGGTTGGGCTGACCCGGGCCCATGCCAATGCCGGCCTTACCCTTGGAGACCAGGATAGCGTTGGACTTAACGCCCTTGCAGACCTTCCAGGCAAACTCGAGCTCGGCCATCTCGGTGTCGGTGGGCTTGCGGTCGGTGGGGAACGTAAAGGTCGCGGGATCCTCGGTCACGTGGTCGACCTCCTGCACCAGCATGCCGCCGTCGATGGAGCGCAGCTCCACCTGGGCGCCGTGGTCCACGCCACCGGTAGCCAGCACGCGCAGGTTGGGGCGCTTGGCCATGCGCTCGAGCGCATCATCGGTGTAGCTCGGGGCGATGATGACCTCGACGAACTGCTTGTTCTGGTCGGCGAAGTGCTCAACCAGCTCATAGGGAACCTCGCGGTTGCAGGCGATGATGCCACCGAAGGCGCTCTTGGGATCGCAGGCGAAGGCGCGGTCGTAGGCAGCCGTGATGTCCTCGGCAACGGCGGAGCCGCAGGGGTTCTGATGCTTGAGGATCACGCAGGCCGGCTCGTCGAACTCGCGGACCAGGTTCCAAGCGGCGTCGGCGTCCAGATAGTTGTTGTAGCTGAGTGGCTTGCCCTGGATCTGCTCGGAGCCCACGAGCGGGAACTGCGAGCTCGCGGTGTTCTCGCAGCCCTCGGCAAAGCGATAAACCGTGGCCTTCTGCTGCGGGTTCTCACCATAGCGAAGGTCATCGACCTTCTCCAGCGAGATCTCGAGCTTAGCGGAGGTGTCCGCCACGTCGCTTGCCTGAGCGGCAAGCCAACGGGAGATAGCCGTGTCGTAGGCGGCGGTGGTCTGGTAGACCTTCACCTGCAGGCGACGACGGGTGGCAAGCGTGGTGCAGCCGCCGGTCTCGTGCATCTCGGCCAGGACGGCGTCGTAGTCGGCCGGGTCGGAGATGACGGTAACGCTCGCGGCGTTCTTGGCGGCAGAGCGCAGCATGGAGGGGCCGCCGATGTCGATGTGCTCGATGGCGTCCGCGAAGGTGACCTCGGGGTTGGCAACGGTCTTCTCGAACTCGTACAGGTTGACGACGACCAGGTCGATCAGCTTAATGCCGTGCTGAGCGGCTTCCTGCATGTGCTGCTCGGAATCGCGACGGGCAAGCAGCGCGCCGTGAACCTTGGGATGCAGCGTCTTGACGCGGCCGTCCATCATCTCGGGATAGCCCGTAAACTCCTCGATGGGGGTTACGGGAACGCCCGCGTCCTCGATGGCACGAGCCGTGCCGCCCGTAGAGATGATCTCGACGCCAAAGTCGTCAACCAGCGTCCGTGCGAAATCGACGACGCCCGTCTTATCGGTAACCGAGATCAACGCGCGTGCGATCTTCACATCAGATCCCATGCAGTCCTCCTGTCTGGTACGCCGCCGTGCTCTGTGAGTCGGTGATACGTCGATCTGCAGCGCTCGCGCAGCGGCATTGAAAATACTGATTTAATGTAGCGCATCAAGCGCATCGATGCACCCCGCAACGAGCGCATGTGCAGAAAAAGCTTGCGAGCGGAGGGGATGGACACAGCATCGGGCACGGTGAGTTCATGGAACACAGGGGCACCATAATTAGATGCCAATGGCGTGGTAGAACTTTGCTCGATATGCATCCGCAAAAGAAAGAGGCACCATGGTCTCGCGGGTTCTCTACCGACCGTTTGATACCGAAGACTTCGACGCCATCGCGCTGATTCTGCAGCAGCTTTGGCATAACAATTCGGATAACGATGAGTACAACCGCCTCGAGGCCGCGTGCGACCTTGCCTACTGCCTTTCGTCCTCGACGTTTTCGCAGGTTGCGGTGATTGACGGCGAGGCGCGCGGCATTGCGCTCGCGCGCGCGGGACAGAGCTCCGGCGCCACCGTCAAGGAACATTGGATGGATACCGAACGCGCACTGCTGTCGCAAATGCGCGAGTTGGAGCCCGATGCCTGCGCCGAGTATCTCTCGTTTGTGCGCGCAACCATCCGAACCAACAACCGCCTGCTCGAGAGCAGCCCGTTGCCGCACGACAACGAGGTCACGCTGCTTGCCGTTGATCGAGATGTCCACGGCCTGGGCGTTGGCTCGGTGTTGCTCGATGCCGCTGTCTCGCACCTTTCCTCGCGCGGGGCGACAAGGGCGCACCTGTACACCGACTCCAACTGCTCGTGGAAATTCTACGAGCTACACGGCTTTAAGCGCACCGCCACGCACCGCGCCAACCGCGAGGAACGCCGCCACGCCATGCCGCGCGAAAGCTTCCTCTACGAGCTGGACCTAACCGCGTAAGCCTGGCAGTTGGGGACGTTCCTTTTATGCCGGCAGTTGGGGACACTCCTCGGCAGCGGCAAAAGGACTAGTCGTTGGGGACAGTTGATCAAAAACGGCCGATGAAGCCCTTTTTGAGGTCGCTATATAGGGGTTCGCAAATGGCTGTGGGCAAAAAACATCAAATATGAGTACTGTTACCTTTTTAGTAGCAGCGCAATTCGGCTTTTTCGGGTCTCCGTGGTGTCTCGGCGCGTCGGACGAACTAACGTATCTCCCCAAATGTACAATAAAACAAGCTCCTAACGAGAGCTATTCTCATTAGGAGCTCATTATTTTGCCTAAATATATGTGACTATAACGGCAACAGTACTCATATTTGGCATTTTTTGCCCACCCACCTTGCGCGGAGGTCCGCAGCGGAAAGCTTGGCCCGTTTCGATGCACAAAAATGGGATGGATCTTCCCTGGCAACCGCCCAGAAAGGTCCACCCCAAAGCAAGCGCACGCTAGAACGTTCCGCCGCCGCCTCCGCCGACGCCGCCGCCTCCGCCGCCCGAGAAGCCACCGCCTCCGCCGCCACCCGAGCTGTCCGAGCTCGACGCGAGCTCACGGATGCTCTCGTGATACACGCCATCGAATGAATCCATCGGCGACTCGTTGCCGTAATGATGGTAGTACCACCAGTAGCAGGGGTAATTGTCGTAGAAACCGTCGGCCTCGCGCACCTCGGGAGGAACAGCCTCGGCAAGCTGACGCAGGACTTCCTTCGAAACGCCCAACGCCGCACCCATCACCAGAAGTTTATTCCACAGGACCAGATCGCCGGGGACGGCTTCCTTGAGGCGCGTGAAGTCCTCGAGCCAATGCTTAAGCGCCTTGCAGCGAGCCGCCACCTCGGCGCCCTCCGGCGTAAAGCGGCGGAACGTAAGGCCCACGCCAATACCCACCAGCACAATCGGCACCGAGATAACCGCGGCGATAATGTTTGCCTGTGCGCCGTCGGTAAAGAAGATGGATCCCACGGGAACAAAGGCGATCAGAATACCAAGAACCAGGCAAAACACCATTGCGACAATGCCGTCCGAGGCAACGTACTCGCTATCGGCCAGCTTGCCCTTAACGGTGTTCTGATAGTCCTCGAGCTTGTCGCCCACGGGTGTAGCGTGCTGCTTGACGTAGTGCTGCAGCTCGTCAAACGTGCGCGAGCGATCACCGTTCTCGTCGGGCTTAGCACCGGCAAAGAAAACCTTGAGTACCATGTGGTCAATGCCCTTGGCCGACTTCCAGCCCGCATCACTCACCGTCACGCGATACGTCTGTTCTTCTTTTTCGCGCCCCAACAGACCCTTCTTGGCCTTGGTCACGGTCGCCTGTTCCAGCTTGATCACACGGTCGTCAGTGAGCTTCATGAGCGTGGCGATATATGCCTGATCGGGCACCTCGTTCCAGCTCATGAGGGCCGAAAGCACGGCGGGATGGTCGGCCGAAGGCACATCGCGGAAATATTCGTCCTGGAAAAGCGGCTTGGGCTTGCGGCGGCGCAGCTTGAGCACAACGATTGTGCCGGTAAAGGCCACCGCCGCGACAACACTTAGCACGGCAAGTGCATTGGCAATCATGCGAGCGTGAGCGCGGCGGGCGTTAGCTTCGTCGGCCCACGCCTTCTCCTCGCTCAGGATTGTCGGCATGCGCTCCTCGCTCGAGGCGGCAAGCTGCGGTACCCAATCGCTGGGGAAGGCGATGCGCGCCTCGGCGAATTCGCCCTCATGCACGCAGGGAATGGTATAGGTGACCATGGGCTCGTCCACATCGAGCGACACGTCGCCCGTCAGCGAGCCGTGGCCCCATGCACGGAAGTTATCGCCCTTGACGGCCGCCGTCCCGGCGGCAGCATTTGCGAAGCACACTTCCATCTCGACATCGTCGGAATCCGCGGACCAGCCGTCGCCCACAAACTTCCAGTAGAGCTCGGCGGTATCGGCCCAATTCATAACCGCACCGGTCATGGTGTAGCTCACATAATAGATCGCGCTGTCGCCGCTCTCGTGGGGGCTGAAAACCTTGATCTTTACGCCGCCGTCGGACTGCTCAACCGTATAGACGCCGCTGTCGCCTTTGTTTGCGCTGTCGACCTTGTTAAACGCGGTGTCGTCTTCCTCGACGCTCAACACATTGACGCCCGCCGCGCCGCCCTGCTGGTTGGTGCCCGCATTGATCTCCCAAAACACGCCGTTGATGTCGTCGTCGAAATCGAACTGGCGTCCCTCGACAACGGTCAGCGATCCATCGGCCTCGACCGTGGCACCGATGTAGGTTTGGGTCATGGAGTAGCCGTCGGCGTGGGCGGCGACAGGCAGCAGCAGCAACGCAAACGCGACAAACGCGCAGACGGAAACGAATCGCGCAAACAAGCGGCGCTGCCGGCAGGCATTGGCAACGGGGGCGTTCATAGGCACATCCTTTGTCTGTAAAACCAACATCGCCATTGTCCCACGTTTGCGGGCACACATGACGAATAACTGGGCCAACGGAACGTCAAATGGGACAAAAGTCCCACCCGAGTCTGGCACTTAGGGACGTTCCTTATCTGCCGGCAATTTGGGACACTCTTTGGCACGGCCTACATCAACGATAGACACCACTTCACAGCTCCGTCACAGGTGTAGCGGCTTTGTGTGGGCGCGGCATACGCTGTTTGAGCCTGCGGTCGAAGGGCATAAAGCAGTTGAGCGAAAACGGTTTGCCCCTTTGCCGTTCGCTCGAGGATCATGTCCCCCTTTTCCGCAGAAACCCCGGCAGTTGCGAAGAGCTGCCGGGGTTTCTGTCGTGTATAAGGCCGAGTCGGCGTGCGGCGATCGAGACGTTGAGCTGCAGGCCCACCGTGCGCAATGCGCAGCGCCGCCAACTTGCGAGCCACGGCAACGCCTTCCCTACCGTGCCCCGCGCTATACTCGTCCGCATGGATATCAAAGCACGCAACATACCAACGCCCGCCGCGGATGCGCCAACGACGCAGCCCGCCTCCGTTCCCGCACCTGTCGTGGGTCGCTTTGCCCCGTCGCCCTCGGGCCGCATGCACCTGGGCAACGTGTTCAGCTGCCTGTGCGCGTGGCTATCGGCCCGCAGCCAGGGCGGCAGCATCGTGTTGCGCGTCGAGGACCTGGACGATCGCTGTAAGCGCCCGGAACTTGCCGCTCAACTGATTGACGACCTGGCCTGGCTGGGGCTCGAGTGGGACGAAGGCCCCTACTACCAGCACGATCGCCTCGACCTGTACGAGAACGCCCTGCATCGGTTGCAAGACGCCGGTCTCACCTATCCCTGCTTTTGCACGCGTGCCGAGCTCCACGCCGCGAGCGCGCCGCATGCCAGCGACGGCACGCCCATCTACCGCGGCGCCTGCCGAAACCTTTCTGCCAAAGTAATCGCCCGCCGCAGCGCTCTGCGCGCCCCAGCCACGCGTCTGCGCGTGCCCACCGTCGATGACCTCGCAGACGACGTGATCGAATTCGTGGACCGCACGTACGGCGCCCAATGCGAGGCACTCGCTACCGAGTGCGGCGACTTTTTGGTGCGCCGCAGCGACGGCGTGTTTGCCTATCAGCTAGCCGTGGTGGTCGACGACGCCGCCATGGGCGTCACCGAGGTCGTGCGCGGATGCGACCTGCTGGGGTCCACGCCGCGCCAAATCTACCTGCAGCATCTGCTGGGTCTTCCCACGCCGCACTACGCACATATTCCGCTGCTCATGTCGCCGGATGGCCGTCGCCTTTCCAAGCGCGACCGCGATCTGGACCTGGGCGAACTACGCGCCCGCTTTGGCACGCCCGAGGCACTGCTGGGATGGCTCGCCGGGCAAACGGGCATCGCACCGGACACCACACCGCGCTCTGCCGAACAGCTGGCCGAGCACTTTAGCTGGGACGTCATCCGAGCGCATCGGGAGAACATCACTGTAACGGCCGAGTAGCCAGCCATCCCGCCTCTACGCAACATCCCAGGGCCGGAGTTCGTCGCCCAAGCGGACGATGCAGTCGTAGAGCACGGTATGGCGCTCAGCCGGGTTGGCGTCGCGATGGAAATGCCCGTAGTACCAGCGCTTGTAGTCCAGGCGATCCTCCAGCTCGTCAAAAAACGCCGTAAGCCGATCGACGGCGGGGTAGTTCCAGCCGGACGCCGGATAAAGCGTGGGCGAGAGCATGCGTGTGGAGCAGGTATGGGTGATGACGTAGTCGACCTTCCAACCCACGCTGTCGAGCTTTGCCCGCGCCTCCTCAAAGTTGCGCTCGTCCGGCAGCTCCTGTGGCCACCAGCTGGAATACGGTATGCGGTATTCCCTGTCCACGCTCGTGGCGCCGCCCATGGTAAAGATTGTCGAGCCGTCGAGCTCAAAGACCTCGCCGCGCGTCAGGCGCCGAATGAGCGAGGTGTCCGACAGGCGCTGCGTCAGCCCGCCATGCCACATCTCCATGGGGCGCTCTGCCCAATGGTCGTAGCGTTCGTGGTTGCCGTCGACGAACAGCACGGTATAGGGGTGCGACTCCAGCCAAGCGATGTCGGCACACTCCTCGGCAGAGAAATCCCACGGAAAGCCAAAGTCGCCGGCGATAATCAGATAGTCGTCGCTCGTCAGGCTATCCCCAAGATCCCAATCGCGCAGCTTTTGCATGTCGAGCCCACCGTGGACGTCGCCTGTTACGTAGACTGTCATCGGACCGTCACTTCCCTCTTGTAGGACTCGAGCTCGCGCTCAATCTGCTCGCTACCCGTGGCGTTGACCCACCAGGGCCATTTCACCCGGCCGCACGGCTCGTCGACTTCGGCGAACCATTCCTTCAGCTCGTCCAAGCTCACCGGCGCATAGTCATTGGCGTCAACGCCCACGTCATAGCGCAGCAGCCCCTGCTTGCGGTTGAACTCGTTGTACGCGTCGCCGCTGCTGTGGATGTGCCCGTGGAGGTGCCACGATCCATGGTTCATGCCCTGCCAGTCCGCCATCGGGTAGTGGCTGAGCACGATCTTCTGCCCGTCGATCTTGAGCACGCAGATCGGCGGCTCCACGGTGAACGCGCCGGCCACCGCCGGCTGGGTCCAGTCCTTGTCGTGGTTTCCCGGGACGAGGTGGATGCGCCTGCAGGCGATCTGCTTGCGCAGTCTGTACGCATCCTGGGCGGTCATCTTAAAGCTGAAGTCGCCCAGGATGTAGAACTCATCGTCCGCAGCGACCTTGCCGTTGATGCTATCGACGATGGCGTCGTTCATCTGCCAAATCGTATCCCACGGGCGGTCGGTGAACTTCAGCACGTTCTCATGCCCAAAGTGAGTATCGCTGGTGAACCAGATCATGGGGACCTCCTAACGTTCTTGCTTAGAATAGCTGCTCGTCGTCTCGCCCCGCTCGTCGGTGCGCCGCGCCTCAATCGGCACGATATCTTGGTAGATAAGGCGATGCTTGCCATCGCGCCATTCATCGTCGTGGTAATGGCCAAAGAACCAAGTACAGTAGTCGAGCCGCCCGTCGAGCTCGCCCAAAAAGTTCTGCAGCGAATCATCGTAGAACTCGCGGTTGCACTCCATGCACAGCTCGTCAGCCAGATCGACCGGGGCCTCGTGAGTCACCACGTAGTCGACCTTCCAGCCCACGCGGTCGAGCGAGGAGCGGCAATGTTCCATCTCGCTCTCGCTCGGCATTTCCTCGGGCCACCAGGTCTTTTCCTCCTGGCGCCACTGTTTGTCGTGGCTTGCAGCGCCGCCCATGGCAAGGACCGTGGTCCCCGCAATGTCGAATACCTCGCCGCGCATCAGATGGAGCACGTGCGGACGCGCCTCGTGGACGAGACCGCCGTTCCATTCCCGCGCCGGCAGCTCCGCCAACAGATGGTGATTCTCGTGGTTGCCATCGACAAAACACGTGGTCCAGGACTTAGACTCAAACCAGTCGAGCCAGTATTTGTCGGTGTTCAAGCCACTCCATATAAAGCCAAAGTCACCGGCCACGATCACCACGTCGTCGCGCGTCAGCATTCGGCCCAGCGGCCAGCTGCGCGATGAGAAGCGGCTCGCCCCGTATTCGGCAATACCGTGAACGCCTCCGGTAACAAAAATGGACATCGCATATCACCTCCGCGCCGTTCAACCCCGGACAAATCAATAGCAGAAATCGTGGGCCGAACCCGGCAGTCGCATCCCTTAGGGCTTACCCCTCGTTTTTCCATCCAAACGGGTCAAGCACCCAAAAGATCAGATCGAGCACGCCACCGGTCACCATGGCGGCGGCGAGGGCGAAGCAGACATGCAGATAGCTCGCGCTTCGAAGCGCGTCGAGCGGCCCAAAAGCGGCGATCAGTCCAACCGCCGCGCCGGCAATGCACAGCGCGAGGCACGGCCCCGCGTCCTTTACGCCCTTCTTTACGAGATGCTTTGCGTTGTCACTCATCGATATCGAGCTCCTTAGAGGGTCGTTGCTTACGTTCATACCGCCTCGGCAGAGCAGGACGGCAGGATAAGTCTCCCACGCCGTGCGGACACGTTTTAGTTACCCTACAATTAGCTGTGTTTGCTAAAATGTAGGGTAACTATTCGGAAGGGAGGCATTGTGTCCGTCTTAGAAGATGTCCTAGAAGAGGAGTACGCACGCTCGAGTCGCCTCTTGGACCTTATGGAACAGGAAATCGGCCTCCTTCCAAAGGGCAGCATCCGCATGCGAAACATAAAGGGCCACGAATACTGCTATCTCAACTATCGAGTCGGGGACAAAGTCAAAACCGACTATGTCCCTGCTGCAGACGTTGATGAACTGCGAGCAAAAATCGAACGCCGGAAAGCTCTCGCGGCCGCCATTAGAGAGCAGAAGCAATCTCAAAAGCAGATCATACGCGCGCTGGGGAGGGTGCCGAATGTTGACTGAGCAGCAGCAAGCTTTCTTAAAAGTGCTTGACTTGGTCAAGGAAGCAGGGTGCATAGATCACGTCATTCTCGTCGGATCCTGGGCGGAATTTACCTATAGAGAAGCCGAGGTGCTGCCGGGCTTTTGTCCAAATATCAAAACAATGGATGTTGACTTCCTTGTCCGAAACCTACGGCGGCCCAGCCCGGCGGCACGTTTGACCGTCCTCGCAAAAGAACGAGGCTTCTTTGTCGAATCTGACCGCATGACCGGAACAACAAAGTTGTTAGATATCACAGGCCTTGAAGTAGAGTTTCTCATCGGAAAAATGGGAGCCGGAAAGGAGCCGGCACTCAAGACGAACATCGGGGTAACGGCACAGGCGCTATGGCATATGGACGTCAATTAGCAGAGGCATCATTAGCTCACGTCGTTTGGCGGTTTTAGAGTTCTCTTCTACAAGATCTTTCAGCCGCTGCGTATCGAGCCCTCGCCCAAGCGCGTCGTTATAGGCATCGATAATTAATGAGGGGTCTTCGCAATCGAGGCAAAGGTCTACAAGCGTGCGCTCGGGTTTAGTTACCGGCAGGCCGTCGAGCCAAACGATGTCCTGCTCAGCGATCTCGCGCTTTGCAAAGGAAAGGGATTCGTTTCTTGTATTGATGCGCGTGGGCGCGGTCATCCTGTAGGGGGACAGATAGAAATCGCCCATTTGTTGCAGGTTCGCCGCAGTCGTACCACTCACGGCGATGCCGTCCCACCGACGCCTTCTCTCCCACGCGCAAAGGGAGGGATTGGTGAGCTTCCAAAGAGCGCTGAGTTCGTCGGTGTCTTGGCGCTGCGTGCCAGCCATCCGGTAGGCACCGTGGCATATCCGTTCAAGACGCCCCACACGACATGAATGCGCCAGCGCATCTCGAGAGATGTCCATGCGAGCCGCCTGAGCTGTGGTGAACACGCCCTCGCTCTCGGAGAGCTCACTTATCGCCGTTATGTTACTAAAGTACTTCATGTTGCAATTGTAGGATATTTTCATACTTTTGCAACATGATTTTGATCCATGCGATCCATACCCTTTCTTATCCCATTTCTGCCGCCGGCTTGATACCGGCTCACCATCCCCCGTTATCGAGGTCTAATACTTTTCCGCAAAGTGAACGGCTGTTTTTGGACCCCTGGAACATCCGCATCTTTCGACGGCAAAATCGCAGGATTCCAGTATCGAAACCGCAGGAAACGACACGCTCAGAGTGTCGATGCTTCGGGGGTCCGATTTAGCTCGTTCACTTCTCGGAAAAGTATTAGACCTCGCTGCTAGCTACCCAGAAGGACACCTCTCCCTTCCCCACCGCCACCCAAAAACTCATCCAACATTAATCTTGGCTCAAGAATCGCTTAATCTATAACCTGCACTATAGAGTTCGACCAAGGGCGGGGCGGCACCGCGCAACGCAGGCCGCCGAACGCAACGCTCGCGCCCGGACAATCGCCCGGCGTCGCGCCCATCGAACGAAAGGACAGGTCATGGACGACCTCGAAAAAGTTGAAACCATCCGCACCAAGTGCAACGTGAGCTATACCGATGCCAAGGCCGCGCTCGACGCCGCCGACGGCAACGTTCTGGACGCCATCATTTGGCTCGAGTCGCAGGGCAAGACCCAGACCACGTCGGCGCACACCGCCACCGAGTCCGCGCCGGTCGACGAACCCTCGGCCGAGATGGTCGCCGCGCAGGCCGCCTACGAGAAGTCGAGCGAAAAGACCGACTTCTCCAAGAAGATGGACAGCGTGTGGGAGTACCTCAAAAAGCTCTTCCGCCTGAGCCTGGACACCAAGTTTATCGCCACGCGCCGCGACGCTATCATCCTCAACATCCCCATCCTAATCCCCATCGTTGCGCTGTTTGCCTGGGGCGCTACGATTTGGCTGATGCTGCTTGGCCTGTTCTTTGGCATGCGCTACCGCATCGACAGCGACGGCGACGTGCCCGGCAGCATCAACAACCTGATGGATCACGCCGCCGATGCCGCGGACGGCATCAAGCAGAATCTGAACGACGACAAGTAATCGCAGACGGGGGCACGTATGGCACGAATCCTGATCGTAGAGGACGAGGAGAAAATCGCCCGCTTTGTGACGCTCGAGCTGGAGCACGAGGGCTACCAGGTGGAGCACGCCGCCGACGGCCGCACCGCCGTGGACCTGGCACTGGAGCGCGACTACGATCTGATTCTGCTCGATGTGCTGCTGCCGCAGCTCAACGGCATGGAGGTCCTGCGGCGTGTCCGCAAGCACAAGGATGTGCCGGTGATTATGGTCACCGCGCGCGATGCCGTGATGGACAAAGTGGCCGGGCTCGATGCCGGCGCCGACGATTACCTGACCAAGCCATTTGCGATTGAGGAGTTGTTCGCACGGATCCGTGTAGCGCTGAAGCGCTCGGAGGCCGTGCGGACGGCTTCGCGCGTTGACGGCGTTGGGGCCAGGGAGGGCACTACGGGTGCCGGTACCGCCGCGACGTCCCCGGCTGGCGACTCGGCCAAGACCTCTGCCTCGCCCTCCCCCGCCACGCTCGCCGTGGGCTCGGTTGCGCTCGACCCCGACCGCCGCGAAGTCACGGTCGGCGGCTCGCCCATCGCGCTCACGGCTCGCGAGTTCGACGTCCTCGCCCTGCTTATGGCACATGCCGGCACCGTACTCACGCGCGAGCGCATTGCGCACGAGGCGCTGGGCCACGAATACGTGGGCGACACCAACAACGTCGACGTGCACATCGCGCACCTGCGCGCCAAGATCGAGGACGCCGGCGGCGCCCGCATCATCCAGACCGTGCGCGGGGTGGGCTATGTCTGCCGCGCGTAACGCCGAGACCAAACGCGTCACCTCCATCGCCCGCGCCATCAACTGGAGCTATATGTGGCGCCGCTTGGTGAGCTACGTCTGGCTGGATCTGTTACTGCTGCTTGTTGCGGCGGCGATCCTCGTCTATGGCTACAACCAGACGCTGCCCGATGGCGCGTTTACCGCGGGATGGATCCCCGGCGCCGCCGTTCACGGCATGTCGCTGGCGCCCGCGCGCGGCTGGGACCTGACCACGCTCACCTATACCGTCGAGCTTGCGCGTAGCACCAAGACCTTCCCCCTCGCACAGGACCTCGTCACGCTATGGCCCCTCTACCTTGTCGTTGCAGGCTGGCAGGTTATCAGCGTGCTCAACATGCTCGGCGGCGCGAGGCGCGTGCGCCGCACCATGGCACCGCTCAACGACCTGGCCTTGCGTGTGGATGAGCTCGGCCGCATGCAGCTCTCCGGCGGCAAGATGGAAACACTGGAGCAGGCCATCGAGCGCGCAAGTGTCGACTCGCCGAGCGTCACCACCGGCGACGCCGACCTGGCAAGCATCGAGGTCGCACTCAACCGCCTGCTGCGCCAGATGCAAGAGGCCAAACTGCAGCAGATGCGCTTTGTCAACGATGCAAGCCACGAGCTGCGCACGCCCATCGCAGTGATTCAGGGCTACGTAAACATGCTCGACCGCTGGGGGAAAGACGACCCGGACGTGCTGGAAGAATCCATCGCGTCCCTCAAGGCCGAAAGCGAGCACATGCAAGAGCTCGTGGAGCAGCTGCTGTTTTTGGCACGCGGCGATGCCGGGCGCACGGTCCTGCGGCGCGCGAATACCAACCTAGCTGCACTGGTCGGCGAGGTTTGCGAAGAATCACAGATGATCGATGCCGGGCACACATATCGGCTGGCATACGATGCCGCACTTACCAGCGACCCGCGCTGCAACGCATCGGTTGACGTGGCACTCGTGAAGCAGGCGCTGCGCGTGATCGTGCAAAACGCCGCCAAGTATTCGGCTGCGGGCACGACCGTCACGTTTGGCGTAGCGCCAGATGCGGACACGGGCGCGATTGACATAAGCGTTGAGGACGAGGGCATCGGTATGAACCAGGAATCCGCAGCTCACGCGTTTGAGCGGTTCTACCGTGCCGAGAACGCACGCAATGCCGGCGCGCAGGGCTCGGGTCTGGGGCTCGCCATTGCCAAGTGGATCGTCGACAGCCACGGCGGCGTCATCGGCGTGACCTCGGTCGAAGGCGTCGGCAGCCGCTTTACGATTCGCCTGCCGCGGTAAGGGGCGCCTCTCACGAATCGAAGGTGAATGGTTTTCCCGAGAAGTGAACGACCTATTTTGGACCCCTGAAGCAACCACACTTTTTGGCGCCAAAACCGCAGGAAAAACTCGATGAAACTGCAGGAAATTCCGCCCTCAAAGTGTCGATGTTTCGGGGGTCCGATTTTGCTCGTTCACTTCTCGGGAAAACCATTCACCTTCGATTTTCAACAGCCCACCAGGCGGCCGCGCGGCATAAAAATGGGGTAAGGCCACGCGGCCTTACCCCATTTTTCGTTAGCTATAAGCAGCTTGTGCGCTACTCGCGGCACAGGTGCACGGCGAAGCCGGCGAACTCGCGCTTAAAGTACACGAGCTTGGTGCCACCGTCGGGCAGCAGCGCGCGCGACTCCTCGTTGACCTCGAGCCCGCGCTCGGCAAACCACTTCTCGGCCGCATCGATGTCGTTGACGGCAAAGCCAATGTGGCCCTTGGTGCCACGACCGTTCTGCTTCATGATCTCGACCAGCGAATCGTTAAAGTACGAAACCGGGGTCTCGATGACGGGCAGGCCCATCATCGTCGAGAACAGCTCCGCGATCTCCAGGGCGTCTGCCGGGTCGGTGGCGTTAATGCCCACATGGGCAACGCGCATGCCAAAGAGCTCGACCGGATTGGCGTTCTGCTCACTCATACAGTCAGCGCCTACTGAGCCATGACGTCGAGAACGGCCTTCTCGGCAGCGACGCGGTTCATGCCGGTCATGAAGGGCACGCCGCTCACGTACGGGCAGGTGAGGCCCTCGGGGGCAACGGTGGTGGCGATCAGCAGGTCGGCGCCCTCGTCGCAAGCGTCCTTGGCCTCGGAGATGGCGCACTGCACGATCTCGTACTTGTCGGCGTAACCGTTGGCGTCGAGCATGGTGGCGACCTTCTGGGCAACGAGCGTGGAAGTAGCAGCGCCAGCACCGCAAGCCAAAACGATCTTCTTCATAGGTAGTGTCTCCCTTCATGGTTTACTTTAGGGTAAGTGTACCGCAGCGAGCGATGGCGCTCGGCCTCGATGCGCTTTTATGCCAGTTTGCTTGCACGCTGCGTATAATACATCTAGTACGTGTTGTCATACCGCTCGCTTTACGAGCGACTAAGGACTCTGAAATGCCCGATTCCCGCACCCTCTGGACCGCCGTCGTCATCATCTGCATCGCTGTGTCGGTGTTCTTTAGCGTCAAAAAACGCACCACGTTTAAACGCCTACAGCAGCTTATGACCGCCAAGCAGTGGGACGAGTTCGATCGCTTGCTCGACGCCAAACTCACCAGCATGCTGTACCCGCGCTACAACCGCGACTACCTGCGCCTGAACTCCTATCTGCTGCGCGAGGACCACAAGCGCGCCGACGAGATGTTCGACCTGTTGCTGGGGCTCAACCTGCCCAAGATGCAGCGCGTCGACCTGGTGATCAAGGCCTTTAACTACTACGTTGGCCAGGAGGACCGCAAAAAGTCCAAGGAGCTCCTGCACGAGATCAAGGGCTTTGAGGGCGGTCAGGCCGAGGCAGTCGCGCACGAGTGCCAGCTGATGTACGACACGATGATCCTCAAGCGCCACAACGACATCCCCGAGCTGGAGCGCATGCTCAAGGAGGCCGGTAACGACAAGGTCAAGAGCTGCCGCCTGGAATATCTGCTGGCCCTTCAGTACAAGAACAAGGGCGACGAGGGCAAGTTTGCCGAGTACCTGGAAAAGTCGGGCCAGCACTCGATGGCTGTCAACGCGTAACGGGCGGCTTGTGCTAGACTTCTAGTCTCACGGGGGCGTGGCGGAATTGGCATACGCAGGAGACTTAAAATCTCTCGCCGCAAGGATTGTGGGTTCGAGTCCCACCGCCCCTACCACGTATTGTTTACGAGCCCGTGTCCCCCAGGGATGCGGGCTCGTTTCTTTTGGATGCCGGTGGACTTTAGAAGTTGCGGTGGAATAGTTCCTGTTTTGGCCGTTTACCAGCCCATTTAGGAACTATTTCACCGCAACTTAGATTGGCACTCCCACATTTTTCGATGGAAGAACGTGGTTGTCTCGCACATTTTCCGATGGAAAAACGTGGTTGTCTCGCACATTTTCCAAGGGAAACGCCCAAATGGCCTTATACTAGCCAAGAGAGTTGGGAGGCAATATGCAGCGACAGCTTATGAGTGAACTCATCGCTTGGAAATCGAGAGCGAATCGCAAACCCCTCTTGCTTAGGGGTGCCCGCCAGACAGGAAAAACTTGGCTTCTTACCGAATTCGCGAGCCAGCAGTATCGAAACGTCATTCGTTTCGACTTTATGCTCGAACCGAGCGCACGCTCGTTGTTCGATGGAGACCTCGACCCCAAGCGCATCATCTCCCAGATAGAGCTTCTTCGCGGCCAAACCGTAACGCCGGCAGACACGCTCATCATCTTTGACGAGATCCAAGAGGCGCCGCGCGGCATCACCTCGCTCAAGTACTTCAACGAGCTTGCGCCCGAATACCATATCGTCGCAGCCGGCTCCTATATGGGCCTCGCGCTCCGGCGCGAAAACGAGTCATTTCCCGTCGGCAAAATCGACCAGCTCACCATGCGTCCCATGGGGTTTACCGAGTTCGTTCGCGCCGTCGATGGCGACCCGCTCGCCGACGCCATCCTTGCCGCAGACATGAATCTTCTGGCAAACGTTACCGAAAAGCTCGAGCACTTGCTCAAGGAATACCTCGTTGTCGGCGGCATGCCCGAAGTCGTCTCCGCCTTCGCCGCGACCCGCGATTTCATCGAAGCCCGCAGGCTTCAGCAACAAATCATCGAGGCTTACGAATCCGATTTTGGCAAACATGCGCCCGCCCGCATCGTCGAGCGCATGAGGTTGGTTTGGAAATCCCTTCCCGGCCAGCTTGCAAAGGAAAACAAAAAGTTCGTCTACGGAGCCCTTCGCCCCGGGGCGCGCGCACGCGATTTCGAAGAGAGTCTCCAGTGGCTCATGGATTACGGAATCATTCATAAGGTGCCGCGCGTTTCCGCCCTCAGGGCACCGCTCTCGAGCTACGAGGACCTCTCGGGCTTCAAGCTGTTTTGCATTGACGCCGGCATCCTCGGTGCGCTCTCCAACCTCCCACCGGCCATCGTCCTTAATGGGCCCGCTGTTTTCACTGAATTTAAGGGCTCGCTCACCGAGCAATACGTCGCGCAGGAGCTCTTGCTGCAAGGCAAAACTCCCGCATATTGGTCCTCTACCTCTGGCAATGCCGAAACCGACTTTGCCATCGACCAAGCGGGGACCGTGCTTCCGCTTGAGGTCAAGGCGGCAGAGAACCTTAAAGCGAAGAGCCTGAAAATAGCCTGCGAGAAGTTCAAGCTCAAGCGTTGCGTGAGGACCTCCCTAGCGGCATATAGAGACGAGGGAACGCTCGTCAATATTCCGCTTTGGGAGATTGGGCAGATCGACAAACTGGCATAGGCGCTGCGGGTACGCCCCACAAGGACCGTCCCAAACTGCCGGCAGAGACGATATGAGCAGGACATAAAAACATTGAGAGCCCCTGCTGCATGAAAGACCGCGGATCAGGCCGAC
>CAKUGR010000019.1 GCA_934654775.1 uncultured Collinsella sp.
GTCGGCCTGATCCGCGGTCTTTCATGCAGCAGGGGCTCTCAATGTTTTTATGTCCTGCTCATATCGTCTCTGCCGGCGGTCGGGGACACTCCTCGGCAATTGGCGCATGGGGCATTGCAACATACAGTTTTTCGATTCCGTATGTATATATGCGCGCTAATGGGTTATAAAATCTAAGTCTGAACATAGCAGGTCTGCAATGCGGCTCGGGCAACCGGGCCGTTTTTGCGGACGGGGGTAGCGCGAAAGGACTGCACATGCGTCAATTTAAGACCGAGAGCAAAAAACTGCTCGACCTCATGATCAACTCCATCTACACCAATAAGGAAATCTTCCTGCGCGAGCTTATCTCCAACGCGAGCGATGCCGTCGACAAGCTCAACTTTAAGAGCCTGCAGGATCCGAGTGTCAAGCTCGACCAGGGCGACCTGGCCATCCGTGTTTCCTTTGATAAAGATGCCCGTACCATCACTATTTCGGATAACGGTATCGGCATGACCGCCGAGGAGCTCGAGCGCAACCTGGGTACCATCGCCCATTCCGGCTCCGAGGAGTTTAAGACCGAGAACGCCGAGCAACAAGGTTCCGATGTCGACATCATCGGTCAGTTTGGCGTGGGTTTCTACTCCGCCTTTATGGTCGCCAGCCACGTGAAAGTCGTCAGCCGCGCTTATGGCGAGGATACCGCCCACGTTTGGGAGTCCGACGGTCTTGAGGGCTACACCATCGAGGATGGCGAGCGTGCTGAGCACGGTACCGATGTCATCCTCACGCTGCGCGAGAACGAGAAGCTCGACGCCGACGGCGAGGCCGAGACCTACGATCGCTTCCTGACCGAGTGGGGCCTCAAGAGCCTGATTCAGCAGTACAGCAACTATGTGCGCTACCCGATTCAAATGATGGTGAGCAAGAGCCGCCAGAAACCCAAGCCCGAGGACGCCGGCGACGACTACAAGCCCGAGTACGAGGACTACCAGGAGCTCGAGACCATCAACTCCATGACGCCGATCTGGAAAAAGCGCAGCTCCGACGTCGAGCAGAAGGATTACAACGAGTTCTACAAGTCTACGTTCCACGACTTTGACGATCCCGCGCGCACTATCAGCTTCCATGCCGAGGGTACGCTTGAGTACGACGCCCTGCTGTTTGTGCCGGGTCGCGCCCCGTTCGATCTGTACAGCAAGGACTACGAGAAGGGCCTGGCGCTCTACAGCTCTAACGTGTTGATTATGGAGAAGTGCGACGACCTGCTGCCCGACTACTACAACTTTGTGCGCGGTGTCGTGGACTCTGCCGACGTGACGCTCAATATTTCGCGTGAGACGCTGCAGCAGAACCGTCAGCTCAAGGCCATTGCCAAGCGTGTCGAGAAGAAGATCACCGCCGATCTCGAGGACATGCGCGACAACGACCGCGAGGCCTACGAGAAGTTCTTTGAGAACTTTGGTCGCGGTCTTAAGTACGGCATCTACTCGAGCTACGGCATGAAGGCCGACGAGCTTGCCGACCTGCTGCTATTCTGGTCTGCCAAGGAGCAGAAGATGATCACCCTTGCCGAGTATGCCAAGGGCATGCCCGAGGGCCAGAAGGCAATCTACTATGCCGCCGGCGATTCGCGCGAGCGTCTGGCCAAGATGCCCGTCGTGAAGGGCGTGCTCGACCGCGGCTACGATGTACTGCTGCTGACGCAGGACGTGGATGAGTTCACCTTCCAGGCCATGCGTGAGTACGTGGCTGCCGATATGCCCAAGGTCTACGAGGATGACGCTGCTCGCGAGGCTGCCGAGAAGGCAGTTGCCGATGGCGCCGAGCCTGAGGTCGAGGATCGTCACCTGGAGCTTAAGAACGTCGCGACCGGCGATCTTGACTTGGCGACCGATGACGAGAAGAAGGAGGCCGAGGACGCCACCAAGGAGAACGAGGACCTCTTTGGTGCCATGAAGGAGGCGCTCGGCGACAAGGTCGAGAAGGTTGCCGTCTCTGCGCGTCTGACTGATGCTCCCGCCTGCATCACCACCGAGGGTCCGCTTTCGCTCGAGATGGAGAAGGTGCTTCAGAAGGGTCCCGAGGGCGCGCCCGACGGTATGCCCAAGAGCCAGCGCGTGCTCGAGCTCAACGCTAAGCACCCGGTCTTCGCCAAGCTCGTTGCTGCCCAGAAGGCGGGCGACGCCGACAAGATTAAGCAGTACTCCGGCTTGCTCTACGACCAGGCCCTGCTCGTCGAGGGCATCCTCCCCGAGGACCCCGTAGCCTTCGCTGCGGCTATCTGCGAACTAATGTAACCACTCGACGCTGCAAACGCCCCTAAGCGGCAATCTGACGTTCAATCGTCGGTCGCGTACCAAAGTACGCTTCCCTCCTCTTTCACGTCAGCTTGCTCGCTTAGGGGCGTTTTCGCTGACTTATGCTCAACCTGCGACGCTTTCGTGGTCCAAAGTAGTCATTGGGGACGTTCTTGAATGACTAATCGTTGGGGACGTTCTTGTTTGACTAGTCGTTTAAGAACGTCCCCAATGACTAGTCCATCGGCGTGGCCGTTGGGTTGCTAATTTGTGCGGGTTGTGGTTTTGTGAGCTGCGGGAATTTGAGATACTGTACATCTGTACGTTAACTCATCTTCGTAGTATATTGCTACCCGCAAAACTCAGCACCATTGTGCTGCGAGACGCTAAAGTGCCTCCGTACAATGGTTGTTAATAGCATGATTCGGCTAAACGACAGGATGGATGGTCCAAGCGTGAGTCTCGGCAGCAAACTATCCGATGCAAAGGTTTCCTTTGCAATCTTTAAACGCGACATCAAGCGATTGATCGTGAACCCCGTCGCCCTGGTGGTTACCCTGGGCGTGTGCGTTATTCCCTCGCTGTATGCCTGGTACAACATCGTTGCCAACTGGGATCCGTACGGAAATACCCAGGGCATTAAAATCGCCATCGCCAACAACGATCAGGGCACCCAGAACGACCTAGTGGGCGAGCTCAACGCGGGCGATAAGGTGGTCGACCAGCTCAAGGAGAACGACCAGCTGGGCTGGACCTTCGTCGACTCGGCGGCAGATGCCAAAGAGGGCGTCGAAAGTGGCGAATACTATGCTGCCATCGTGATTCCCAAGAACTTCTCCGACAATCTCGTCTCGATGCTCGATGGCAATTACCATCAGCCGAAGCTCACCTATTACGTCAACGAGAAGAAGAGCGCCATTGCGCCCAAGGTCACCGACACCGGCGCCAACACCATCGAGGAGCAGATCAACGCGGAGTTTGTCTCCACGGTGGGCGAGACCGTCGCGGGCATTGCCAAGGATACCGGCATCGATCTTAAGGACAAGGCAACCCAGACCCAGGATTCACTGGCGGGCTCGGTGTCCGAGGCGTCCGATACCCTGGGCGAAGTGCGTGATTCCATCGGCGATATGAACACCGCCATCGACAAGACAAGCAGCTCGATCGCCTCTGCCGACGCCGCGCTGGCGGGCCTGCAGGGCCAGGCGCCCTCGCTGACGCAGGCGATCTCCCAAGGCAACGACCTGCTGGGCGAAGCTCGTACCACGGCTGGCAAGTCCATCACCTCGCTCTCCAAGGCACTTTCGGAGGGCAGCATCGTGCTGAGTAAGACATCGTATTCTGCGAACGCCGCGATTGGCAAACTCACCGGTACGGTTACGTCCACGACCACTCGTATCGACAACTCGCTCGAATCCCTTCAGGCGACGATTGACCATAACAGCGCTGTCATCGAGCGCCTGCAGATTCTCGCTAACGATACGTCGACGGGATCGGAGAACGCCGACGCGCTCATCGCATCGACCATCAACTCGCTTCGCGAGCAAAACCAGAAGCTGCAGAGCATCAAGGATGGCCTCTTTGCGCAGTCGAGCGCCATGGCAAACGACGCTACGGCAATCTCGAACGCGAGCAACGCACTCAACGCCGCAATTCAGACCGGTACGGCTAACCTCGGTCAGGCTCAGACCGATTTGGGACAGAACGCACTGCCGAAGGCTTCGAGCGCGCTTGACTCTTTTGCCGCCGTTTCGGGCGATTTGACCGGCATTGTGTCGGGTATGACCCCCACGATAGCGAGCGCGCGCGGCACGCTGGCGCAGCTCGACGCCACGCTCAAGCAGGCAAAGACCACGCTGTCCCAAACCGACGCCTCCCTTGCCAAGGTTCAGGACAAGCTCGCGACCGCCGCCAATGACATTGCGGCGCTGCAGACCTCTGAGTCTATGGGCGAGTTAGCCGACCTCATGGACGTCGACGTCAACGACGTGGCAGATTTCATGGCATCTCCGGTTGAGCTGACATCCAAGTCAATCTATCCGGTCGAGAGCTTTGGCTCGGGCATCGCGCCCTTCTACACCAATCTGGCGCTGTGGGTAGGCGGCTATGTGCTCATCGCTATCTACAAACTCGAGGTCGACCGCGAGGGCATCGGTAGCTTTACGGCGCGTCAGGGCTACTTTGGCCGCTGGCTGCTGCTGGTGATCCTGGGCGCGTTCCAGGCCATTATCGTTACGGTGGGCGACCTGGTCATTGGCGTTCAGTGCGTCAATCCGCTGCTCTTTGTACTGGGCGGCATCGCTATTTCGTTCACCTACGTCAACATCATCTATGCGCTGTCCACCACGTTTAAGCATATCGGTAAAGCCATTGGCGTCATCCTCGTCATTGTGCAGATCCCCGGCTCGTCGGGCATGTATCCCATCGAGATGATGCCCGGCTTCTTCCAATGGCTGCATCCGCTGCTGCCCTTCACTTATGGCATCAACCTGCTGCGCGAGACCGTCGGTGGCATGTATTCGTTCAACTACCTGTTCAACCTGTGCATCCTGGGCGTGTTCCTTATCATCGCGCTCTTTATCGGTCTGCAGCTGCGCCCGTTGCTGCTCAACCTCAACCTGCTCTTTGATAAGCAGCTTTCCACGACGGGTCTGATGATCTGCGAGTCCAATGACCTGCCGCGCCAGCGCTATTCGCTGCGCACGGCCATGCGCGTCATGCTCGATTCGGATTCGTACCGTCGCGAGCTGCTCGATCATGCCGTGGCTTTTGAGCACCGTTACCCCTACTACATCAAGGGCGGTTTTGCCGCCGTGGTAGGCGTGCAGGTTTTGCTCTTTGTGCTTTCGACGGTGCTCGATATCGACAATAACGGCAAGATCATCCTGCTCGTTATCTGGATCATTTCGGTTATTGCCATCTGCGGCTGGCTTATCAATATCGAATACATCCGCGCGAGCCTCAATACCCAGATGCGTATCTCGGCGCTTTCGGACGAGGACCTTCGCCGCGAGATGCGCGAGCACACGGCTGCCATTCCCGCCGCCCGCCGCATGTTTGGCCTCAACGCCAGCGAGCGGGGGACCAAGGATGGCGAACAGCCTACGAGTCGTCTGCCGCATATCGGTACGCATCGCAAGGCTCAAGATGTCGACGGTACTGACAACGTAAGCGGAAACGACGGGGACACCACCCCGCTTGGCAAGCACTCCAAAGGAGGTGAGGCATAAATGAAAAACATCCTGCACCTGTTTAAGCGCGATGTCCAAAACGTGTCTCACTCCGTGATCGGCTTGATTGTCGTGATGGGTCTCATTATCGTGCCGTGCCTGTACGCGTGGTTTAACATCGCCGGAAGCTGGGATCCGTACGGTAACACCGGCAATCTTAAGATCGCCGTGGTCAACACCGATGAGGGTTACGAGAGCGATCTGATCCCCGTCGAGGTTAACGTGGGCGAAAACGTAACCGCCACCCTGCGCGGCAACGAGAACTTCGACTGGGTCGTCCTCAACGACCGCGATAAGGCGATTGAGGGCGTTAAGTCGGGCGCGTACTACGCTGCCGTCGTCATCCCCAAAACGTTTAGCGCCGACATGATGACGCTCTTCTCGACCGACGTGAAGCACGCCGACATCGAGTTCTACGAGAACCAAAAGGCCAACGCCATCGCCCAGATTGTGACCGAAAAAGGCTCGAGCGCCGTCCAGAGCCAGGTCAACGAGACCTTTACCAAGACCATCACGACCATCGGGCTCAAGACTGTGTCCAGCCTGCTTGACTATATGAGCACCGATCAGGTGAGCAACTTTATCGCCAACCTGTCCTCGACGCTCGGCGATTCGGTCCAGGACCTGCAAGACATTCAGGCCAGCGCAACGTCACTTGCGGGCATTTTGAGCTCTACGTCCGATTCGCTGACGTCGGCGGGCGGTATGCTCAAGCAGACTGGATCGACCGAGGAGTCGGTGAAGCAGCTCATGCAGCATGCCGAGAGCGGTATTGCCGATTCCGAGCAAGCGCTCAAGTCCGCTAGCGATGCGATCGATGCCGCCATTGATGGGAGCGCAGGTTCGTTCGATAACGTTTCTACCAAGCTCGCAAAGGCATTTGACGCTGCAAACCAGCATGTCGATCTTACGGTGTCTCAGCTCAACGATGGCGCAGCGTCACTCAAGAACCGTGCCGACGAGATTGATGCCACGGCGGATAAGCTCCGTAGTCTTGCTGGCCAGGTGAGTAACGATAAGCTCAAGGCAGGGCTTGAGGACGCGGCTGCTGAGCTTGACAAAACCGCGACGGAGTACCGCAACAATGCCAATGAGCTGACGAATATCGCGACGTCGCTCACGGACAGCATGGCAGAGGTTAACAAGTCCCGTGCCGAGGTCGACCAGGCCATCGCCGATGCCAAGGCGGGTATCTCGGGTGCCAAGACCGATTACGATTCCACGTTCTCGGTCAAGGCTAAGGAGCTTAAGAAGACCATTTCGGGCGTTCTGGATTCGCTGAACGGTATCTCGGGTGACCTGGATAGCGCTGTGAGCGGTCTGACTGATGCTTCCGGCTCGCTCGCGAAGGGCCTGTCCAAGGCTGCAAAGCTCGTCAACAAGGCTTCCGATCAGCTGGGCGAGGCGTCGGACAAGATCAGTGCCTTTAAGGATGGGCTTGATAGCGCCCTGATGTCGGGTGACCTGGCCATGATAAAGACGATGATCGGCAGCGACCCCGAGGGTCTCGCCGTGTCGCTTTCCGGCCCCGTCGCGCTCGACCGCAAGCCGGTCTATCCGATCCGCAACTACGGTTCGGCCATGGCGCCGTTCTACACGATTCTGTCGCTGTGGGTGGGCTCGATTGTTCTGGCGGCCATGATGAAGGTCTCGGTTGACGATGAACTCATCAACGAGCTCGTCCCCGTGCGCCTGCACGAGATCTACCTGGGCCGTTATCTGTTCTTTGGCGGTCTGGCGCTGCTGCAGGCAACGCTCGTGTGCGCGGGCGACATTCTGTTCTTTGGCATCCAGTGCGACAACCCACTGCAGTTTGTGCTGGCGGGCTGGGTCGCGAGTCTCGTGTTCTCCAATATCGTCTATACGCTTACGGTTTCGTTTGGCGATATCGGCAAGGCGCTCGCTGTCGTGCTGTTGGTCATGCAGGTCGGTGGTTCGGGCGGCACGTTCCCCATCGAGATGACCGGCCCCGTGTTCCAGGCAATCTATCCGTTCCTGCCGTTCACTCATGGCATCAACGCAATGCATGCCGCCATGGCCGGCGCCTACCATATGGAGTACTGGGTTGAGCTGGGCATTCTGGCGAGCTATCTGGTTCCGTCGCTGGCTCTGGGCGTCGTCTTCCGCCGCCCGGTCATCAAAGCCAACGACTGGATCATCGAAAAGCTGGAGAGTACGAAACTTATTTAGTGCAACAACGTGACGTTGCCGGAACATCGAGGTGTTCCTGCTCGGTACTTTAGTACGCTGGATTGCGGTGCAACGTTGGTTGTTGCTACAGTAGCGGGGCGTGCCGGGGGTCCGGCGCGTCCCGTTTTTATTTGACCATGAGGCGGCATGCGGTCACGCGCGTGCGGACACCACGCCCAGATTGAGCGCGAGGATGCCCTATGCCCCAGCATGTCACTGACAATATCGAAATGATGCCCGATAGCCCTGTTGCTCGCGAGGACCTAGGTGCGGGCGGTATTTCCCGGGGCGCCGGCGCACGTTCTCCGCTGTTCTGGAAAGTCCTGCTGTTTTCGGTGGCAGTCGTCTGGGGCTACTCCTTTACGACCATGAAGGACGCGCTCGACACCATTCCGGTGTTTGAACTGCTCTACGTGCGCTTTCTGCCTGCGGCGTTGGTCATGTTTGCCATCTTCCACAAGCGCATCATCGCGCACCTCAACGCCCGCAACCTTATCGTCGGACTTGGGATGGGCGCACTTATGTGGGCCGCCTACGCTCTGCAGACAGTCGGGCTGGCGCACACCACGGCGGGCAAGAACGCTTTTTTGACGGGCACTTATTGCATTCTGGTCCCGTTTGCGAGCTATTTCCTAAGCGGCGAAAAGCTCACTCGTTACAACTTGGGCGCCGCGTTGCTCTGTCTGGCGGGCATTGGCCTAGTGGCGCTCGATAGCGTCGAGTTCAACATCGGCGATGCCATTACGCTGGGCGGCGCGGTCTTCTTCGCCATCCAGATGGCGGTGACCGCCAAGTACGGTCGCAAAATGGACATCAACGTCATCACGTTCTGGATGTTTGTGGGCAACGGCGTGCTGAGCCTGATCTCGTCGCTGCTATTCGAGACCCAAGCGCCTCTGTCCGTGTGGACGCCGAGCTTTATCAGCGTGATGGCGTTTCTCTCGGTGGGCTGCACATGCGTGGCTCTGCTCATCCAAAACGTCGGCCTGGCACATGTCCCGGCCTCGACGGGCTCGCTGCTCCTTTCGATGGAGTCGCCTTCGGGCGTGTTGTTTTCGGTGCTGCTGATGGGGGAGGCGCTCACCTCGCGCCTGCTCGCCGGCTTTGTGCTTATCTTCCTGTCGATTATCTTGAGCGAGACTCACTTCGATTTTTTGCGTCGAAAGCCGCGCCCGCAATTGTAAACAACTTGTTGCGCCGCCCTCCTGGGGCGGCATTTTTTATGCCTCGCCCTTAGAGTTGTACCTTGCACTTTTCGCTATCAAAGTGCTTACTGCAAAAACGTTACTGGAGGGCATCTATGGCACCAGCTTTGTCCGATCTTCAACCGCAACCAGCGCCCAAGGCCACCGCGGCGGCGCAGGCCGCTATCGGTGACGGTCTTGTTGCAGAAGCTCAGGCTTTTACAGACGAGCTCGCTGCATGGCGCCATGATCTCCATCAAACGCCTGAGCTCGGTAACAACCTTCCGCAGACGTCCGCGTATATCCAGGCGCGTCTGGACGAGATGGATATTCCCTATGCCGTGCTTGTTGACGGCTCCTGTGTCGTTGGCCTCATCGGCGCCGGTGCCGTCGCAGCGGCCCAGGGCAATGGTACGTGCACAGACGAGCAGGCAGGTACGGTCATCATGCTCCGTGGCGACATGGATGCCCTGCCCGTTGCTGAAGAGTCAGGCGAGCCGTTTGCCTCTACGAACGGCTGCATGCACGCATGCGGTCACGATATGCATGCGACGGCGCTGCTTGGTGCGGCTCGTTTGCTTAAAGGCCGCGAGGCCGAGCTCGTAGAGGCCAACGCCACGGTTAAGTTGCTGTTCCAGCCGGGCGAGGAAACCTTTGAGGGTGCCCGCGCCGCCATCGCCGACGGTCTGCTGCAGAACCCACGTCCTCAGGCCGCCTTTGCCATGCATGTCAATAGCCAGTCGCCACTTGGCCTGGTGCTCTACGGCAGCCCGGCGCTCTCGGGCGTGTACGGTTTTCGCATCACGCTTCAGGGCAAGGGCGGCCATGGCTCGAGCCCCGAGATCTGCATCGACCCCATCACGGCCGGCGTCCATGTGCATCTGGCGCTTCAGGAGCTCATCTCCCGCGAGGTGCCGGCGGCCAAGGAGGTCGCGCTTACCGTTGGCAAGTTCGCCGGCGGTCAGGCCGCAAATGTCATTCCCGATACTTGTGTGCTTGAGGGAACGCTGCGTGGCTTCGACGTCGAGCTCATGGAGCACCTCAAGACCCGCATCGCCGAGGTCGTCAACGGCGTGGCCGCAACGTATCGCACGCCGGCGACTATCGAGACGCTCTCGGATGTTCCGCCGCTGGTACTCGACGACGGCATGACGCAGGCGTCGCTTGGCTACGTGGGCGCGGTGCTGCCCAAGGCTGCCTTCCTGCCGCTGTTCCACGCCATGGCGAGCGAGGACTTCGCGTTGATCTCGAGCGAGATCCCGAGTGCGTACTTTACCGTGGGCGCTGCCGTGACTGATACGGACGAGCATTTTGCTCAGCATCATCCCAAGGCACGCTTTAGCGATGCCGAGCTTCCCCTTGGCGCCGCGGCCTATGCCGCCGTCGCCCTGGGCTACATCGCCGACCACCGGTAGCACCCAACCTTGCCTTTCAAGCCTGCGGGCATGGCCATAAGGCCTATGCCCTTGTCTTTCAAGGCAATCTTGGGCACTACCGGCGCCCGGCGCAGGCTATTCGTTTGTTTAAAAAGGAGCGGTATGTCCCAGCAACGTAAGTTCTTCCCCGGCTGGCTCGTGGTGGCCTCCGGATTTGTGATCATGGCCACGTGCTACACCATTTTCGTCAACTGCATGAGCCTGTTCCAGCCGCTCATCGTCAGCGACCTCGGGATCACGCTTGCCCAGTACAACATCTCCAACGCCATCTCTACCGTGGTGAGCGTTATCGGATCGCTTGTCATTGGCCATGTTGCCGATAAAGTAAGCGGTCGCGTTTTGGGCTCCCTAACCGTTATCGCAACCTCTGCCGTTCTTGCCGGTATGAGCTTTGTCGGTGAGCTGTGGCAGGTCTACGTGCTCTTTGCCGTCTCGGGCTGCTTTGCCGTCGCCTCGACCCGCCTGCTCATTAGCCTTGTGACCGCCAACTGGTTTACGGCCAAGCGAGGCCTTGCCATCTCCATCGCACTTTCGGGCTCGGGCTTTGGCGGCGCTATTCTGTCTCCCATCGTGAGTTCGCTGATCGTGAGCGTTGGCTGGCGTTCCGCCTTCCTGGTGCTCGCGGCTATCTGCATGGTGGCGGCGCTGCCCATCACGGCCTATTCCTTCCGCACCAAGCCTTCCGAGATCGGTCTGAAGCCGCTCGGCGAGAACCCGGGCGATCCGTCCGTCTCGACGGCTGGCGACAAGGATGAGCACACGGCGCCCGAGGTTAACGTTGGCTGGTCTCGCATCAAGAAGAGCCCGGCGTTTTGGCTGCTTGTCGTCGCCTTCCTCTTTATGGGGCTCGTTAACGGCGCCATCTTGCCCAACCAGGTCACCAACATGACGAGCGTTACCGTCAACGGCGCCAAGATCGTCACGGGTGGCCACGACCCCATGTGGGCCGGTACGGTGCTTTCTGCCTACATGGTCACGGTCGTTATCGCCAAGATTTCGCTCGGTGCCATCTACGACCGCTTTGGCCTGCGCTTTGGCAATATCCTTGGCTCCGTTGCGTGTATTGTCGCCTGTGTGGCGCTGTGCTTCCCGACGACGGACCTTGGTCCTATTGTGGCCGCTGTGAGCTTTGGTATCGGAACGTGCATGGGCACCATCACGCCTACCATTGCCGCGTCCAAGCAGTTTGGCATGGCCGACCTCGGCAAGGTCACGGGCACCATTACCTCGCTCGAGATGGTCGGCGGCACCGTGGGCGCCATCGTCTCGGGCATGCTGTTCGATACCACGGGCTCCTTTGCGAGCACCTGGATTGTGTGCCTGGCATGCTCCGTTGTCATGCTCGTGTTCCTGCTGGCATCCGAGCCCATCGCAGCCAAGCTGCGCGCGAGCGTGGCGGGGGAGTAGACGTCCGTTACTCTTTTCTATTTGCCCCGTTCTGTCCGTGGCTGCCCTGGAGGCCGAATAGATGCTCGTACCATCATTCGGTTTCCAAGGCGGCCACGGGTCTACGAAATGATCCGTTTTACTCCGTCCCCAACAGATCACGTGATCCGAAGGGGACGGAGAAAAACGGATTACAAACAGCGGCGGCGCATCTGGCCGAACGAGTCCCCATACCCTCGTTCGGTCAGACGCGCCGCCGCTGTTTGTGTTTGTGCCGTATAATGTCCACTACCTATGACGCGATACAAAAGAAAGGTGTTTGCCCATGCAGGCACAGAAGGCGGAGGGAACCCGCGACCTTATCGGCGCCGAGATGCGCGCCTGGCAAAAGATGCAGCAGATTGCGGCCGGCGTATTCGAGCCGTTTGGTTTTAAGCCCATCGAGACGCCCGCGATCGAGCAGGTGGACGTGTTTGTCCACGGTATCGGCCAGTCGACCGACGTCGTGCGCAAGGAGATGTTCCGCGTGTTTAGCGGCGCCAACCTGGAGCGCGTCTTTACCGAAGGCACCGACACCAAGCTTAAGCCCAAGCAGCGCTTGGCGCTTCGCCCCGAGGGTACGGCCGGTGTGGTGCGCGCCGTCGTGGAGAACAACCTGGTGCCCCAGGGCTCCACGCCGTTTAAGGCCTATTACGCCGAGGCCATGTTCCGTGGCGAGCGTCCCCAGAAGGGTCGCCTGCGCCAGTTCCACCAGGTGGGCATCGAGTGGCTCGGCGCTCCCGATCCGGCTGCCGACGCCGAGTGCATCATCATGCTCATGGAGTTCTACAAGCGCCTGGGCTTCGATCTTTCCAAGCTCCGTCTGCTTATTAACTCGATGGGCGATGCACAGTGCCGTCCGGCATACCGCGAGCAGGTCAAGCAGTTTATCCTCGATCACGCCGACGAGATGTGCGACGAGTGCCGCGAGCGCGCCGAGCTCAACCCGCTGCGCGCCTTCGACTGCAAGAACGACCATTGCCGCGAGATCATGGCCGACGCCCCGCTGATGGGCGACAACCTGTGCGATGAGTGCCGCGAGCACTACGAGCAGGTCAAGCGCTATCTGGACGCCGCCGGTATCGAGTATGTCGAGGATCCCACCCTGGTGCGCGGCCTGGACTACTACACCCGTACCGTCTTTGAGGTCGAGGCCCCCGGCGCCGGCGTCGGCTCCATCGGTGGCGGCGGCCGCTACGATGGCCTGGTCGAGCTCGAGGGCGGCAAGCCCACGGCCGGCGTCGGCTTTGCCGTCGGTTTTGAGCGCGCCCTGCTGGCCCTGCAGGCCTTTGGCAGCGACCTGGGCGCCGATGAGACCCCGTGTGTCTACGTCGCCAACGCCGGCAAGGAGCTGCGCCAGAACGTCTTTGCCATTACGCAGGAGCTTCGCGCCGCAGGTATCGTGACCGAGGCAGACTATCAGGGTCGTTCGCTCAAGGCTCAGTTTAAGCAGGCCGACAAGGTGGGCGCCAAGCTCATTTTGGTCCTGGGCGGCGACGAGCTTGCCGCCGGCAAGGTCAAGGTGCGCGACATGGGGAGCCATGACGAGGCCCTCGTCGATCTGGCCAACGTGGTCGAGGCAGTTCGCGAGCGCCTGTAGCGCATCTTTTTGAGCTGCGGGTCTGCTAACGTGCCCTGCTCATGGAGAGCGATTGTTACGGGGGTGTTTCGCTTTTATGCGGAATGCCCCCGTTTACGTATGCCGTCCACCGAGAAATACGACCATTTAGGGCAAAAACCCTTGCAATGCAGAAAATACTTTTGTGTGGTAAAGCGCAATCAGCGCCGAAAGTTTTTGTCGAGTGCCTATAATGAATATCGCATGTTACGTGCATAGAAGGAGGAATGGGAGGAAACGTGGCTGAGAACCCAAGCAACCAGTCTGTACCCGAAGCCGCGGCGCGTGTCGCTGCCGTGGTCAACCGCCTCGTTAACCGAATCGGCTCGAATGCCGAGTCCAAGGAGCGTCTCGCCGAGATCGAGATCCCCGAGGAGCTGCGCGACAATCTGGCGCTGTTCTTGCGCCTGGAGCGCCGTGTGCTTAGCGAGTATGATCCCGAGATCGCGGACCTGTTCGACAAGATTTTGACAGCCGAGATTGTGGCCAATGCCGGCAACCCCGGTAGCCGTGCTGCCGACGAGTCCGTCGACGAGCAGGGCGTGCCCACTGCCGACGAGCCCACCGCCGTGGCGTTTCGCGAGGTCGTCGATCTGATCGACAGCCTGCCGCTCGATAAACAGCAGGTTATCGTCCGCGCTTTTACGAGCTTCTTCCATCTGGCAAACCTGTCGGAGGAGAACTACCGCGTGGCGCAGCTGCGCGAGCGCGAGGCCGGCGCGTCGACCGATACAGAGGTCGATCCCGCCAACGAACTCACCGTCGCCTATCACCAGTTGGTAAACGAGATGGGTGTCGAGGGCGCCAACGAGCTGCTCGACAAGCTGGAGTTCCACCCTGTCTTTACCGCACATCCCACCGAGGCCCGTCGCAAGGCCGTCGAGGGCAAGATTCGCCGTATCTCCAACCTGCTGGAGGAGCGTCCGCGTCTGGGCGGCTCCGATCTGGTGGAGAACGAGCGCCATATGCTGCAGGAGATCGACGCCCTGGTGCGTACGAGCCCCATCGCGCTCAAGAAGCCTACGCCGGTCGAGGAAGCCGATACCATCATCGACATCTTCGATAACACGCTGTTCGACGTCATCCCCGTTATCTATCGTCGTTTTGACGACTGGGTGCTGGGCGACAAGGCCGGCACCGTGCCGCCGCTGTGCCCGGCATTCTTCCATCCCGGCAGCTGGATCGGCTCTGACCGCGACGGCAACCCCAACGTCACCGCTAAGGTAAGCCGCGAAGTCGCCGCCAAGTATTTCACCCATATGGTGCTCAAGCTCGAGGACAAGTGCCGCCGCATCGGCCGCAACCTCACGCTCGAGGCCACCTACAGCAAGCCGTCTGCCGAGCTCATCAACTTGTGGAACCATCAGGTCGAGATGAGCACTCAGTACACCGCACGTGCTGAACTGATCTCCGAGCACGAGCCGCATCGCGCCGTTATGCTCGTCATGGCCGACCGTCTGAACGCCACCGTCCGTCGTATCACCGACACCATGTACCACAGCGCAGACGAGTTCCTGGAGGACCTGCGCGTCGTCCAGCGTTCGCTGGCTGCCTGCGGTGCCGTCCGTGCTGCCTACGGCCCGGTGCAGACCATCATCTGGCAGGTCGAGTCCTTCGGCTTCCATATGGTCGAGATGGAGTTCCGTCAGCACTCCGTGGTGCACGCCCGCGCCCTCAAGGATATCCACGAGAACGGTATCCATGGCGATCTGCAGCCCATGACGCGCGAGGTCATCGATACCTTCCGCGCTATCGGCTCCATCCAAAAGCGTTACGGCAAGAAGATGGCGCACCGCTACATCATCTCGTTCACCAAGAGCGCCCAGCATGTGGCCGACGTCTTTGAGCTTGCTCACCTGTCCTTTGCACACGAGGAGGATGTCCCCGAGCTCGACGTGATCCCGCTGTTCGAGCAGCTCGAGGACCTCGAGGGCTGCGTCGACGTGCTCGACCAGATGCTAACGCTGCCCGTGGTGCAAAAGCGCCTTGCCCAGACCAACCGCCGCATGGAGGTCATGCTGGGCTATTCCGACTCCTCCAAGGATGCCGGTCCTACCACGGCCATGCTCGCGCTGCACTCCGCGCAGGAGCGCATTGCCAAGTGGGCCGAGAAGAACGATATCGACCTGGTGCTCATGCACGGTCGCGGCGGTGCCGTGGGCCGTGGTGGCGGCCCGGCCAACAAGGCCGTGCTGGCGCAGCCCAAGGGTTCGGTCAACTGCTTCTTTAAGCTCACCGAGCAGGGCGAGGTCATCTTTGCCCGTTACGGCAACCGCACGCTGGCTCAGCGCCATGTTGAGTCCGTTGCCGCCGCAACGCTTTTGCAGTCGGCCCCGAGCGTCGAGAAGACCAACACCGAGACCACGCAGAAGTTCTGGGATATGGCCGAGAAGCTTAACGCCGCAAGCCACGAGCGCTATCTGGACCTGCTGAACACCGACGACTTTACGCCGTGGTTCTCGACCGTGACGCCGCTGACCGAGGTTGGCCTGCTGCCGATCGGCTCGCGTCCTGCCAAGCGCGGTCTGGGCGCCAAGTCGCTCGACGACCTGCGTACCATTCCGTGGATCTTCAGCTGGAGCCAGGCGCGCATTAACCTCGCCGCTTGGTATGGCCTGGGCACCGCCTGTGAGCAGCTGGGCGATCTGGACCAGCTTAAGGCTGCCTACCAGGAGTGGCCGTTCTTCCGCACCTTTATCGACAACATCGAGATGTCGATTGCCAAGACCGACCAGCGCATCGCCAAGATGTATCTGCACTTGGGCGATCGCCAGGATCTGTCCAAGAAGGTCTTCACCGAGATGCAGCTTACCCGTAAGTGGGTCCTTGCCATCGTCGGTGACGAGTGGCCGCTGCAGCGTCGCCGCGTGCTTGGCTGCGCCGTTCGTGTGCGCAACCCCTACGTCGACGCCCTGTCTATCGCCCAGGTTCGCGCCCTTCGCGAGGTGCGTATGAATCAGGACGAGATGGCCGAGGAGAAGAAGGCTGAGTACATGAGCCTGATTCTTTCGACTGTGACCGGCGTCTCGGCAGGTCTGCAAAACACGGGGTAATAGATAGCCCTGTGGCTCTCACCGGGACCCGATGGGTTTCCCTCTGAACACGTCCTCGCACTTGAAGCCCCCTTATCCTGCTCCTTCGGAGCTGCGGATAAGGGGCTTCGTGCTGCGGAGTGTGTTCAGAGGGAAACCCATCGGGTCCCTTCGTCCTCGGTCTTCTGCGGATTACGGGCTGAAGGAAGAATGGTGCGCTTCGCGCGTTTTGGACGGCGGTCGTGGTTCCTTTTGGGGCTGCGGCCGCCTTTTTGTACTTGTCAATTGTGAACGTTCTGTTAATGGGTTGGTGGGTGGTTGGTTGTTATCGGTGAGCGGCGTATCCTTCCAACGGTTTATCTAGTGTGTTAGTTGAAAGGAAGAGGGCGCTCATCATTGTTTGAATGTGAACTGCCGTTTGACCACAAGACGTTGCATCTGGAGCTCGAGGATAAGAACTTCGCGGGTGTGATGGAAGGTCATCAAAACGAGTTTAAGACCACGAAATCTCAGGAAGAGCTGGTAGAGGAGTCGCTTGCCAACCCTTATGGTTCGCCTTCGCTCGAGGAGCTTTGTGCTGGCAAGAAGGATATCGTCATCATTAGCTCCGACCATACGCGTCCCGTTCCTTCGCGTGTGACGATGCCTATTCTGCTGCATCACATCCACTCCGCTGCGCCTGAGGCGCGCGTTCGCATTCTGGTCGCTACGGGTATGCATCGTCCGTCGACGCACGAGGAGCTCGTCAACAAGTACGGCGAGGAGATCGTTGCCAACGAGGAAATCGTTATGCACGTCGCGACTGACGACAGCATGATGAAAAAGATCGGCACCCTGCCTTCTGGTGGCGAGTGCATTATCAACAAGATTGCCGCCGATTGCGATCTGCTGCTTGCCGAGGGCTTTATTGAGCCGCACTTCTTTGCCGGTTTCTCTGGTAGCCGCAAGTCCGTCCTGCCTGGCATCGCCAGCTACAAGACCATCATGTACAACCACAACGGTCAGTTTGTGAACGATTCCCACTCGCGTGCCGGCAACCTGTGCCACAACCACGTGAGCGAGGACATGTTCGCCGCCGCCGAGATGGCTCACCTTGCCTTTGTGCTCAACGTGGTGCTCAACGGCAAGCATGAGGTCATCGGCTCCTTTGCCGGCGACATCCACAAGGCGCACGAGGCTGGCTGCGAGTTCGTGAAGAGCCTTGCCGGCGTTGAGCCCGTCGAGTGCGAGATCGCCATCACCACCAACGGCGGCTACCCGCTCGACCAGAACATCTACCAGGCCGTGAAGGGCATGTGCGCTGCCGAGGCTACGCTTCCCGAGGGCGGTGTGATCATCGACGTCGCCGGTTGTGCCGACGGTCACGGTGGCGAGGGCTTCTATCACAACATCGCCGACAACGATCCGGCGGAGTTTGAGCGCGCCTGCATCGATCGTCCCAAGGACGAGACCCTGCCCGATCAGTGGACGAGCCAGATTTTTGCCCGCATCCTGGCGCATCACCCTGTGATCATGGTCACCGACCTGTGCGATCACCAGATGCTCAAGGATATGCACATGACGCCGGTCAACACTATCGAGGAGGCGCTCAAGCTCGCCTTTGAGATGAAGGGTGCCGATGCTAAGGTGGCCGTCATTCCCGATGGCCTGGGCGTTGTCGTCGCGCAGCACTAGTGCGCGGCCTAAACGAATCGTTTATAACCGACAAGAAAGATAAGGTTTTATGCTTACCAAACTCCTCTGCGAATTCGGCGCGACGGCCCTCATGATCGTCTTTGGCGTGGGCGTGCACTGCGATACCGTGCTCAAGGGCACCAAGTATCAGGGCTCTGGCCACATGTTTGCCATCACCACCTGGTCTTTTGGCATCTCGGTCTGCCTGTTTGTCTTTGGCGGCGCCGTGTGCATGAACCCCGCCATGGTGCTTGCCCAGTGCATCGTAGGCCTGGTGCCGTGGAGCAGCTGCATCCCCTTCATGATTGCCGATATGCTCGGCGGCTTTGTGGGCGCCGTAATCGCTTGGTTTATGTATGCCGATGAGTTCAAGGCTTCCGAGGGCGTCGTCGACCCCATTGCCCAGCGCAACATTTTCTCGACCAACCCCACCACCGAGGGTACCAACTATGCCCGCAACTTCTTCTGCGAGGCTATCTGCACCTTCGTGTTCATCAGCGCCATCCTTGCTGCCGCTAGCCGCGCCGGCGAGAACGTTCTGATGCTCGCCATCTGCGTTGGCCTGATCGTTTGGGCCGTTGGCATGGGCATGGGTGGCATCACCGGCTTCGCCATGAACCAGGCTCGTGACCTTGGTCCTCGCATGGCCTATCAGGTGCTGCCGATCAAGAACAAGGCTGACAACAACTGGAAGTACGGCCTGCTTGTTCCTGGCATCGCTCCGTTTGTCGGTGCTATTGTGGCCGCACTGTTTGTGCATGGCTTCTTGGGCATGTTCTAGTCCAGGGCTACATAGTTGTCCGCTGCCCGCATGGGGTAACTTCCCAGCGCGTCCTCGGACATGAAAGAACCCCCGCTGCGCACTTCGTGCGGCGGGGGTTCTTTCGTCCTGCGGAATGCGCTGGGAAGTTACCCCATGCGGGCAGCTGCGGAGTCTTTGCTGCGCTCGAGTAGGCAACCCAACATATATATCTGAATTTAAATGGGATGGGCGCTTTGTTGCGATGGGCCTTGAGAGACGGGCGGCACTTTGGGTAGGCTCGATACCTTGGGGTGGAGCGGTGCCTTGAGATGGGGGTTGCGCTTTGGGGCCGAGCGGGTACTTAGTTGAAGAGGGGTGCTATGGCTGAGAGGTAGTTTTTGGCTACGTCGGCTTTGTTGGCTTGGAAGTTGTGCCAGGCCCACCATTGGACCATTCCTACGAAGCTTGAGGCTATGTGGTGTAGTAGGAAGCTTCGGTCCATGGTGGCGGCGGGGCCGTTTGGGTCGGTGGGGACGGTTTCGGCTGCTCGTGACATGATGGTCTTGCGTAAGCAGTCGGCGAAGACGCGTGAGCCGGCGCCGGCTACGAGGGCTCGTACGCCCTGGCGGCGTTCCCAGAGGTTGTTGAGGATATGCTCGACTTGTACGAGCGGATCATCGAGCGGTGTGCCATCGTCGTCGAGGGCGTGGGCGCAGATGTCGTTCACGAGTTCGGACAGTAGGTCATCTTTGCTCTTGAAGAGGCCGTAGAACGTGGCCCGACCCACATGGGCGCGAGCGATGATGTCGCCGACGGTGATCTTGCCGTAGTCCTCCTCGCGAAGGAGCTCAGAGAATGCGGCAACGATGGCGGCGCGGCTTTTGGTTTTGCGGGCATCCATGGCTATGCATCCACGTGAACAAGCAGGCAACGGAGCGTGCCGGAGCAGCCCTCGTAGGGGCGCTTACCGGCGCCGTAGCCGACGGCCTCGATGCGGTAGCGGGCCGGCAGGTGCTCGGACGTGCGCAGTGCGGCAACGATGGCGGCGCCCGTGGGCGTCACGAGCTCGCCGGCGACCGGCGCGGGCGTGAGGGCGATATTGCCCGCCTGGCACAGGTTGACGACAGCGGGGACGGGGATGGGCATAAGGCCGTGGGCACAGTGGATGGTGCCGTGACCCTCGGAGAGCGACTCGACCACGATGTCCTCAATACCCAGGTCATCGAGGCAGATGGCGACGGAGCAGACGTCGACGATGGAGTCGACGGCGCCCACCTCGTGGAACATGACGGTCTCGGGCGTTTTGCCGTGGGCCTTGGCCTCGGCGGCGGCGAGCGCGGTAAAGATGGCGAGCGCGCGACGCTTGGCGCCATCGCTTAGCTGCGAGCCGTCGATGATGGCGGTGACGTCCGCCAGGGAGCGGTGATGATGAGCGTGGTGGTGACCGTCGTGGTCATGGGCATGTTCATGCGTGTGCTCGTGGCAGTGGACATGCTCGTCCTCGTGATGATGTTCATGCTCGCCATGGTCGTGATGGTGGTGATGAGCGTGCTCGTGCGCGTGCTCGGCGGTCGCGTCGTTGCCGTAGAGCCAGGCCATGTCGTGGTCGTGGTTCTCGAGCTCCTCTGCCAGCTGAACGTCAAAGTCGCAGGCGTCGATGCCATGCTTGTTTACGCGCGTCACGGCAATCTCAAAGCCGCCGACCGGAAGCGTGGCGAGCTGCTCGCGCAGATGCTCCTCGCTGGCGCCCAGGTCGAGCAGGGCCGCGACGGTCATGTCGCCGCTGATGCCCGAGGTGCCGTCGATGATAAGCGTGTGCTGATGGTTTGACATGAAATGCTCCTTAGCGGGCGCAGGACGCGCCGGCGCTCAGATGATTGATAAGACTTGCCTGATAGGCGGCGCCGAAGCCGTTGTCGATGTTGACGACCGAAACGCCGCTGGCGCAGGAGTTGAGCATGGCGAGCAGTGCGGCCACGCCGCCAAAGCTCGCGCCATAGCCCACGCTGGTGGGGACGGCGATGACCGGACAGCTCACAAGGCCTCCGATGACGCTCGCCAGGGCGCCTTCCATGCCGGCGATGGCGATGACCACCTGCGCCTGGGCAAGTTCTTCGGCATGAGCAAGCAGACGGTGCAGGCCGGCGACACCCACGTCGTAGAGGCGATCGACCTCGTTGCCGTAGAACTCGGCCGTCAACGCGGCCTCCTCGGCGACGGGTAGGTCGCTCGTGCCGGCGCAGGCGACGACGATGCGTCCGTTGCCGGTGGGGGAGGGCTTGCCACCCACCAGGGCGAGCTGGGCGTCCGGGACATATCCCAGGTCGATGTCGTTGCCAAGAAGCTCAGCGGTGCGCGCGGCTTTTTCGGCATCCAAGCGCGTGACCAGGATACGCTCCTGGCCGGCATCGAGTAATGCTTTGATAATGGCGGCAATTTGCTCGGCGGTTTTACCGGCGCCGTAGACAACCTCGCCGGCTCCCTGGCGCACTCCGCGCGAAAGATCGAGCTGTGCAAAGCCCAGATCGGCGGTCGGAGCCGTCTGGATGCGCGTGAGGGCATCGGCCGGTGCAACATTTCCATCTGCCACGTCACTTAGCAATTGCTCAAGATTGCGTTTGTCCATATAAGTTCCCTTCGACGCTTAAAAGTTTAGCACGCAAAGGGCTATTTCCGAACATTAGAGCAAAATTGTTCGGAAATCTAATATGTCAGATTTGATGGAGTTGTGAGGTTAACTCGCTAGTCGCGCAGGATGATGTCCATGGCGAGCATCAGGTTGCGCTCATCGATGGCAAACGGTGCCGCCTCGCGCGTCTTGGGCTTGGCGCAAAACGCGATACCGGTGCCCGCGGCCTGGATCATGGGGATGTCGTTTGCCCCGTCGCCAATAGCGACCGTGTGGGCCATGTCGACGCCGCACTCAACCGCCCAATCCAGCAGCTGGATGAGCTTGGACTCCTTGGTCACAATGCCTGCCGCCAGCTTGCCGGTGAGCTTGCCGTCCACGACCTCCAGACGATTGGCCAGGCAAAAGTCGATACCCGCGGCAGCCACGATCTTATCGGCGACCTCGTGAAAGCCGCCGCTCACCACGCCGACCTTCCAGCCCTTGCTGTGTGCCGAGCGCACAAGCTCCAACGCGCCGGGGGTAAATGTCACGCGCTCAAAGGTGCGCTCGAACACGCTCTCGTCCAGGCCGGCAAGCAGCCCCACGCGTTCCTCGAGCGCCTGCTTAAAGTCAAGCTCGCCGCGCATGGCGCGCTCGGTGATTTGCGCCACCTGCTCACCCACGCCGGCTTCCTCGCCCAGCAGGTCGATAACCTCCTGGTTGATGAGGGTGGAGTCGATATCCATAACGATGAGGCGTGCAGTCATGGCGGGCCTTTCCGAGTGCTGTTTTATTGGGGCATATTGTCGCACGTGACGAGCGCGGGTGGGTGCCGCGGCGCGTCAATTGTTTCGTCTCCGTCAAGTCTTTGGGCAGGAGCCACTTTTTCGCGGCACATCGACACAGGTGCGATAAGATAGAACGCCATGTCTGGCTGCGCGGTTTACGCAGGCTGGGCAAATCTGTACGACGCCGCCCGGAACGACACGGGGCGGCACAGATCCATAAAGGAGGATCACTGGTATGAGCCAGACCCGTCCCATCGACGAGCATTCCATGCACACCCGTACCTGCGGCGAGCTTCGCCGCGAGAACGTGGGCGAAGAGGTTACCCTCACCGGTTGGGTGAGCCGTCGCCGCGATCACGGCGGCCTTATTTTCTGCGACCTTCGCGACCGCGAGGGCATCACGCAGCTTACCTTCGACCCCGAGCACTCCGACGGCGACGCCTTTAAGATCGCCGAGACCATGCGTCCCGAGTGGCCCATCAAGATTCACGGCGTCGTGCGCGCCCGTGGTGAGGAAACCACCAACACCAAGCTCGCGACCGGCGAGATCGAGGTCCTGACCGACCACGCCGAGGTGCTTAACACGTCCGTCACCCCGCCGTTCCAGATCGAGGACGGCATTGAGACCAGCGAGGACACCCGTCTGCGCTATCGTTATCTGGACCTCCGTCGTCCCGAAATGATGGCCAACCTCAAGCTGCGCTCCGACTTCACCTTTGCCATTCGCGAGGCGCTGCACAACCGTGAGTTCATGGAGGTCGAGACGCCCTCCCTGTTTAAGTCCACGCCCGAGGGCGCTCGCGACTTCATCGTCCCCAGCCGCATCCAGCCGGGCAACTTCTACGCTCTGCCGCAGTCCCCGCAGCTCCTGAAGCAGCTGCTTATGGTCGGAGGTGTCGAGCGCTATTACCAGGTTGCCAAGTGCTTCCGCGACGAGGACCTGCGCGCCGACCGTCAGCCCGAGTTCACCCAGGTCGATATCGAGATGTCCTTCGTGGACCAGAACGACGTCATGAGCGCGCTCGAAGAGGTTCTTGCCGATGCCTTCGGTCGCATGGGTGTCGAGATGCCCACGCCGCTGCGTCGCATGGACTACTGGGAGGCCATGGACACCTATGGCTCCGACAAGCCCGATACCCGCTACGGCATGCACCTGGTCGATCTGACCGACATCTTTGCCAACTCCAAGTTCAAGGTCTTCGCGACTGCCGCAAACGAGGGGGGCTCTGTCGTCAAGGCTATCAACGCCAAGGGTGCCGGTGCCTGGGCACGTGCCAAGATCGATAAGCTCGCCGGCGTGGCCTCCACGTTTGGCGCCAAGGGCCTGGCCTGGATCGCCTTCCGCGAGGACGGCTCCATCAACAGCCCCATCGTCAAGTTCTTCTCGGACGAGGAGATGGCGGACCTGCGTGAGCGCATGGACGTCGAGCCCGGCGACCTTGTGATGTTCGCCGCCGGTCCGCGCCTGCTCTCCGACGAGATCCTGGGCGGCATGCGTTCCCACATGGCCAATGCGCTCGAGATCAAGCGCGAGGGCCACGACTTCCTGTGGGTCGTCAACTTCCCGCTGTTCCACTGGGACGAGGATCGCAAGGCCTATGCTGCCGAGCATCAGCCCTTCACCCTGCCGACCGAGACCGACATCGCCAAGATCGAGGCCGATCCGTTGGCAGCCGGTTCTTGCACCTACGACTTTGTCATGGACGGCTTTGAGGCCGGTGGCGGCGGTATGCGTATCCACAACGCCGAGATGCAGATGTCTATGCTCAAGCTCCTGGGCTTTACCGAGGAGCGTGCCGAGTCTCAGTTTGGCTTCCTCATGGAGGCCCTCAAGTTTGGTGCGCCCCCGATGGGCGGTTTCGCTCTGGGCCTGGACCGCGTGTGCATGCTGCTCACCGGTTCCGACTCCATTCGCGACGTCATGGCGTTCCCCAAGACGGCCAGCGGCTCCGACCTCATGTCGGGCGCCCCGAGTGCCGTTTCCGGCGCCCAGCTTAAGGACGTCAGCCTGCGCCTGATGTAGGCGAGCGGCTACATATTGCCTGTATGCGAGGGAAGGACGCGTGCCTTCCCTCGTTTTTTATACGCCGAGATTGTGAGGGCATGGGATGACCAGGCGTCGCGGAAAGTGCGTCCCGGAATCTGCGTCCAGAACGGGTCGCGCTTTCCCAAAGGGGGTCCTCTGGGAAAGCGCGACCCAGAATTCGGCAAAATAATGGGACACAGTTTCCGGTTGAGCTGTCTAACGGAAGCTGTGTCCCAGAATGAGCGCTCAAAACGGGCCGGGCTTTCCGCAACAACTGTCTGGCGGAAAGCCCGGCTCAGTTTCCTACAGCGAGTCTCTCTGAACGAGCTGCATGTGCATCACGGAGGTGGTGGGCTCGGCGCCCTTGATCATGTCGAGCGCAATGTTGGCGGCCATGTGGCCTTCTTCGCGCAGGGGCTGGCGGACGGTCGTGAGTGCGGGGACGCAGCGCGTCGCAATCTCGTGATCGTCGAAGCCGACGACAGAAACGTCCGCCGGAACAGATAGGCCTGCTTCGTTGAGTGCGGTGATGACGCCAGCCGCGATACGGTCCGATCCGCAGAGCACGCCATCGAAAGCAATCTTGCGCGCGAGGATCTGGCGCATGGCCTGATAGCCGTCCCCGCTGTTCCAGCCGGTATAGATAACGTTTGCGTCTGGGAGGTCTTCGCCCAAGACGGCGCGGTAGCCGCGCAGGCGGTCGACAACAGCGGGGTTGTCTTGCGGTCCCAACACGGCAACGATATCTTTGCGCCCGCGCTCTTTCATGGCGAGTGCCGCAAAGTGTCCGCCCTCTTCGTCGTCGGAGTAGACCGTCGAGAACACATCGCGATAGGGGTGGCCCTCGAGCTGGCCGCACAGCACGGTGGGTACGCTCAGCTCGCGCAGCACCTCGAGCAGCTCGCTGCCCTTGTAGGGAGAGACGTCGATGACTGCGTCGAACGAGCGGCGCTCAAAGTGCTCGCGCGCACGGTTGCGCTCGTGCGTGGAAGATGCCTGCAAGATAACGGGCAGATAGGACGATTCCGAGAGTTCCTCGGTAATGCCGCTCAAAAACTCGCTGTATGTGGGGTCGCTGAACAGTTCGCTCAAGGGTTCGGTCACAAGTACGGCGATGATTTCCGTACGTCCGACGGCGAGTGCTCGGCCGCGTGCGTTGGGGACAAAATTGACTTCCTTGGCTGCGGCACGGACGCGCTTTTTGGTTTCCTCGCTAATGCGGGGCGAGTCGTTGAGTGCGCGCGATGCCGTGGAGCGCGACACGCCGGCAGCAGCGGCAACCTCGGCAAGCGTAGGTGCGGTGCGAACTGGTTGGGTCATGGCGTCTCCTGGAAAATGCGGTCGGTGTTGTCGCTGATACGGGCTGGTGCGGATACAGCTTACTATAGTGCGCCTGAACAGCGTTCATAGTATCCGGCCACTGGCGGCATTTCACATCCAAGCTGCTGTTGAACATGGCTTGCAAGGGTGGGGCATGGATGGGCGCGGCGGTTGTCTGCGGGCCCTGGAACGCTGTATTGCGCTGTGTGTCGGTACTCAGGGTGACATAAGTCTTACGGTTGTACAACCGGTTGCACCGTTAAACCGGCAAAATCGACCGTTCAGCGGACAACCGGTTGCACAGTTTTTTGCATCGCCCGTAAGATAAGGACAACCGGTTGCACAAGAATCACTACGATGACGAAGGAGCATCACCATGGACGCCATTAACGATTGGGAAAACCAAGCGCTCACCAACAGGAACCGCCTGGCACCCCATGCGTACTTTATGGGTTACGAGACCGCCGATCTCGCTGCTACGTACAGCCGCGAACTTTCGCGCGGATTTGTCCAGCTGTCCGGCTCGTGGCAGTTCCGCCTCTTTGAGGGCCCTGCCGCCGTCTCCAACGAGGCACTTTCTACCTACGAGCCCGAGTGGGATCACGTTGGGGTTCCGCACCTGTGGCAGGTAGACGGCTACGGTAAGCTCGCCTATACCGACGAGGGCTTCCCATTCCCGGTCGACCAGCCATTCGTTCCCTCCGATGACCCCACGGGCGTTTACCAGCGCATCGTCAACCTTCCCGCCGTTCCCACCGGCGCTCGCGAGATCATCCGCTTCGACGGCATCGAGAGCTACGGCGAGCTGTACGTCAACGGCCAGTTTATCGGCATGACCAAGGGCTCGCGCCTGTCCGCCGAGTTCGACGTGACCGACGCGCTCGTCGAGGGCGATAACCTGTTTGCCGTTAAGGTCCTGCAGTACAGCGATGGCAGCTATATCGAGGACCAGGACATGTGGTGGGCCTCGGGCATCTTCCGCGATGTCTACCTTATGCAGCGTCCCGCCGCGCGCCTGGTCGACTTTAGGTTCCGTACGCACCGCGAGGGCGATGCCGCTCTGATTACGCTCGATACGGTTGCCGAGGGCGCAAGCCGCGTCGTGTTTACGCTCAGCGACGGCGAGAACGTAGTTGCTACGGGCGAGTGCGTCGACGGCCACACCGAGTGCACCGTTGCCAACGCTCACTTCTGGAACCCCGAGGACCCCTTCCTCTACGACCTGACGTTTGAGGTCTACGACGGCGACGAGGTCAGCGAGTACGTGCCGCATCGTCAGGGCCTCGCCGAGGTCACCGTCGAGGGCAACCATATTTACCTCAACGGCACCTACTTTAAGATGCACGGCGTCAACCGCCACGATCACGACGATCACAAGGGCCGTGCTGTGGGTCTCGATCGCATGCGCCGCGACCTTGAGCTCATGAAGCAGCACAACATCAACGCGGTGCGCACGTCTCACTATGCCAACGACCCGCGCTTCTACGAGCTGTGCGACGAGTACGGCATCATGCTGGTGGCCGAGACCGATATGGAGAGCCACGGCTTCGAGAATATCGGCAACATCGCCCTGGTCACCGACGATCCGGCGTGGGAGCCGGCTTATGTCGACCGTGTCGAGCGTCTGGTGATGCAGGAGCGCAACCACGCGTGCATCATTATGTGGTCGATGGGCAACGAGAGCGGCTACGGCTGCAACATCCGCGCGATGTACGCCAAAGCTCACGAGCTCGATGACCGCCCGGTTCACTACGAGGAGGACCGCAACGCCGATACCGTCGACGTCATCTCCACCATGTACTCTCGCGTGTCGCAGATGAACGACTTTGGCGAGCACCCGTTCCCCAAGCCGCGCATTAACTGCGAGTACGGCCACTCCATGGGCAATGGCCCGGGAGGCCTGTCCGAGTACCAGGAGGTCTTCGATCGCTGGGATTGCATCCAGGGCCAGTTTATCTGGGAGTGGTGCGACCACGGTCTGGCTGCTGTGACCGAGGACGGCGTTGCCTACGACATGTACGGCGGCGACAACGGCGACTATCCCAACAACAGCAACTTCTGCATCGATGGCATGGTGTTCCCTTGGCAGCAGCCGAGCCCGGGTCTGACCGAGTACGGCCAGGTCATCTGCCCGGTTCGCATGGCCTATGACGCCGAGACTGGCGAGCTGACCGTCACCAACAAGCGTTGGTTTACCACCCTCGAGGATGTCTGCCTGGTGGCGGAGACTCTGGTGGACGGCGACGTGGTGTGTCGTAAGACGCTCATGCCCGGAGCGGTCGCTCCCGGCGAGTCCGTCCAGCTGCCCCTGGCTGTTCGCGAGGCTGCCGCAGGCGAGACCCTGCTCACCGTGCGCGCCTACACCATGGCTGCCCACGCCTGGTGCGAGCCGATGTTCCAGCTGGGCGCGAGCCAGTTCGCCATCGCCAATCATCCGGCACCGGCCATCGTGGCTCCCGCCCGCCCCGAGCTCACGGTCGAGGAGACCGAGCAGGAGATCTGCATTCACTCCCTCAACGGCAAGCTGACCTTCAGCAAGGTCAACGGCGCCGTGAGCGAGTGGAAGGCATCCGGTCGCGACGTTATGACCTCCGGTCCCCAGGTTGGTTTTTGGCACCCGCTCGTCGACAACCACGCCCAGGAGTACGACTCCCTGTGGAAGGACAACTTCATCGATGTGATGCAGACGTCCACCCGCAAGGTCTCTTGGAAGCAGGACGGCAACACGGTCGTCGTTACCGTGAACCAGCGTATCGCTCCTCCCGTCCGTGCGTTTGGCATGCGCGTCGAGCTTGTCTACACCGTGCTGCCGAGCGGTCGCGTCGACCTTAAGGTTTCCGGTGAGCCCTACGGCGATTACTCGGACATCATTCCGCGTATCGGCATTTCCTTTGAGGTTCCCGGTTGCGATCGTGCCGTCGAGTGGTATGGCCACGGCCCGGGCGAGAACTACCCGGATTCGCTTCGTGCCAACCCGGTCGGCCATTACCGCAGCACGGTTGACGACATGTTCACGCCGTATGTCATGCCCCAGGATTGCGCCAACCGCGAGGGCACCCGCTGGGTCGCCCTGCGCTCCAGCCACGGTGACGGCCTGGTCGTGACGCGCCCGAGCGACGCCGCTTCCAACCCGTTCTCGTTCTCGGCCTGGCCCTACACCTGCGAGAACATCGACAAGGCCGGACATGTCTACGACCTCGTCAAGAGCGATTCGGTTACGGTCAACATCAACGACCAGCTGCTCGGCCTTGGTTCGAACTCTTGGGGTTCCGAGGTGCTCGATTCCTATCGCACCCGTTTTGAGAGCTTCAGCTTCGAGGTGTCCCTGCGACCGCTGACGTCTGCCGATCTGGCTCAGGCGCTGGCACCCATTAAGGAGGCATAAGTCATGCATGTCTTTAACTCGCGCGCCGATTTCGACGCTCAGATGAAGTCCGTCAAGAAGTGGATGCGCACCGGCCAGGCACTCGATGGTGTTGCCGACCTGCAGCACGACGTGGCTTACTCCATCGGCGACTCGTTGGTGTACTGGTGGGTCTATGCCCGCGAGGCCGCAACCGCCGATCTGGTCGGTCACCGTCGCTACCATGCCGTGCTCGCCCCGCTCGACGGCGATCTGACCGTCGAGGTGGCTCCCAAGGCGGAACTCACCTGCACCCGCGCTTACAGCGATATCGACGATCGCGAGCGCTTTGAGGGTACGGGGGAGACCGTGACGATTCCCGCCGGCGGCGTTGCCGTCGTCGAGATCGACGAGGCCTACCGTGTCGTGGCCGATGCCGCGGATCCCCGCGTCGTGGTACTGCACGTGACGGTTGAAGGTTATTCCTTCCCCAACAAGTAGTATTCGTCCGTTTGGGCGTTTGCTTCGCGCCGTTAAGGGGGATGGCTTTGTTGACTCCCTTTTCCCCATTCCCCTTAGCAGGTGCGCCGTCCAGGATTGCGCTTGCAGTCCGGACGGTTTTAGATGAGATATAACGGATGATTGGGAGGGCTTATGAGCTCTGAAAAACGAGGAACGATTGGTTCGTTCGCTCTGCTGGGCATGACGGTCGCCGCCGTGTTCGGTATCAAGAACATCATCAACAACAACGCGGCCATCGGCTTGGCAGCTGCGCCGTCGTTCTTCTTCGCCACGCTTTTGTACTTTGTCCCCTATACCCTGGTTACCGCCGAGTTCGTCGGCCTTAACAAGGACTCCGAGTCGGGTGTGTACGCCTGGGTCAAGACCTCGATGGGCGGCCGCTGGGCATTCCTGACGGCGTTTAGCTACTGGTTCGTCAACCTGTTCTACTTTGCGTCCGTCCTGCCCAACGTCATCATCTACGCGAGCTACGTGTTCTTTGGTGCCAATGCCGAGCTTTCGCAGCTGTGGATCACCATTATCGAGATCGTCGTCTTTGCTATCGCCACATGGGTTTCGACCAAGGGCGCTAAGTGGATCGGTTCCATTTCGTCTTTTGGTTCGACAGCGGCTCTCGGCCTGACTGCCGTGTTCATCTTGCTGTCCCTGGCCGCTGCCTTTGGCGGCGTCGAGTTCGCTACGGCTCCTACCCCCGCTAACATGGCTCCCGACATGAGCAACTTCGCTGCAACCTGGGGCTTCTTCGGCACGCTTGCCTGGATCATCCAGGGCGTTGGCGGCGCTGAGTCCGTCGGCGTGTTCCTTAACGACCTCAAGGGTGGCGTTAAGGCCTTCGTGCGCACCGTCGTTATCGCCGGCCTGACCATCGGCCTTCTGTATGCAGGCGCTTCGCTGCTGGTCAACCTGTTCATTCCCGAGGGCAGCGTTGCCATCTCCACCGGCATCTTCGACGTATTCGGTGCTGTCTTTGCCCACTTTGGCATTCCCATGGAAGTGTCCACGCGCGTCATCGGCTTGATCCTTCTCGCCGCTACGCTGGGCTCCCTCATGATGTGGACCTCCGCCCCCATCAAGGTGTTCTTCACCGAGATCCCCGCGGGCGTCTTTGGTAGCAAGATCGTCGAGCTCAATGAGCACGGCATTCCTGCCCGCGCTGCCTGGCTGCAGTTCGCCATCGTCGTCCCCATCCTGATCATCCCGGCTCTGGGCTCCGGTAACCTCGACGACCTGCTCATGATCGTCACCAACATGACGGCTGCCACCGCATTGCTCCCGCCGCTGCTGATCCTGCTTGCCTACTTTATGCTGCGCAAGAACTTCGACGCCGCGCCCCGCGACTTCCGCATGGGTTCGCGCACCTTCGGCCTGGTCGTTGCCGCCTTCCTGCTCGTGGTCTTCTGCTTCGTGCTTGTCTGCGGCACCGTTCCGCTGGACCAGCCGCTGTGGCTGACGCTGGTCTACAACGTCGGCGGTGTGGTTGTCTTCCTGGGTCTTGCCGTGATCTGGTACAACCGCTACATCAACCGTCTGCGCGAGACCGATCCCGAGGCTGCCGAGAACGAGCTGCGTCCTTCCGTCCTCGACATGATGGAGTAGCGGCTAGGGTTTATCTACGGCTGTGGAATAAATCGATTCCCTTTCCTAAGGAGGGGCCTTACGAGGCCCCTCCTTTTGTGTATTCAAGACTTTAGTCTGCTGGGCGCGCAGCGGCCAGCTTCAACCCACCCGCTATGCGGGTGGAGACAAACGGC
>CAKUGR010000020.1 GCA_934654775.1 uncultured Collinsella sp.
GGGCTGGGCCTCGCCGGCCGCGGCCTGCGCGTCGCCCGGGGCGGCGGGGGCGGCGTAGGCAGCGGGCCCGCACAGGGCCAGGGCGGCCGCGACCGCCAGCGCGGCGGCGCCGGAAATTCGCTTCACGGATCGTCTCATAGAAAAATCCCCCTAATCTAGCAACGGTTTAGAGTCTACTAGATTGGGGGGACGAGGGCCAAGCCCGCACAGGCCAACAAACGATCAAATCAACTTGCTCGTCGGGGAAATCTAATCTGCATCGCGAGCAGCACCGGCTATACCCCTAAAAGTCAATCTGAGCCAAATTTAGAAACCAGCTTTCGAGCCAAGAAAAGCTTGACCCCCAAATACTCGTCCTTCATGTCCGTTTGGCCTTCAAATTGCTTAAGGATTTTCAGACAAACCGACTTCTTGGCGCTGCGGTTGTTCTCAATCTCTCTGCGCTTGAATGCGCTGGACACAACCCTTTCAATTGCCCTCATGGACTCAAAGCGATTAGCACAAAGGTTGGTGCGAGTATTATTAAGTCCAAGCGTTATCTGAATATCGTGCTTAACGGATTCATCTTTGGCATCGATACGCCCATCGCGGTGGTAATAAATAGTTTCAAGTGTATGACTCTTGGTAGGGTCAACCGTCAAAGGCGCATTACCACGGCGCTTGTCGCACGTCGCTCCACCCCTACCGTCACAGACAGCGACCAGATTGTGGTACTCAAGCCTCAGCTCTCCATCTGCCGCAGAGCCATCAGGATGCTGAGGGGTCAGATGCTCGATCGTGGCCGGATGCCCATCCGTACCGATTCTGCACATACAGTAGGCACAAAGATGCCCCTGTTCGACAAGCAATGCCTCAAGAACCCTTCGCTTAGGCTCCCCTCGAAGTGATTCATAACAAATAGATGCATCTGGAGTGTTGCGGATTACCCTCTTCGCCTCAGTAAGCGCCGCAGGCTCGCGCCCCTTTACGATCGGAATCACGACAGCAGCTCCTCAAGTTCAAGGGTTGTCCTCGCGGCGACTACATCCGGGTCGTCCGCCCCAACGAAAGCCTCGAGCTTTTCAAGGTCACCCTTGGCGTCGGCGTAGCGTCCCTCGTCTACGGCACAGTTAAAGGCATCGAACAACTGGACTGCTTCCTCGGGACGCGAGGAAGCATCTAAGACAGTGTTGAGAATGTCTCCGGCATCACGCCCGCGCGTCTCCGTTGCAGGGACTACGGCTTTCTCGCCGTCAAGGACGCGAATGTTTCCGCGAGGTACCGACGCCACGACAACCGGCGAATGCGTTGTCACGATAAACTGAACGTTCGGGAATATGCGAACAAGATCCTCCAGAATTCGCGCCTGCCAACGAGGATGCAAATGAAGATCAATCTCGTCAATCATTACCACACCCGGCGTCTCGAGCACACGTTCGCCTAGTGCAGGATTAAGCATCGCCATGCGATATGCGATGTCCGCAAAAAGACTCAACGTGCCACGATATCCGTCGCTCATTGAATGAATCCTATCGCGATGGTAGCTACCATCGGCAGTGCTATATGTAAACACCAGCTGGCCGAGTTCGGCATCAAAATCGACCATCGCGTCCACCGTGGAAGCCGCCGCATCAAAACATGAGGCAAGCGCCCTCTTAACTGCAGAGAACAACGCACTGTCACGCCTGTTCTGCCACTCCCAAATGGATTGAGATTTAAACCATGCATTCATACGTGCATCGTTCGAAGATGCCTGTAGGGCGCCTTCGTACCCACGTGTCCTGTTGGGCAGCGATTGGTCTTTAGGTTCAGTTCTCGTCCACAATCGATCGGTCCCATAGCGAGCAAGAATGGGGAGAACAACCGTGTCGCCACTGCCCACAAGTTCTTGCAGCCGAGCGCCGGCATCTACTACAGCCGCAGCATCAGCAATAGTCGCGCGGCCCTTGGCAGTATTAAGCGAACGCGACCAGTGCTCGTTCTCGCCGAGCACAATTCCGTCAGCACCTATCGTCACCGGGTACCGTGACTGAACGTCAAACATATCTCCTTGATTAATAACGGCGCCGCGGGCATCGTCAGGCGTAATGCCAGGCGCTTTTGCATTCTCAATTTTTTGGAATAAAGTGCCAAGCGCAATGCTTGCGGCATCAATAAGGGTGCTTTTTCCCACACCGTTATCGCCAACCAAAACCGTAAGTTGACGCTCAAATTCAACTGAGATTGATTCAAACTTGCGAAAGTTGCAAACTTCGAGCTCGTTAATCAAGTAGCTATTATTAGCAAACCCCACAACAGTCTCCTCAAATTGAATATCAATAGGAATATCGATATGTTTATCACCTTATAAAGAATTCTATTCCGATGCAATCAAGTCAAGTTAAATGAATGGCACATCAACCCGCGGCATGGCAGTTCAATCTCATCCGAAAAGTCAGCATGGATCGGCGCCCAGCCAAGCTCGCGGCGAAGTTTGCCAGCGTCTATGGCGTACCGTCGATCATGTCCGGGACGATCCTTAACCCAGTCAATAAAGTCTTCGTCTTACCCATCGCCTTAAGAATGAGCTTGAGAACTTCGAGATTGCTTTGCTCGCAATTGGCTCCGACGAGATAGGTCCCACCGATCTTCCCTTTGGTCAAAATTGACCAGACGGTATGAGCATGATCCTCGACATGAATCCAATCGCGCACGTTCAAACCGTCCCCGTACAAATTAGGACGTTCGCCGCGCCGGACGCACGCAATCGAATGCGGAATGAACTTCTCGGGGTGCTGATATGGACAATAGTTATTACAGCAATTAGAAATTGTTGCCTGCTGACTCAACCCTATCCTTTGGAAGACCTGCGATGCTGTCAGGATTAGCAGCATAGGTCAGCTTATCCAAGATGGTGACACGCACATTCGGAACGTTGTTCACAACATAGCGGACAAACGCCGAACCGCAAAAACCACAGCCGCCCGTAACAAGGATGCTCTTACAGTCAGACCGCATACACGCAGCACTCCCAAGCTATGATAATTAGCCCCTACACAAACCGCTCGATACAAGCTTTTAGCCCACGAGTCGCAAGATACAGCCGTGCGGCGTCAACGATCGAAATCTTCGACCCGTTCGCCAGCTTGTGTGCAACACGGCGAACGGCTCCCTTAGCAGGCAAACTAGTCCAGTCTTGGCCCGCATGCTTCGCTAGCTCATCCTTAACGCGAACGGCAACCACGGCATAACCCTCCGCATCCAAGCGCGCAAGGTCGAACACAACCAGATCCAAAAACCACGTCACAAGCTCTCCGGGGCACGCACCAAGCAGCCCTCGCCTGCTCCAGCGCTCCAGCACTTCATGCAGCACCAGCAAATGGGCATCGACCTTGTCCATGCGCTTGGCGCCGGCGTTAAACACATGCGTCAGCGACTTTTCCTGCATCACGTAGTGATACAGCTCCTCGGGCGCAAGGACCGTCCTAGCGGACAGCGGATACGATTCAAACTGAAACACAACGTCCTCGGCAAACCGGACATTTTCGGCAAAACGCAAAGACTCACGCTCAATCAGCTCGCGAGAGTATGCCGCACGCCAGACATAGGGCTGCGCATTCGCGGAAAACAGCAGCGCCGGATCAAATGACTCAAACGTGCGCGCTTCAGGAGAAAGTAGCTGCTTGATGCGCATAGAGGCCAACTCGGCAGGCTCGCACACGGCTCCAAACACAACAATCTCGGGATGCTCCTTAGCAAACGCATCGACCAAGAACTCGGCAAGCTTAGGCTCGACGTAATCGTCCGAATCGACGAAGTCGATAATGTCGCCGCGCGCAACATCCATGCCCGCATTACGGGCAGACGACAGTCCGCCGTTAGATTTCTCGACAACGCACACGCGAGAGTCCTTGCACGCATACTTGCCAATAATCGCAGCAGAGTCATCCGGCGATCCGTCGTTAACAATCACGATCTCGATATCCGGACAGGTCTGCCCTAAAAGGGAGTCAAGGCAACGAGGTAGGAATTCCTGGGTGTTATAAACGGGAACGATGAATGAGACCTTCGGGTTTGCCATAACTCCCCTATTTCTTAATTGCATCCAGGACGAATGCGGCGACCACGCCCGGACCACCGACACGCGCATAATGCTTCGCGCGGCCCATCGCGCCGGCACCGGCAAAGTCCGAAGACTCAGCCAGCCACTTCTGCGGATCGTCGACAATGGCCTTAAGATTCGCGCGCTTCCACGGCTTAAGGTCCGTTAACTCAAACTCATGGGCAACAAGCGCCCCACGGAATTCCTGAGCCATACGGTCCAAAAACTCGGCGTAAAACTTGGGATTCAGGCGAATGTAGCTCCACATATATGAATCGTATTTAATGATATTTGCGAACTTAAGCAGCTTGGCAACGTCCTGCGAAGAGTGCGACTCAGCGTAATCCTCGACAATCCAGCGATGAATCTCGGCGTATTCATCGTTAACGCAATGAACTTTATTGGGCGAATTGACTGAGGACCCTTCGTTGTCCTGTCGATATGAAAGAACCGAATCGTGCAGGTAAACCGCGGTATCAGCAAGAGCGAGCACCTTAAAGGTAAACGAGGCGTCCTGAAACGCAGCGCCAGGCGTCGGCAAGAAACGAATGGCGTTACGGTTCAAGAAGTCTCGACGATACACCGCAGACCAAATCGATGGCTTTAGCGAGAAGGGATCAACAGTATCGCTTGGACGCACCGGCTTGTTGCAATCCTTAGACTTAAAGAGCTCCATCAACTCTCGGCGCTCCTCCGGCTTCGACCAATACAGATCAAAGTTCGCCTTTGCAAAATCGGCGCTAAAACGCTCAGCAGCCCCCACAAGTTTCTCCAGCGCATCGGGGGCCATAAAGTCATCGGACTCCAGAATGCCCACGTATTTGCCGCGAGCCATCTCAAGCCCGCGATTCATCGAGTCGCCATAGCCACTGTTGATCTTGTCAATCATCTTGACGCGGGGGTCGCGCTCCATGTACTCGCGGATGATATCCGGTGAGCTATCGGTAGAGCCATCGTTGATGCAGATGATCTCGATGTCCTCGAGCGTCTGCGCCACGGCGGAATCGAGGCACTCGCGCAGGTAGCGCTCAACGTTGTAGACGGGAATAAGCAGCGACAGGACAGGGCTGCCAGAGGAATTAGTAGACAAATGTGCTCCTTAGGAAATACCTGCTGTTAATGGTATCAAAGGGTCGTCCCGCCCGCGGGCGTTTATATAATCTATGGAGCCCGCAGAGGCAAACCGATACGAAAGGACGTCATGCAGCCCAAAGCCGCACGCAACATATCCATCGAAGCGCTGCGCTTGGTCGCGGTCGCCGGGATTGCGATATTCCACACGTTTCAGTGGACCTTCCAAGCCGTCTGCACCGGCCTACCGGAATACGCGCCGCTCGCCGCCTTCCCTTACTCCGGCGCGCTTGGCTTCATCAACCTGCTGGGCTGTTGGGCCAATGAGGTCTTTTTTATGATCTCAGGCTACTTCCTTATTCCCTCGGCGATGCGCGCCCTCCAAAACGGGTCATCTGCGCAGTGTCTCACGCTCAAATCGCTTGAGCGCCTCAAGAAGATCGTCTTGACCACGCTCTTTTATTGCGTAGCTTGCCTGCTTGTTTCGATGTTCGTCTATCCTCTGCCCGAAATCTCGCTACACGAGATAGGCTGGCTTACGCTGGGCATCGAGTTTATCTGGGTCTACGCCGCCTCCGTATTGCTCGTCCCAGCGATTGCGCTGATACGGCAGCGAATCAGCAGCAAAAGGGCCCCGTTTGTCGTAGCACTTCTCGTGTTCACAACATTTGGAATCAACTGCTACATCGCGGCGACGGCAAACGAAGCGGCCGGTATCGTTTTGTGGCGCAAGCTCATGAGCGCCGTTACCTACCTGGTTGCGTTTATTGCAGCTGGAGAAATGCGCCTTGTCCTCGAATGCCACGGCGGCGCATCCGGCGCTCAAAAATCCAAGAACTCACTCATCGGACTCGTTGCCGCCACCATCGCGCTCGAACTTCTGCTGTCGGCAAACAGCCAATACGCCGCGCTCTGGATGCTCTCTTACAAGTCCACTTCCGTCATATCCTTTATCTTAGCCGCCGCATCCGTTGCCGCCGCAGCGCTCCATCAGCCGCGCCACGAGACCTCAGCCGCAGATAAGACAATCGTGTCTCTCGCCGCAGGAACGCTCGCTTTCTACGCCGTACAATCGTTTACCTGCAATGTCTGGCGGCCCATCTTCGACAATGCAATCTACACCATGGCGACAGGCGTCCAAACGGGAGAGCCCCGTCCAGCCGCCGCCATTTTGCTCGGAATCCTTATGAGCCTTTGCCTCGCGCTTGCCCTGCTCCTCATGGATATCGTACGCAGGGCCGTAGTCGAGGCCATCAAGGCCCATATGAACAGCTAAGCAGCCTTCCGACTCCGCAGACCACTAAGCGCGCTTACACCCGAAACAAATAAAATCGCAAAGACAATCGCCCAGTTCTTGCAGCCAAATACCGGAATATGAACGATCGCATGGTCATGCATAACAACGAAATAACCCAGAACGACAACCAAGGGCAGTGCCATGAGCAGCGACTGAATCAACACTTTGCGACGACGACCGCCCTGCACGCCGCTCCGTATCGAGCAAACGAGCACGGCAATCCAGATCACCAATACGGCAGCAAACGAAACAAGACAAACGACGTTCGAGATTATCGCATAACCAGCAGTTGAACAAATGGCGAACAGCTGCGGGCTCATGCAATAAAAATCCTTCAATATCTGGGGCCAGTCAGCTTGGGGCAGCAGTGATGAAGCCCCGTGCGCAGACCAAAGGCCCATCTCGCCCAGAACGTTCGAAAAGACCTCATCCCAGCCCAGCACAAACGCCGCGACAACCCATTTCATCGCCCAGGTAAAAACAAACGAAAGCCCAAACCCAAAGAGCGCCTGCAGCATCGTGACGACGCAACGCTTGGGGCGCTCACCCTCGGGGAGCGCAATGAAGGCGAAAAAGCAATGCAGGGCGACAACTGCGGCAGGAATCGTTAAAAAGTCAAGAAACGAAAACACGGCGCCCGTCGCTATCGACCAAAGGACAAGGCGGCTTGTGAGAACCCGTGCGTTCGGGGCCGAGTCCATACGAAGGCTCACGCAAGACATCATGATGAGGGCCGCAAAGAACGAAATGCACAGCAGCAGATCACCGATAAAATTGAAAAACAGATTGGTCGAGAACAACAGGATTACAAGGAAGCCCAGCGTCAATGGCATTGAAAATCGCTTTCGCAAGGCGACGTAAGCGCAAGCGGAGCCGGCAATCGCCAGAGCAGCTGCGGGCGCCACGACAACATCGATACTGCCAATAAACAAGCAGACATTCGTAAGTAGCTGCCATCCATGCCAATACCGGTAGTACTGCTGATGCGTAATCCCGTTGGCTTTCGTAACGTCATCAATCTCGGCAACAGCCATCGTCTTAAACGGAGAACCTTGGTCCTTTTGCTGTGCGACTTCAATGATAAAACGATTGTTATCAAAGCAAACAGGACCAGTTGCAAAACGGTGGTCGTAGACATACATGTCAGACAACAGAGCCGAGGACTCCGAACCCTGCGCATGCGTCTCGATAACAGGCCTCGGCAGGCAATTCGCCACGGTATTGCTCAGGACAAATGCGACCTGAAGAACCAAAAACAGCAACATGACCTTGACGGAAAGACTATCGGCAAAGGGAGCTAAACGAGTTTTATTCACAGGGCATCCAAACAGAAAGATCGCATCCACAGGAATCGGCACCTATGTAATACCACAATGCGCGCATGCAATCTCCCTACGCCCACGCGTCAACCAAGCTTGTAGCAAACGTTCTTGGTGATTAGCGGAACATTAACCACGGGCGCCCGCCTACGCTTACAATGATTGTGTCCAATTGGACACTTTGTTTACCCCGCAGGGCCGATACGCCGCCCACGCGAAAGGATATTCCCGTTCATGACTTCCACCCTTCCCGCTCCCATCGACAAGCTCGCCATCGTCGTCGTTACATACAAGCGCCAGGAGCTCCTGGCCAACTTGTTCGACTCCATGACCGAGCTCACGACCGCGCCTTGGCGCATTGTGATCGTCGATAACGAGAACTCGCGCGAGACCGAGGACATGTGCGCCGCATTCAACGAGCGCCAAGCCAACCTGTGGGGCACCGACAGCGATCAGCCCGACGCACAGGGTGGCACCGACCGCGTCATCTACGCGCCTCAGCTCGAAAACGGCGGCGGCGCGGGCGGCTTCTCTGCCGGCACCAAATGCGCCTACGACCTGGGCGCCCAATGGTTCTGGGTCATGGATGACGACGTGCTCGTCATCCCCGAGGGCATTGAGCGCCTGGCCAAATGGACCGACCGCTACGACGTCATCCAGGGCTCGCGCCTGGACTTCGACGGCGGTGCCTTCTTTTGGCAGTACCAGCTCATCCTTTCGCTCGGCATCCCCAACCCCATCGCCAAGTGGGACCTGGGTCCCGAGGGCTACCGCGCCATGAACCAGCTGTGCTTTGAGGGCGGACTGTTCTCGCGCCGCGTAGTCGATAAGATCGGCCTGCCCGACGCGCGTTTCTTCATCTATGGCGACGACGCCTGCTATGGCTACGTTGCCAGCCAGCACTTCCCCGCCGCCGTGGTCGCCGACGTGGTGCTCAAGCGCGCCCGCGCCGTCTCCAACTGGGACATCGCCGGCAAGCGCCAGCTCAACTCCACGAGCGACACCAACCGCTACTACATCATGCGCAACCGAGGCTTCCTGGCCCGCTACATGCAGATCTACGGCGACTACCACCCCATGCTGTTCCGTCTGGGCAACGCGGCGACCTTCTGCAAGGAGTTCATCCGCCTGGCCGCAGTTGACAAGTGCTTTAAGACCGGTATCCCAGCGCTGCGCCGCGGCATGAAAGACGCCCGCAAGATCATCAAGGATCCCGACTGGAAGCCCATGCCGCCCCTGGAGAACGCGGAGTAACAGAAGCCGAAAACACCCCGCTGCTTAAAGCCGCTGGCACACTACGGACACGTGCTGTCCGTCAAAGCCAAAGCCCCAGCGCACGCGGCCGATACCTGGTCGCGGCACGCGAATCTCGTCGATGCCGTCGCGTTCGATGTCGAGCAACGCCTGAACCGCCAGCAGCTCCAGACCCAGGGCATCCACGTCGGGGTCATACATCATGTTCATAGTGACAAGCGGACGTTCGTCGAGCATGCCGAGGGTATCGGCCACATCGAGCATCCTTCCTGTAGGGAACACCTGGATATCCCAGCGATCCGCCCCACGCTTTCGATTGGATGACGGATTGGCATACCCCGGCATACCAAAGCAGAGTCCTTGCAACAGCAGGTGGCATGGCAACGGCGAATCCATCTCGACCGCGCCGACTCCCGCGTCACCTAGAATTCGACGCAGCGCCTGCCTCACCGCATCTTCGTCACCGCGGCACAACCCGTCACGAAACGCATCGACGTCCCGCACATCCTCGGCGGCGCACTCAAACCATTCAATAATCACGAGACGCAACGCCTGGCGAAGCTCGCCATTGGGCAGACGCAGAGCACGGGAGCGAGCGCTGTTTCCCGGCTCCTCAACCATATCCGTCGTTAGGAAGCCGGACAGGTATAACGCGGTCCACTGGTCATCGCCAGTCAAGGCATCCGACCCGACGACACCCATACGAAGCGGAGCCTCAACGCATCCATGCGGTTCAAGTAAATCGAACAGGGTCGCAAGCCGATCGAGACTCCAGTCACCAACCGCCCTGCTCAGACTATCAGCGTATCCATACAAATCAACCCGCACCGGCGGTGTGCAGCCACGTTCCAAGAAATCAATCACGCGCGCCGGGCTCGAGCAATAAAACCCGCCAAAACGGTATCCCTCGAGCCATTCGCGAGCATCGTCCAGATGCTCTTCACATCCAGCGTGACTCAGCAGGGCGTGGACCTCGTCATCCGAAAAGCCAAACCACCGATCGCACCACGTAGACAGAGGCGTCGCCAAACAATAGGAGCAGCCGCACAAAGTTAGTGCCGCCTCAGCAGGACCGGGATGCTCCCCCATCAGACACGCCAGCCGCAACGAATCGCCCACAGAAGCGATGGCGTCGAACAGCACGTGGTCGAGCAGCCCTGCCGGACAGGAGCCACAAGCGTTCCTCATGGCAGAACGGCCCAACCATGCCGCGTCGTACCCATCAACGAGCAAAACAACCTGCTCGTCGCAGGCCATCTCCAGCAGCTCAATCAGCACGCTCAGTACCGAGTCAGCCTCATCGTCACTGGCCACGCCACGCGCAACCCGCTCGATGTGGCGCACCTTTTCTGGGGGCAAATCCGGAGCCTCCAAAAGCGCCAACAAGCGAGCGCACTCACCCGAAAGAGCGTCACGCACGACGCCGTCGACGTTGGCACCGCACCTCGCGGCGCCAGAAAAGTCCAGCGATATCACCGGATAGCAAGCAAACTCATCCCGATAGCGCCCGCCACCCGCATCCCAAATCTGGGAACCAGCAAACAGGCCCCGTACGACCTGCCCGACTGTGGGTCGCTCCAGAAAAGCCTTAAGCATCGACAGGTTCATGCTCTTGCCAAAGCCTTCGGGCCGGCAACACGCCACAACGGAAGCATCAGCATCCAAGACATCGGCAATAAACATCGTCTTGTCGACTAGCACGCATCGATCCATGGCCTCGGCAAAGTCATGTTCGCCGACCGGTAGCGCCCCGTTACCCGAGCGGTTGATCAACTTTACGCCATAGTAGGCAGTATCACCGTAAATCGCCTGTTCAGACACCGTAACTTCTCCCTAAAACGCAGCACGATGCCCATTGTATCGAGCAACCCAACCGTAATGATGCCGTCATGCAGACGTTTCGGGCAACGGTAGCAACAAGAACCCCGATGGGGCATAACAAATCGTTGCGCAACAAAACGGGGCCCGATGCAGCCGCACCGGACCCCGTCTTAGTTCTTAGATTATCAGGCGACCAGGATCTTACTCCTCGGATCCGTCCTGGCCAGCAGCCTTCTTCTGCTGATCAAGCTTGTGCTTACCACTCACAATGGACGTGGCACCAAGCGTGGCCAAGCTCGCGCTGGCAAGGCTCGCCATCACGATAAGGTCGCCCGTCTTGGGCATATTGCCACCCGAAGCCTTGGTCGTCGTAGTGGTGGTAGTCGTCGTGGTGGTCGAGGTGACGTTCTTGTCGTCAACCTTCTGAGCACCGGCGTCGGACTGTCTCGCGCCGGCATCGGTCGAAGCATCGGCATCGTCATCAGTCCTGGACTCGGGAGCCTCGCCAGAAGCGTTCTCACCAGAAGACGAGCCGTTGTTGATGCCAGTCATCGAAAACCCAATCATGGCACCAAACTGCTCGCCAACGGTGGGCTTTTTCTCGGTCGACGAATTGTCAACATCGGAGTCCTCGGTCAAGTCGGAATCAGCGCCAGAGCTCTCGCCAACATCGGTGGAGCCGCTATCGGCTGAGCCAGAGACAGAACCACTGGTTGAACCAGAGCCCGAATCACCAGCACCGCCAGTAGACTCCGTTCCACCCGAGTTAGTCCCACCATTACCGGCACCATCATTGTTGCCAACACCAGGCGAAGGCGCACCCGTCTCGCCGCCATTGTCCGTATCACTATCGGTTTCCACCGTTGGCCCGGCAGGCGCCGCCGGCACCCTGTTCGGGTGAGGAGCGGGCTCCGGCTCCGGCTCAGGATCGGGCTCCACAGGCGTTGCCGCAGCGGCCTCATCCTCAGCAATGTAGACCAGGCAATCCTTGAGCTCGTTCTTATAGCGATTCTTCCAGCCCTCGTGATACTGAGGCTGGCTCGAATACTTGCGCGCCACGTTATCAACCACGCTGTTCGAAAGCGCGGTCACAAACTCGCGGTCGGTCATATCGTTGGAAAGATTCGCCCAACGGAAAAGTCCTGGCAGCCACCCGTGCCGCACATGTTGGTAATGCTCCAAACCATGCCCTTGACGCAATCGGCACGACCGGAAATATCAATGCCCAGAGCGTTCTTAAGCCACGACTCGGTCACCGCATAGTAGGAGTTGTACGCATAGGCATCCTGCAGCGCCGAGAACTCAGCCGGATCGGTGTTGTAAGCACCCAGGAAGGCATCCTGCGCAATGCGGCCCAGCTCGGTGAGCTGGCCGTTCGCATACATGGGGTTGTTTCCGTTAGAAATCTCGCTGCCGCGGTCAATCGCATCCTTAAGCATGCCGTACTTAGCAGAATCATAGTTATAGACCTGCTTCATAAACGTGATGAGCGACCAGCGGCGATCGAACTGGTAATAACCCAGCGCGTTATAGCCATCCCCATACGAAAAGCCCTGATTGTAATTACCGTGGCTCTCGTACTTGGTAAAGTACTTCATCTCATCGGTCACATTGACAAACGAAACACCCTGGACCGACCTCAGCACGCCAGAGAAGGACTGCTGGGTGTAGAGGCCCTTATCGATATCGGTGGCATCCGAGGCAACGCCCGGCGTGGGCTCCTCGGCCATAGCGGTCGCGGGTGCGGCAACAGCGCCAAACGAAAGCGCCAACGTCAGGCCCGCAACAATCGCGGAATGCTTGGGTTGCATACATCCTCCCTGCATTGGTGTGGTTAAAGTGCAGTTTGCAAAGATGGATTCAGTATTGCAGCTCCCCGTTTGTTGCACAACAGCCCATCGGTAAACGGCAACAACCCTCCGCGAAATCTTAAGGAATTGCGCTCGAGCTACAGCTTAATGTCGAAGTTGATTTCGGGGACGGTGGCCAGGTCTGCCAGGGTCACGCCGTCGACGTACTTTTCGATCACGTCATCCAGACCGCGCCAGAACTTGACCGTTGAGCACAGATCGCTACGGGTGCAGCTGTTGTCGATGCCGTCGCACGCCACCGGAGCCGTGCTGCCCTCAACGGCGCGCAGAATGTCGCCGGCACGAACCTCGGCCGGGTCCTTGGCCATCATGTAGCCGCCGCCCTTGCCACGCACGCTCTTGAGCAGGCCCGCCTTCATAAGTGGACGAACCAGCTGCTCCAGGTACTTTTGCGAAATATGCTCGCGGTCGGCCACCTCGCGCAGGGCGATCTTGCCCTCGGCGTCACCGAGTGCAGCGATGTAGATCATCAGTCGGAGGGCATAGCGGCCCTTAGAAGAAATGAGCATACCTACCCTCCCATCGCACCTGGGACAAAATAACCTGGAGTATTTGTCCCAAATCTTAAGTAAGTGGAACAAACACAACAGGTATTTTTGTCCCACATTCTGAAAAGTCGAGTGGATTAGTCGGGTTTTCCCTTGACTAACGCCGAACCCATAGTAACTTTATTCCGAGAAGATTCCTAGGGTTTAGTACACCTATGAGTACACCATATACAGAGAGGGACAGCATGAGTGCAAATCCGCTGCTTTCCATCGAAGGTCTGACCGCCTCCGTGGACGAGAAGACCATCCTCCACAACGTCAACCTCAACGTCGCCGCCGGCGAGACCCACGTGCTGATGGGCCCCAACGGCGCCGGTAAGTCCACCCTCGGCCACCTGGTCATGGGCGACCCCGTCTACACCGTCAACGACGGCCGCATCGTCTTTGACGGCCAGGACATCACCGAGCTCACCACCGACAAGCGCTCGCGCGCCGGCCTGTTCCTGAGCTTCCAGGCGCCGGTCGAGATTCCGGGTGTGCCGCTGTCGAGCTTTTTGCGCGCCGGCATCGCCGGCCGCCCCGGCCTGGAAATGAAGGGCAAGGAGTTCCGCCGTCGCGTCAAGGAGCTCGCGGCCGAGCTCAACATGGACACCGCCTACCTCAACCGCGAGCTGGGCGTGGGCTTCTCGGGCGGCGAGAAAAAGAAGGTCGAGATGCTCCAGCTTCTACTGCTGCAGCCCAAGCTCGCCATTCTGGACGAGACCGACTCGGGTCTGGACGTCGACGCGCTTTCCACCGTCAGCCACGGCATGGACGCCTACCGCAAGAGCTGCGACGGCTCCATGCTCATCATCACACACAACACGCGCATCCTGGAGCACCTGGATGTCGACCGCGCCCACGTTATGGTCAAGGGCCACATCGTGCGCGAGGACGACGCCTCGCTGATCCCCTGGATCGACAAGAACGGCTTTGAGACCTTCGAGCGCGAGGCCGCCGAGCAGCGCGCCCAGGCCGAGGCCGCCGCTGCCGAGCAGCAGGCGTAAAGGGGCGACGCAATGACCAAGAACCGCACCGAGGTCGCGGACATCGACCGCAGCCTCTACGACTTCACCTATGGCGAGGAGGGTTTCGAGCGCCTCGACGCCGGCATCACGCCCGACATCGTGCGCGAGATCAGTGCCAAGAAGGACGAGCCGCAGTGGATGCTCGACTTGCGCCTCAAGTCCCTCGAGATCTTCAACCGCTTCCCCGACCCGACGTGGGGCCCCTCCATTGAGGGCCTGGACATGGACAACATCGTCACCTACGTCAAGCCCAACACCGACCAAAAGCACGACTGGGAGTCGGTGCCCGACGACATCAAGAACACCTTTGAGCGCCTGGGCATTCCCGAGGCCGAGCGCAGCTACCTGGCAGGCGTCGGCGCGCAGTACGACTCCGAGCTGGTCTACCACAACATGCAGGACACCGCGTCCAAGATGGGTATCGTCTACTCCGGCATTGAGGAGGCCCTGCACGATCCGCAGTGGGAGCCGCTCATCCACGAGAAGTTCATGACGCTCATCCCGCCCACCGACCACAAGTTTGCGGCCCTGCACGGCGCCGTGTGGTCGGGCGGCTCGTTTGTCTACGTGCCCAAGGGCACCAAGCTCGACTTCCCGCTGCAGAGCTACTTCCGCCTCAACGCCAAGGGCGCCGGCCAGTTTGAGCACACACTCATCATCGTCGAGGACGACGCCGACCTGCACTTTATCGAGGGCTGCTCCGCGCCCAAGTACAACGTGGCCAACCTCCATGCCGGCGCTGTGGAGCTCTTTGTGGGCAAGCGCGCGCACCTGCGCTACTCGACCATCGAGAACTGGTCCAAGAACATGTACAACCTCAACACCAAGCGTGCGCGCGTGGACGAGGACGGCGACATCGAGTGGATCAGCGGCTCCTTCGGCAGTCACGTGGGCTACCTATACCCCATGAGCGTGCTCAACGGCCGGCGCGCTCGCTCGAGCTTTACCGGCATCACCTTTGCCGGTGCCGGCCAGAACCTCGACACCGGCTGCAAGGTCGTACTTAACGCGCCAGAAACCTCGGCGACCGTCGAGACCAAGGGCATATCCAAGAGTGGCGGCATCCAGACCTTCCGCAGCTCTATCGTGGCCACGCCCAAGGCCGAGGGCTCCAAGGCAACCGTGAGCTGCCAGTCGCTCATGCTCGACGACCAGAGCCGCTCCGATACCATCCCCGCCATGGACATCCGCGCCAAAAACGTCGACATCGGCCACGAGGCAACCATCGGCCGCATCGGCGACGACAAGGTGTTCTACCTGATGAGCCGCGGCATCTCGGAGGAAGAGGCCCGCACCATGATCGTCAACGGCTTTGCCAACCCGGTCTCCAAGGAACTGCCGCTGGAGTACGCCGTCGAGATGAACAACCTGATCAAGCTCGAGATGGAAGGAGCGATCGGATAATGAAACAGACTACGAACACCGCTGCTACCACACTTGAGCAGGTCAACGCGATGCCAGCAGGTACCTGGGGCTGGCTCAAGATGAACGCGACTAAGCTCGAGCTTTCCGACGAGCTTGCCACCGCTCCCGCCGAGGCCATTGAGGTCGAGGGCCTGGACGAGCAGTTCTGCGGGACCGCCGACGCCTTCGAAACCGCTATGGACACCATGGCCGAGCGCTTCCCCGAGCGCCGCGCCTCCGCCCCCGGTGACGCCGCCGATCGCGCGCGCATCACGCCCGAGACGGAGCTCGACGTGCCCGCGACCTCCGTCTACCAGGCCGGAGCCATCAAGCTCGAGGAGGAGCTATCCCCCGCCGAGGCCTTCGAAACTGGCATGGGCGAGGCCGCCTACGCCTACCTGGCCGACCACGCCACTAAGCGCATCATCATCGATGTGCCTGCATATAAGCACGCCACGGCTACCATTCGCGTGAGCGGCGTCGACGCAGCGGCTGCGATTGCCGCTATCGACGTCGTCGCCCGTCCGCAGGCCACGCTCGACCTGCACATCGCCCTGGACTCCCCCGTTGCCGGCGAGGGCGTCGTGGGTTCCGTGCTGCGCGTGTGCGCCCACGAGTACGCCACCGTCAACGTGACCTGCACGCAGACGCTCGACGACAGCTGGATCGCGCTTGACGATACCGGCCTGTTTTTGGACGAGGGCGCTCGCGTCAACGTGCAGCACACCGTTCTGGGCGCCGGCGCCAGCGCCACCGGCCTTGCCGGCGACCTGCTGGGCGACACCGCCAAGGTCACTATCGACACTGATTACCTGGGCGCTCGCGAGCAGGTGCGCGACTTTAACTACGAGCTGCGCCACCGCGGCCGCAAGACCGAGTGCGAGATCGACGCCAACGGCGTGCTGACCGGCACGTCCAAGAAGGTCTACCGCGGCACCATCGACCTCGTGCACGGCTGCAAGGGCGCAACCGGTACCGAGCGCGAGACGGTGCTGCTCGCCAACAAGGGCGTCGACAACAAGACCGTCCCCGTCATCCTGTGCGACGAGGACGACGTCGCCGGCAACCACGGCGCCACCATCGGCCATGTCCGCGACGAGCAGCTGTTCTACCTCGCCTGCCGCGGCCTCGACCAACATGCTGCCGAGGACCTGTTCATCCGCGCCAAGCTGGAGGACGCCGCGCTCTCTGCCGCCGACGAGCGCACCCGCGCCGCCGTCGTCCGCCTGGGCAACAACCTGATCGATAACTTTGAAGAGGAGCTCGCATGATCGACACCGAGCACGTTAAATGCGATACCTGCACCGCCCCCGAGCCCATGGAGCTCGATGCCAGCGACGAGGCTTCGCGTGGCTGGCCTACCGTGGACATCGAGACCAACCCCTACAAGGGCCAGTTCCCGTTGTTCCAGCAGCACCCCGAGATCGCCTTCCTCGATAGCGCCGCCACCGCGCAGCGCCCCGCCTGCGTACTCGACGCCGAGCGCGACTTCTACCAGCGCATGAACGCCAACCCGCTGCGCGGCCTGTACTCGCTGTCCGTCGAGGCCACCGATGCCATCGCGAAGGTGCGCCAGCAGATCGCCGGCCTCATCGGCGCCGCCCAGGCCAACGAAGTCGTCTTCACCCGCAACACGAGCGAGTCGCTCAACCTGGTCGCCAAGAGCTTTGCGCCCACGGTGCTGGAGCCCGGCGACGAGGTCGTCATCACCATCATGGAGCACCACTCCAACCTGATCCCGTGGCAGCAGGTCTGCCGCGAGACCGGCGCCAAGCTCGTATACCTCTACCCCACCAAGACCGGCCAGCTCACCACCGAGGAAGTGCTTGCCAAGGTTGGCCCCAAGACCAAGATCTTGGCCGTGGGTCAGGTCTCTAACGTCCTGGGCGTCGAGAACCCGGTCAAGAACCTCGGCAAGCTCGTGCACAAGTACGGCGGCTATCTGGTCGTCGACGGCGCGCAGTCGCTGCCGCACATGCCGGTCGATGTGGCCGACCTGGGCGCCGACTTCTTTGCCTTTAGCGCGCACAAGGCCATGGGCCCCATGGGCATCGGCGTGCTGTGGGGCAAGATGGACCTGCTCAACGCCATGCCGCCCATGCTTACCGGCGGCGAGATGATAGATTCGGTCACCGAGCAGGACGCTGTCTGGGCTCCCGTCCCCGAGAAGTTCGAGGCCGGCACGCAGGACGCCGCCGGCATCTTCGCCACGGGCGCAGCGCTTGACTACCTCGTCAACACGGTGGGCTACGAAAACATTCAGGCACGCGAGCAGGCACTCGTCCACTACCTGATGGGCGAGCTCATGCAGCTCGACTTTGTCCAGATCATCGGCTCCATCTATTGGGACAACCACCACGGCGTCGTGAGCTTTAACGTCAAGGGTATCCACCCGCACGACGTCGCGAGCATCATGGACATGGACGGCGTGTGCATCCGTGCAGGCCACCACTGCGCGCAGCCGCTGCTCACCTGGTTGGGCGTCGAGAACCTCGCCTGCTGCCGCGCCAGCGTGGCCTTCTACAACGACAAGGCCGACATCGATAAGTTCATCGCCGGCCTGCATCACGTTTGGAGCACGTTCAATGGGTAATCTGTACACCTCCACCACGTTTATGGAGCACAACTCGCACCCCGACTACAAGTACGAGATGGACGCTCCCACGCACGAGCACGACGGCATCAACCCCAGCTGCGGCGACGAGCTCAATCTGCAGCTGCGTGTCGAGAACGGCGTTATCGAGGAGGCATCCTTTACCGGCCACGGCTGCGCCATCAGCCAGGCCAGCGCCGACATCATGGCTGACCTCATCACCGGCGAGACGGTCGAGGAGGCACGCCGCCTGGCCGGGCTCTTCCTCGCCATGATCCGCGGCGAGCAGCTCTCCGAAGAGGACCTGGAAGACCTGGACGAAGCCGCCCAGCTCCAGGACATCTCGCACATGCCCGCCCGCGTCAAGTGCGCCGAGCTCGCCTGGCGCACCCTCGACGGCATGCTCGAGGGGCAAGCTAACCAGTAACGGATGTCCCGAATCCAAGGATTTTGATTACCGAGCCGCCCGATACGGGCGGCTCGGCTTTTTCATAACGTCTCGGGCACACAAAGTTCGCACGTCCGGCGCCCGGTCTGTCATTTACTGCACTGCCAGCTGCGAGCACGGACGTTTTCCACGATACCAAAGGCTAGCAGCAGAGCCACGGGCACGCCATGCAATGTGCCAAGCCAGTCCTGCTGGGCTTCGGAACGCCTCGCGCCTGCCGCGGAAGGGTACCATAGGGTGCGGCGTGCATTTTTGCGAGTATTCAGCACGCCAAGTTGCGTGCATAAGCATCGAAAGCGTTAGTCAACGCCTCCAGGCACCTTTATATAGCGTTTTAGAACAAACATCGCGGTCTGACGGGGCTCAGACATGTGCTTCGGAGGCGCATCGACAGGCATAAATAACTTCGGAACCCGTATGTTGCAAGATTTCGGCGCTGCCGAAAGCGCCACGATGCTGAAAACTCCGCTTTTTGCACGGCGTGGACGGGGGTAGGCGCGGGCAAAACCGAGCGGAGCCGTATTTTTATACATGATGGCAATCGTTCTATGCAAATCAAGAAGCGCAGTTACCGTACCAAGCTTTTAGAACAATGGTTGTGGCGTATGGGCGACCCCGGCTGCGGTGCACAGGCGGCCCTACACCACGTTTCCACCAGTCAGCACCGCCGCTGGCGCGCGGGCGCGCACAATGCGAGAAACGGTACTTTTGCCAATACCCGTATACCGCTCAATCTGACGCACCGTAAATCCGGCATCATGCAATCCAAGAATAACGATATTGCGCTGCGCTGACGATGCGGCTTTAACCTCGTGGAGCGAAACCCCGAGGCCCTTCACCAGCTTTTCAGCAAAGGCGTGCCGCTCCCACTCCGTCTCTTCCAGATCGGGCATCGCAGGCTCGCAGCCATCGGGCGTCGAAAGCGAATAGGCAATAAAGGCCTCGGCAGAACCAAAAAGCTCAAGCACGCAAGACGGGTCGGAAAATCCCCTCGTCATATCGTTGTCATAGGCCCGTAGATACTCGACAAAGCTGCTCCACGCATAGCGCTCGATTAAGCTGATGCCATCCTCCTGCGGATTGGCGTGCACAGAGCGAATAGCCTCCATCACCTGCAAGTCGGTATCGAGCGAGCGGCGCTCAAAACGGTCCCGAAACAGATGGCCCGTACGCCCGGTACGTTTATTGAAGCGACGAGCATACGTCAGCAGCAACCGCTGCATCGCCGCGCTCATTTCGTCCTCATAATCCAAAAGCACCAGATCCACGTGGTCGCCCATGAGACACCACGCCACGACCGTCACGTCGGCATCGCGGCAGCAGTCGTGCATCAGCTCCAAAAACTCCCACCGATCATCATCGCTCTCAAAGATGAGCTGCTTGCCCGTACCGCGGGCACAGACATGGTAAAAGCCGGTAACCGTTCTCCAAACGCGCTGCATGGCGCTCCCTTCGCCGGGATCTGCTTGCAATCCAATACAGCACGATTGAAGCGTGCCATCAAAACATTCACGCAAAACGATGCGCTTGCACGGCCAAAGGCGGTAAACAGGCGGCGAACGGCAGCGTTGCAACAGGTCAACCCCTGCAACGCTTACAAGAGCTGACCAAAAGCTTGCCCAGGACTGACCCCCTCTACGGAAGTCCGCGACCACAAAATGCTAAGTTAAACCGCTTCAATTGAAAGTTCCGCGCTTCTCGCTACGAAAACTGAGCCGTTCGCCGAATATTCCGTGCATTTCGCGGTATTATAGGGGTTGCATGTCATGTCCCTTTCGAAGGGTCGCCCGGCAATCGCCAGCCACGACCCCCAGACGGGACGCCAACACGATAGAGAGGAGAGGCATGCAGTACTCACAGGAAGTGGAGAACATGTGCCCCGTTGCCAAGGGTGCATACCACGGCCCCGCACCCATCCCCGAGGAGGGCAAGTGGGTCCAGGCTAAGGAGATTTCCGACATCTCCGGTCTTACGCACGGTGTGGGTTGGTGCGCACCTCAGCAGGGCGCCTGCAAGCTCACGCTGAACGTCAAGGACGGCATCATCGAGGAGGCCCTCGTTGAGACCATCGGCTGCTCGGGCATGACCCACTCTGCCGCCATGGCTTCCGAGATCCTTCCCGGTAAGACCATCCTCGAGGCCCTCAACACCGACCTCGTCTGCGACGCCATCAACGTTGCTATGCGCGAGATCTTCCTGCAGATCGTTTACGGCCGCAGCCAGACCGCGTTCTCCGAGGGCGGCCTGCCCGTGGGCGCCTCCCTCGACGACCTCGGCAAGGGCCTTCGCTCTCAGGTCGGCACCATGTTCGGCACCAAGGCCAAGGGCGCTCGTTACCTCGAGCTCGCTCAGGGCTACGTCACCCGCATGGCTCTCAACGACAAGAACGAGATCATCGCGTTCGAGTTCCTGAACCTCGGCAAGTTCACCGACGCCGTCAAGGCCGGCAAGACCCCCGAGGAGGCCATCGCTGGCGCTATGGGCCACTATGGTCAGTGGGAGAACGCTGCCAAGTACATCGACCCGCGCACCGACGAGGAGACTCACTCCGTCGCCAGCGTGTTCCCGGTTCACGAGTAGAAAGGGAGGGAAATAACCATGACTGTTACGTTCGAAGGTTACGAGCGCCGCGCTGACAAGATCAACAAGTGCCTCGCCGACAACGGCATCGCCTCCCTCGAGGAAGCTCTGCAAATCTGCACCGACAAGGGCTTCAACCCGCGTGAGATCGTCAACAACACCCAGTCCATCGCCTTCCAGAACGCTGAGTGGGCCTACACCCTCGGCTGCGCTCTCGCTGTCAAGCGTGGCGCCAAGTCCGCTTCCGAGGCTGCCGCCATCATCGGCGAGGGCATCCAGGCCTTCACCGTTCCCGGCTCCGTCGCCGAGGACCGCAAGGTCGGTCTGGGCCACGGCAACCTGGGCGCTATGCTGCTCTCCGACGATACCGAGTGCTTCGCCTTCCTGGCTGGCCACGAGTCCTTCGCTGCCGCTGAGGGCGCTATCGGCCTGGCTCTGAACGCCAACAAGGCTCGCAAGAAGCCGCTGCGCGTCATCCTCAACGGTCTGGGCAAGGACGCTGCTCAGATTATCGCCCGCATCAACGGCTTCACCTATGTGAAGACCCAGTTCGACTACTACACGGGCGAGCTCAAGGTCGTCGAGACCATCCCCTACTCCGATGGTCCCCGCGCTGCCGTTAACTGCTACGGCTCCGACGACGTCCGCGAGGGCGTTGCCATCATGTGGCACGAGAACGTCGACATCTCGATTACCGGTAACTCCACCAACCCCACGCGCTTCCAGCACCCCGTCGCTGGCACCTACAAGAAGGAGCGCATCGAGGCTGGCAAGAAGTACTTCTCCGTCGCTTCTGGTGGCGGCACTGGCCGTACCCTGCATCCGGACAACATGGGCGCTGGCCCTGCCTCTTACGGCATGACCGACACCATGGGCCGTATGCACTCCGACGCCCAGTTCGCCGGTTCTTCCTCCGTGCCTGCGCACGTCGACATGATGGGTCTCATCGGCATGGGCAACAACCCCATGGTCGGTGCCACCGTCGCTTGCGCCGTCGCCGTCGAGGAGGCCCTCAAGGCCTAATCGCGCCCGCGCGATGCTCATAAAGTTGAGCTTGCGAGCCGCTACCTTTCGAGGTAGCGGCTCTTTTTGTTTGGTTTGTCGCAGGGTGGCTAATGCCGATATATCAGTTGGGGCGAAATACGAGATGTGATGAGAAGGAGCCACCAAACAGCCCTAACGTCCACGTGCCATATTCGCCCTTTACCGATTTATTCAATCTTTGCGATACCTTTGCCGATCACCCATGCGACAATGCGCCGGACGAGAAAGGAATCCGATGGAATCGACTGATGTACTGGTAATTGGATCTGGCATTGCGGGCCTTTGCGCCGCCATCGAAGCGGCACGCACGGGTGCAACCGTCACTGTGGCAAGCGCCGGCAAAACTATGAGCGGATCGAGCTTTTTCCCGGGAACCTGGGGTCTCGGCCTTATTGGCCCCGTTGACAAAGACGACGAACAGGACCTCATCGACACTATCCAGGCCGTGGGCTGCGGCGTTGCCGACCCCGAGCTCGTCCAGACGTTTGTCCACGGTATTCCTCAGGCCATCCGATGGCTCGAGCAGGATCTAGGTGTTGAGCTCCAGCGTCCGCAAAGCGCCGAGAGCGCCCAGCAAAAGCAGTTTATCCCCTGCTTTGACCATAAGACACGCAAATGGCGCGGCCTCACCCGCAAGCCCCTTGAGGACGCGTGTACGGCCCAGATCGAGTCTCTCGGCATTCGCCTGCTCCCCCGCCACGAGCTTATAGACCTTGTTGAAGATACGAATGGAAAGATTGTCGGCGCCGTGCTCTACGACCGCACAAGCGAGCAACTCGTGCCTATGGCAGCCAAGGCCATTATCATCGCTGCGGGCGGTACGGGTGGCCTATTCGAGCGCAGCCTCACTTCCGCCGACGTACTCAGCTCATCACAGGCCATCGCGCTGGCGCACGGTGCGTCCCTTACTAATATAGAGTTCATGCAGATGATGCCCGGCTTCATAAAGCCCAAGCGCAACCTTGTCTTTAACGAGAAGACTTGGCGCTACGTCAAGCTCGATCAGCCGATCGATATCGCCGAAGATAAACTTGACGATTTGCTCGAGCAGCGCTCCGGATATGGCCCTTTCACTTCACGCTTGGCCTCTCGCGCTATCGACCTCGCCATCGACCAAGCGGGCGCCGAGGGCCTAGCGCTGCATTATGACTTCCCCCGCGAGGATATTCCCGAGTTTGTGCAGTCCTTTGCCACGTGGCTTCAGGACGAGTACGGCATTGCGCCGACCGACGAAATGCACATTGCCATGTACGCCCACGCCGCTAATGGCGGTATCAAGATCGACAAGACAGCGTGCACAGGCGTTAAGGGCCTCTACGCATGTGGCGAGGCGACAGGCGGCATGCACGGCGCCGATCGCATTGGCGGCCTGTCGAGCGCCAACGGCATCGTCTTTGGACGCATTGCCGGCGCGACGGCGGCGCAGGCGGCACAGGACGCCTCTGAGACGCCCTTGAAGACGGGCATCGCCCTCCGCCAGCGCGGCCTCGCCAAGCCAGATGCAGAGCGCCTGACACGCAGCCTCAAACGCACGATGAGCACCTACTGCATGATCAATCGCACCGAGACGGGCCTTTCCGCGGCACTGCAAGAGCTAGAGAGCTTGAGTGCCGAAACAACGTCTTTGAGCCTGCATAACGCTCAAGACAGCGAAATCGCAGCCCTCGCGCGCCTACAATCGCAGCTGCTGCTGGCAACAGAGATGGCCAAAACCATGCGCAAGCGAACCGAAAGCCTCGGATCACACTATCGAGCCGACTAAGCTGGCACCTATCTAGAACAGAACTTCTCGATATTGATGGGTCCCGTGAGCTCGAAGCGACACGGGGCCCATTCTTGTCCGCACAGGCGAGTATTCTCATTCTGAATACAGAGTCGACAAAGTCCGCGTAGAAAAACGAGCAGAAAGGAAGAGATATGGACAGAAGAGATATCGAGAAGTGGCGTGTAAAACTTGATAGCTACGCCCATGAGGAGAACGGCGTCGAGTATTGGCTTGCGCGCGATTTAATGGAACCCCTCGGTTACACCCAATGGCGAAATTTTGAGACAGCGATAAAGAGGGCTATGGCATCGTGTGAAGTCAACGAAATGCCAGTTGTTTCCTATTTTGCTGAGACCAGCAAAATAGTCCCAACCGGAATAGGTCAAAAGGCCGTCAAAGACTATAAACTGACTCGCTATGCGTGCTATTTAATCGCCCAAAACGGAGACCCTAACAAACCGGAAATTGCACTCGCCCAGGCATACTTTGCTGTGCAGACACGCCGACAGGAGCTCATAGAACAGCGCTTCGCAGAGATTCAGCGATTGCAGGCGCGCCACTCGCTATCCGATTCAGAGAAACAGCTCTCGGGCATCGCGTTCAAGCGCGGTGTGGACTCCAAAGGATTCGCGATCATCAAGTCGAAGGGCGACGAGGCGTTATTCGGCGGCAAAAGCACGGCGGAAATGAAGCAGCAGCTTGGCGTGCCCAAGAGCGCGGCGCTAGCGGACAGGTTGGCCGATGTCCTCATCAAAGCAAAAGACCTCACGAACTCGATGACAGCCTTCAACGCCGAGGAGCACGACCTGTACGGTCTAGACCAGATCAAGCAAGAGCACATCGAGAACAACACAAGTGTGCGCGGCAGTCTCCTCGACCGCGGAATTGTCCCCGAGAATCTGCCGCCTGCCGAGGACACGAAAAAACTCGAGCGCCGCGTGAAGGCAGACGAGAAGAAGCTCAAAGAGGGTACGGACGGCTTCACCGATCCACAGGGCAGACTCAATTTGTAAATATACCGGGTTGCTTTGGTGGGCCGTCAGGGGGTCAGCCTGCTGCGCAGGCGGCCGCTGCGGCGCTTCGCGCCTTGCGCGCTGCGCTGGCAAACGCTTACGCGTTTTCTCAGCTCCGCGCCCCGACGGGTTCGACCCCATGCGAGGTCAACAAAAAAGCGACCAGCCGAAGCCAGTCGCTTTAACATGCTTTGGTGGGCCGTCAGGGGGTCGAACCCTGGACCTTGGGATTAAGAGTCCCCTGCTCTACCAACTGAGCTAACGACCC
>CAKUGR010000021.1 GCA_934654775.1 uncultured Collinsella sp.
GTTTGTCTCCACCCGCATAGCGGGTGGGTTGAAGCTGGCCGCTGCGCGCCCAGCAGACTAAAGTCTTGAACAAAAAAGGTCAGGCACTAGGTGCCTGACCTGCAAACTTCTGGTCGGGACGACTGGATTCGAACCAGCGACCCCTTGACCCCCAGTCAAGTGCGCTACCAAGCTGCGCCACGTCCCGAAGCTTTTGTTTGTTGCTCTGCTCTCGCTCGCAACAGGGAGTATATTAACCCGAAACTTTGACCTTGTGCAAGAACTTTTTTAATTATTTTTGAGCAAGTTCAGAATTGAATCTGCGAGCTGGGGTTTTGTTAGCACGGGAAGTTCTTGCGTCCCTGCTGTGCTCACGATCCAAGCTTTATTGGTATCAGTTCCAAAGCCCGAATCGGCGCGCGAAACATCGTTGGCGATGATCGCATCGCAGCCCTTGCGCGCCAATTTACGCTCGGCGTACTCCACGACGTTATCGGTCTCGGCCGCAAAGCCGATCACACAGCGTTCGCCCTTCTGGCGCGAAAGCTCGGCCAAAATATCGAGGGTCTCGACAAGCTCGATGCGATCGAGGCGCTCGTTGGCTTTTTTGAGCTTGTGGTCCGCCGGGGCCGCGGGCGTGTAGTCGGCGACGGCGGCTGCGCAAATGGCCGCGTCGGCCGTCTGGAAGGCATCCAGCGCCGCCTGGAGCATCTCTGCGGCGGTCTGCACACGTACGCACTCCACGCCGCGGGGTACGTCGATCGACGTTGGCCCCAGCACGATCGTGACGGCAGCACCACGCCGTGCGGCCTCCCCCGCCAGGGAGATGCCCATCTTGCCCGACGAGCGGTTGCCGATAAAGCGCACCGGATCGATCGGCTCATGCGTAGGCCCGGCCGTGATGACGATGCGCTTGCCCGCCAGATCCTGCGGGACGGGATTGAGCACCTCACAGATAGCCTCGACGATGTCCTCGGGCTCGCTCATGCGCCCCTTGTCCACGTCACCGCAGGCAAGGTAGCCGCTGCCCGGGCCCACCACGTGCACACCGCGGTCGCGCAGCGTGGCCATATTGGCCTGCGTCGCCGCTGCCTTCCACATGCCGTTGTTCATGGCCGGCGCAATCACGATGGGTCGCGGCGTGGCGAGCAGCGTCGTGGAAATAAGGTCATCGGCGATGCCGTTGGCCATCTTGGCGATGATGTTGGCCGTTGCGGGCGCCACGACCACCAGGTCGGGCTCTTGCGCGAGCGAAATGTGATGGATAGGGTCGGACGGATCGTCAAACAAACCCACCGCGACCGGCTCATTGGTGAGCGCGCGGAAGGTGAGCGGACCCACGAACTCCGTGGCATGCTCGCTCATAACGACCTTGACGCGCGCGCCGCGCTTTTGCAGCAGGCGCACGATATTGCACGACTTATAGGCGGCGATCCCGCCGGTAATACCCAGCAGGATCGTTTTTCCCTCAAGTTGCATTGAATTGTTGGGTGCCGCCATCGTTTAATCTTCCTTGCTCGGGAGCACCAGCAGGCGGTGGCAGTACGGGCAGTGCGTAATCTCGCTACCGTCGTGGTTGAGGTCGCTCATGGACGAAGCCTGCAGCGCGGTGTGGCAAACCGTAGGGATGTTGCCCTGGATGGTCTCGACAGCCAGGCCGCGGAACTGCTTGAGCAGGCGCTCATAATCGGTGAGCACGTCGGTCGGCAGCGTAGCGGCAAGGGCGATGCGCTCCTTGGTTGCAGCGCCGATCTGAGCCTGCAGGTCGGCAGCCTTGGCACGGGCAGCCTTGGTATCGGCCTTCACGCCCTCCTCGAACTTGGCGATGATGGCCTGCGCGCGGGCCTCGCGATCGAGCGCTTCCTTATGGGCGACGACGACGTCCTTGCGGGTGTGCTCAATCTTGTCCAGACGCTTTGCCAGGGTGGCAAGCTCATTCTCCAGGTCCTGCACCTCGCGGTAATCAGAACCGTCGACGTGACGCTTCTTGGCAGCCTCGATGGCATTGTTGGTCTGGATCTCGGTGGTGTTGAGGTCGTCGAGCTCAATGTCCAAATCCTTGCGCTGGGCGTAGAGCTTGGTCATCTCGGACTTGAGCTTCACATAGGTCTTTCGCTTGGAAGCGAGCTCCTTGAGCTCCGGCATATTGGCAAGTTCGCTCTTGTTGCGGGCGAGCTCCAAATCGATCTGTTGCAGCTTGAGTAGCGTAGCGCCGGCGCTCATAAGTTCTCTCCTTTTGTCACAGTCCACCATTGGCAAGGGTTCAGTATTTTAATCGTATGACGGGGGTCGACCCCGGCGTCAACTGCAGAGTTCATCAAGATATCCACGAACGGCTCTTCGGAACGGTCGTGGCCGAGTAGGATCACGCCCAGGCCACGCAAGGCAAGGTCCTGCGCCACGTGGTAGCCGGCCTCTCCGGTCACAATAACATCTGCGCCTGCGGCGATGGCAAGCTCACCAAAATCGCCGAGGGAGCCGCCCAGAATGGCGACGGTGCGACACGGGTGCTCGGCTTCGCCCCATACGCGCGGGTCGCTGCCAAACGCCGTGGCGGCACGATTGGCGAGATCGCGCAGCGTGGACGGGTCGTCGAGCGTTGCAAGTGCGCCCAGACCGGTGAGCTCAGGCTCGTCCACATGCTCCAGTGAGCTCATGGGCTCAGCGCCCAGCAAATTGCTCAGGCGAACGCGCGCTTCGTGCGATCGGTCCAGGTTGGTGTGAAGCGAGATGATGCTCACGCCGCAACGAGCTGCCTCGTACAACGCAGCGCTGCACTGGGGACGCGATACATCCGCCGGGCAAAACGCCTCGGGCGCCTTGATATAGATGGGATGATGCGTCAGCAGCACGTTGGCGCCGGACTCGAGAGTGCGTTGCACGTTGGCCTCGGTCGCGTCGAGTGCGCAGGCAACACCGGTGATCTTTGCAGCGGGATCTCCCACAGATAGCCCTACATGATCCCAGCCCTCGGCGTCCGCCTTGGGGTAGCGCGCCAGCAGCGCACGTTCAAACTCGGAGACAATCATGCGGCGCCTACAATCGAGAGCAGCGCCTGGGCAAACTCGTCCAGGTCGGCGGGGTTTACGCGGTCATCGAATGAGATGCGTAAGGCACCCAGTGCCTGCTCGCGGCCGATACCCATGGCGCTGAGCACATGGCTCGGGTCCATGTTGCCGCTCGAGCAAGCCGATCCGGCCGAAACCTCAAAGCCGGCGGCATCGAGCTTGATGATGAGCTCTTCGGAGTCCATGCCGTCGACGTAGATCGAAACCATACCCGGCAGACGATCGGCCTGCGCGTAGTCGCCCATCGTGGCGTGAATGCGAGGATGGCCCGTAAGCGTGGCGTAGAGCTTGTCGGACAGGGCCTGCAGCGTCGTGCGCTCCTGGGCCACGTTGGGCGCCAGTGCGGAAGCGGCAGCGGCAAAGGCCAGCTGCGTGCGCAGGTCCTGTGTGCCGGCGCGACGGCCGGCCTCCTGTCCGCCGCCAAAGATGCGAGGACGAAGCGGCGTGCGGCTCTTAAGGTAGAGCGCACCGGAGGCCACGGGACCGCCGATCTTGTGCGCGGCAACGGTCATGGCGTCGACGCCCAGCTCGGTCACATCGAGCGGAATATGCAGGTAGCCCTGGATGGCATCGGTGTGGAACAGGGCGCCGGCAGCGTGCGCGGCAGCGGCGAGCTCGCGGATGGGCTGTACCACGCCGGTCTCGTTGTTGGCGACCATAATGCTCACGAGCGCTACGTCGTCGCTCAGCAAGTCGCTCAACGCGGCGGGCTCGATGTAGCCCGCACGGCAGGGCTGCACCAGGTCGACCGTAAAGCCGGCGGCACGTAGCAGCGGCAGGTTGTCCAGGATCGAATCGTGCTCAATGGCGGACACGATCACACGGTCGCGCTTGCGATCACGCTGGCGTGCGCCCTCGGCAAGACCGAGCAGCGCCAGCTGGTTGGCCTCGGTGCCGCCGTTGGTCAGGATAATCTCGGACGGGCGGACGCGCACGCCAAAGCTGCGGGCGATCTCGCGACGTGCCACCTCCAGACGCGCGGCGGCCTTGCGGCCGAGCGAGTGCAGCGAGTTGGGGTTGACGCCGGCAAGCTCGCTTTCGTCGTATTCGCGCTGCGCAAGGCACGCCTCGGCGCGCATGGGCGTCGAGGCGGCATAGTCAAGATTCACGGGTATGCGGTTTTGACCTGCGGTCATAAGGGTTTATGCCTCCTGTGCGGCCTCGTTGCCCAGCTTCTGCAGCAGTGCAACCTCGGCGGCGGGGTCTTCGGACTTAAATACGGCAGAACCGGCTACGAGCACGTTGGCGCCGGCCTTGACGACATCGGCGATGTTCTTGGAAGAGATGCCCCCGTCAACCTCAATCAGGGGCGACACGCCGTGGCGCTCGCACATGGCCGTAAGCTCGTGCAGCTTAGCGATGGTGCCCGGGATAAAGCTCTGGCCGCCAAAGCCGGGGTTCACGCTCATCAGCAGCACCATATCGACGACATCGATAATGCTCTCGAGCACGCAGACGGGCGTGGCGGGGTTGAGCACAACGCCGGCCTTGACGCCGCGCTGCTGCAGATGCGTGAGCGTGCGGTGCAGGTGCGTGGAAGCCTCGTAATGCACGGTGATCATATCGGCGCCGGCGTCGGCGTACCAATCGACCGTCTCGTCGGGGTTCGTCACCATAAGGTGCGCGTCGACCGGTACATCGGTGGAGCGCTTGACGGCCTTGAGGATGTCGACGCCAAAGGTAAGATTGCCGGTAAAGTGGCCGTCCATAACGTCGAAGTGCACGTAGTCGGCACCGGCGATCTTGTCGAGCTCGCCCCTGAGGTTGGCCATGTCGGCCGAAAGGACGGACGGAGCGATTTTGATGGAACCCATGGTAGAAGCCTTTCTGCGCTAGTCGGTGAGTCCGTAGAACTCTTGGGAGGGGACGCGGTCGGTAAGAATCTCGAGCGCCCTATCCAAAGTAACACCGTTGTAGAGCGTTTGCTCCACGGCAAAGGTGAGCGGAATGTCTACGCCCAGTGAACGGGCGAGCTCGCTGACGCTGCGGGCCGCGACGGCACCCTCAACCACCATATGCGTGCGGGCCTGATACTCGTCGAGCGACACGCCGTGAGCGAACTCGTAGCCAAAGGTGCGGTTGCGCGAATGCCCCGAGGTGCAGGTGGCGATAAGGTCGCCCATGCCGGCAAGTCCCATGCAGGTCATGGCCTGACCGCCGCGGGCATGCACCAGTCGGCTGATCTCGGCCAGGCCGCGCGTCATGATGAGGGCGAGCGTGTTGTCGCCCGCACCCGAGCCGGCAGAAATGCCGCACACAATGGCGATGACGTTTTTCATAGCACCGCAGACCTCGACACCGGTCATGTCCTGCGACAGGTAGATGCGGAAGGCCGTGGAAAGCAGCAGCTCCTTAAAGGTCTCCCCTACCTGCTGGTCCTCGCTGGCGATGACGGCGGCCGAAAGCCCGCCGCGGCAGATTTCCTCGGCATGGTTGGGGCCCGAGAGCGCCGCCACGCGCGACTCGTTGCCGATCTCGCTGGCGATGATCTCGCTCATGAGCAGGCCGGATTCGGGCTCGATGCCCTTGGTGAGGCACAGAACCGGGGTCTCGTCCGCGATGAACGGCGCCGCCTGGTGGCAGACGTCACGCAGGTGTGTCGAAGGCACGGCAAAGATGATGGCCTCGGCGCCGTCGAGCGCCTGGGCCAAGTCCGTCGTGGCGACAACGTTTTCCGGCAGCACGTAGTCCACCAGATAGCGGGGATTGCGGTGCTCGCCGTTAATGCCGGCGGCCGTCTGCTCGCTGTGGGCCCACATGGTCACGCGCTCGGCTCGCGCGGCGGCAAGGCCGGCGACGGCGGTTCCCCAGGAGCCGGAGCCAATCAGCGCAACATTCATGACTCTCTCCTACTTATCGTCGGGCTCGGTGACGCGCTTGGTAAACGAGAGCTTGGACTCCTTACCGGCCATGAGCTTTTGGATATTCGAGCGATGGGCCCACACCACGGTGATGCCGATCATCGCCATGCAAAACTTGAGGCCCAGGCTGCTGTACGGAAAGACCGCGCAGACGGCGATGGGAAGACCGATGGCCGCGGCAAGCGAGCCTACCGACACAAACTTGGTGATGGCGACGGCTACGATAAACATGCCCAGCAGCGAAAGTCCGATGGGCCAGTACCAGGCGAGGATGACGCCCAAGCCCACGGCGATACCCTTGCCGCCATGGAAGTTGAGGTAGGGCGAGAAGATGTGCCCCCACACCGCAGCCAGGCAGATGACGCCGAGCATCCAGTCGCCGGGGGCTCCAGGCGCCATGATGCTCACAGGAAAGCCATAGCCCACGCCCGCGATAAGCGGACGTGCGATAATGACGCAGATGGCGCCCTTAAGGCAGTCGAGCAGCAGCGTGAGCGCGGCCACCTTGGGGCCGGCTACGCGCAGGGCGTTGGTGGTGCCGATGTTGCCGGAGCCCGCCTTGCGAATGTCGGTGTGGTTGAACACGCGGCCCAGGATCAGGCCAAACGGAATCGCTCCGATAAAGAACGAGACCACGGCGCAGATGGCGGTCAGCAGAATCGGATTAAGCATCCTTTTGCTCCTTCTTCCTAAAGAAGAGTCGGATGGGCGTACCGGAGAAGTCGAAGGTCGAGCGCATGCGGTTCTCCACGTAGCGCTGGTAGGTGTCATTGACCAGGTCGCTGTGGTTGACGAAGAACGTGAACGTCGGCGGGTTGACGCCCGTCTGGGTCACATAGTGCATGCGCAGGCGGCGCTTGCCGTCCACCACGGTGTGGCCAAACTCGCGCAGGTCGGTGAGGAACGTGTTGAGGCGCGAGGTGGAGATCTTTTGCGAACGCGTCTTCTCGGCGGCGTCGACCATGCCCCAGATCTTCTCGACGCTGCGGCCGGTCAGGGCAGAGATGCGCAGGTACTGAGCCCAGGGAGCCATGACGCCCAGACGGCGGTCGACGGTCTCCATGCAGGCCTCGCGCTTGCGGTCGTCGTCGAGCAGGTCCCACTTGTTGAGCAGCACCACGATGGCGCAGCCGCGCTCGATGGCAAGACCCATGACCTTCTGATCCTGCTCGGTAACACCCACGGAGGCGTCAACGACGAGCAGCGCCACGTCGGCGCGGTCGATGGCGCGCAGTCCGCGGACCATGGAGTAGTATTCAATGTTCTCGTACACGGTGCTCTTCTTGCGAATGCCCGCGGTGTCGACCATGCGGTAGTGCTTGCCGTTGCGCTCGACGACCGTATCGATGGCGTCGCGCGTGGTGCCGGCGATGTTCGACACGATGGAGCGATCGGCGCCCAGGATGCGGTTGAACAGCGACGACTTGCCGGCGTTGGGTCGGCCGATAATGGCGACATTCAGCGCGTCGGGGAACTCGTCGGCGACCTCGTCCTCCTCCTCGGGGAGCAAGGCCACGATATCATCGAGCAGGTCGCCCGTGCCATGGCCGTGCAGGGCCGAAAGCGGCGTGGGCTCGCCGATGCCGAGCGAATAGAACTCCCAGATGTTGTCGTTCTCGCGATCGGGGTTGTCGAGCTTGTTCACCAGCAGAAAGACCGGCTTGTCGGAGCGCTTGAGCATGCGGGCGACCGATTCGTCCTCTTCGGTGACGCCGGTGCGGCCGTCGACCACAAATAGGATGACGGCGGCTTCCTCGGCGGCGGCGAGCGCCTGGTCGCGGATGGACGTGGCAAACACGTCATCGCTCTTGAGCGGCTCGATACCGCCGGTGTCGACGATGGTGAACTCGCGACCGTTCCAGTCGGCCGTGTGATACGAGCGGTCGCGCGTGACGCCGCGTGACTCGTGGACGATGGCGTCCGAGGTCTGGGCCAGGCGGTTAACGAGCGTGGACTTGCCCACGTTGGGGCGTCCGACGACGGCGACGATAGGTTTCATCTGCTCTCCTTTAATGGGTAGGGTCAGTGGAAGTAGTAGAGTCGGCGGGCACAATGCCAAGGATGTGCTCCAGGGTATCGAGCAGCTCATGCGGCATGGTCGACACCACATGAACCTCGGCGCCGCGACGGGTAAGGCTTGCGAGTAAATCGTCACGATGATACTCGTCAAGCGTCATGCCGTCAGCGTTGAACATGAGCTTAGGCACAAAGAGCATAACCCCCGACAGGTCCTGCGGCAGCTGCTCCAAGATATCGCTCGCGACGATGAGGCCGGTCACGTCCACGTTGCCGCCAAAGTAGCGGTTCTTGATAGCCGTGACGGTGCCGGCGAGGCCCTGCGGCGACTCCACGAAGCGCGCCACCGTGTCGCGCGCGCTGGCGCCCGAGAGGCACAGCAAGTGCTGGTCGCGAGCGGCGATGGCCTCGCGAACACGGGCCAGGCGCTCGGCATCGGCGACAAGGACATCGTTGGTCTCGTCCAGATACGAGCGGATCATGCCGATGCCATCGTAGTACTGCGGGTAGCCGTCGTAGAAATCGGCCTCGGGCGGCTCGATGCCGGCGTCCAGGTAGAACTCGTCGCTCATCTGGAAGGTATGGCGGCCAAAGCGCTCGTAGGCGCGATCCTGATAGGGCCGGATCATGGCAATGGTCTCGCGTGCCAGCTCGGGCTTGTCGCTATAGGACCAGCTGAAGCGGTTCTGGTGCTTGGTGAAGCCGAGCGGCACGATACCCAAGCTCGTGATCTGCTCGTGCTCCTCGCAATAGCGCAGGGTCTTTTCCAACTCCTCGCCGTCGTTCATGCCGGGGCACAATACAATCTGCGCGTGGATCTCGATGCCGGCGGCCATGATTGCCTCGAGCACGTCCATGCCGCGCTGGGCGTTGCGGCCCATCATGCGGCGGCGAACGTCGGGGGTCACGGCGTGGACCGATACGTTCATGGGGCTCATGTTGCGGTCGATGACGTTTTGCACGTCCTCGTCGGTGAGGTTTGTGAGCGTGACGAAGTTGCCCTGCAAAAAACTCAGGCGGTAGTCGTCATCGCGAATGTAGAGCGTGGAGCGTCCACCCTTGGGAAGCATGGTCATAAAGCAGAACACGCAGGCGTTTACGCAGGTACGCATACCATCGAAGATGGGGCCGTCGAACTCCAGGCCCCAGTCCTCGCCCGGGAAGCGATCGAGCTCCACGGGGGTGACGGTGTCGTCGCGCGGGTCAAACACTGACAGTTCGACGGTGTCGTCGTCGGCCTCCCAGAGCCAAACGATCATGTCGGTGAGCGGCTCGCCGTTGACCGTAAGCACGCGCATGCCCGGCTCGATACCCACATCCCATGCGGGCGATTCGGGACGCACGTTCTTGACGAGCGCGCCCTCACCCGGCTCGGGGTCGCGGCTGCGCCCGTAATCGGCCACCTCGGCGGCGTATGCGGGTACGGTCTGGTCCATGATTAGCGGCAAAGCTCCTTGATGCGCGCGACGGCGCGTTCGATGTGTTCTTGCGGGGTGGAAGCGCCGGCGGTGATGCCGATGTGCTGAGCGTCGGTAAACCATGCGGCCTCGAGCTCAGCGGCTTCTTCGATATGGTGCGTATGCTCGCAGGCGTCGGCGCAAATCTGCGCCAGGCGACGGGTATTGCCCGAGTTCTTGCCGCCCACGACGACCATGCAGTCACAGCGCTGGGCGAGTGACGCGGCCGCCTGCTGGCGCTCGCTGGTAGCGGCGCAGATCGTGTTGATCACGCGCAGCTCCTGCACACGCGGGGTAATGGCGGCCACGACCTCAGCCAAGTTCTGCGCGGTCTGAGTGGTCTGCACGACCAAGCCCACCTTGCCCTTGAGCAGTAGCTCGTCGGCGTCGGCGGCGCAGCTCACGACCTGAGCGTCATCGCCGGCGTGGCCCAGAATGCCCTCGACCTCGGGATGACCCGGCTCGCCCACGACGATCACGCGGTAGCCTTCGCGTACCAAGCGCTCGGCCGCCACGTGGACCTTCTTGACGTAGGGGCAGGTGGCGTCGACCACAGTAAGGCCGCGCTCGCGGGCGGCATCGATCACCTGCGGTACCACGCCGTGGGCGCGGATGATCACCGTGCCCGATGCAGCGTCGTCCAGGGTCTCGGCCAAGCCCACGCCCGCTTCGGCAAGCTCGCGCACCACGATGGGGTTATGGATGAGCGGCCCCAGGGTGTGGACCTGAGCGCTCTCCCCTGCCTGGGGTGCGGCAGCCAGCGCCATATCGAGCGCGCGCTGCACGCCGTAGCAGGTGCCGGCGTGGGCCGCGATCTCGATCGTGGGCGCGGTGGCCTGGTCGGACGCGGTCGCCGCGGTGTTCAAAACGTTCTCGCTCATGGCTAAAACCTGCCCGGGTGCTCGGCGCACAACTCGTCGCGCATCTTGTAGACGCGGCCCATGGCCTCGGACTCAAACCAGGCCAGGCGCTCCGTGCGCTTAAGCCCGGCCGGCGCGTCGGAAAGCGAGACGGCCTTGCCGGCACGGATCCAGCATTTTTTGGGGCGCATGAGTTTTTTGCCCTTGGGCGTAATGTCGGACCAGCCACAGATGGCGAGCGGGTTGACGGGCGCCTTGCCCATCTGGGCGATGAGTGCAAAGCCGCCGTGGACCTCGGGCTTGATCTCGCGCGAGCGGATGCGCGTGCCCTCGGGGAAGATCAGGACGTCCTCGCCGCGCTGCAGCGCATGCTGGGCGGCGCGCAGACACTTCATGTCGGCGGTGCCGCGCTCGACGGGGATGCCGCCGACGCGGCTAAAGGCCCAGCGCACGATCTTGGTCTTGGCGAACTCAGACTTAAAGATGGGACGGATGCGGCGACCGCCAAAGAATAGTGCCGTCTCCACGGCCAAGAGCTCGGCCATCGAGGTGTGGTTGCAGATGACTACGCTGCCGCGCCCTTCCTGGCGCTCAAACAGCAGGTCGGCGTCCTCGACCTTCCAGCGCCACATAAGCTTTGAGAAGGCCCAAAGAATGGCCATGACCACGACGACGGTGCCGCGGATAAGCGCCGGGAACTCGGCGTAGGGGGCGTTGTAATAATCCTCGGGCGTCTGCTTAAACAGGCGCATGGGCTACCTCCTTTGGTTGATGAGGTCCTCGATGATACGGACGACCTCGTCGATGGTGTGGGCGGTGGAGTCGACGTGCACGGCGTCCTCGGCGGGCACGAGCGGTGCGACCTCGCGGCTGCTGTCGAGCTTATCGCGTTGCTTGAGGGCATCGAGGGTCTCGTCGACCTCGGCCTCGAGCTGATCGGCGGTCAGCGGCTGGGCGTCGTTTTGGTGGCGCTGCAGCACGCGGCGGCGGGCGCGTTCACGCGGGTCGGCGGTCAGGAAGACCTTGACCTGTGCGTTGGGGAACACGACGGTGCCGATGTCGCGGCCCTCGGCAACGATATCGCGGTCCTCGGCGGCACGGCGCTGGTGGATGAGCATGGCGGCGCGCACGCCCGGGTAGGCCGAGACCTTGGAGACGTTGGCGTCCACCTGCGGGGTGCGGATGGCGGCCGAGGCGTCCGTGCCGTCGATAGTCAGGCGCGTGTCCTCGCCGGTGCCGTTGGTAAAGCGGATGTCGATCTGCTCGGCGAGGGCGTCGATGGCCGCCTCGTCGTCCAGGTCGATGTTGCGGTCGAGGGCGGCAAAGGTAACGGCGCGATACATAGCGCCCGTATCGAGCTTGTTAAAGCCCAGCTGGCGGGCGATCTCCTTGGCGATAGTGGACTTGCCGGAACCGGCGGGGCCGTCGATGGCGACGATCATGCAATGCTTCCTTTCGGTGGTTGACGTGCTGGTATGGGACGCGAACACTGCTTGCTGGCGGACTGGCTAGCCCGTGTAGCGCTCCCGGTAGGTGTTGCGCTTGGGCGCGGAGCCGTGGCTGCCGTGATGACGCGTGCGGCTTGCGGTGTTGGTCGCGGGCGCGGCGCCGCGCTTGGCGCTCGCCTGCTTGGGCGGGATGCCACCGGCCTTGAGGACCTGTACCTCACGATCGGTGAGTTCGCGCCACGAGCCCTTGGCTACATCCTTGAGCTCCAGGCCGGCAAAGTTACAGCGGTGCAGGCGAATCACCGGATGGTGGATCTTACTCAGCATGCGCTTGACCTGGTTCTTGCGGCCCTCGCGGATGATGACCTCCACGGCGGTGGTTCCGGGCTTGACACCTTGCGGAGCCACGGCCTCGGCCTCGCGCGCGGTAATAACGCGGCAGATCGCCGGCTGGCACAGGCCGTCATCGAGCTCGATGCCGCGACGAAGCGGCTCTAAGTCGCGATCGGCCAGGTGGCCGTCTACGAGCGCCTGGTAGGTCTTGTAGACGTGCTTGCTGGGGTGCAGTAGATCCTGCGACAGGTCGCCGTCGGTGGTAAAGAGCAAAAGGCCCGTGGTGTCGCGGTCCAGACGCCCCACCGGGAAGAGTCCCGGAAAGCGGTCGCGCGGGACCAGGTCGGCCACGCAGGGGCGCTCCTGCGGATCGCTCATGGTGGTGAGGTAGCCGGTCGGCTTGTAGAGCATCAGGTACACAGCGCCCTGGTTAAGCGTGACGGGCGTGCCGTCGACCTCGACATGATCGCGGTCGACGTCGACCTTGGTGCCCAGTTCGGTTGCGACCTGGCCGTTGACGGTCACGCGGCCGGCGGTCATCAGGTCCTCCGAGCCGCGGCGGCTCGCCACGCCCGCACGCGCCAAAAAGCGCTGCAGGCGCATGGTGTGCGGGTAGACGGGCTGGGCGACGGACGCGGTTGCGTCCGTGGCGCCGGTGATGCGTGTCTCCCCTATCTCGTTATTCCTCGTCATAGGTATCCTCCGAGGCGCTGTCGTTAACTAGGGTTACCTCGCCCTCGATCGCCTCAACATCCTCAACATCGGTATCGAGCAACTCGCGCTCTTCGTCCAGGTCCTCGGCTTGCTCCTCGAGCGTGGACTGAATACTGCGGCCGCTCAGGCGCTCGCGGATAAACTGGCGGGACTGCTCGTCGGGGGCAAACTGCTCAAGATCGGGCAGGTCACGGATGGAGCGCAGACCGAACTTCTCAAGGAAGGCGTTGGTCGTGCCGTAGATGATGGCCTGACCGCGCTGGGGGTCGCGGCCGAGCTCGCGCACCAGGCCCTTGTCCACGAGCGACGCGATGACGCCGTCGGAGTTGACGCCGCGAATGCCCTTGACCACCTCGCGTGTCACGGGCTGGTGGTAGGCGATGACGGCGAGCGTCTCGAGCGCCGCCTGCGACAGCTTTTGCGTGTCCCAGCTCAGCACATAGGCCTCGACAACATCGTGGTAGGCGGGATGCGTAAACAGGCGCCAGCCACCGGCGACCTCGCGCAGCTGAAAGCCGCGGTTGGCCTCCTCGTACTCAACCTTGAGCTCGGCGAGCAGCGATGCACACTCGCCGGGGGCGATGTCGAGCGCACCTGCCAGCGCAGGGGCGCTCACGGGGTCGCTCGAGACCAGCAGCAACGCCTCGAGGGCGCCTTTGAGGCTGTTTGCCTCCAGCGTTGAAAGGTTTGACATGGTTGGCCGCTCCTATTCGGTGAGTTCGGGGCCCTCGCCGGGCACGTAGGCCTCGGCGCCCTCGACGCGGTTGATCTGAATGGTTCCAAAGATCTCGTCCTGGCTCAGCGTGAGCGAGCCGCGCTTGGCGAGCTCCAGCATGGCCAAAAAGGTGACGACGAGCTGCTCGGTGGTGGCGTCGCCGTCCAGCAGCTCGCGGAAGGTGCAGGTTTGGTGCGCCATGGTAAAGCGGTCGACCGAGGCAACGGTCAGGTCGAGCGGCACGCGATGCGGCGCCACATGCTCGGCCTCCAGCAGAAAGGTCTGGCGCTTGCCGTCCAAGTCGGCGCAGATGACGGCTAGGCCGCGCAGTGTGATGCCGGCCAAGTAGTCGGGCATGAGGCCCAGGAACTCGGGGTCGGGGCCGGCCACGCGCGGATGCATGCGGCTTTCGGCCTGCATGCGGGCGCCGAGGGCCGCCGCCGCGCCCTTGAACTGTTTGTAGGCGATCAGGCGCTGGATCAGGACCTCGCGCAAGGCGTCGCCGTCGAGCGCACTCAGCTCCTCGAGGTCCTCGTCGAACTCGTCATCGTCGTCATCGGCTTTGCGCGGGGCTTCCTGGGGCACCAGCGAGGCCGCCTTAATGTCCAAAAGGGTTGCCGCGACCAGCAGAAAGTCGCTTGCCACGTCCAGGTCCAGCGCCTCGATGCGCTCGGCCTCGGCAAGGTATTGCTCTGCCACCTCGCTGATCGAGATGGCGCCGATATCTACTTTTTGGCGGGTTACCAGCTGCAGCAGCAGGTCGAACGGTCCGCTGTAGACCTGCGTCGACACGCGATACGACATCTTCGACCTCCTTTGACGGCGCCTTCGCGGCGCGGTTTGGGTGCATGTTGCGACCGTTTTGCACGGTCGACCTGTAAGTTTACCCTAGATGCCGGCGATTGCGAAGGTGAGCAGCTGCTCTGCCAACGGATACACGGTAACGTCGAAATACCGGCCGATCACGTCGATACCGGTCCACATGGGCAGCAGGTACAGCACGATGATAAGGATCGGCATGGCGTACTGCTGCAGTCGGTAGTAGTTGGCGAGCGCCTTGCCTTTGAGGAACGGCACGATGATCGACGAGCCGTCGAGCGGCGGGATCGGGATGAGGTTAAAGAACGCGAGCGACAGGTTGACCACGATGAACGTGGCGCCGAAGTTCATGATTTGGGACGCCGCGGCAAAGGACATGCTGGTGTAGAGGTTGCCATAGGCCAGGTGCATGAGAGCTGCGGCGAGGCACGCGAGCGCGATGTTCGATGCGGGGCCGGCCGCGCTCACCAGGATCTCATCGCGCTTGGGGTGCTTGAGGTTGTTGAGGTAGACGGGCACCGGCTTGGCGAAGGCGAACACCGGGCCGCCGGCGGCAAGCATAAGCAGCGGTAGGATGATGGTGCCAAACGGGTCAATATGGTTGAGCGGGTTGAGCGAGACGCGACCGCGCGAACGGGCCGTCTTGTCACCGAGCGCCCAGGCCGCGGCGGCGTGCGCGCTCTCGTGGATGACAATACCCACGATGACGGCGACGGCGCTGGCGAGCAGGCTCATGAAGTAGCTGCTGGACATGGCACTTCCCTAGCGAACGCGGCGCGAGGCGCGCGTGAGCAGGTAGTCGGCCGCAAAGAGGATGACGGCCACGATGGCGTAATCCAGGCGGAACACACCGCCAAAGGGCGAGGTGATGACGCCGTAGCCGGCGATGGCGCTCGGCAGGGCGCGCGAGAGCTCGACGACGAAGCCGACGATCTGCAGCTTGGCGGTGAGGCCGCTAAAACACAGCAGCACGGTCATCGCGCTCATAAAGATGCCGCAGATGCGACAAGCGATGGCGATGATGTTCATCGCCACGGCGGCGGCCTTACGAGAGTTCACGCGCGGTCTCCTCCTCGATCTGGGTGGAAAGCTCGAGCCATTCGTCCTCGAGCTTGGGCAGCTCTTGCTTAAGGCCGTTATATTCCCCCAGCGCGGCGTTGAACTTGTCCTGATCGGCATAAAGCTCTTCGCTTGCCATCAATTCCATAAGCTCGTCATAGCGGGCGCGCTTCTTGTCCAGCTCGGCTTCGATCTTCTTGAGCTGGTTGCGCACGCCCTTGAGCTTTTTGTTGAGCGCGGCGCGGGCCTGGGCCTCGGCGCGCTTCTGCTCCTTGGTCTTTTTGCCCTCGGCCGGCTTGGGAGCGGGGGCGGGAGCACTGGCCTGAGCGGCGCTGGCGGCCTTGGCGTTCTTGGCTGCGGCCGGCGTGCTCTCACCTGCCGCCTCGGCGGCGGCGCGGGCCGCGAGGTCCTCGCGCTTGTAGAGGTAGTAGTCGTAGTCGCCGTCGTAGACCGTGACCTTGCCGTCGCGGATGTCGATGACGCGATTGGCCACGGCGCGCACCAGGTGCTCATCGTGGCTGATCAGCACGATGGTGCCGGGGAAGTTTTGCAGGGCGTTCTCGAGCATGTCCACCGAGTCGATGTCCAGGTGGTTGGTGGGCTCGTCCAGGCACAGGAGCGCCTCGGGGGCCACGAGCATCTTAGCGAGCGCCAGACGCGCCTTTTCGCCGCCGGAGAGGACGCGAACCTGCTTTTCGATGGAGTCGTTGTCGCTAAACAGGAAGGCGCCCAGCAGGCTGCGCTGCTGCGGCACGGTCCACTTGGGCGTGACGGTGTCGATCTCTTGCAGGACGGTGTTGGACTCGGTCATGCCCTCGAGCGCGTGCTGGGCATAGTAGGCGACGCCCACGTTGGTGCCCAGGTCCCGAGTGCCGGTGGTGGGCGGCTCCAGGCCGGCGATGATCTTCATGAGGGTGGACTTGCCGGCGCCGTTAGGGCCGACGAGCGCCACGTGCTCGCCGCGGTAGAGTTTGAGATCGATATCGCTGTAGATGTGCTTGTCTCCGTAGGATTTGGAGACACCCTCCAAGCCCACGACCATGTCGCCCGAGCGAGGCGGGTCGGGGAACTTAAAGTCGATGTGCTTGTGGCCTTCGGGCAGGATGACGAGCTCCTTTTTGATCTGCTCGATCTTGCGGATGCGCTCCTGAGCCTGGGCGGCCTTGGTGGGCTTGTAGCGGAACTTGTCGACGAAGACCTGCATGTGGGCGATATCGCGCTCCTGGGCAGCACGCTTGGCGCGCATCTGCTCCAGGTTGTCTTCGCGCTGCTTGAGGTAGCTGCTGTAGTTGCCGGTGTAGGTGGTTACGCGGCGGTTCTCGAGCGCGGCGACGTGGTCGACGCAGGCGTCCATGAAGGCGCGGTCGTGGCTGACGATGAGGACAGCGCCGTCGTAGTTGGCGATAAAGCCGCGCAGCCACTGGACGCTTTCGAGATCCAGGTGGTTGGTGGGCTCGTCCAGAAGCAGCAAGTCGGGATGGCGCAAGAAGAGCTTGGCCAACGCGATGCGCATCTGCCAGCCGCCCGAGAACTCGAAGCACGGGCGCTCAAAGTCGGTGACCTTAAAGCCCAGGCCGGACAGGATTTTGCGCGCATTGCTCTCGAGCTCGTAGCCGCCCAGGTGCTCAAAGCGGTCTTGGACCTGGCCGTACTCGTTGAGAAGCGCATCGACGTCCTTGCCCTGCTCGGAGAGCTCGGTGATCTGGGCCTGCAGCTCGTTGGCGCGCTCGCCCATGCGGCGGATTTCCTTGGCAGCAGCCATGACCTCGGTGAGGATGGAGGTGTCCTTGTGCTCCAGGTTGGTTTCCTGCTCTAGGTAGCCTACCTGGCAGTCCTTGGCGTACTGGACCTGGCCGGCGTCGGGGCTGTCGATGCCCATGATGATCTTGAGCATGGTAGTTTTGCCGGCGCCGTTGGGGCCCACGAGCGCGAAGCGCTCGCCGGGGTTGATCTGGAAGGACGCGCCGCTAAAGAGGACGCGCGCGCCGAAGCTTTTTTCGATCTTGTCGACCAGGAGGATCATGGTGCCGCCTTTGACCTTGTGTGCCTATATGAAAAAAGGCCCCAACTTGCGTTGGAGCCTCATTCAATGCTCGGGTGGAGACGAGGGGGATCGAACCCCTGACCTCTTGACTGCCAGTCAAGCGCTCTCCCAGCTGAGCTACGCCCCCGTGCGAAGAAGTACTATACGGGAACTCGGACGGCGATGCAAGGACAATTTTGGAAAAACTTTCCGCGGCGGCGATGCCGCCGCCCCCGCGCCGCGCGCGGGGGCCAACCGTGACCCCGGGCCCCGCCTGCCCCGCCCCGCCGCCTCAAAAGCGGGCCGGTTTACTACGATGATTCCGGGATGGCCGACCACGCCGTCGTTTTCGCTAATGTCGCAAACACTCTACCTGCGGTTTTGTAAACGGAAAACGAGGCGTGCTCGAGGAATGTCGATCCGTCGTAGTAAACCGGCATGGTTTTGGAATGGCATCAGGTTGACTTCGCCCATAAATGAATTGGAGCCTTGGAATGATGGCCATAGCTACCTCTGTTACACATATTATCTGCGATGCGCCGCGAATTTCCGTTGTTTACTAATGGGTTTAATCGTGCGTTGTGCGACTTGCTCGCGCATGGTAGTATTTCACGACGTGAAGTGAAGCAATTGGGCATGCATTGCCGTTGTTAGAATTGTATTCACCGTACATAAGGGCTCTTGGCGCAACGGTTAGCGCAGGGGACTCATAATCCCTGGGTTCTGGGTTCGAATCCCGGAGGGCCCACCAGAATAGTTCGAAGCCGGGCTTATGCCCGGCTTTTTTCTTCAAGACTTTAGTCTGCTGGGCGCGCAGCGGCCAGCTTCAACCCACCCGCTATGCGGGTGGAGACAAACGGCTTTA
>CAKUGR010000022.1 GCA_934654775.1 uncultured Collinsella sp.
GGGGCCTCGGGGGCGTTCGGCTAGCTGCGGGAACGGTCTATCCGCTCAACGTGTTCGGCTGAGATCGGAAATCAACCCTTTTTGACTACTCGGGCAATCGGATCGGCAAGTAGTCAAAATAGCCCCGTCCCAAAAAGACTGGTCTGACGCTGCGCCACGAAAAGGGCCTATCTACTACGTTTAGGCCGCAGGGGTCAACCATAGCCGGCTTTTTCGAAAACCGGCAAGCTTTCTACCTGCGGTTTTAATTTCGCAAAATTCGGGATGATCGAGGATACTCGGTTAAACGTAGTAGATGGCCGCATTTCGTGGCGGACGGTCCGACCCAAGGCCCAAGGCAGCCAGCCTCGCGTGACCATTCACGAAGTTGCGGTGGAATACGGACTGAATTGGCACATTAAAGGCAAAAACACTCCGTATTTCACCGCAACTTATCGAGGGGATGGGTTTTAGAGGCGAGCGAGGTCATAGGCTTGGGCGGCGGCTTCGCCGGCGCAGACGAGGTTTGTTGTGGCTTCCTGCGGATCGAGCGCTTGGTCGAGGGGCATGGGCTTGCGGCAGATCGGCAGTACCAAGTCGATACCTTGCTCGTACACCGCGTCCAGGTTGTCGGCGCGGCCGCCCACGACGGCGGCCACCGGCCTGCCATAGCGCTTGGCACGGCGAGCCACACCCACCGGAGCCTTGCCGGCGGCGGATTGCTCGTCCATATTGCCCTCGCCAGTTATGACGAGGTCGACATCGCGCACGCGCTCGTCAAACCCCACGAGGTCGAGCACCGTCTCCACGCCCGAACGTAGCTCTGCACCGAGCGCTAGCAGCGCGGCGCCCAGACCGCCAGCGGCACCGGCGCCGGGCACGCCGAGCACCGAGCCAAACGTCCGTGCGCCCTCGGGCACGCGCAGTAACCCCTGAGCCCGTGCCTCGGCAATCGCCGTATCGAGCAGGCGACCGTAACCGACCATCCGACTGTCGTACCCGCCCAGTGCTTCGACATCGTCTGTCGGCAGGCCCTTTTGCCCGCCAAACACCGCAAGTGCCCCGCGACGCCCCACGAGCGGATTCTCGACATCGGACAGCACGACGATGCGTGCGCCATTCAGTGCCCGAAGCGCCGGTGCCAAATCGATACTCGCCACGTGTTCAAGGCCCGCGAGCCCCGGCGCGATATCGCAGCCACGGTCATCGACAAGACGCGCGCCCAGCGCCTGCAACATGCCGGCGCCACCGTCGTTGGTGGCACTGCCGCCCAGACCAATATAGAGCGTCTTTGCGCCCGTGCGAACCGCGCGAAGCATGAGCTCGCCCACGCCATAGGTTGTGGCCGCCAACGCCGCCGACTCCGTGCAAGGCGAGTACCCGATGCCCGCGGCTTCGGCCATCTCAATAACAGCCGACTCGTGCTCGACATCAACCAGCATCCGAGCAGGCACATGCTCGCCCAAGGGACCTGCCACCTCGCAGGCCACAATCTCACCGCCGCACGCGGCAACGGCATCGAGCGTTCCCTCACCACCATCTGCCAGCGGCAACGTGGCCACTTGGGCATCGGGCCATACACGGCGCACGCCTTCGACAACGGCCTCCTCCGCCTGCGCGCTCGACACGCTGCCCTTAAAGGAGTCGATCGCCAGCAGCACACGACGCGGTCGGCGCTGCACGGGGCCAAAGTCGACCGCCGCGCTAGCAACCTCGTCGGCATCAGCCAGCGCCGCGGCATGAGCGGTATGCGCTTCAAGATCTGACCCGCAGTCGCAGCCGCAACCATCCGCGCCGCGCAAACCGGCAAAATAGCTGCTCAGCACTTCACGGCACTCGTCTGCCAGCACGCCGGCCGTCACATTAAAGCGATGATTCAGACGCGAATCGGCATTGAGGTCGTATAGCGAACCCAGCGCGCCCGCCTTGGCATCGGCCGCGCCATACACGCAGCGGCCCACGCGCGCGTTGACCATAAGGCCCGCGCACATGCAGCAGGGCTCGAGCGTCACATAAACGGTGCAGTCGGAAAGGCGCCAACGGCCGAGCGCCTGAGCGGCAGCGCACAACGCCGCAAACTCAGCATGCGCCGAAGGGTCTCGATCGAGCTCGCGACGATTGTGCGCCCGCGCGACGATCTCGCCCGCGCACACCACCACGGCACCAATGGGCACCTCGCCCACCGCCGCGGCAGCACGCGCCTCGGCCAGCGCCTCGCGCATGAACTTCTCGTCGATTTCGGTGATCGTCATCGCTCGCCTTCCCTGTTGCAACTTCAAAACGATGCTATCATTACGACTCACGGAGAGATGGCAGAGCGGTTGAATGCGGCGGTCTTGAAAACCGTTGAGCGCGAGAGCGTTCCGGGGGTTCGAATCCCCCTCTCTCCGCCACTTTTAGTGATTCACCGGTGTCATGGTTCGTTCGAACAGCGCATCGACCACGTCGGCGATCTCGGACCGACGCTCAAGATCGTGACCCGATTCCCACCATTTTGTGAACAGTCGAATAATGCCGCCAGCGATAAACTCCGATGTTGTCTCGAGCGACACGGGGGCCAATGCGTCTTCGTCAAGTGTGCTCATTACGCGCTCGTGGATGGAGTGGGCAATGCGGTCGCAAATCATGCTGGTCAGCATGCCCGACATGCTGCTCTCTAGGATGTTATCCATGAGCTGATCATGCGCCAGAATCATATCCATGGCGTCGGCGAACACCTCATGACGGAGCACGCGCACGTCGTCGGCCGGTGCCGCGCCCCCCTTACCGGTCCGCTTTTGCGGCAGGCCCGACATGAGCTCATCGATATAGAATGCGAAGTAATCGTTTTTGTCGCGGAAGTGCTTGTAGAACGTCGTGCGACGAATCATGGCGCGGTCGCACAGCATAGCGACCGTCACGTCCTCAAACCGATGCTCTTCGAGCAGCTCGGTAAAGGCCTCGAACAGGGCCCGATAGGTTTTCTTGATGCGAAGGTCCATACGTATCGCCCTCCTCAAGGAAAAAACAGCGCTCACTAATCTGTCGCATATCTTACACCTGTATCGCCCACCCCTTAGAGAATGGCCTCACCTTGGTGGAAACATAACGCTTACCGGAAAGTTCGGTATCGCCAAAGGTTGCGGGTATACTAGTAGCGTTACACCAACGGCAGCCGGCGGAAGACGCCGCGGCCATTCGAAACGGAGACACCATGATTCCCGTCATCATCGGTATCGTTGTTGTCGTTGTGATTGTCTGCGCCATCGCCGGCATCTACAACAACATGGTCACCAAGCGCAATCGCATTGATAACGCCTGGCAGAACATCGACACGCAGCTGCAGCGCCGCAACGACCTGATCCCTAACCTGGTCGAGACCGTCAAGGGCTACGCCAAACACGAGCAGGACACACTTGCCGCTGTGGTCAACGCGCGCAACGCCGCCGTGAGCGCTACCACGCCCGAAGCCAAGATGGAAGCCGACAACGTGCTGACCGGCGCCCTGCGCCAGCTCTTCGCTGTGGCCGAGGCTTACCCCGATCTTAAGGCGAACACCAACTTTACGCAGCTCCAAGCCACGCTCGAAGACACCGAGAACAAGGTGAGCTACGCGCGCCAGAGCTACAACGACTGCGTGCTTAGCTACAACAACGCCATCCAGACCTTCCCGGCCGTCATCTTTGCCGGCATCTTCCAGTTTAAGGAGCGCCAGGGCTTCGAGGCCGCCGAGGCCGCCCGCCAGGCACCGACCGTAAAGTTCTAACAGATCCGCAGCGTATCCTTATTCGGGTATATGCATAAACCGCCCCGTCGAATGCATACTTCGACGGGGCGGTTTCCTTTGTCGCGAAGGTCCCCCTCTAAGCACCGTGCATTTTTGGGAGTATTCAACATAACCAAGAGCATCGGGCGCCACGATAAATGCCAAAGACCGCGAATATCCCTGCAAATCAAGCGCTGTCGGCCCATAACCCCGCCTATTATTCGCGAAAGCATCGACGAGCACGGATTTTTGCCCGAACGACGGTATGCAGGAGCCTTCGATTGCAGAATACTCGCAAAAATGCACGTCGCCACCACCCCCACATGGCACGAAGCAAAACAAAAGCGCGGCCTAAAAGGCCGCGCGCCATCTTTATTCAGATCTATTTTGCCCGCAACGGCAGCGCCGAGGTAACGCAGGCCCGAGGGCGGCCTTCCTTTCCGGCGCACTCGGGCCGGACAGTTAAGACAGCTTACGCGACGGTGTAAACCCAGTCGTGCTTATCCTCAACGGCACCAGACTGGATGCCGGTCAGGGTCTCGCGGAGCTTCTTCATCACAGGGCCGATCTCGGTATAGCCAGCCGGGAAGGTCACGGTCTCATCGGCACCATAGACCTTGTTGTCGATCTCGCCCACCGGGGAGATGACGGCAGCGGTGCCGCACAGACCGCACTCAACAAAGGTGCCGGCCTTGACCTCGGCCCACTCGACGGGACGCTGGTCGACGGTCATACCCAGGTCCTCAGCGACCTGAACGAGCGAACGACGGGTGATGGAGGGAAGAATGGAGTCGGTGTGTGACTGCGGGACGACAAGCGTGCCGTCTTCCTTCACGAACAGGACGTTGGCACCGCCGGTCTCCTCGACATAGGTGCGGGACTCGGAGTCGAGATACAGGTTCTCGGCATAGCCCTCGCGGTGAGCCTCCATCGTGGGCTTCAGGGACATGGCGTAGTTGAGGCCGGCCTTGATGTTGCCGGTGCCGTGCGGTGCGGCGCGGTCGTATTCGGAAACGCGCAGCTTAACAGGCTTGAGGCCACCCTTAAAGTACGGACCGACCGGGGTCACGAGAATGCGGAACGTGTACTCAGGAGCGGGAGCCACGCCAATCACGTCACCGGAGCCGATCATAAACGGGCGCACATACAGGGTTGCGCCGGAGCCGAAGGGCGGAACCCATGCGGCGTTGGCAGCGACAACCTGCTTGACGGCCTCGATAAACTTGTCCTTAGGGAACGGGGGCATCTCCAGGCGCTCGGCGGAGTTGTACATACGCTCGGCGTTCATGTCGGGGCGGAAGCAGACGATGCTGCCGTCCTCGGCGGTGTAGGCCTTCAGGCCCTCAAAGACCTCCTGGCAGTAATGGAAGATACCGCCGCACTCGGAGACGTGCATGGTGTGGTCGGTGGTCAGGCCGCCCTCGTCCCACTCGCCGTCCTTCCAATGGGCCTCGTAGCTGTAATCGGTCTTCATGTAGCCAAAGCCGAGGCTACCCCAATCGATATCCTTCTTCTCGACAGTCATATGTCGCTCCTTACATACACGGTTGCATACTCGCGAACCCGCACGCAAGGACCGAAGCCGGCCGCGTCGCAACGTCACGCGCCCGGAGCGTAGGGCCGGGCAGGACACGCGGGCAACATCAAAACCGATGGCGCGTCGATTCGCATGCAGGAGATTGTACTCCCCGCGCGCCTTGGATAAAACGCTTTTCTTTAACTAAGTAAAGTATTTTCATTTGCCTTCAACACAAAAGGCCCGCCATCGAATCCGATGACGGACCTTGAAATTAACGTCCGAAAATAGGTGCAAACTAGGCGCTCTTCTTCCCGAGCTTAGACTTGACCAGGCCGACCACGGTCGGGATGATCGACACGGCGACGATGCCGATGATCAGCAACTCAAAGTGCTCCTGCACAAAGGGGATGCCACCAAAGAAGTAACCCAGCAGCGTAAAGACCGTCGACCAGGTAATGCCACCCAGCACGTTAAAGATGACAAAGTTGCGCCAGTGCATGCCGCCCATGCCGGCGATAAAAGGCACAAAGGTGCGGATGAACGGGAAGAAGCGGCCCAGGAAAATGGCCAGGTGGCCCCACTTATCCAGGAAGTCCTCGGACTTTTTGATGCGCTCGGGCGTCATGGCCTTCACCTTGCCCGAGGCGATGATCTTGCGGCCAAAGAAGTGGCCGATCATAAAGTTGCACTGGTCGCCCAGGATAGCAGCGGCCCACGCAGTGGCCAAAAGCGCCACGATGTTAAAGCCACCGTTGTGGGCGAAGAAGCCCGAGGCGAACAGCAGCGAGTCGCCGGGAAGGAACGGGAAGAACACCACGCCCGTCTCGATAAAGATAATAAGGAACACGCAGCCGTAGGCCATAAGTGGGCCGGCGGCGATCCAGCTGGCAATCGCAGTGCGCGGGTCCTTAAGCAGCTCGGCAATGAAATTGATGAAACCCATGAAGTAAAACCTCTCAGTTGTGGGCGCGGACACGTCCAAGTTGACCAGTATACGGTTACGGCGCGAGCACGGGCCAAACCCCTCAAAAGTCTTACTTCATTACCAGCAAGTTTGCATAACTGACATCTGTAGCGTAACGCCGCGCAAGATTGCCCCCTGAGTCTCCGCAATCCCGTTTAGCTAATCAACCTTTATCAACCGAATCAAACAATTCAAGATATTCAACTGTCCGCCGCAGTGTCTCCACGACCTAAATCAGAACCACCCTTAAAAAGGGTGGTTTGCTCTTAGGGTATAACCCACGGGCCCCGGGCTCGCGTCTAAAGGC
>CAKUGR010000023.1 GCA_934654775.1 uncultured Collinsella sp.
TTGTCGGCCTGATCCGCGGTCTTTCATGCAGCAGGGGCTCTCAATGTTTTTATGTCCTGCTCATATCGTCTCTGCCGACAGTTAAGGAACGTCCCCAAGTGCCGGGTTTTGAGGAGGTTGGCATGCTCAATGCGATGGTTTGGGCGCTTGCCTGTTTTGGCGTCGTCGCTGCCGATATTGCCCTGAGCGTCGTTTTGTTCTCCGCCCTTGGCGTCGCATCGGTGTTCATGGGTTTTTCGATCGACGACCTCGACATTCAATTGCTTCAGGCCGCCGCGCAGACGGCGTCGTTTTTGATGGCGCTGCTGTGGTGGCGTTATTTATGGCCGCGCTCGTTTATGGCTCGCTGGCAAAGCGAGCGCCCGCTCGGTGGGGGAGCGCGCGGCGCGTGGAGGCGCATTGCCTGCGTTATCGTGATCGGTCTGGCCTTGCAGGTGGTCGTTGGCTACGTGACCGACGCCGTGTTGTCGCTGCTGCCCGAGGCCGCGGCCGATTACAGCGAGCTCGTCGAGGAAACGGGCATGGGCGATACCAGTTTTCTAGCCGTCCTCACCACGGTGCTCGGCGCCCCCTTTTGCGAAGAGCTGCTGGTACGCGGCATCATTTTTGAGTTTTCGCTCCGAGCGTTTAACCCGCAGTGCCGTCCGCTCTGGAAGCGTCGGCGCCGTGCGCAGGCGCAAGAAGGCGCCATGGTACCCTGGGCGGACCCAAGCACCTGGGGCATCGCCGCGGCAATCGTGTTGCAGGCGGCGGTCTTTGGTTTTATGCACATGAACTGGGTGCAGGGCTGCTACGCGGGCGCCGCCGGCATCATCTTTGGCTGGGTGCTCGTGACGACCGGAAAACTCCGCTACACCATCCTGCTTCACTTTGCCTTTAACGCCGGGTCGTACCTCATGACGTTGCTCTGGTTTGTGACCACGCCGCTCGACGTGGTCATCACGGTCGTTATCGCCGGCGTCATCCTCGTGGAGGCCATGCGCTCGCTGCGCCACGCGTGTGGGGCGGACGCAGCGATCGCACCGCTGCGCTAGTTGCGGCGCCCGCCTCCGTTGGCGCCCTGGCGTCCCTGGGCCGCGCGATTGCGCCCTGCGGTGTCCTGCGCACGTGACATGCCGCCGTGCCCCTTGCTGCCCTTGGGCCCCTTGCCGGCGGCACCACCGTGCGGTTTGCCACCCTTCTTGCCAGTCCCGTGTCCGCCGCTGGCAGACGTCTCGCCCGGGCGCGGCGGCACGGGGCGAATCAGGCAGTGCTTGGTGTAGCCAATCAAGTCGCGACGGCCGGCCTTCTCCAGCGCCTCGCGCACGAGCTTGTAGTTCTCGGGCTTGCGATACTGAATCAACGCACGCTGCATGGCTTTCTCGTGCGGGTCGCGCGCCACGTAGATCGGCTGCATGGTACGCGGATCCACGCCGGTGTAGTACATGCAGGTCGACATGGTGGACGGGGTGGGGTAGAAGTCCTGAACCTGCTCGGGCATGTAACCCATGTCGCGCACGGCCTCGGCAAGGTCCACGGCTTCCTTCATCGTCGAGCCGGGGTGGCTCGAGATCAGATACGGCACCACGTACTGTTTGAGTCCGTACTCACGATTCAAGCGCTCAAATTTGCGGCAGAACGCGTCGTAGACGGCGCGGCTCGGCTTGCCCATCACGGAGAGCACCGCATCGCTCACGTGCTCGGGCGCCACGCGCAGCTGGCCCGAGACATGGTGCTCCAGCAGCTCGCGCAAAAACTCGTCCGAGGCGTCGGCCATGGTGTAGTCAAAGCGGATGCCGCTGCGCACGAAGACCTTCTTGACGCCTGGCAGCTGGCGCAGGTCGCGCAGCAGCTGCGTGTAGCCGCTCTCGTCGACCACCATGTTCTTGCATACGCTCGGCCACAGGCAGCGCTTGTTCTTGCATACGCCGTGCTTGAGCTGCTTGTCGCAGGCCGGACGGCTAAAGTTGGCCGTCGGTCCGCCCACGTCGTTGATGTAGCCCTTAAACTCCGGGTCGTGCGTGAGCAGCTCGGCCTCGCGCATGATCGAGTCGTGGCTGCGCATCTGCAACACGCGGCCCTGGTGGAAGGTGAGGGCGCAAAACGAGCACTCGCCAAAACAGCCGCGGTTGGAGCTAATGGAAAATTTGATCTCGGCAAAGGCCGGTACGCCGCCCGCCGCATCGTAGTCGGGATGCCAGTCGCGCGCGTAGGGGAGCTCGGCGACCTCGTCCATCTCGTCGGTGGTGAGCGTTGCCGACGGCGGGTTCTGCACAACGTAGACGTTGTTGGGATAGGGCTCCACCAGGCGATGCCCGGTGATGGGGTCCATGTTTTGCTGCTGCACGTTAAAGCTGCGTGCGTAGTTGAGCTTGTCGGACGAAAGGTCGTCCCAGCTGGGCAGCAGGTCGTAGTCGTAGACTTCGTCGAGCGAGCTGGTACGGTAGACGGTGCCGTTGATGTAGGTGATCTGGTCGATGGGCAGCCCGGCGTCGAGCGCGTCGGCGATCTCGACGATCGCGTGCTCTCCCATGCCGTAGATGAGGATGTCGGCACCCGAGTCGAGCAGTACCGAGCGCTTGAGCTTGTCCTGCCAGTAGTCGTAGTGGGCCAGACGGCGCAGGCTCGCCTCGATGCCGCCGATGATGATGGGCGCTTCTTTGAACGTCTGGCGGATGAGGTTGCCGTAGACCGTGACGGCACGATTGGGGCGGTGCCCCTCCTCGCCACCGGGGGTATAGGCGTCGGTGTGGCGGCGGTGCTTGGTCACCGAATAGTGGTTGACCATGGAGTCCATGTTGCCGGCGCTGACGAGAAAGCCCAGGCGCGGCTCGCCGAGCACCGTGATGCTGGCGGGGTCGGTCCAGTCGGGCTGACAGATGATGCCCACTTTGTAGCCGTGCGCGTCGAGTACGCGGCTGATGATGGCCATGCCAAAGCTGGGGTGGTCCACGTAGGCGTCGCCGCAGATGTAGACAAAGTCGCACTGGTCCCAACCGCGCGCATCCATGTCGGCGCGGCTGACGGGGAGGAACTTGTCGCGGCCCGGGCGCCAGGGGCGGGCGGGTGTGGCCTTGGCGGTTGTGGCCTGCGCCTTACCGCCGCGCTTTTGCAGCTGGCCTTGTTTGCCCTGCTGACTGCGCTGGTTGTTCTGAGCGTGCTGAGGCTTTTTTGCCACGATCCCTCCCGGTGTTTGTATGCTGCACGTAATAATTGTAACCAGTCTTTTTGGGACGGGGCTAAAAAGACTGGTGGAGTACACGAGCTGATGAGTGAGAGCGTCGCTAAGCCAGTCGATTGTTTCCAGACTGTGTATCTGCGCGTTGGGGAACTCGTCTCGCACGCACGCCATGTTGTCAATGGGTTACAGTATGAACGGTGGCTATGTTTCCGCCAACGCACGAGAGAGTCGTCAACAAGGAGGATGCAAGACGATGCAGCGTGCCAAACAGATATCGGAGTCTATTGAGCTGGGCATCATCTTGGCGCTCGCCGGTGGCTTTATGGACGTTTATTCGTACATTGGGCGCGACCATGTTTTCGCCAACGCGCAGACGGGCAACATCCTGCTCGTGGGTGTGAGCATCTCGGAGGGCAACTGGGCGCTGGCGGGACGCTATTTCTTTCCCGTGGTGTCGTTTGCCGTGGGCATTATGCTTGCCGACCTGGTTCACGAGCGGTTTGGCAGTGTGATTCACTGGCGCCAGGTGACGGTGTTCTTTGAAGCCGTCATCTTGCTGGGCGTGAGCTTTATCCCGGGCGGCGATTTCAACCTGCTTGCCAACTGCCTCACTTCGTTTGCCTGCGGCATGCAGGTCGAGAGCTTCCGCAAGATTCACGGTCACGGCATCGCCACGACCATGTGCATTGGCAACTTGCGCAACGCGCTGCAAAACGTGGACGATTACATCATCACCCACAAGCGCGGCTTTTTGGAAAACGGCCTGCTGTACTTTGGCGTGATCTTTACCTTTGTGTTTGGCGCCGTGCTGGGCAACTGGTGTATTGAGCGCATGGGCCTGCACGCCATCGTCGTGGCGAGTGTGCTGCTGTTTGTCGCGTTTGCCATCATGTTCATCGACCGCGAGCGCGACTTGCGTTTTCGCTGGAAGGTTGCGGCCGAGGCTTGGAAAGAGGGCTGTCGAAAGTAACCGAATGCGGCAGAGGGGTTGTCCCTTTGCCGCATAATTTTTCATCATACGTTGAAACGCTTTAACAATTTTGACGTTCTCACGTGTTTTTTGTTTCAAAAGCGTTAGGATGGGACTCATAGCGTGGGGCGTAATGGGTGCCCCGCACACGATGGGAGGCTATCAATGGCTAATCGTTTCGTTCTCAACACCATCTCTTATCATGGTTCCGGCGCCATCAAGGAGATCCCCGGCGAGCTCCAGCGTCGTGGCTACAAGAAGATTTTCGTCTGCTCCGACCCCGATCTGGTCAAGTTTGGCGTTACCGCTAAGGTGACCGACGAGCTCGACGCCGCCGGCATCGCTTGGAGCCTCTACTCCGAGATCAAGCCCAACCCCACCATCCAGAACGTCAAGGACGGCGTCGAGGCCTTCAAGGCCGCCGAGGCTGACGCCATCGTGACCATTGGTGGCGGCTCCTCCATGGACACCGCTAAGGCCATCGGCATCATCATCAACAACCCCGAGTTCGCCGATGTCCGCAGCCTCGAGGGCGTTGCTCCGACTAAGAATCACGCCGTGTTCACCATCGCTGTGCCGACGACCGCCGGTACCGCTGCCGAAGTGACCATCAACTACGTCATCACCGACCCCGAGAAGGTCCGCAAGTTCGTGTGCGTCGACACCAACGACGCCCCCGAGGTTGCCGTCGTCGACCCCGACATGATGGCTTCCATGCCCGCCGGCCTTACCGCTTCCACTGGTATGGACGCTCTGACCCACGCCATCGAGGGCTACACCACCAAGGGCGCCTGGGAGCTCTCCGACATGTTCCACTTTGAGGCCATTAAGCTGATCAGCGAGAACCTGCGCGACTCCGTCGCCGAGGCCAAGTCCGGTCAGCCCGGCTCCGGCCGTGAGGGCATGGCTCTTGGTCAGTATGTCGCCGGCATGGGCTTCTCCAACGTTGGCCTGGGCATCGACCACGCCATGGCTCACACCCTGTCCGCTCACTACGACACCCCGCACGGCGTCGCTTGCGCCATGCTGCTGCCGATCGCTATGGAGTTCAACAAGCCGGTTTGCGCCGAGCGCCTGGCCAAGGTTGCCGTCGCCATGGGCGTTGACACCACGGGCATGAGCACCGACGAGGCTGCCGACGCTGCCATCGCCGCCGTCAAGCAGCTCTCCGCCGACGTGAACATCCCGCACGTCTGCGAGGCCATGAAGGCCGACGAGATCGAGGTCTTGGCCAAGGACGCCATGGCCGACGCCTGCTTCCCGGGCAACCCGCGCGAGGCGACGCTCGACGACGTCATCGAGCTCTTCAAGAAGATCTGCCCGGCTGCCTAGCCTAGTTTGGTGGTCCTTCGCCCGTAGGCGTATGGTCTTTTGACTTGCTGCTGGCCCCGCCGTGCTACGCACGGCGGGGCTTTTTGTATTCAAGACTTTAGTCTGCTGGGCGCGCAGCGGCCAGCTTCAACCCACCCGCTATGCGGGTGGAGACAAACGGC
>CAKUGR010000024.1 GCA_934654775.1 uncultured Collinsella sp.
CCCCCCCGCCCCGGCCCCGGCAATGTATCACTGGCTGACCAAAGTAAGATATACAGTTTCCAGGTCCGTAACAGCAATAGCCCCATCACATTAAAAAATATCAGCCCCCGCATATCGAAACGGTCGAGAGGGCCGCCTCCGGGCGGGTGCCCTTCCTCTGAGAAGTTCGCGAAGCCCACTTCTCAGAGGAAGGGCACCCGCCCGGAGGCGGCCCCAGCGCGAGACCGTCCCGGATGCTACTCGTTGTCGCCGGCGGTCATTTGAGTTGCGGAGAGGGCGCCGTCGGCTGCGGTTGCGGCAGCGGCGTCCGGCCAGACCCAATCGGTGAAGGCCGGGTGATCGTAGCCCTCGTCGCAGGCGAACTCAAAGGCCTCGGTGCGGAAAGCCTCCCACTCGTTGATCTGCTCGGCAAACTTATCGGCGCCGACCATGCGCAGCACGTCGGCAGCCAGGGCCCAGCGGTCCATGTTGTTCAGGCGCAGCATGTCAAACGGCGTGGTCGTGGAGCCCTTCTCCTCGTAGCCGTGGACGCGGAAGGCGTCGTGGCCGGGGCGGTTCCAAATCAGACGGCGGATCGTGCCGGCATAGGCGTGGAATGCGAAGAGGACGGGCTTCTCGCCGCAGCCGAACAGCTCAGCCCAGCGTTCATCGCTGATGGCCTGGTCGTTCTCGCAAACGTTCTGGATCTTGAGCAGGTCGACCACGTTGACGAACCACACCTTAATGCCTAGCTCGCGCAGCATATCGGTTGCGGCCAGAGCCTCGAGGGTCGGCACGTCACCGCAGGTGGCAACGACGACGTCGGCCTCGACGAGCGAGTCGGCGGTCGATGCCCACTTCCAGGTCGCGACGCCCTCGGCGAGCTCGGCCTTTGCCTCGTCGACCGTCTGGAAGGTCGGGGCGGGCTGCTTGCCGCAGAAGATGGCGTTGACGCAGTCGGTGGACTGGTAGACGCACTCGGCAACGGCAAGGGCCATGTTGGCGTCGGCCGGATAGTAGGCATTCACGATGTGCGTGTCGTTGGCCTTGTTGAGCAGCAGGTCGATGAAGCCGGGGTCCTGGTGAGAGAAGCCGTTGTGGTCCTGGCGCCAGACGTGGCTCGACAGCAGAATGTTGAGGCCGCTGATGGGGGCTCGCCACGGAATCTCACGCTTGGTGGCCTCGAGCCACTTGCAGTGCTGGTTAACCATGGAATCGACCACGTGAACGAAGCTCTCGTAGGAGCTCCACACGCCGGAGCGGCCGGTGAGCACGTAAGCCTCGAGGAAGCCCTCGCACTGGTGCTCGGAAAGCTGCTCGACGACCTTACCGGAGCCGGCCAGCAGCTCGTCGTTGGCCTCGTCCTCGTAGAAGCCGGCATCCCACTGCTTCTTGGTCACCTTGTAGGCAGCCTGCAGGCGGTTAGACGCGGTCTCGTCGGGACCGAAGATGCGGAAATCGTCCATGTTCTTGGCCAGGACGTCGGCAGTGTACTCGCCAAAGACGCGGGCGGCCTCGGTGGAGCCCCAGCCGTGACCCTTACTTGCAACGGGAATCTCGTGAGCGTGGACATCGGGCAGCTCAAGCTCGCGGCGCACCTTACCGCCGTTAGCGTTGGGGTTGGCGCCAATGCGCAGCTCGCCGGTCGGCATAAAGGCCGTCACCTCGGGGCGCACCTGGCCCTCGGGCGTAAAGAGCTCCTCGGGCTTGTAGGAGCGCAGCCACTCGCGCAGCACGCGGAAGTGCTCGTGGGTGTCCTTGGCGCTCGCCAGCGGCACCTGGTGCGCACGCCAGGAGTCCTCGGTCTTCTTGCCGTCAATCTGCTTGGGGCAGGTCCAGCCCTTGGGCGTGCGGAAGACGATCATGGGGTAAGCCGGACGGACCACGGTCTCGCCCGCGGCGGCCTGGGCCTGAGCGGTGGCCTTGATGTCGCAGATCTCGTCGAAGACCTGCTCAAACAGGGCGGCGAAACGCTCGTGGATGCTCGTATGGCTCTCGTCGTCAAAGCCGGCGACAAAGAAGTGCGGCTTATAACCCATGCCCTCGAAGAACTTGGTGAGCTCCTCGTCGGACACGCGGGCAAGGATGGTGGGGTTGGCGATCTTGTAGCCGTTGAGGTGCAGGATCGGCAGAACGATACCGTCGGTTGCCGGGTTCACGAGCTTGTTGGACTGCCAAGAGGTGGCAAGCGGGCCGGTCTCGGACTCGCCGTCGCCCACCACGGCCACGGCCAGCAGGCTCGGGTTGTCCATGACGGCGCCGTAGGCGTGGCTGAGCGTGTAGCCGAGCTCGCCGCCCTCGTGAATGGAGCCGGGCGTCTCGGGCGCAAAGTGGCTCGGAATGCCGCCGGGGTAGGAGAACTGGCGGAAAAACTTCTGCAGGCCGGCCTCGTCATCGGTGATGTCGGGACGGATCTCGCGGTAGGTGCCGTCGAGCAGCGACTGGGCGGTACCCGCGGGACCACCGTGACCAGGGCCCATCAGGAAGATGGCGTTCTGGTTGTGATCGGCGATGAGGCGATTGACGTGGCCGAACAGGAAGTTAATGCCGGGCGTGGTGCCCCAGTGGCCAACCAGGCGGTGCTTAACGTCGGGGCGGCCAAAGTCACGCGTCTCACCGGTCTTCTCGTCCACAAAGTCGGTACGCATCAGCGGGTTGGAGCGAAGGTAGATCTGGCCGACGGACAGGTAGTTCGAAGCGCGCCAATACAGATCGACACCCTCGAGCTCGGAAGCGGGCACCTCGTGTCCCAGCTTTTGCCACGGCGTTCCCAGTGTTTTAGCCATTGTTTATGTCCCTTCGCTGAGCGGTCGCCCTCCGATACGGCAACCTTTCGTTGGGACTAGTATATTTGCTAAAACGTTTTATCATGGTGAAAAAACGTTTTATCATCTTTATCGATCCCATCGATCGGTAAAACGCGACATTCACCTGCGGCATTATCTGTCACAGGTACTCCATATTCAATCTGCATGAATTGATAAACGTGTTTAGTTGTGTTTAGTAAGCTCGAGCACGCTGCCCTTTACGATGAGCGCAGGCTCCAAAACGACCTCTTCGGCGCGCCTGCCGCCCTTACCGGCAAGGCGCTTGGACATGCAGCCAAAAGCGTGTTCGGCAAGCACGCCGGGGTCTTGCTCGATCGCGGTCAACGCCGGCTCAAAGAGAACGTCGGCTGCCGAGTTGTCATAGCTTACGACCGAGATATCGCCCGGAATGCTCTTCCCCATCTCGTGCAGGCGTTTAAGTAGGCCCAGCGCAATGTTATCCGAGCTTGCAAAGACGGCGGTGGCGTCGGTCGCCAGCACCGCCTCCGATGCCTCGTAGGCGCTCGGAATGTAATACTCGCTCTCAAACTCCAGACGCGCGTCGATGGGCAGGCCCACTTCGCGCAGGGCGCGCTCATAGCCGGCAAGACGCTTACGACCCGTATTGGAACGGCGCGCGTTAACCAAGCAGGCAATACGGCGGTGGCCCTGTTCGATCAGATAGCGCGTGGCCATATAGCCACCCATCTCGTGATCGAACATCACCTTGTCGCACTCAAGTCCCTCAATGGCGCGGTCAACCATCACGGCCGGAATGGGCAGGTGGCTGACTTCCTCGCGCAGAGCGCGGTCGTCCGAGAACTCGTCGCCCACAACCAGGAACACACCATCGACGCCGCGCGTCACCAACTGACGCAGCAGCTCAAGATCGTCCTCGGCACTTCCACCCGAGCTGGTAATAAAGAGTGCATAGCCGTCCTCGCGGCAGCGTTTCTCTAGACTGCCTGCGAGCGAGGCAAAAAAGCGGCTCTCGATATTGGGCACGATAAGACCCAGGGTGCGCGATTCGCGCATGACCAGGCTGCGCGCGATCTGGTTGGGAACATAATGGTTTTGTGCGGCAACTTCCTTGATGCGCTTGCGGTTTTCTTCCGAGATACGGCAAGGTCGGTTGTTAAGGACAAGCGAGACCGACGAGGGGGAAAGCCCTACCTCCTGGGCAATCTGCTTGAGAGTAACCTTGTTGCCCATCTCGCTCCTTCCGAGTATTCGCGCAATCTCTTGAAAGTATAGCGACCGTCCCTCTACCTCGATGATAAACACTTTACCAATCCGGTAAACGGCACTTTTATCGCCGCCAGCGCAAGCCGATTGGTGCATTGGGGTCAGGTTACTTTGCACCAAATCCATCCGGGTGGGGTATATTGCATTCGATTGATGAAAACGACCACCATAAGGCGGATATTCGTATGCACGAGAATGACTTTTTTAACGAGGACCTGCTCTGCGCGCTCGCCGGTGTTGCCGGCGAGGACAACGTGCTCATGAGCGAGCCCATGCGCGAGCACACCACGTTTAAGATCGGCGGTCCGGCCGATGTCTTCGTTACGCCCGATACCGAGCAGGGCCTCGTCGCCACGCTCGACACCTGCTACCGTTGCGATCTGCCGCTCACCGTCGTGGGCAACGGCTCCGACCTGCTCGTCGGTGACAAGGGTATCCGCGGCGTCGTCGTGGTGCTGGGCGAAGGCCTCTCCAACATCACCGTCGACGGCACGCATGTCACGGCAGCAGCCGGCGCGCTGCTCTCGGATGTCGCGGCCGCGGCAGCCGAGGCCGGCCTTACCGGCATGGAGCCCATCTCGGGCATCCCCGGCTCGGTCGGCGGCGCCTGTTATATGAACGCCGGTGCCTACGGCGCCTGCATGGCCGATGTTCTGGAGTCCGTGCGTGTCTATAAGCCCGCCCGCGTGCTCGACGACGGCACGCGCGGCAGCGGCAACATCATTGAGTTCGATGTCGATGAACTCAACCTGGGCTATCGCAAAAGCCGCATCGCCGACGACGGCTTTATCGTGCTTTCGGCCACCTTCAATCTCGCCCCGGGCAACGCTGCGATGATCAAGGCCGACATGGACGACTACCGCCAACGCCGCGAGGACAAGCAGCCGCTCGACATGCCAAGCGCCGGCTCCACCTTCAAGCGCCCCGAGGGCTACTTTGCCGGCAAACTCATCATGGACGCCGGCCTGCGCGGCCACGCCATCGGCGGTGCACAGGTGAGCGAGAAGCACTGCGGCTTCATCGTCAACGCCGACCACGCCACCGCAGCCGACGTCGACGAACTCATCCGTCACATCCAAGCCAAAGTCAAAGAGCAGTTCGGCGTAGACCTAGAACCCGAAGTCCACCGAGTAGGCGAATTCCTCTAAATAGAAGGCCCCGAAAGGGAGAGGCTTCGTAAGGAAGTCCTCTCCCTTTCGGCTTTTATAATCCCCCACTTATGATTGAATTGGCAGGTAAAATCATAAGTGGAGAATTACAATAGGGAAGGAGGGCTTGACTATGGCGAATGGAAATGCAGCGACTTTTCTCGGCTCGGCTCGGCTCGGCTCGGCTCGGCTCGGCTCGGCTCGGCTCGGCTCGGCTCGGCTCGGCTCGGCTCGGCT
>CAKUGR010000025.1 GCA_934654775.1 uncultured Collinsella sp.
AGCCGTTTGTCTCCACCCGCATAGCGGGTGGGTTGAAGCTGGCCGCTGCGCGCCCAGCAGACTAAAGTCTTGAATACGCAAAGAAGGCCACTTAATGTGGCCTTCGTCTTGCGCAGGACTGTAGAGCAGGGAACTTCGTGCCCCGACGCCCGGGAGGACGTTACATTTAGAAAGATGGACCGACCGCCGTCAGCGATGGGAGCTACTCCCCCAGCACGGCCTTTTTGGCGGCTGCAGCCATGTTGTCCAAATCCTCCTTGGTGGGGTGATCCTTTGCGGCGACCCAGTTGTCGAGCAGCAACTTAGCGCGGGCATTGTCGGGATCTTGCTCGAGCATGGTCTCGTAGCGCTGTTTGACCGCGGGGCCCATCTTGCCCTGGCACATCGCCCAACCCACAAGCTCGGCATCCTCGGCCAAACTAGACGACACTCGGTCGATAATCTGCTGGTAATAGCTCTGGTCGGCACCAAAGCCGCAGGTGCCAAACAGGAAGACGCGCTTGCCGTGCAAGGCAGAGAGCAACGCCGCGACCGAAGGCGTGCACGAGCCCTTGTCGCACCAAAAACCGACGAGCACCGTGTCGGCCGCGCAGGCACCCTGCGCCTCGAGCGCAACCTGCTCTGCATCCGCATCGTCGCTCAACGCCGCGGCATGGACAAACTCAACGCCCGCAGCCTGCAGAGTGCGCTTGATCGTACCCGAAACCATCCTGGTATTACCGCTCTTGCTGTTAACCACCAAAGAGCACGTCATAGTCACGTTGCCTCGTTTCCCCCAAAACTAAAGCCACTAATGCAATTTATTAGATGAATATCTTAGTACTAACGACGCAGATGTAAACCGACTTCTACCGATTGGCAGAGCGGACGATATCAATGGGCATCCACACCAGCAACGCAAGCCCCAAAATTTATACGCTTTGAGACAGCTAAGCTGCCCTATGCCCCGAATCGATGACAACCGTCACCACAAAATACCGTCAATCGTCACCACGCCGCAGATAGAATGCATAATCTTGGGACAAACACTTCTGATTAATTTGCCCCACGCACCTGCTTACTGGGCGAATTGGCTGCGGTAGAGTTCGGCGTAGAAGCCGCCTGCCGCGAGCAGCTCATCGTGCGTGCCGCGCTCGATAATCTCGCCGTCGCGCATCACGAGGATGCAGTCAGCGTTGCGAATCGTCGACAGGCGGTGCGCCACGACAAAGCTCGTGCGGCCGGCCATGAGCTCGTCGAATGCCGCCTGCACCTGTAGCTCGGTGCGGGTATCGATGCTCGAGGTCGCCTCGTCCAGCAGCAGAATCGCCGGGTCGGTGAGCATGACGCGCGCGATGCACAGCAGCTGCTTTTGGCCCTGGCTAAACGTGCCGCCGTCCTCGCAGATCACCGTGTCGTAGCCCTGGGGCAGCTGCACGATAAACTTGTGCGCATGCGCGCGCTTGGCCGCCTCGATAATCTGCTCGCGCGTGGCGTCGGGGCAACCGTAGGCGATGTTTTCGGCCACGGTGCCCTCGAACAGCCAAGTGTCCTGCAGCACCATGCCAAAGGCGCGGCGCAGGCTCGCACGCGTGTAGTCACGCGAGGAGCGGCCATCGACCGCGATGCGCCCAGCATCGATATCGTAAAAGCGCAGCAGCAGGTTGATGAGCGTTGTCTTTCCGCAGCCCGTGGGGCCAACGAGGGCAAAGCGCATGCCGGGTTTTGCCTCGATACAGATATCCTGCAGCAGCTTGCGGTCGGGCACATAGCTAAAGTCCACATGCTCAAAGGCGACCTCGCCCTGCGGCGCGGCAAGCTCTACAGCGTCCGACGCGTCGGGCTCCTGCTCGCGCGCATCGAGCAACGCGAACATGCGGCGCGCCGAGGCGTACGCGGTCTGGATCTGCGTGATGACGTTCGTGACCTCGTTGAACGGCTTGGTGTACTGGTTGGCATAGGACAGGAAAATCTGCACGCCGCCCACCGTGAGCGCCGCGGGCACGCCCGTGATCACGCCCACGCAGCCGATCACGGCGACCACAGCGTAGATGATGTTGTTGATAAAGCGCGTGCCGGGGTTAGAGAGCGAACCCATAAACTGCGCGCGCTCGCCCGCCGTGTAGAGCTCGGCGTTGAGGGCATCGAAGCGCTGCTGCGCATTTGGTCCGTAGGCAAACGCATCCACAAGCTTTTGCTCGCCCACATACTCCTCGATATGACCGCCCAGCTGCCCCTGAATACGCTGCTGAGCCGTAAAGCTCTTGTTGGACAGTTTGGCGATGGCGCCGGCAGCAAAGATGGAAAGCGGCGTGACGAGCACCACCACGAGCGTCATGGTCAGGTTGATGGAGAGCATAAACGCGAGCGTGCCCACGATGGTGATGACGCCGGTAAAGAGCTGCGTAAAGCCCTGCAGCAGGCCGTCACCCACCTGATCGACGTCGTTGACCACGCGGCTCATAAGGTCGCCGTGTGCGTGGCTGTCGATAAAGCTGAGCGGCATACGGCTGAGCTTGTCGCTCGCCTCCACGCGCATGTCGCGCACCGTCTCGTAGGACAGGCGGTTGACGCAATAGCCCTGCAGCCACTGGAAGGCCGCGGCACCCACCACGACGAGCGAGAGCCTGGTAACGAGCGGCAACAGCGCGTCGAAGTCCACCTGTCCGGCGGCAACAATGAGGTCGATGCCCTCACCGATGAGGATGGGCGTGTAGAGCTGCAAAATCACCGAGATGGCGGCACTCACAAACGACGCCGCAAACGAAATACGGTGCGGACGCACGTAGCCCATCAGGCGACGGGTCACCGCGCCCACGGGATAGCGCTCGGGATCGCCAGGTTGGCGCGGACCGTCGCCCATGTCGTTAAGGTTATCGTTGCCGGACACGTTAGCGGTCATCGTGGCGACCGAACCGGAGGAAGTATACGGATTCATCTAGCAGCCCTCCTTTGCGCAGGTGGATGCAGGAGTGAAGTCCGAAGCAGGCATCGCGCTCCCCTGCTGGCCCTCGAGCTCTTCGCGACGAAGCTGCGACTGGCAAATTTCGCGGTAGAGCTGGCAGCTTGCGTACAGCTCGTCATGCGTACCCAGGCCCGCGACCGAGCCGTGGTCGAGCACGCAGATCATGTCGGCATCGCGCACGGTCGAGACGCGCTGACTCACGATCACCGTGGTCAGCGGCAGCCCGCCCTCGGCGGCACCGCGCACGCTGCGCTCGCGAATGGCATGGCGAAGCGCCGCGTCGGTCTTAAAGTCGAGCGCCGAGGCGGAGTCATCCATGATTAGGACCTGTGGAGAGCCCACCAGGGCACGTGCGATGGTCAGGCGCTGGCGCTGACCGCCGCTAAAGTTCTTGCCGCCCGCCTCGACCGGGGCGTCGAGCCCCTGCGGCTTGTTGCGCACGAATTCGCTCGCTTGCGCCATATCGAGCGCCGCCCAGAGCTCCTCATCAGTTGCCGACTCGTCGCGCCAGGTTAGGTTGCTACGGATCGTGCCGCTCACGAGCGACGCGCGCTGCGGTACGGTCGCGACCACATGGCGCAGCTGATCGAGCGGCCAGGCGCGCACGTCGGCACCCATTACGCTCACGCTGCCCGCGCCCGTGTCGTACAGGCGCGGGATGAGCGAGACGAGCGTCGACTTACCGCTGCCCGTGCCGCCGATAATGCCGAGCGTTTTGCCCAGCGGCAGCTCCAGCGTCACATCGCTCACGGCATTTGCCGCGCCCACGCCAAACGAAAAGCTCGCATGGTCAAAGCTCAACGCAGGAACGGGAGCGACATTGCCCAGCTCGGGCAGGGCGACCGGCTCGTTGCCCTCGTCGGTGATGCTCGGCACGCAATTGAGTACCTCGTTGATACGCGACGCGCTGGCGCTCGCCTTGGTAAAGACCACAACCAGGTTGGCCACGTAGACGATGGAGGTGAGGGTCTGCGTCATGTAGTTGACGAACGCCATGACCTGGCCCTGCGTGAGCTCGCCCACGTTGACCTGGATGCCGCCCACCCACAGGATGGCGCACACGCCCAGGTTCATCACCAAAAACGTGACGGGGTTGAGAATCGACGAGAGCTTACCCACCGCGATGGCGACATGCGCCTGGTCATCGGCAGCCTGGGCAAAACGCTGACGCTCGTGATCCTCGCGCACAAACGCTCGAACCACGCGAGCGCCCGAAAGCCCCTCGCGGCAGATAAGCGCGATGCGGTCGAGCTTTGCCTGCAGCTGCTTGTAGTACGGGATGCAGCGCGCCATGACAAACCAAAACACCAGGCCGATGGCGGGCGTGCAGATCAAAAAGATGATGCCGAGCTTAAGGTCGATGGCAAGGGCCGCGCACATGGAGCCCACCGCCAAGAAGGGCCAGCGGATGAGCATGCGCACGCCCAGCGCCACGGCCAGCTGCACCTGGTTGACGTCGTTGGTAATGCGCGTGATGAGCGACGGCGTACCAAAGCGGTCGAGCTCGGCGTAGCTCAGTTTGTTGATGTGCTCGTAGAGCGCGCCGCGAATGTCGGTGCCCATGCCCTGCGAGGTGAGCGCCGCCATCTTTTGACAGACGAGCGTAAACGAGATGCCGACCACGGCCATAGCGGCAAGTACCATGCCATAGTGGATAACGGCGCTCACGTCGTGCGAGCCAATGCCCTTATCGATCATCTGGGCAATCATCAACGGCGTCAGCAGGTCAAAAATCACTTCGATCAACTTGCACGCAGGACCAATCACCATATACCGGCGAAACTTACCACCAAAACGCCTAAGCAGCTCAATCATAAAAAGGCGCTCCCTATCATCATCCACACTCAATTCGAACCATGATAGTACTGCCGCCCCAGAGGATGCGTAAACAACCCAGCAAAGACTCGAATCCTTAGACAGGCAAGCACCAATGCCTCGACGCAACCAACGAACAATACTCCACAAGGGATAGAACTATTCAGATTAATGCACCTTTACGGGTGATTTTTGGACGACGGGGTCCGGGAGGCGGCGAGGTATTTGGTAGTCGAGCGATCCCGCAGGCGAAGCCGAGGACCAGCGAGACACCAAATACCTCGCCGCCTCCCGGACCATGTCGCGGCACAAAAAAGCGCCCGTGCGCTCGATGGATTCGGATGCCCGACAGAGGCTCCTTATGGCTGCTTCCTTCCGGACCTGACCAGATTCGGAACATGTCGTCATCCGAACCCATCGAACGCGCTAGGCGCTCGATATATCTTACCCGCTCCCGCCCTCCACGGCAAGACAGCTAATTTGGGACGGGGCCTTTTTGACTACTCCTTGATTATCAACTTCATCCGAACACTTCCCACATTCATCCGTACATGTGCGGATGAATGTGGGAACCCGATACC